>NZ_KB902522.1 GCF_000379525.1 Lamprocystis purpurea DSM 4197 | reverse complement strand
CGTGGAGCCCAAGGCGGCGCGCGCCACCCACGGACCCTGCAAGCCAGTTCGAACCCTGATGGCGCGCGCTCGCTCTTTGGGCGTTCGTTAGGCAATTGCATAGGCGTTTCTCAGCCGACTAGCCGAATTAAAGGGCTTTGACCCCTTTAGCTTTGACCCCTTTAGCTCAGCCGGCTAGCCGAATTAAAGGGCTCTGACCCTGAGGTATCCCCACGAACTTGAGCGAGACATCAGTAGGTTAGCGGAACCCCGGCGTCAGGGCCTCTGCCAGCCACTTGATGCGTATCTATCTAGCTGATAGAGAAAGTGATTTCGTGGGGATAGCTCAGGCTCTGACCCCTTTAGCTGTCGGCACTCGCCAACCAAAATTTTCGGGGCTCAACACCTTCAGGGTCGGCATCACCCGTTACCTTTGCACCTCGCCTGCTTTCGTGCCTACGCATCGACGTGCCCGTTACCGGTCACGCCGCAAGGCTCGATACTGGGCTCACGATTACCCAGGCGGGACTCTCACCCGCTAGAACACGCGGCCTTGCCAGGCCGCACTGTCCCCTATTTCGTGTGCATTTTTCACTTCGTTTTTACTCGTACACTTTAACTGGAAATATACATGCTGAGTTGTTGCCCATTTGCCTGACTAGCAGAGCTGCGTTATTGCAAACATTTTCATTTGCGCCACGTAAAATCAAAACGCTATTATCACCGATAGTAATGTAGGGGACTCCCATGCTCTTTCTTTCAAAGAAGCCAATTAGAGCCGTTACTTCGCCGCATTTTGAGCTTACGATGCGGGTAATGCCTGGCTGCGCGTTTGCGTCTCTGGTAATGGCTTTTAGTTTGCGATCACAATTTCCTTGCGTCGTTCTTTCTAATTGCGTCTTTACGTTGCCGGCAGTATCCTCAAGAGTTAATGATGCAACATACGCAAGAGAATCCGCGTTTACAGCAGCCGCAACGGAACATGCTGCTACAAAGGCGAACAAGCTGGAAATTGGTTTATGTTTCATGGCTTTGATCTTTGTGGAACCTAACGTTCAGGCCAGCGGCGCGCGCTACCGATGAACCTGCAAACCAGCGCAACGCCCGTGGCGCGCGCTCGCTCTTTGGCCGAGAGTTAGGCATTCTTTATGCTTTTCTTGGTTCTGGAATTAAGTAAAGAATGCATTTAGTAAACTGTCACCGTAATTTACATTGAAGTTATAATTGATCTCAGACCGGTTATGGTTTTCGTAGAGTTATATATAAATAATAAGGGCCATCCTCACAAATAAGCCCGCCGCCGCCAGCATTATCATTATCCATGCGCTCATTCTCTCTGAAATATTGGACTAATATTTGCTCCATCTCTCGAACATTTCTTTTCGAACTTGTACTATAAAGTACAACCATTTCTTCGTATCGAGTCCCATTAGCTGTATATACGGACGCCCTTCTGCCTGGGTCGCTAGTAATACCTATTTTGAACGAAGCAACCCTACCAGCGTGGGTAAACGCAGAAACCCGCTGATGCAAATTTAATTGATTTGGCCAGCCAGCCTGGATCGCATATCTAACGTTCACGTTGCCTCGCATAGATTGTCTTTACTAAGTGGCACAGCCAATACTTAAGTCCAAGCTAAGCCGAGAAAGTCCGCATCGCGGCCTGACGTCGGCTGGAGCGCCGTTTTATGCATTCCTTTGCCTCTCTCCATCGACAGCAGTTCGCCAAAGAACTAGCATGGGCAGCAAAGAGCATAGGGTGACATCTGAACTACGGAGTAATGCGTGAAGTGAATTGTAGAGCATGTAGTAATTAGTGCCTGAAACCTCAGATACAACCTGAATCGTGCGCTGCGCGTCCTTTCTCAATTCTGATTCTGAATACCACTCAGCCGAATGCTTCCAATAGTTTGCCGCTGCGTTGATAACCTGAAAAATGGAATAGTTCTTAGAGTGCTTCGGACCAAGTTCTAATGCGGTTTTTTTATCAATGCCCGTCAGCGTCAAGGTATCGGAAAAATATTGTTGAATTGCAGTTACTCCTATGCCAACGAAGTACTCCCCGCGATCCAATAATCCGTCTGTTTCAGGATCTTTGGATGCCTTAATCTTTTCTTGAACTCGGAGTATCTCCTTATCGACCATGGCCAGCAGATCGGCGAGTAGCGCCATTTCGCCATCTGCATATTCGTCTCCGGCTTTCAGGTACACACTGACCTCACTTGAATTGCATAACGTGTTCCCCGAGCCAGCACGCACCACCCACGGACCCTACAAACCAACTCGAACCCTGATAGCGCGCTCGCTCTTTGGGTGTTCGTAAGGCAATTATTGGATTCGTAACAGAGCCTGGCCCGTTTTCCCTGGGAATTAGGTAAACTGCCCCCGGAATTCGCGGGAACTCTGTTAGGCGTTTCTATGGTGATACTCCTCTTCCAGCCGATGAAATTCTTCTTGCACTCGCTGCTCTTGAATATCTCGCATGATCTTCGAGACGCAATCGGGGCAGGCCTCGAAGTTGCTGTAGCCATAGGAGTTATGCATAACGGTCCGTCCCTCATCGTAGTCTGTGTCGAGAGACTCGAAAAACGACTCCATGGCGGACTCGAAATTCAACTGCTCGCAGTGCGCGCATTCAACTACAGCCTCCGCATGGGAGCACACATAGCAGATATCGGCGCCGTCTTCGATGACAAAGGTGTCCTCTCCGCAATTCGGACATGCCCATACGAACTTGCCATCGACTTCTTCTTCAGCAATTCGGTTCTTGGCTCTTAACACTAACTCATCAAGGAGCCTCCGAATCTGTAAAAGCTGTTGGAAGTTCTCGGACGGAATTAGATCGGCTACATCGGTGTTGAGACGACGTCGTTGGAAATCGGACACAAAGGCAAATATCTCGAAGAAATTTGCTGCGGCGTGCTGACCAGTAAAATTGAAGCCCGAATGGGTAACCTCATTCCGCACTTTAATAGCACTCCGAATCCTTGTCTTGTCTCTATCTGAGAAAGTGAACCCGCCGATCTTTGGGTTTTCAAGTCGTTGAATTGCGCGAATGGAACTCAGGCTGTTTTTCGGGTTGTCGATGTCTTCGTAGACCAGAATCGGATGAATTGCACTGAGAGCAGCTTTGAGGCTTAGTTCGAGTGACTGCACAAGATTGAGGATCGCAAACTGCCAATGCCGAATGTCGGAGGTTGCTACCAGAACCTTCGCCACAGCTTCGTTGAGGAAGGCATGGCTATTCTCAAGCAAGCTAAGGTCGATTGAATCCGTATTGGACATAAGGAGATCAGAGGCCTAACGTTTCGCCTAAAGCGGGCGCGCCTACTGCGATGCCCGAGTTCTGCTCCGCCGGTCGTAGCGCGCCTCAAATTACGGTGACAGTTTACTAAATACAGTAATTACGGGGTTGCGTTCAACGCCCATCCGCATTCAGTGCATTTAGTAAACTGTCACCGTAACTAGCATTGCATTCCTAGCTGGTGGTGCGGATGCTCAAGAGAAACTCCAAAATCATGTTTCAGTATTTTTTCTCTAGCTTCCTCAACCGGCATAGCGTCTAGGCGAGCGAGGAAATCTTGTTCTGCACGTTTATTTAGGCCGACTACCTTTTCTGCGAGAATTATGTTTCTTGATGTTGGTTTATTTTAGCCTTCTTGGAATTTATAAGAATAAACCAATTATCCATTTTATAGCTATAAGAATCAATAAAGCAGTTGTGATATACGCACAGACGGTCTCGAAAGAACGCCATGGGTGATCTTGCCAATTGATAAGAAAACCATGCCTAGGCCCAAATAATGATGTTTCTCGAGCAATTGCGTACCCACCGATCAGCATCACGATACTCAATAGCACTATTAGCAACTCTAACATTTATTTGCCTATACTATTCACTAGATTATTAACAATGACTAAGTTAGGCTCTCTGTTCTTAAGGCAAAACCTGACCCCATGCCCCTGAATTAAGAAAACTGTCCCCGAAATTCGGGACTCATATTAAGTCTTGCGGTATGCCTTTTTCTTTCAATATGTTTGAAATCTTACTTTGAATGCCGGGAATATCGCTAGGATTCACACTACGAGCTTCAGAAATAAGTAGAGCTGTCCCCAATTTTGATAGCGAATCTACCTCATTCTTGTATATTTCCGCTTCTACAGAAGCGGGTGTTCCTGGTCTTGTTCGCACCATTTGGACTAGTAATGGCGAAATATCGTTTCTAGCCTTTCCCCAATCTCCTCTTGTGATTTTCTTAGCAGTTGATGCAACCCAGTTACCTGTAGATTGAACGGGATCTAGAAAATCAAATAAGCCCATCTGTATATCCTCTTTTCAAGATAGCAAATACGACGTTTGCACATGAGATTAAGCCGGTGCGGCGGCGGAACCCACTCGTCGCGCGGCCCAGGCTGGTGCGGGCGGTTAGCGTTCTTGCAGCCGCAAATGGTACCTAAGTCCAGCATTTTTCGTTCGTGGAATGGCTGCGTCTTTGCATTACGGAGCAGTCGTAAAGCCTAACCCACATTTCTTGATACATAGTATTTCCGTTGCCGAAGTTACCGAGCCTAACGTCCGGCCTAAAAAAGCAGCGCGCGCCACTGATGACGCTGAGAATTAGCACGAGCCCCGTGGGGCGCGCTCGCTTTTGAGGCCGCTTCGGGCCCTGCCGCGGGTCCCCCAGTGGCTCGGTGCTACCCATCGGCTGGCGGTCCTGCCGAAGTCCATCGCCCCTCGGTGTGTACTTTCCGCGTCTCACCGCTGTTTTGCAAGTGGGGCTTCGTGATCTGGATCACGGTTTCCGTAAGTTCCGGAAACGGAAGTTGCCGCTCACGCCGACGAATTGAAGGTGCCTGCACAGGTGTTACCTGCTGGTGCGGCGACACCGACGGCCGGTTCCAACTTGGGTATTTCAGGGCTTAAGGCGATTTCCGTGAATAGGCATCCCGACTGGACATGCGCAGAAAGCCTGTTGGGTTGTAGGGGCGAATGAATTCGCCCCTACACGGCGGTAGATCCTTTCCCGGAAATCACCTAAGCCTTCACGGTCAGCGCCACCTGTTACCATTAGCACCGCGTCTCCTCTCGTGCCGACGCATCGACGGCCTGTTGCCAGTTCCCGCCGCAAGGCGCTGCCAGGCCAGTGGCGAGCGGTGACCTGGGTGGGACTTTCACCCACTCGACGACGCACCCTTGCCGGGACGCACCGCGGCGGACCCGATGGGAAAACAGTGATTCGTACGGTCCGCGCCGCGGATTAATGACCATGCAGCGTGTACGATGGCCGCGGCGATGATCCAAGGCCGTTTTGTCAACTCGATTACGACAACGACAACGACAACGATTGTTCACTTATGTACAGCACACGCCTCAAGGTATCGCTTGGTCGCCCATCATCGACACGCGCAGCGGTCGTGCTGGCCGTGCTGACGCTGTGCGGCTGCGCCTCGCAGATTCCCGCGACCATCCGCACTCCGCCCGCCGTCACGGTGGACCTGGCCCAGGTCCAGCGCGACCCGGCGCGCTTCACCGGGCAACCGGTGCGCTGGGGCGGGACCATCATCGCCGTCCGCAATCACCCGGACAACACCGAGATCGAGGTGCTGGCCCGGCCCCTGGACGCCGTCGGCGCACCGCGCGCCGGGAGCGAGGGCCAGGGCCGATTCATCGCACGCGTCGGGAGTTTTCTCGACCCGGCGGAGGTTGGTGTGGATCGCGAACTGACCGTGGTCGGCCCCATCACCGGGACGGAGACCCGCCCGGTGGGTGATTACCCCTATCTCTACCCCATCGTCCGGGTCGAACATCGCTACCTCTGGCCCGCGGCACCCCCGCCGAGCGCCGATGTCTACTATGGACCGGGATTCTCGCCCTTTTACGGCCCCTGGTACGATCCCTGGTTCAGATCCGGGTTCAGCCCCTGGTATCGGCCTTATGGTCCATACTTCAGGCCGCCGCGACGGGCACGGCATCGTTGACGGGGCGAGCGACCAGCGTCCTGGTGGTGATCGCGCCCGACTTTCTGTTCACAGCGTGGAGTGTCCATGAAATCGCACCCTGCTCATACTATCGGCGCTGCCGCCCTGTGCACCCTGATCGGCGCGGTGATCCTGACCGGCTGCGCGACAACCGACTGCGTCGGACCGACCGGCAACCCCCGTTTGACCCCGGCCCAGGTCGGCGCAACCCAGGGCCACACCGGCGAACGCCTGCGCTGGGGCGGAGCCCTGGGCGCAACACGCAATCTCAAAGACAGCACTGAACTCGAAATCATCGGCTACCCATTGGACCGCTGCGGCGTCCCGCGGGTCGGACAGCAACCCATCGGCCGCTTCATCGTCGTCGCCCCCGGCTTTCTGGAGCCCGCGGATTACCGACCCGACCGCCTGGTCACCGCCACCGGCATGATCACCGACATCCGCGACGGTATGGTCGGCACTGCCCCCTACCGATTTCCGGTGCTCGCCAACGCCAAGGTCACACTCTGGCCGGAGACCGTCCGCGACGGCGACGGGTCGGGGACCCCACGACCCTGGGTGTCCATCGGCATCGGCGGCGGCAGCGGCGGCTGGTACGGCGGCGGGATCGGGGGCGGCGTTGGGGTGCAGTTTTAAGATAGGACTTGACGCCCGCGAAATCTCCCTTAAATTATTAGCACTCGCGTAAGATGAGTGCTAACAGTATCGTCGCTCGCGGCAAAAATGCGGGCCGCACACCACTTTTTGAGTATAACCCTATGAATATCAGACCATTGAATGACCGTGTCGTCGTCCGCCGCCGGCCGGAGGAGCGCACCACGCCCGGCGGGATCGTGATCCCCGACACCGCCACCGAGAAGCCGATTCAGGGCGAAGTGCTCGCCGTGGGCAAAGGCAAGCGGCTGGACAATGGGGATCTGCGTCCGCTGGACCTGAAGGTCGGGGACCGCGTCCTGTTCGGTAAGTATTCGGGCACCGAGGTCAAGGTTGGGGGCGAAGAAGTCGTCGTCATGCGCGAAGACGACATCATGGGCGTCATCGAGTAGCGCGTCCGGCCGCCCGCCCCATCCATCCGATTCTACTCGGGCCGATTCCACTCAGGCCCATTCCAACTTCAGGAGATCGTTCAATGAGCGCAAAGGAAATTCATTTCAGTGACGAAGCCCGTGCCAAGATTCTGCACGGCGTCAACATCCTGGCCAACGCGGTCAAGGTCACGCTTGGCCCCAAGGGCCGCAACGTGGTGCTGGAGAAGTCCTTCGGTGCCCCGACCGTGACCAAGGACGGCGTGTCCGTAGCCAAGGAGATCGAACTGAAGGACAAGTTCGAGAACATGGGCGCACAGATGGTCAAGCAGGTCGCCTCCAAGACCAGCGATGTCGCCGGTGACGGCACCACCACCGCGACCGTGCTGGCGCAGGCCATGGTACGCGAGGGTCTCAAGGCGGTCGCCGCCGGCATGAACCCCATGGATCTCAAGCGCGGCATCGATCAGGCGGTCGAAGCGGCCGTGGCCGAACTCAAGGTCATCTCTCGCCCCTGCTCCGACAACAAGGAAATCGCCCAGGTCGGCACCATCTCCGCCAACTCCGACGCCTCCATCGGCGAGATCATTGCGCAGGCGATGGAGAAGGTCGGCAAGGAAGGCGTCATCACCGTCGAGGAAGGCAAGTCACTGCACAACGAACTTGATGTCGTCGAAGGCATGCAGTTCGACCGCGGCTACCTCTCGCCCTATTTCATCAACAAGCAGGAGACCCAGAAGGCCGAACTCGAAGAGCCCTTCATCCTGCTGCACGACAAGAAAATCTCTAACATCCGCGATCTGCTCCCCGTACTGGAAGCCGTCGCCAAGTCCGGCAAGCCGCTGCTGATCGTGGCCGAAGATGTCGAAGGCGAGGCCCTGGCGACCCTGGTAGTCAACAGCCTGCGCGGCATCATCAAGGTCTGCGCGGTCAAGGCTCCTGGTTTCGGTGACCGGCGCAAGGCCATGCTGCAGGACATCGCCATCCTCACCGGCGCCACCGTCATCGCCGAAGAAGTCGGCCTGTCGCTGGAGAAGGCGACGCTCGCCGAACTAGGCACCGCGAAGAAAGTCCAGGTTAGCAAGGAAGAGACCACCATCATCGACGGCGCCGGCTCCGAGGCCGACATCAAGGGCCGCTGCGAGCAGATCCGCGCCCAGGTCGAGGAGACCACGTCCGACTACGACAAAGAGAAGCTCCAGGAGCGCCTGGCCAAGCTGGCCGGCGGCGTGGCACTGATCAAGGTCGGCGCCTCCACCGAGATGGAAATGAAGGAGAAGAAGGCACGCGTCGAGGACGCGCTGCACGCCACTCGCGCCGCAGTCGAGGAAGGCGTGGTCCCCGGCGGCGGCGTCGCACTGGTGCGTGCGCTGGGCAAACTCAGCAACCTCAAAGGCACCAACAAGGACCAGGACGTCGGCATCACCATCGCCCGCCGGGCCATGGAAGAGCCGTTGCGCCAGATCGTCGCCAACGCCGGTGAAGAGCCCTCGGTGGTGCTCAACAAAGTCGCCGGCGGCACCGGCAACTTCGGCTACAACGCCGCCAACGGCGAATACGGCGACATGGTCGCCATGGGCATCCTGGACCCCACCAAGGTCACCCGCTATGCCCTGCAGAACGCCGCCTCCATCGCCGGCCTGATGATCACCACCGAGGCGATGATCGCCGAACTGCCCAAGGATGAGAAGCCGGCCATGGGCGGCGGCGGCGGGATGGGTGGCATGGGCGGGATGGGGGATATGGACTACTGATCGAACCGGCTTCTCCCGCGAGCCAAAAAAGCCCCGCTTCGGCGGGGCTTTTTCTTTGGCGATCACGGTCATTCGCCGACTCACCGACATCGACACTCAGCGCTCGAAACCAAGACCATCACTGATTGAAAATACCACGTTGAGAACTCGCCAGAGGCAACAGCAATTCCAAATTTGAGAGTCCGCTGCGGCCCATGGTGGATGCGGCGCGCACAACCGACGTGCTGAATCCCGAATATTGCCCGGCGCGCCTTATCCACCCTACAAAATTGCAGGTTTTGTAGGGTGGATAAGCGCAGCGCATCCACCATCAGCCCCGCCGACGGCTTCACGCTGAATGCTGCCGCCCAAATTTGGAATTGCTGGCGGCAATGCCGACTTTGCCCCGGAACAACTGCCGGTGATACCATCGACGACCGTAACGCTGCCGTTCAACCGCCAGCCTCACCTCGGCCAATCCATGGACCTCGCCGCCCAAATCTACGAATCGGTCAAACCCTTAAATCCCGCGGCTGCGCGGGAAGTGCTAAATTTCGTTGAGTTTCTGCGACAGCGCCAGGCCCGACAGGAGGACCGCGACCTGATGATCGCACAGCACAGCGCCATGGCGGACTGGGATAACCCGGACGACGATGCCTGGAATGATGCCCCAGCCGTCTGACATCGTCCTGTTGAAGCGGATACACAAGGCAATCTGTTCGCATCTCGGGTGTATCGGATAAATATGCACGCGAAATATGCGACCCCACTCAATCTGGACCCGACGATGGACCCCGCACACTTCGACCTCAACGACATTGAGCATGAGCCGACTGACGAGCAACTGGCCGCACTGATGGAATGCGTTGCCGAAGAGGCGCGCCGCCGGGGCGAGCGGGTGCGCAGCGAACTGTTGACGAGCCTGAAAGCAGGGCTCGCGACTGCCATGGCTGACCCGCAGACACATGAACGCACCTGAAAGGCCGCGACTGATCGTGGTCGCCGGCCCAAATGGGGCGGGCAAGACATCTATTACTGAGCAGCTGCTCCGCCATGAGTGGATGGGCGGCTGCGCGTATGTGAATCCGGATTACATTGCGCGGGACGAGTTCGGCGACTGGAATGCCCCAGCGGCCGTGCTCCAGGCTGCGCGCCGTGCCGCGGAGATACGTGAAACCTGTCTGACCCAGGGACGTAGCCTTGCGTTCGAGACCGTGCTGTCCATGCCTGACAAGCTGGATTTCATCCGCCGCGCGCGGGGCGCAGGGTTTTTCGTCCGGGTATTTTTCGTCGGCACCGATGACCCCTCGATCAACGCCAAGCGCGTCGCCTTGCGGGTCATGCAAGGCGGCCATGATGTGCCGATCGCCAAGATCATTGACCGCTACAAGCGTTCGCTGATCAACTGCGGGGTTGCTGTGCGTCTGGCAAATCGCGCCTACGTCTATGACAACTCAGTCGAAGATTGCCTTGCACGGCTCCTTTTCCGCACCACCGACGGCCAATTGGTGAAGACCTATGGACCAATCAACGCCTGGGCGCAGGCTATCTTGGACGAACTTTGATCCGGATCGTCCGGAATATGTGATTAGAGGGCGCTGTCGGCGGCTACTTCAGTCGTGGTCAGGTTAGGCGCGCTGTTCGTACAGCGTAGGTTGCGGTCGTGGGCCTCGATCAAGATTCCGGCTACTTGGGCTCGCCGGGTGCGTAGTCAGGCCATCCTGGCCTGACCCCGTCAGGGCTGGAAGCCCTGACGACGCACGCCGCTGGCCGGGATTACGATCAAGGCCCGGTTGTGGGCGCGTGCTCATGTCGATTCCCCCGATTAGAATTTCTCTTGGAACAGGGTATCAAGAAGCTATGGCCCATATTTGACGGAAATCGCCTCAGACACGACACCGCGACCGTTCTGTCTGGCCTAGAGACCCAGGTCGATGATCAGATCAGAGTTGCGTTTCCCCGTGATCCCTCCGGTTGGCGGCATGATGCGGATATCTCCACTGGCACTGCGCTCGATCCGATACTCCCGATTGGCCTGACAGATGGCGAAAAACAGCGCGTCATCCAATCTGACAGCGGGCGGGACGCGTAGATCAACCCGCGGGAAATCGTGGGTAAAGCCCATGGTGATGCCCTCGCGGCAGCGTGGCGCCTGAGCAGCGCAATTCGATGAGTCCAGCACGGACGCGCGGTCTGCCAAGACGGCCGGTAACACTTCATCCTGACGCGAATAGCGCCTGACGCGCGGGCCGAATCGATCGAAGCCCCCCGCTCAGCGCAACTCCGGAAAGGCAGCGCGGGCAATCGCAATCGGGATCGCCATTCCGAACCCCTGGTAGTTGGCATCGCCGCCCTGGGTGAGCTTGGCGAAGTTGACGGCGATGACTTCCCCCGCTTCATTGACCAGTGGGCCGCCGCTGTTGCCGGGCAGCAACTGGACATCGGTCAGGATCTGCTCGGTTCCCAGTCGCGTCACGCGGCCGGAGGTCACGCTGTCGGAGACCCCCAGGGGATTGCCGATGGCATAGACGGCATCCCCCTGCCCCGGGAATTGCTGAACGGCGACCGGCAGTGCCGGCGTTCGATAGCCATCGAGCTTGAGGAGCGCCAGATCGTGGGGCTCGCTGACGCCGATCAGGCGGGCCGTGAGTTGCTCTCCGTCTTTCAGTACGATGGTGAAGGTGCTTTGTACCATCGCACTGCTGTTCTTTACGCTGTTGTCCAGCTTGGCCTTGTTCAGCATGCGCTGCCCTTCTTCCACCTCGGCCGCCAGGTCGACGGTCGCCGATTTGAAGTACTCGGCTTCACGCGCAAGCGCGCGCGACTGAGCGCTGCCGCCTTGACCCTGCCGCTTGAGTTCGGCAAGCTGGGCCGCGGCACCGTCCGCACGCTTACGGCGCGCCGCGAGTTCCGTTTCCATCGTCCGCAGGCGCCGCTCCATCTCATTGAACAACCGCTGCTCGTCATCGCCCGGCTCCATTGTCGGGCGCACCACATGCCGATTCGTCAGGATGTAGCCGTTCTCCCTGATGAAAAACCCGGCGCCCTCACCGGACTGCGCCTTGATCGCAACGGTCGCCAGCGTCGCCTGCTGCACCGGGGTACCGCCGCCAAAGCGGGCGGCCAGCCGTTCCGCCAAGTCGCGGGTCGCAGCGGGTTGATCGGCCGCCGCGGGCGACGGCTGGGGCACTCGCGCCCCCGGCGGGGGACGATCGGTGAAATGCCAACTGCCGTCGGCGTCCTGATACTTGAACACCTCGCCCGAGGCGGGAGTGCAGACCAGCGCAACCAACAGCGGCGCCAGGGAGATGGCTCGACCGATGCGACTCATGTGACGTGAATTCCAAGCCTAACGATGAATGGTGACAGCCACGCGGCAGAACGGGCCTCAATCAAGATTCCGGCCACTTGGGCTCGCCGGGTGCGTAGTCAGGCCATCCTGGCCTGACACCGTCAGGGCTGGAAGCCCTGACTACGCACGCCGCCGGCCGGGATTACGATCAAGGCCGCAGAACGCAATCGAGCCGCTCAGAACCCCTCCGCCCAGACCCCGGACAGATCCAGCCGGAAACCCGGCAGGACCGTCTCATCGGTTAGGGTACCAGGGTCATCCAGGCACTCCTCCGCCCCTTGCTCGGGAAAACGATAGACCTGCCGAGCTGTCGGCAGGATCAGCCAGCCGAGCCGCACGCCATTCGCCCGGTATTCGCGCATTTTGGCAATGAGTTCGGTCCGGTGATCGCTCACCGATGCCAATTCAATAACGAAGTCCGGAGCCAGGGGCAGAAACTGCTTTTTTTCCTTGTCACTCAGCCGCGCTAATCGCTCGCGCAGTACCCAGGAGCAATCAGGTGAAAGTACGGCACCGTTCGGCAGCACAAAACCGGTCGACGAATCGAACACGACACCGCGACCGTTCTGTCTGGCCCAGAGACCCAGATCAATGATCAGATCCGAGTTGCGTTTCCCCGTGATCCCTCCCGTTGGCGGCATGATGCGGATATCTCCTCTGGCACTGCGCTCGATCCGGTACTCCCGATTGGCCTGACAGATGGCAAAGAACAGCGCGTCATCCAATCTGACAGCGGGCGGAACGCGCAGGTCCACCCGCGGCAAATCCGGGGTAAAGCCCATAGTGATGCCCTCGCGGCAGCGTGGCGCCTGAACGGCGCGGTTCACAGGGAGTCTAGCACGGACGCTCGGACTGCCAAGACGGCCGGTGGCGATGCGTCATTGCCCATCGCGATGGCCCGCGGCCGCATACCGGACCGGACGGTCGTGAAGGTGCCGCCACGTCTGGTTGTTCATCCAGACATTGGTTCCAGCCGCTCCCTGACTCAGCAGCAAGTCGTCGGCGCCATTGCCGTCCAGATCGACCGTCAGCAGGAGATCCGCGCTCATCGTGTCGACGCGGCTCCAGACCCCGTCATTCATCCACAACCAGAGGCCGTCGCCGCCCAGATCGAAGGCGAGGTCGAGCCGTCCATTGCCGTCAAAATCGCCGGCCGCCATGTGCTTCGGCGGGCCGGGGTGCAGACGCTCCCATCGCTGATCGCGGGAAATCCAGACGCCATCGGCGCCGCGATTCGCGACCAGATTGCCCAGACCATCGCCGTCGATATCGGCAATGAGCAGGCCCTGGGTCGCGGCCGAGTGCAGTTTGACCCACACGGTTCCGTTCAACTGATGCAGCAGG
Source organism: Lamprocystis purpurea DSM 4197 (assembly GCF_000379525.1). GTDB lineage: Bacteria > Pseudomonadota > Gammaproteobacteria > Chromatiales > Chromatiaceae > Thiodictyon > Thiodictyon purpureum. The sequence continues at coordinate 38,237 of NZ_KB902522.1, read as the reverse complement.
GCCCAGAGACCCGCCGGACCCAAATCGGCCACCAGGTCCGCCTGCTGATCGCCGTCGAGGTCGCCGAGCGCCAGGTTGGTCGGGGGCACGCCGCCCGGCGGCGCCGGGATGACTTCCCAGCCGGTGTTGGGCTTGCGCACCGCAAGACCACCCGCGCCGAAGTCGGCAAGCACCTCGGCGCGTCCATCGCCGTCAAGATCGCCACTCAGCAGTTGGCGGGCCGGGCGTGGTTCGAATGCGTCCTCGGCACCCTGGTTCAGTCGACGTTGCAGCCCCGCGGGACCGCGGTCGACGACCAGATCCGCAACGCTGTCACCATCGAAGTCGCCGAGCACCAGGCCGTCCGACGCAGTCTCGGACAGTTGGCTCCATTGGGTGTCGTTGAGCCACTGCCAGAGGCCCGCGGAGCCGAAATCCAGCACCAGATCCGCCCGCCGCGCGTCGGCGGACATCAGGGTCGAAGCAGACCACAGCGGCGTTTCAGCCGCGGGGACCGGCGCCACCTCCGCCCCCACAGGCGGCGGGGCCAGTGTCGCCGTCAGCGTATAGCTGAAACGGGTGCCTGCCGCCGCGGTGGGCGCCGGCGGCAGGGCATCGCGGAAGGCCACGTAGGCCACCACGTTATCCTCACCCTCGTAGGTCGTGCCATGGGTATAGAGATTGATCGAAAAGGGTTGATCGGACTGGAGTTCGTCGAACCAGAAGCTGGCGCGCCGCGCATATCCGGCAATGGCGTAGGCGCCATAGTGCGCCGGCGCGCGATCACGTTGCATCAACCCGAAACAGGGTGCAGCGTCGAAACGGCGAAACTGATCCGGCGATTCATGGTGCGCCGGTACCAGGCCCTCGATGCCCAGGGCGCCCTGACCGCACACCAGGAACTGATCCGCGTCATGAGCTTCATCCGCCGGATCGGCGGGGGTCGCCGCCTCGCCCTTCCAGAACATGCTGCTGATGGCCAGCGGGCTCACCCTGGCCGCGGGAGCAACCGCGACGCCCGGGCGCGGATAGAACTTGAGACTCACCTGCATCCGGCTGGCTAAGCCGGGGGTCACCAGAGCCTGGACGCAGCCGTTGAACGGAGCACTCTCGATCACGCCGAACAGGGCCAGGCGGGCATCCGGCAGGGCCTTGACATAGATCCGGGTGAGGCGCGGCTTGACCTCCTCGCCCCCGACATCGAAGGCCGCCAGACGCAGACTCGAACCAAAGACCGACGTGAGCCCGCTCAGCCGGCCATAGGCATTACCCCCGAGATACATGACCTGCGGCCACCGTTTGGACTCCGCCAGCCGCCGCCCGATTTCCAGAGCCGTCAGCACCCCGGCGGCCGCCGGCACCGGCGTCGGCAGCGGCGGCTCGATCACCGGTGAGGAATAGTCGAAATCGTCCGCACGGTACGGCCGACTGCGATAGGCGGCACCCACCGCTGGTGTGTACCACAGTTCCAGCGGGAACCGCTCGACACCGCCCCGCGGACGTGACCGCACCCAGAGGGTGCCGTCGTCGAACAGCGGCTGCCGCGCGGTGATCTTCAAATACTCCTCATACACCAACCCCAGGCCCCCCTTGTTCCCGTCGCCCGGTGCGTCGAAGGCCGGCAGATCGACCGAGACGGGCGTCTGATAGGCCTCCTGCGCCAACGCGAAGGCGCTGCGGCAGACCGCGGCGAAATCATCGTCCAACGCCGCCTCCGGCGCGGCGTGCGGGACCCGGGCAAACAACGCAAGACCGCAGACCAGCCAGACGGCGCTATGACCAGGGGACATCTCAGCAACCTCCTAAACAACGCTCGATTGCCCCGACCAGCAGTTGCGGGTCGTGACGCAGTTGATCCGGCGTCGCCACGTCGGCGATCACCACCCTGATCCCGTCCGGTTCCGGTACCGGTACCGGCCGGGACTCGGGCCACAGCAGCGTATCGAACACCTGGGCACCCAGGACCTCCCGGGTCCAGCGCAGCAGTTGCGCCGGATCGAGCAGACCCACCGGGCCGCACTCCGGGTGCAGGTTGCCGATCAGGACGCGCTGCGCCGGCGAGGCGGCAACAGCCGCCCGAAAGTCGGGCAACAACAGGGCGGGGAGAATGCTGGTCATGAAACTCCCCGGCCCGAACAGGATCAAATCCGCACCCAGCACCGCCTGCAACGCCTCCGGGGTGGCGGCGACCACGGGGTCGAGCCAAACCCCCGTCGGGACCTCGGTCATGGCGTCCAGGTGCAACTCACCGCGAACCGGCCGGCCGTCGGCATAGCGGGCCGCCAGATGGGACCCGGTCTCGCACATCGGAACGAGCCGCAGTTCGACCTCCAGCAATTCGCGGATCAGGTCGATGGCAAGCAGCGGACGCGGCGAGAGCTGATCCAGGGCCAGCATGATGAGGTTGCCCAGGCTGTGTCCGGACAGTTCACCGGCATCGACGAAGCGGTACTCCAGGAGCAGGCTCCCGAGGGTCTGTTGATCCACCACCTGATTGAGACAGTTGCGGATATCCCCCCAGGCGATCCCGCCCGCCTGTTCGCGAATCCAACCGGTCGAACCGCCGTTGTCGGTGGTGGCCACGACGCCGGTAAGCCGCGGCCCGAGGAAGCTCAGGGCGCGCAGGGTACGCCCCAATCCCGTCCCCCCGCCGACGGCGACCACGCCGCGCAATGCCGCGAGGTGCGCCGTCACAGGTCACTCCACATGCGCAGCAGGTTGGCATAGGAACGGTCCACATAACCGGTAGTCGCGGTGCCGGGAGCCGCGCGCAGCAGATCCTCCCGCGCCAGGTTGAGTTCGTAGAGCAGTTCGCGGCGCGCCGGGTCCCGCACATAACTCTGCACCCAGGTCAGGGCCACCAGCCGCTCACCGCGTGTGACTTCCGCCACCCGGTGCAGGCTGGACGACGGATAGACGACCGCATCGCCCGCGGGGAGCTTGACCTGACGGTCACCGAAGGGGGTGCGGATCACCAGTTCACCGCCGTCGTAGGCATCCGGCGGGTTGAGGAAGCAGGTCAGCGAGACATCGGTGCGAAACCGCGGCCCCTGGGTGCCCATGATCGCATCATCCACGTGGTCACCGTAGCGCATCCCCGATGTATAGCGGGCGAAGATCGGATCGGCTACCCGATGGGGCAGGCAGGCGAAGCGGAAGGTCTCATGGTGGCCGAGACTGGCCATGAGAATGCGAATCAGGCGCTGCATCCGCTCCGGTTCGGGGCGCAGCTCCAGATTGTGCTTGACCCGACCGGCGGCAAACCCGGCGGTGAGCCGGCCGTCGACGAACTCGGCGCCTTCCAGAGTGGCGTGGATCTTGGCGAGTTGGGCCGCATTCAGCAGCCCGGGGATGGTCAGGAGCATAAGTCAGGTCCCGAAGAGCGATGAGCCGCAAATGAACGCCGAAGCAGCGCGACCTATCGCGACCCATCGGCGGTAGAATCGACGCCAAGCCAACTACCCGCGCAGTGACCGGATGATTCTCAAAGCCATCATCGACGATCAAGTCTACGAACTCAACGTACCCGATGCGCTGCTCGCCGCGGCCGGGCCTTTTTTTGCGCAACTGGACCGCGACATGGACCAGGGCCGGCAGATGAGCCGGGAGTGGGTCGGCGCACCCGATCGCGTGCAGCGGTGCCAGATCGTTGCGGACAAGCTCCTGACCGCGCTGGAGCAGGAAAACGACAAACTCGGCCGGCTCATGGCCGGGTACATCCTCTCCCGCCTGCCCGGGGTGGAGTCGGTCGAATTGGACATCCATGGCGAGATCCAGAACAACCGCTTCAACCTGGCCGACCACCAGCCGGCGGCCGCGGCGCCGACCCCGGTCCGGACGGCGAGCGCTCCGCGCGGCGGCCTGAGCAAGCTCGCGGCCATGGAGCAGGCCGGCAATGATGTCACCAAGGTCTTCAAGGTCGGTAAGGGCTGGCGCTTCTCCGTCTTCGACCACGAAAGCCAGACCTGGCAGGACGCCCCGCTCGCCGCCAGCGAGGCCGAGGCCGCCAGGCTCCGTCAAGAGGCATTCAAGACGCGCTACGAGGCGCTGCAACGCGGACGCGTGGACTGACACCATGGACGCGGCACTGCACTTGGGATGGCAAGGCTGGTTCAGCCTCGGGTTGGTCGCCTGCTGTTTTGCGCTCTTCATCGGCACGCGCGCGGCACCGGATTTGGTGACCGCCGCCGCCCTGACGCTGTTGCTGGTGACCGGCATCCTCACGGCCGACGAGGCGCTGATCGGGTTCTCAAACGAGGGGATGCTCACCGTCGGCGTCCTCTACGTGGTGGTCTCCGGTCTCACCGAGACGGGTGCGGTCAACTGGATCGGCCAGGGATTGCTCGGCCGACCCAAGGGCGAGACCCACGCCCGACTGCGGGTCATGGCGCCGGTGGCAGTCTTGAGTGCCTTTCTCAATAACACGCCGGTCGTTGCCATCTTCATCCCCGCCGTCCAGGACTGGGCCAAACGCAATCGGCTGGAGCTGTCGCGACTCCTGATTCCGCTGTCCTACGCCACCATCGCCGGCGGTCTCTGCACCCTGATCGGTACCAGCACCAATCTGGTCGTGAATTCGCTGTATGCACAACGGGTGGGCGGCGAAGGCTTGAGCCTGTTCGAGCCCGCGTGGATCGGCGTACCGGTCACCATCGCCGTCTTCATCTATCTGCTCACCGTCGGTCACTGGCTGTTGCCGCGCCGCCGTCCGGCCGCCGACAGCTATGAAGACGTGCGCCAGTACACCGCGGAGATGCTGGTCGAACCCGGCAGTCCGCTGGTGGGCAAGAGTGTCGAGGCCGCCGGACTGCGCCAGTTGCCGGGGCTCTTCCTGGCGGAGATCGAGCGTGGCGACCTGGTGCTGCCCGCGGTCTCGGCGGAGGAGATCCTGCACGCCGATGACCGGCTGGTGTTCGTCGGCATCGTCGACTCGGTGATGGATTTGCAGCTTACCCGCGGTCTGATTCCGGCCACGGATCAGGTCTTCAAGCTCGATACCCCCAGACCCGGGCGCGGTTTCGTGGAGGCCGTGCTCTCCGACAAATGCCCACTGGTCGGCTATACCGTACGCGCCGGCCGGTTCCGCAATCGCTATGACGCGGTGATCATCGCCCTGGCCCGCAACGGCGCGCGGATCGACCGCAAGATCGGCGATATCGAACTCGCCGCCGGCGACACCCTGCTGTTGGAAACCCGGCCGGACTTCGTGGAACAGCAGAAGAACTCACGCGATTTCCTGCTGGTCAGCCGCATCGGCGACTCGCACCCGGTCGACCATCGGCGCGCCCCGCTGGCCATCGGTATCGCCGCGGCCATGGTGGCCGTGGTCACCATCGGCTGGTTCAGTATGCTGGAAGCCTCCCTGCTGGCGGCCGGGCTCATGATCATCACCGGCTGTACCGACGGCCGTATCGCCCGTCGGGCGCCGGATTGGCAGGTACTGATCGTCATCGCCACCTCCTTCGGCATCGGCGCCGCCCTGGAGAAAACCGGCGCCGCCAGCCTGGTGGCGGGCGGGCTGGTCGGGCTCGCCGCCAAGGATCCCTGGACCAGCCTGGCCCTGATCTATGTGACCACCTCGCTCCTGACCTCCTTTGCGACCAACAACGTGGCCGCCGTCCTGATGTTCCCGATCGCCCTGCAGACCGCGGCCGGGATGGGGGTCTCACCCTTACCCTTCATGTTGACCATCATGGTCGCCGCCTCGGCCGACTTCGCCACCCCGATCGGCTATCAGACCAATCTCATGGTCTTCAACGTCGGCGGCTACCGCTTCCTGGATTTCACTCGGGTGGGTGCGCCACTGACCCTGCTGGTGGGTACGGTGACGGTGCTGCTGGTGCCATTGGTCTGGAAGTTCTGAGGTTGACGACACCGGCTAGGTGATGCCCGCCAAGCTGTCCGGCAGCCGCGGATCAAGCAGGATCGCCTCCTGTTCGAGCCACCGGCCGCGGCGCCGCAGCAGTGCAAGTAGTCCGGCACCCCGGTCGGACTCAGTTCCGGGCCAACCCTGTCCCGGTCCGAGCGGCAACGCGTGCGTGTCCAGATAGTCGCTCCACCAATCCGGCAGAAATAAGCGCGGACGGCGCAGTTCGCCGCCGAGCGCCGCGAAGATCGCGAGCCCTTCGGGATCAAGATCGCCGAAATGCCACCAGGAGACCTCCGCCGGCAGCAGGCCGATCAGGTGCCGGGCGAGCCGACAGTTCCAACCCGGTTGATGGACCACCAGGGCCTGGGACGGCGCCGGCAGATCCAGGTAGGCACCCAGATTCTCGACCGTCATCACCCATCGGGGAAGGGTACCGCACAGGGAGAGACCATCGCACAGGGCGCGCTGGGGGATAACCAACTCACCAAGCGGGCGTACCCAATCGTCGCAGTCACGTACTTCCCCGTCGGCGAAGCGCAGCGCCAGCCCCCGATTCGGGCGCAGCCGCAGCAGGTCGTCATCGGTGAGCACCAGAGTCGGCGGCGGCAGCGCATCCGGTGTACCCGCCTTGGAATGAGCCCCGAAGCGGGCCATCCAGGTCTTGCGATGCAATCGCGGCGGAAGCGCGGCCAGGGGTACTCCGCACCGGCGCAACTGACGCAGCCCGGCCGCGTCGCAGGGAAGGCCCGCGGCTGCCAAAGCGGCCAGATCGCGTTGCCAGTCGGGCCAGCCTTCGGCCAGTCGGACCGCCACGGCCGCCCGCTTGGCCGGACGAAGCAGAAACAGATCCCGACGCGAACCTTGACCAACCCATCCGGCCTCGCGCAACCAGTCCACCAGGGTTGCATTGGCGGCATTGCGCCGGATCTCGCCGAACTCGAGCAGTGTGACCAAGGTCCATTGCAGATCCGGGTCCTGCCAGCTGAGCGCGCTCATGGATCGAGGTCACGCATCCGCCGGCCGCGCACGATGACTTCCTCCGCACCTGTACTGTCGGTGCGCCGAACCAGGCGGTAAATATGTCCGCGGCGGCCACGATCGGCTGCGGGCGCGGCGGCGAGCAGTTGAACCTGCATCTGTTCGCATAGCTCGGTCAGCGTGTCGAGCGATTCGGGGCTCAGCCGGTTGGCCTCGTCGAGAAACAGGAAGCGCAATGCCTGCCCGCCCTTGCGCCCCTTGAGCAGCGCCGCCTGCTGCTCCCAGGCATCAAGGATGACCACCAATACGGCGGCACCCACACCGATCGACTCTCCGGTGGAGAGTGCTCCGGCGCGGGCCTCCATCCAGGCGTCGCGGCCGAGGCGCTGCACCTGTACGCCAATGCGGATGTATTGGCGATAGTCGAGCAGATGCTCGCCCTGAATCTGACCGCCGCCTAGGTGTTGGTAGACGGCAGCGAGTGCATCCTCCAGCGGGGCGTCTTGCTCGAACAGGTCGGGTTGAGTGCGCATGGCGTCGAGCAGCTTCAGCATCATGGGCTGTCGCTCCAGATGGATGCGCACCCCCCTGATGGACCCGAAGCGCACGCGCGCAAGCCCCCGATTGAGGCCGTGGATCCGCGCCTCCTCCCGACGGATCTTGACCTGGATGCTGTTGGCGATTTCTTCGGTGCTGTGCCGTAGCGACTGCTCCTGGTCCAGCAGTCGCTCGCGCAACAGCGTGAGGTGCTGGCCAATCTGCTCCAGCGCGACCTGGGGGTCGTCCGATTGAGCGATGTCGCGCGGTATGCTTTGCTCCAGAAACCCGCGCACGAGACCCCAAGCACGCAGATCGCGAAGTCCAGCCGTACCTTCGGCGGATGCGGCACCCGGACCCCGCGCGAGCTGCTGTGCCAGATCCATCCCGCCGTCGGCGTTCTTCACGGCTTCTCCCAACTGGCCGCGGCGCTCGCTGGCCAGCCCCATGACATTGGGCGGACCCAAAGCCTGATAGCTCTCGGCTACGCGTACGAGGCGGTCCAACACGCCGAGCCGGGCGGCCTCGCGCCGCAAACCGATCCAGTTACGCCAATTGGGGCGCAGTTCTATCAGAGTCTTGCGCCAGGCGTCACGAGTCCTTGCCTGCTCCTTGTCGGCCTGATCGACACAGTTTGCAGCGACTGCTACATCCGCATGGAGCTGACGGTCCTCGCGATCCGCCTGCGCCAGCTCGGCCGCCGCGTCGGCGCGCAGCCGCTCGGCCGCCGCCAGACCCTCGGCCGAACCATCCTCGCCGGTCTCAGCGAGTTGGTTCGCTCGTTCGTCCCAGCTTGCAGCCGTGGCCTTGAGCGCGGCGTCTGCGCTGTTGTGCGCCGCGCGCGCCCGCTCCAGAGACTGTTCCGCCTGGTCCTTCGTTTTTTCGAGAACGGCGACCCGCTGCCGGAGCGCATCGAGCATCTCGCGCAATTCCCCTAGTGCACCATCCTGCTCCCTGAGCAGCGGCTCCTGGTCGGCATAGGCGAAATGGAGTCGGCGCTCGGCAAGGTCCTTGAGCAGGTGTCTCGCCTTGGACCAATAGTCGAGTATCTGCCGAGCGGCGGTCTGTCGCCGATGCAGATTCTCCAGGTAGGCGCAATCGGGCGGGGCTTGCTGCAACTCCAGAAAGCCCTCGCGCAGGGTCTTGATGTCGGCTTGCGACCGCTCCAGCAGCGCCCGCGCCGCCTGGACCGCCTCGCGCTCCCGGCGTAGCACCAGGAGAATGGTCGACCAGTCTTCCTCGTCGAGCAGACCGGCATCGGGGAGGCAGCGCTCCAAAGCCACGCCGATCTCCTCGGCCAGGGTCCGTTCGAGCTTCAGTGCCGCCAGGGCGGCCTCGTCGCGCTGCAATTGTTGGCCGCGCTCGCCTGCAATCCGGCGCTGATTGCGCAGTTCCATCTCCGGGGACGGCAGCATGAGCCAGCGCACCTCGGCGGCTAGCCGCCCGACTAGCTGGAGATGACCGCGTAAGCGCACGCGCTTGCCACGCAGCCCGTCGCGCTCCGCCTCGCACACCTGGACTGCCGTACGTAAGCGGGCGATCTCCTGATCGCGCGCCACCCGGCCCACCACCGGATGGTGCGGCTGCCGACTCAGACGCCAGACAGTTCCCATCTGCACCAATTCACTGTCACCCAGGGTCTGCCCCGGCGGGGGGCCGGCCAGCTCCCCGGCTGGGACCAGCCACAGATGCTCTGGGCGCCGCTCCACCCCGACCGCGGTCGCTGCGGCTGCGGCGATGTCGTAGACCAGCACGGCCGAATGCAGGGGACCGAGGCGCGCCTCGATCATGGCCGCCTCCGCGGCCGGTACGGCATCGAAGCGCTCAGCCACCAATTGGCCGTCGAGCCGGTCGGCTAGACTGGCCAACGACTCGTCGAGCCGTCCGCCGCCAAACTCCAGTTGTTCCGCTTCTTCAACGAACTGCTTACGCTGCTCGTCCAGTTCTCTCAGCCGACTGCCGAGCGCGTCGTCCTGCCGCACCAACTCGACCCGAAGGAGTTCCAAAGTCTCTGACCCATCGATCAGCCACTCGTCTAGAGCCCGCAGTTCATCGGCCAGGGTCTGGACCCCGCGCCAAGTCTCCAGGTCCCGCTCCAGGGTCTCGGTGCGCTGGCCAGCCAGGTCGCGCACGCGGCGATGCTCCGCGCAACGCGCGCTCAGATCGCCCAACTCGACGCCCAATGCACGGCTGCGCCGGGCCTGCAGCGCATGCGCCTCGCGCACCTGATTGGCGCGATCCAGTGGGCCACACCTGGGCACCAGATGCTGAAGTTGCCGACGCAGGTCGGCTTGGGTGCGTGCCCGCACCTCGGCCTGTTGGATGCGCTCCGGCAGATCCTGGGCACGGGCCACGCGCTCCTCCAGGTCCCGCAGTTCCGCATCCACTTGACACGCGGTGGCCGCGGCTTCGTGCTCAGCCACTGCATGCCCCGCCTGACGGACCAGGACGGCGAGTAACGTATCAAACCGCTGGCGGCGGGTTTCAGCACCGTCCAACGATTGCTGCGTGCTCGACACCGCCGTCAGGGCGGTCTGCCACTGGTCCTCGCACTCAACGAGCACGCCGTCCAGCCGGTCGGGATCCAACTCCCGGTCGGGCAGCGCGGCGCGGGCGTCGTTCAGACTGGTCAAGGCGGCGTGGTACTGCCCCACTTTGGAGGCGATGGCCGCGAACGCGTCCTGGGCGTTGGCCAGGTTGCCCGTCAGCACGTCGCGCTCCTGTTGTTCGTGCCGATGGCGCTCACGGGCGTTTGCCACCGCAGATTGGGCGGCCTCACAGGCGTGCTCGGTCAACGCCAGGGCTTGCTCCTGCGCCACGCGACGGGGCTTCAGGTTGTCCAACTCGGTGCGTAGACGGCGCGCCCGTTGGCAGCGCTCCAACAGCTCGGCGGTCTCTCGGTCCGCCGCCTGCAGGGGCACCAAGGTGCGCTGAATCTCCGCCTGACGACGGATCAGCCGCTCATGCTCCAACGCTGCCTCCCTGAGCAGCAGGCGACAGTGCCGATGGCCTGCACGGGCCTCAGCGGCGCTCACCCGACGGGTTTCGGCGAACAGCCGGGTACCGTGGAAAGCGGCCTCCACCATACCCCACCCGAACCGAAAGACCTCGGCGATCAGCCGATAGCGTGCGTCGGCCTCGGCAATACGCCGACGGGTGATGCGACAGGCGTCCAGGTTTTCGCGCATGCGCACGACATGGTTGCGCAGACGTTCGTCTTCGTTGAGCAGATAGTCGCGCAAGCCCTTTTGCAGTGCCCCGGAGAAGCCGCCGTACATGCTGGTATGCAGCATCTGGTGGAAACGCTGGCGGTCTTGCGACTGCTCCATACGCATGGGCAGGATGCCTAATTCGTGCAGATGTCCGCAGTAACGTCCGGCGGTCTCGTAGAGGCGCATGCTCGCGCCGGTTTGGGCGAACGCCTCGCGCAGTTCAACTAGATCAGGAATACGCTCGTTGTCCCCGTCTCGCAGCAGCACCAAGGCCTCCAAGTCCTGGTCCACCGACAGACCCTCAACCACGAAGCGCTTGAATTCGATATGCGGCGAGGCGCCACGCAGCAGGCAGACCCCGGCTACGACGCGGGCACCGTCGCCGGTGCGCAGATCGAGCAGACTGTAGCTTGGCCCCTTGTCACCCAGACGGCCGTAGATGCCCCGATCACCGTCACCGCTACCCTCACCCTCGCCGATATTGCGGAAACTCAGCCGTTGCGGATCCGGTAACAGCGCGACAAAGGCGGCAATCATGACCGTGGTCTTGCCGGCCCCGTTCTCGCCTTCCAGTGCGGTAACCGCTTCGTGCAGCTCGAAGGGCTGAAAAAACAACCCTTTCCAGTTGAGCAACAGCAGCCGGCTGATCCGTGCCCTAACGCTCATCCGGGTCCTCGCCGTCGTCGGGGAGCACGGCGACGGCGGGGTCATCCGGGGCCTCGGAGGCATCCCGCGCGGGATCGCCGAATTCCACCTCTCCTTCCAATACCAATCGCTCCAACGCCTCCCTCGGATCGGCGGAACCGCGGACCGCGGCGACGAAGCGCATCAGTGGCCGCCGGGGCAACAATTCGGCCGTATCGCGCCGCTGGCGCACGAAACCCAGTGCCTCCAGCCCGTTGAGGGCCTTGTCCACCGCTTCGCGGATACGGCGGTCGTCCGCGTGGTGTTCACGGGCGCGGCTGCGCGGGGCCAGTTGCGCCGCCAGGCGCTCACGCCCGAGCAGATGTTCCAGGGTTTCCAGGACCTTGGTACGCGGAATCCACCCAGTCTGGCTCAGCCAGACCGGGTCCATGTGCATCAAGGCCAGCACTTGACCAACCAGCATCTCAGCCAAGCTCAGCCGGCGGTGTCCGAGCAATTCGCCCTCCGAGCGCAGATACCAATAACCTTCAGGGGCTTGAATCAAACGGCACTGATAGCCGGCGTAAAAGCCTTGCAACCAGTCCGCCGCGTAGAGCAAGAACTCGTAATCGGCGATGTCGTCGCTGTCCACATGAAAGCCGCAGCGCAGGCGATGGTCAATGCAGGGAAACAGCGGGTCTGAGATTACGGACTCAAGACTGTGATAACGATCGTCATCCATCGCGCTGTGCTTCCCTGGCGGTCCGCTCGACGACCAGATTCTGCACCTCCAGACGGCGGCCGAGCGGTATCCATTGCCAACCCTGGGGCGGCAGCGGCTCCCCCTGCGCCAACATCCATCTAACCAACGCACCCGCCATCAGAAACAGCTCCTCGTCCGAATGGCTGGGAAGCCGTTCGTGCAACAGATCCCACAGGTCGAGGCGGCCAGTCTGGTTCATCTGTGCATGCAGGGCAGCAAAGACCCGCTCCAGCGGATCGGTTTCGGCTAACGCGTCAACGAGCCTATCGTCGCGCTCAGTCCGCCGACGAACCACGGCCTTGGTGTCCAGACCGGACTCCGGCTCCCGCAGGTGGCGATAGGGGGTCTGGGCGGCGCAACGCAGATGCCAGGGTAACTCGGTGTAGCTTTTGAGCCCATCACGCAAGCGCGCCCGCAGGGCCCGATCGCGGTCGACCCGGACGATCGTGCGAATAAACTCATGCACGTTCTGATAGTAGGCTGACCACGACTGAAATCGGCTGTCACCCCAGGCGGCGACCCGCTCGATCTGGGTACGGACATAGCTGACGGCATCCAGCGCAGCGTCCTGATCGGCATCGTCGGCAGCCTCGAAAATCTCGTTGAGCAAATTCGCGACCCCCTCAGTCTCGGACATCAGGGTATGGTTCAGCTCCTGCAGGGTCACACCGGTGTTCTGCAACAGCGTCTCGCAACGCGCAATGGCCTCGAACCACTGGGCCTCCAACAACTGGCCGATCTGCTCGCGGATCTCTTGCTGCTGGACATCCATCCCCCGCTGGCGACGGTCGATCATCTCAACGAGTCCGGCGACCGTGAGCTTCAGTGGGCTCACCACCCGGGCGCGCCAATGGGTCTCGTCCCCGCCCAGAAGCGCGGCCTGACGGACCCCGGCGAGGTCCCCACGGATACGCGTGAGCATCACTTCCAGCCCCTCGCGATCAAGGCCCTCTTGCGCTCCAAACCATTCAGCCAGGGTCTTGCCCAAGGGGCTCAAAGTAAACTCGCCCGCCGTCGAAACACCACCGAAATCGGACCGGACGAGCAGGTACTGTGCGCACAGTGCGTCGATCGCATAAGTGGCGCGCTGCGCGACCGCCCCGGTCTCGCCTTGCACGATGTCGTTGAGCAGTCCGAAGATATCGCGCAACTGCTCCTCGGTGAGAACGGGGTCCGGATTCAGTTCCAGGAAGGCATGGATGCCGCTCAAATAAGCGAGCCGCTCCCGGTCGAGCTGGAGCGACCTATCGGCGGCCCAGGTGCGGGCGATCCGATCAGCGACGTCTCTTGGACCGTCGTCTTGCGCCACCAACTGCCCCCTGCCCGCCGTTAGCGAATGTTCGCGAGTATACGCCACTCGCGCGCGGGTGCTCGGACCATACCGCGCCGCGTCAGCACAGTGGACACCGGTACTTCGTCCTGTCCACCCACTCGCAAGTTGCTACACGAAACGCTCTTACGCGGGAAAAAAAGGTTGCATCGACCCGCCAACCGCTGAAAGATCCGCCCATCCTGACGTAACCCTAAGCGGACGGAGGGCCCATTGTGGACACCCCGCGCCGACCTCAAGGCCAAGCAGACCGCCGCCGACACGCGACCCGGTTACCCCTGGGCCCGGGGCTCCCGTGGCCCCGATTCACCGGGCGGACCTTTTCAGACCTCTATGCCCTCCCCGGCCCGGCCCTGCATCTGCCGCGCTATCCGCTCTACACCCCGGATGAGCCGCGCCGCGGCGATTTCGACTACTTCTTTCTGCGCGGACCGCGCTATGCCAGTTGCCAGGCCGCGCGCTTCATGCTGCTGGGCGGGGAGTTTCTGACCCTGGCCGACGCTGCCGGGGTGGACCTGACCACGGACCTTTCCGACTATTGGAACGGCTATTTCAGGGAGCATTTCCTGGGTCAGTTCGGCCCCGTCATCCGCTATGCCGGAGCGACCGGCTACCGGCAGCGCGCGGCCGAATTCCCCCGCCACCGCATCGTCTCCCCCCACCCGTTCGACAGCGCCCATCTCCCGGCCGAGCGCTATTATCTCGCCGATCCCCACCTCGTGGTGCGGCTCAACGACAAAGGCCGCATCGCGGAACTGACCCCGCACGTGCTGCGCCACGAGACCCTGGACGCCCAGGCCTTCGCCGACGGCCAGTGGCGTGAGCGCTGGGAACTGCCGTTCGTACTCAAGCTGACCGAACCCAGCGGCGGCGGCGACGGAGTGGTGCTGTGTCGGCGCGAGACCCAGGTCCGCGAGGCACAACACCGCTTGCGCGGCCGTCCGGTGAAAGTCGAGCCCTTGATCGAGTCCATCCGCCACAACTACAACGTCCAGTTACAGGTGACCCGGCGCGGGCACATTCGCTATATCGGCGGCTCGGTACAGCGGGTGGCGGCCGGGCGCTACGCGGGGAACCTCATCGATCTGGCCTGGCTGCCCCCAGCGCCGGTCGCGCGGATCTGCGATCAGGTGGCGCGGGCCGCCGCGGCACTGGGCTGGTATGGCGTCTGCGGCCTGGACCTGCTCGAGGATGGAGCCGGCGCGGTCTGGTTCATCGACCCCAATTTCCGTCTCAACGGTTCCACGCCCTTCTTCCTGCTCGGCGACTATCTGGCGACCCGCCATCGCCGGCCGCAACTCACGACCGGCTATTTCTGCTTTCCCGGCACCCCCACCGAACTGCTCGATCACTTCCGGCAGGAGATCCATCGCCGCGAGCTGATCCCGGTCGGGGCCTGTTATGATCCACGCGCGGACGGCATCACGCGCCTCTACGCCGCGGTCGCCAGTGACGGGGACCCGCAAACCCATGCCGGCCTCCTGGCATCCTTCGAATCGAAGCACTTGGTTGCAGGTATCGCGTTGTGAGTCAGCCCTTCGCTGTCCATCCATTCGAGTACACCCCAGGCAGGATCCCCGTGCTCCTGGAGTTACCGCACGGCGGCCACCTGACACCGGATGAGGTCAAGTCCTACCTGCACCCCAAGTTCACCCCCGGGGACCGCCGCGAAGACTCCGACGAGTTCTCCGACGAGATCTATCTGGACCTGCCCGCCGCCCCGCACATTCTGCGCTTTCTGATCTGGCGGGCGCATGCCGATCCCAACCGGACCTGCGACGATCTGGACGCCGACGGGGCGGTGAAGACCCTCACCAGTCAGGGCATCAAGATTTATCAGTCGGATCGCGGCCTGCCCAAGCAAGTCCGCCAGCAGGTGATCGACCGCTACATCCGCCCGCATCGGCAGCGGCTGGCCGAACTGCTGCTGAGCCCGGTGATCGAAAAAGTCGTCTTTTGCCACACCATGCCGGGGATCGGCACCGGCAGCTCGGCGGATCGCGGGGAACTGCGGCCGCTGTTCATGTTCGGCAATGCCGGCGACGAGAAGGGGCATCCGCCCAATGACTGTTTCGCCGCGCGCGAACTCCTGCTGACGCTGGCCGAGATCGTGGAGACCAGCATCGGCGACCTGGACGTCGACTTCAACTTCTGTGACGTGCTGCGTTTCAATCACCCCTACACCGGGATCAACTCGCTGAGCCGCTTCGACCCCCAGGATCTGCGCGGCAAACACCCTTTCACGATCGAGATCAACCGCGACCTGCTGCTGCACAACCCCGACAATATCGAACCCACCCGCACCATCGTCAATCGCATCATGCTGGCCCTCGCCGACTGGGGCAACGCGGGCGACCGACCGACCGAGCCGAACCATGCCAGACCCCCGCAACGCGACCGTGCCGACGACACCGCCGACGCGCGCTGACACCGCGCAGTCGCCGCGAACCGCGACCGACCCGCAGCCGCGGCGTCCCGCCGCGCAGAAACGGACCAAACACCGCCACGCGCCCTGGCGGCCGAAGTCGCGCGTCCCGCGGCTGAATCAACCACCACCCGGAACCCCCGCGGGGATCGAGTATCACGAACTGATCCAGACCCCGGCCAGCAGGCGCGGCCGGGTGATCTGCACCGACTACTCCCAGGATCAATGGGAAATCCAGGAGGTCGAGGACATGGCCGCCTTCCTGGCGCTCCATCGCCCGGAGTGGTCTGAGGTGCGGTGGATCCATGTCGAGGGAATCGAGGATCAGAACACCATCCGCGCCCTGGCGGAAAAGTATCAATTGCACCCGTTGGCGATCGAAGACGCGCTCGACGGGCAGCAGCGCCCCAAGACGGAGGACTATCCGGGCAGCGGGGACCTGCCCGGACGGCTGTTCGTGGCAGCACGGCGCGTCCTGATCCAGGACGGCGTGCTCCACGCCGAACAGGCGAGCTTCTTCCTCGGGCGCCATACCCTGCTGAGTTTTCAGGTCAGCCCCTGTCAGGCGATCGATCAGGTGCGTCATCGCATCGAAAGCCCGCGCTCACGGTTGCGCCAGAACGACGCGAGCTTCCTGCTCTATGCCTTGCTGGACACCATTGTCGACTGCTTCTACCCGGTCCTGGAAGACGCCTCAGGGCAATTGGAGGAACTGGAGGAAAACGTCCTCGACCACCCGGGGCCCCACACCCTGCAAGCGATCCACCAGATCAAGCGCGGACTGGTCCTGATCCGGCGGGTCGCCTGGCCCATGCGCGAGTTGATCGCCGCGCTCCAGCGGGAGCGGCACGAGTGCCTGTCGGACGCCGCCCAGACCTACTTCCGCGATGTCTACGACCACTGTGTGCAGGTCATCGACCTGCTCGAGACCTACCGCGAGATCGCCTCCGAGCTCGCCGATACCTACGTGTCCATGACCTCGTACCGAACCAACCAGATCATGAAGGTCCTGACGATCATCGGCACCATCTTCATGCCGCTGACCTTCCTGGTCGGAATCTACGGGATGAACATGTATATCCCCGAGAACGAATGGCCTTACAGCTACGCCGTGTTCTGGGTCGTCGCCATCACCATCGCCGGGGTGATGTTGTGGCGCTTCAGGCGCGGCGGCTGGCTCTGAACACCGTGTCGGGCCGGCAGCCCCATGCCGCGGGGACAGGATCAAAAATTAGCACTTGCTAAATTAGAGAATGATTATATAATGATGACTACTTAGAGCGTCAACCCACCTGTCCTGTTAGGAGCTGTTCCATGGGTATTCTCGGTATACTTGCCTCTGTTGCCTTGCTGATCGGCGGCGTTCAGACCACGATGGTGCTGAGTGAAGGCGACCGTCTTGTCGCGGAAGAGACTAAGACCCCGGTGGTCGAGGTCCAGGCCATTCAGACGGATGCGACTCACCAATCCGGCGAGTTCGGACTCTGACCGCCAGCCGGCCATGCAGGCCCGCCAGGCCCCGATGCCCACGGCACCGGGGCCTTGTTTTTTGGATCGTCAGTTTCCCCCGCGTTCTTGAGCGATGACCGGAAAATTGGAGTCCGGAAGGCTATGCTTAGCGCCTCAGCGCTCAACGTGAGCGCCGAATTGCAGGCGAGCCACGATGTCCACTCCCGACGATACCATCCGTTTCAGCGTCTCACTGCCGCGGCCACTCCTTGATGAGCTGGATCGCCGGGTCGTCAGCAAGGGCTACGCCTCCCGCTCCGAACTGGTACGCGACCTGATCCGCGAACGTCTGGTGGAGGAAACCTGGGAGCGCGGTGACGCGGAGGTGGCCGGCGTCCTGACCATCGTCTACGATCATCACCAGCGCGAGTTGACCCAGCACATCCTGGACATTCAGCACCGGCAATTCGTTCATGTGGTCGCGACCACGCATGTGCACCTGGACCACCACAATTGCCTTGAAACCATCATCATCCGTGGGCAGCCCGCGGAAATCGAGCGGATCAGCCTGGAGATCGGCGGTCTCAAAGGGGTGCGCTTCTCAGACCTGACCCGTGCCTCCCGTCTGGGGCACTGACACCGACGCGCGGCCCTGACTTCATCGGCATCACAGCCCTACCTGAATTAAGGGTAATATGGGCGACCCGTGCGCCCCCTGACGTGCGATCACTGCTTCGTTGCTCTTGTCCGGCGCAAGCCACCGCGATTTATGTCCAACACCAACTTTACCAATGTTTTCGGCGCCCGCATCGCGCTCGGGCTGTTCGTTGTCGGACTGCTGTATCTGAGCTATCAGGTCCTGAACCTGTTCCTGATTTCCGTGGCCTGGGCGGTCATCCTGGTCTATGTGACCTGGCCCATCTACGGTCGACTGCGCCACTTGCTCGGCCGCAAGGTCAACACCAGTGCCCTGCTGATGACCCTGTTCCTGACGCTCACCTTCGGCCTGCCGCTGCTCTCGATGGTCAACATGCTGCGGGCGGAAGTGCCGACGGCCTATAACCGCGCGGTCGAGATACTCCTGAGCGGACCCGATGCGGTGCCCCCCGCCATCGCCCGGTTACCCTGGCTGGGCAACGAGGTGCAACGGGTCATGGCGCTCTCTGCCGAGGACCCGGCCGCCCTGCGTCAACAGGTGGTTCAGTGGGTGAATCCATGGGTGGATCAGTCGCTCAAAATTCTTGGCGACATTGGGTTCAGCGCTTTCAAATTCGCCTTTGCGCTGCTCACCGCCTTCTTCTTTTACCGCGACGGTGAGTCACTGCTGGAGCAAGTCAGACGACTCCTGTACGGACTGATCGGTGCCCGCGCCAACGCCTATCTCTTCGCCATCGGCGGCACCATTCGGGCGGTCCTGTACGGCCTGGTGCTGACCGCGCTCGCTCAGGGCGCTCTGGCCGGACTGGGGTATTGGGCGGCGGGAGTGAAGGCACCGGTCCTGCTCGGCATGGTGACCGTCATCCTGGCGCTGATTCCTTTCGGGACACCCCTGGTCTGGGGGACGGTGAGCGTGTGGCTCGCAGCGAGCGGCGACACCTGGGCCGGCATTGGTTTAGCCATTTGGGGCGCCCTGGTGGTGAGCCAGATCGACAATCTGCTGCGCCCCTTCGTGATCAGCAGCGCCACCAGCATCCCCTACATCCTGGTGCTGTTTGCCGTCTTGGGCGGCATCGCCGCATTCGGCCTGTTGGGACTCTTCCTGGGACCCATCGTCATCGCCGTGCTGTTGGCGGTGTGGCGGGAATGGATCGACGAGCAGGTACCCAGGAGCCAACTCACGTTCCTCGGCGGACCAGGCATGGCGCCGGCGGATGGCGCCGAGCGCGCCGACACCCAGGCCCAGACGGAGACCCCGCCCGCGCGGGACTGATGCGCGCAGATAAAGCGGTCAGGAACGGTTCACGAATAAATTGAACAAGTCCATTGGGGGATGCTAAGTCAAGCCAACGCCTGACCATAGACCTCTCGTTCCACCCCGAACAACCGGAAATAATTTTCGCTGGTGGCTTGTGCCAGTTCCTCCAGCGGCAGCCCGCGCAGCGCGGCGATACAGGCGGCCACCTGCGGAACATAGCGGGGCTCGTTGGACTTGCCGCGATACGGGACCGGCGCCAGATAGGGCGAATCGGTCTCGATCAGCAGGCGGTCCAGGGGGACTTGGGCAGCGACCTCACGCAATGACGCGGCCATCTTGAAGGTCACGATGCCGGAGAAGGAGACATAGAAACCCAGGTCCAGGCCCTGTTTGGCCATGGCCCAGTCTTCAGTGAAGCAATGCAGGACCCCGCCGACCCGCTCCGCGCCCTCCTCCCGCAGAATGCGGATGGTGTCCTCCCTGGCTTCACGGGTGTGAATGATCAGGGGTTTGGTACAGGCCCGTGCCGCCGCGATGTGGGTGCGAAAGCGTGCGCGCTGCCACTCCACATCCCCTTCACTACGGAAATAGTCGAGGCCGGTTTCGCCGATCGCGACATTGCGCGGGTCCGCCGCCAGACGCACCAAATCCTCGAGCGTCGGCTCCGGATCGGTCGCCGACCCCTCGTTCGGGTGCACCCCGACCGACACTGCCACCTGCGGATAAGGATCGATCATGGCGCGCATGGCAGGGTAACGCGGCAGATCGATGGAGACACACAGCACATGGGTCACGCCTGCCGCGGCAGTCGCCGCCATCAATCGGCCAAAATCGCCCTGGTAAGGACTCAGATCCACCCGATCGAGGTGGCAGTGAGAATCAACAAACATCACTTCTCCACTAAACCGTGTCCTACATGGTATGCGTCGGCCGCTCGGAACTCAGCGCGCCGACCAGATATTCCTCGATCTTGCGTCTGGCCACCCCCTTGTCCTGCTCGCTGAACTGCACCCCAACCCCGACCGCGCGGTTGCCCTCGGCACCGGGCGGAGTCACCCAGATCACCTTACCGGCAACCGGGATGCGATCGGGCTCTTCCATCAGTTGCAGCAGCAGAAAGATTTCGTCGCCGAGCTGGTAACGCTTGGTCGTGGGGATGAAGAGCCCGCCATTGCGGATGAAGGGCATGAACGAGGCGTAGAGCGCGGTCTTGTCCTTGATCGCGAAGCTCAGGATGCGCTGCTGGCCTCCGAGTGAGCCGGCCGGATTCACTGGGGTACTCATCGCACACACTCCTTAAGTTAAGACGAGACTGTCGGCGGACAGCGCCGTAGCCCTCAATGCTGACTGACACGACCCCAATCGATCAGCAAGGACTCCAATTGCATCAGCGGATTGAGGTTGGACTCCAACTGCCCCCTGGCCTCGAATACCCGCCGCAACAGGCGATGACCGAGCTGTGGATCGACGCGCCTGGCCAGTTCACCCAGCCTGGCGCGCAACCCCGGATCGGCGAGACGCGGCGGCCGCGCGGACACTGCCAACCGCAACAGGTCACAAAGGCAAACCGCGAGACACTCCAATGATAGCCGTGTGCCCACCCCGTTCCAAGCCGCCGCCTCAGTCACCGGGTCCAACTCACGGCGGCTGATGCCGATCAGACTGCGGACCAGGGTTTCCCATTGGTCCAGCGTCGCCTGATCCAGCTCATCCAGCGCACGCAAGGGCGCACCCGCGGCCAGCCGCAGACGCATGGCCGCCGTGTCGCCCAGCCGCGGGGTCAGCCAGGCAAGTGCCTGAGCTTCCGGTGGGATCGCGACCCCAAGCAATTGACAGCGGCTGCGGATCGTCGCCGGAAGCCGACCAGGCCGTGCGGCGATCAGACACAATAGGGTATCGCCGGCCGGCTCCTCCAGGGTTTTGAGCAGCGCATTGGCGGCGGCTGGGTTCATCCGGTCGGCCGGATCGATCAACACCAGTTTACGCGTCCCCCGCAGCGGTGTCAGTGCCGCGCGTTCGCTCAAGTCGCGAATTGCATCAATCGTGATCTCACCGGACTTGGACTCGGGGTCCGGCACCACGCACACCAGGTCCGGGTGATTGCCGGCCGCATTCAGCCGGCAGTCCGGACAACGCCCGCACGGCAGGCCCTGGGGGTCAGGGGCCGTACAGAGCAGGGCGCGCATGAACAGGTCAGCGAACCGGCGCTTACCCAGACCCCGCGCACCGGCGATCAGCAGGGCGTGGGGCAGCCGATCCGCCGACCGCGCCTGCATCAGACGCGCCCAGAGCGGAACCAGCCAGGGCAGCAGTTCGCTGTCGCCGGCGTCGGCGGATCCGATTGCAGAGTCGGTCATGGTTGTCCGGCGCTCATGCATCGAGCACGGGCGCGATGAGCCGCGTGATCTCGGCCGTCACCTCGAGCAAAGGGCGGGTTGCATCCAGTACCCGATAGCGTTCGGGGCAGCCCAGGGCGCGCTCCAGATACACCGCCCGCGCGGCCTCGAAGAAGGTCAGACGTTCCGACTCGAAACGATCCGGTGCACCCCGCCCGCGCGCCCGTGCCAGGCCGACTGCCGGAGGCAGATCGAACACCAGCGTCAGATCCGGCCGCAAATCCCCTTGTACCAGGTCTTCGAGCACCCCGATGCGTGCCGGCGCGACGCCCCGGCCACCGCCCTGATAGGCATAGGTGGCGTCGGTGAAGCGGTCACAGAGCACCCAGTGACCCGCATCCAAGGCCGGTGCGATGACTTTCGCCAGATGCTCGGCGCGCGCGGCGAACACCAGGAGCAGTTCCGCAATCCCATCCATCCCGGCATTGTCCCGATCCAGGAGCAGTGTTCGGATGCGCTCCGCGACCGGAGAGCCGCCCGGTTCCCGCGTCGTGATCACACCGCGGCCGCGCGCGCGCAGCCAGTCGGCCAGGGGGCCGATCTGGCAGGATTTTCCGGCCCCCTCGATCCCCTCGAATGTAATGAAGCGACCCCTCATCATCCGCGATTCCACGCGGCAGCTATGGAAGGCGCAGCCCTGACATGAGCGCCCGGTCGCTGATCAACGTTCATTTGCGTCTATTTGCATCATTTGCGGACATCGACTCCGTCTTGATCCCGGCCGGATGATTCCTGGGATTTGCGCAACAGGAACTCCCGCACCGCCCGGTTATGTTGGTCCAAGGTCGCGGAAAACACGTGTCCGCCATCGCCGCGCGCCACGAAGTAGAGGTCTTCACCCGCCGCGGGGTGCAGCGCCGCATGGATCGCCGCCCGCCCGGGCAGGGCGATCGGGGTTGGCGGCAAC
The DNA here is from genome assembly GCF_000379525.1 of Lamprocystis purpurea DSM 4197. GTDB lineage: Bacteria > Pseudomonadota > Gammaproteobacteria > Chromatiales > Chromatiaceae > Thiodictyon > Thiodictyon purpureum. The sequence continues at coordinate 15,853 of NZ_KB902522.1, read as the reverse complement.
CCGGCGATGACATAGGTGTTGTAGGGGGTTGCCGCTCTGAGGTCGTCGCGGCGAATATCGCCGTCGAACCCCTCGCCCATCCCATAAATCACCGTAGGATCGGTTTGCAGGCGCATGCCCAGCCGCAGCCGCCGCACGAAGACCCCGGCGATCTGTGGCCGTTCCGCGGCAAGCCCGGTCTCCTTTTCGATAATGGACGCCAGAATCAAGGCTTCGTAAGGCGTCTTGAGCGGCAGTCCCGCGGCCCGCCCCGCCCATTCCTGTGCCAGCACTTCATCCATTCGCTGGAGTGCGCGCTCGAGCACACCGAGCCCCGTGGTACGCCGCGGAAAACCATAGGTGTCGGGAAAAAACCGTCCTTCCGGGTGTTCTCCGGGTCGCCCTAAGGCGGACATCAGCGCCGCGTCGGACTGTCCGGCCAGATCGTCGCCGAATCGACCGTTGGCAAGGATCGCCGCGACCGCCTGCCGAAAGGTCCACCCCTCAACGAACGTGATGGGGTATTGGATCACCCGGCCCGAGATCAAGCGATCAAGGACCTGGTCCGGGCGCATCCCCCCGGTGAGTTCGAACTCACCGGCCTTGAGCCGGCCGCCATCGCCGCGAACACGAGCGAGCGCCAGCAGGTAATAGGGGTGGCTGATGAAGCCGCGGTCAGTCAGCCCGTCCGCGACCTGACGCCAGCCATTGCCGCGCTCCACCTCGAAAGTCACCACGGGCTCGGTGATCGCGACCGGAGTCTCCAAAAAACGCTGATAATCGAGCCAAATCCCGCCGAGCAGGGTGAGCACCCCCAGGAACAGCAGTAACAAGGCACGCAAGATCATGTCGTTGGCCACTCCGCGGTCGACGCCGCCAGGGCGACGGCCTCAAGTAACTCCCAAGGCAGGCAGTGCGGCGCGTAGTCTTGCCCGTCCAACTGACGCACCGGCCAGCAGCCGATCAGCGCATTGGTCAGGAACAGACCGCGCGCCGGACGCAGATCGCGAGCGTTCAGATGGCATTCCCGGCACGCGATACCCAAACCGACCGCCAGTTCCAGCGTCAGGGCACGCACGGTACCGGCAATCCCCGCGCGATCCAGGATCGGTGTGATGAGCGACTGACCGGTCCACAGAAACAGGTTGGTCATGGTCCCGCCGACCACCCGCCCATCCTCCCGCAACATCAAGCCCTCGGCAACCGCCGGATCGTCCCATTCAGCACGTGCCAGGACGCTATCCAGCCGGTTGAGGTGCTTGATTCCCGCCAGCGCGCGGTTCTGCGATGCCGGCGTCGCGCACCAACGCAGGATGACGCCATCTCTTGACCATGCGACCGGGTAACCGGGCAAGGGATAGAAGAGCAAGGCCCGGCGGGGGCACGGTAAGGGCAGCGGACGATACCCTCGCCCCCCGGCACCGCGCGTGATCAGGATCTTGAGTACGCCGTCCGCGCCCTGGGTCAAGGCACGGGCCTCAGCCGCTAATACCGCGCCCCCGACGTACGGAATCCGTAATCGTCGACAGCCGAATTCAAGTCGGGCGAGGTGTCGGGACCATTGGCATGGCGCGCCCCCGCGGATCAGAATGGTCTCGAACAAACCATCCCCGTAGCTCAGTCCGCGGTCCCAAACGGGAATCTCGCGCGTCGGCAAACCGTTGATCAGTAACCGCAGTGGGCCTGGATCAACCTGGGGAACATCCGGCTCCCCCCTCAGTCGACTGTCCGGGACGGTAAACGACATGGACGCGATCGGCGAATAACGAAAATCCTTCGCGATCAGTGGTACAGGATTTTCCGTCAATCGCCTCAGACGCGGCGGAAGATCAAAGTCCCGTTGGTTCCGCCAAAGCCGAACGAGTTGGTCAACGCCACATCGATCGGCATCTCGCGTGCCGTGTTAGGCACATAGTCGAGGTCGCAGTCCGGATCGGGCGTTTCGTAGTTGATCGTCGGCGGCGCGACCTGATCGCGAATGGCCAGGATCGTGAAAATCGCCTCAGCCCCACCGGCCGCGCCCAACATGTGCCCGGTCATCGACTTCGTGGAGCTCACCGGAACCTTGTAGGCGAGATCCCCGAAGGTCCGTTTGATCGCCATGGTCTCGGCCATGTCGCCCGCCGGAGTCGAAGTGCCGTGGGCATTGATATAGCCGACTTGATCCAGGTTGACGCCCGCATCCCGCATCGCGATCAGCATGCACTCGGACGCGCCTTCACCGTTCTCCGAGGGTGCCGTCATATGATAGGCATCGGAATTCATGCCGATCCCGACCAGTTCGGCATAAATCGGCGCTCCCCGCGCCACCGCGCGTTCGTACTCTTCCAGGACGACCACCCCGGCTCCATCGCTCAGCACGAAGCCGTCGCGATCTTTCTCAAAGGGCCGACTGGCGCGCTCCGGATCGTCGTTGCGGGTCGACAGGGCACGCGCCGCCGCGAAACCGCCCAGGCCGACCGGGGAGGTGGCCATCTCGGCACCACCCGCGATCATCACGTCCACATAGCCGTGGCGGATCATGATCGCCGCCTCGCCGATATTGTGACTGCCCGTACTGCAGGCGGAGACGATCGAGTAGTTCGGCCCCTTGAGCCCGAACTTGATCGACAGGTCACCCGCAACCATGTTGATGATATTGGCCGGGACGAAGAAGGGCGAGATCCGGCGCGGCCCCTTGGACCGATAGGCCTCGTAATTGTTCTCGATCCCCGTAATCCCACCGATCCCCGACCCGATCGCCACGCCGATGCGGCGACAATTGGACTCGTCGACCACCAATCCGGAGTCGGCGATGGCTTGACAGCCGGCCGCCATTCCGTAGTGGATAAACTTGTCCATCTTCTTGGCGTCCTTCTCCGTGATATAGAGGGTCGGATCAAACCCATAGATCGGCCCGCCGAAACGCGTGCTGAAGGTTTCCACATCAAAGTGGGTGATCGGCTTGATGCCGCTCTTGCCGGCCAGGATATTTGCCCAGGACGATTTCACGTCCAAGCCCACCGGCGCCACCAGTCCCAGACCGGTGACCACGACCCTTCTACCTGCCATTACCTACCCCTCTCGCTCAGAATGACTCGACGGGCAAGCGCCGCACCTGCGTTCCCTGTGCCGGGCGGCGGCCGTTCCGTCTTCGAAGCCGCACGCCTCAAACAAGGTGCGCGTTGATGTAGTTGACGGCCTGCTGGACGGTGGTGATCTTTTCCGCATCCTCATCAGGGATTTCGGTTTCGAACTCCTCCTCGAGTGCCATCACCAGTTCGACAGTATCGAGTGAATCCGCACCCAGATCGTCGACGAAGGAAGCCTCCGCGGTCACCTCCTCTTCTTTGACGCCCAATTGTTCAACGACGATCTTGCGGACGCGGTCTTCAATGCTGCTCATCTGTCTGAATCCTCCGAATGGAAAAGACGGCCCGGCACGGGCCAGGCGGTATTCTAGTGACAATCGAGGGGGGATGAAAGCCGATAAATGGCCTCGCTACCCTCAATTAACCAAATGACTTTGCTCGGGTTTGATCGCTGCATCCAGCGACCTAGACCATGTACATGCCGCCATTGACGTGCAGGGTCTCTCCAGTGATGTACCCGGCACTGGGTGAAGCGAGAAAAACGACCGTGTCGGCGATCTCCTGCGGCTGCCCGAAACGGCCGAGCGGGACGGCTGACAGGATGATCTGCTGCTGCGCCTCGCTGATCGCCCGCGTCATGTCCGTGTCGATCAGACCCGGGGCCACGCAGTTGACCGTGATGCCGCGCGAGCCCACCTCTCGCGCGAGGGACTTGGTGAATCCCATCATACCGGCCTTGGCCGCCGCATAGTTAGTCTGACCGGCGTTACCCATGACGCCAACCACGGAGGCGATATTGATGATGCGCCCTTTACGCGCCTTGGTCATCGCCCGTACGCAGGCGCGCGACATCCGGAAAATGGAGCCGAGATTGGTGTCAACGACCGCCTGCCATTCTTCGTCCTTCATGCGCATCAGGAGGTTATCGCGGGTGATACCGGCATTGTTGACCAGCACGGTCGGCGCACCGACACGCTCCGCGATCCGCTCCATCGCCGCCTCGACCGACACCGGATCGGCGACGTCGAGCACCACACCGAAGCCTTGATGACCGCCCTCGCCCAGGACCTGGTCAATGCCGTCGACACCGGCTTGGGTCGTGGCGGTACCGACGACCACGGCACCCTGCCCAGCCAGTGCCAGCAAGATGGCACGACCGATCCCACGTGACGCACCCGTCACCAGCGCGATTTCACCCTTGAGCATCTGCAGTCGCCTCCAATGCCGCCTTCAACGTCTCCGGATCGAAGACCGGCAGCGTGGTGATGTTCTTGTCGCAACGTTTGTTGAGCCCGGTCAGCACTTTACCGGGACCGAATTCGATAACCAGCGAGACCCCGGCCGCACCCATGGCCTGCACGGTCTCGACCCAGCGCACGGGTCGATACAACTGCTCGCACAGCCGCTCGCGCAAGGCCGCGACTGAATCCGCGACAGCCGCATCCACGTTGTGAAGCACGGGAACCTCCGGCAGTCGCAGGTCCACTGCCTCCAGACGCCTGGCCAGCAGGGTAGCCGCCGGGCGCATCAGGGCGCAATGGGATGGCACACTGACCGGCAGGAGCAAGGACCGCTTGGCTCCCGCGGCCTTGGCGGCAATCATCGCACGGCCGACCGCGTCCACGTCACCGGCAATGACGACCTGACCGGGCGCGTTGAAGTTCACTGCCTCCACCACGGCCCCCTCGGCTGCCTCGGCGCAGACTGTCATCACCTGCGCATCCGTCAGACCAAGCACCGCGGCCATTGCTCCCTGACCGACCGGGACGGCCGCCTGCATCAACCGTGCACGTTCGGCTGCCAGACGAACGCCTTGCGCCAAACTCAAGGACCCGGCGGCCACCAATGCGGCGTACTCGCCCAGGCTGTGACCGGCCATCAGGGCCGGCGCCACGCCGCCTTGCGCTTGCCAGACGCGCCACACGCTGATCCCGGCGACCAGCATCGCCGGCTGGGTATTCTCGGTTTGATCGAGGGTCTCCTTGGGACCGCCGCTGACCAGCGCCCAGAGGTCCAGCCCGAGCGCCTCGGACGCCTCCTCGAAGGTCTCGCGGACCTCGGGATAGGTCGCGGCAAAGGCATCGAGCATCCCCACGGATTGGGAACCCTGGCCGGGAAAGCAGGCGGCAACTAAAAGCACTGGTCTCATCTCGATTCAGATCGGATTCGGGGCTGGTTCGAACCGGGTTCGCATCCGTTGTGGACTTGATGTTTCAGAAGCGCGCGAGGACCGAGCCCCAGGTGATACCGCCGCCGAAGGCTTCCATCAACAGCAGCTCACCCCGTTTGATGCGGCCGTCACGCACCGCCTGATCCAAGGCCAGCGGGATGGACGCAGCGGAGGTATTGGCATGATCGGCGACCGTGACGACCACCCGCTCCATGGGCAAGTCGAGCTTACGCGCGGTGGCCTGAATGATCCGCAAATTCGCCTGATGCGGGATCAGCCAGTCGATATCGGAACGCTCCAGGCCGTTGGCCGCGAGCGTCTCCTCGACGATTCGGCTCAAGGTCGTAACAGCGACCCGAAACAGTTCGTTGCCCTTCATCTCCACGCGGTTGTTGGCATAATCCCCGTTGCCGAGACCACCGGGGATCTGCAGCAGATCCTTGTACGCACCATCCGCGTGCAGATGGGTGGAGATGACCCCGGGCGTGTCCGCCGCCTCGATGATCACCGCGCCGGCCCCATCGCCGAACAACACGCAGGTGCTCCGGTCGGTCCAGTCGAGGATGCGCGAGAAAGCGTCCGACCCCACCACCAGGGCATTCTGGGCGGAACCCAAGCGAATGAACTTGTCGGCAATGCTCAAGGCATAAACGAATCCGGCACAGACCGCCTGGACGTCGAACGCCGGACAACCGTGGACATCGAGCCGCTGCTGCAAGATACAGGCTGTGCTGGGAAAATACTGATCCGGCGTGGTCGTCGCCACCACGATCAGGTCGAGATCCGCAGCCGCCAGACCGGCCGCCTCCAGCGCCAGGCGGGCGGCGCGCTCGGCGAGATCGGAACAGGTCTCACCGTCGCTCACGAGATGACGCCGCTCGATCCCGGTGCGCTCGCGAATCCAGGCATCCGTGGTGTCGACGGTCGCCTCGAGGTCGGCGTTCGTCACGACCCGCTCCGGGAGGTAACCGCCGGTCCCCGCAATGCGCGAGTAGATCATCAGGCGGTCGCCCGTAACGGATCGGTCGCGAGATGCCGCCCGACCTGTTCGGAAATGCGACGCGGGATATCGCAGAGGATCTCTTTCGCGGCGATATGGATCGCGTTCTCGAACGCGATCTCGTCCGCCCCGCCGTGACTTTTGATCACGATCCCGCGCAGACCCAACAAGCTGGCGCCGTTGTAACGCCGCGGGTCCATGGTGCGTCGAAACGCCCGCAGAATCGGCAGCGCCGCCAAGCCGGCAATGCGGGTGAACAGGTTGCGCTTGAATTGACCGTTCAGCGTGTGACGCACGAACTTCGCCACACCTTCACTGCTCTTCAAGGCCACATTCCCGACGAATCCATCCGAAACCACCACATCCACGTCTTCCAGATAAATCCCGTCTCCTTCGACATACCCGATGTAGTTGAGCCCACTGCGGGACAGCAACTCATGGGCATTCTTGACCTGCTCGTTGCCCTTGATCTCTTCCTGTCCGATGTTCAGCAGGGCAACCTTGGGCGCCGCGACACCATCCACGGCCGTGACCAACTCGCTGCCCATCACGGCAAACTGCAACAGGTGCTCGGCGGTGCAGTCGACATTGGCCCCCAGATCAAGCATATGCGTGTGGCCATGCAGCGAGGGTACGGCCGTGATGATCGCCGGACGATCCACGTTCGGCAAGGTCTTGAGGACGAAGCGCGCGGTGGCCATCAGGGCGCCGGTATTCCCCGCACTCACGCAGGCATGCGCCTCGCCGCTCTTCACCAGATCGATGGCCACGCGCATGGAGGAATCCTTCTTTCCGCGCAGCGCTTTGGACGGTGACTCGTCCATCGCGACCGACTCCGTGGTGTGCCTGATCCGCAGCGATGGCGGGATCACACCGCCCAGACAAGCGAGGATCTGTGCCTGATCGCCGACCAAGATCAGATCGATCGAATGCTCGGTCGACAAAAAGCGCCGGGCGGCAGCGACGATCACCTGCGGCCCATGGTCGCCGCCCATCGCATCCAAGGCGATCGTCTGTCGACCAGTCACGGCTTGCGCTGGAGCTTGACGAGGGACTTGACCGGTACCAGGCTGGCCCTTGCCGCGGAGTCCGAGCCCTGCCCCGTCCGGGCTTGCAGCCTGGCCGATTCCGGGGCGTAAGACGACCAAAGGCTCCGCATCGCCGGTCACTTAAGATCTATCCAGGATCTTACGACCGCGGTAGAAGCCGTCCGGGGATACGTGATGGCGCAGGTGAATTTCACCGGACGTGGGTTCGACCGACAGGGTCGGCTTGCTGAGGGCATCGTGCGAGCGACGCATGTCGCGCCGCGAGCGGGTCTTTCGATTCTGGGGAACGGCCATGCTTCTCTCCGCAAAGCGTCCGTGTCCTTATGCGGATCGGAACGCGTGCTCGTTGTAACTCAAATGCGCGTGTTTGCCGGACGGCACCCACGATCTCTTCAATGCTCGTCCGCCTCCGGACCCGGTTGCCGCGCCTGAAGCGCCGCCAGTGCCGCGAACGGATTTCGCGGACGTTCGGCCGCCATCTCGGATGCGGCCGGGGCGACCTCCGCCATGCAGTGTCCAGCCGGATGCATCGGCACCTGCGGCAGGGCGAGCAGCAACTCGTCTTCCACCCAATCCAGGACACGGACGGGCTCGTCGTCGCCCAACGGGAGCGGCTCCAGGTCGCCGGCCAGACCCTCCACTTGAGCCAGCCCCAAGCGGTCCGGAGCACCGCGCAAGTGCACCAGACCGAGCGCGATCGGGGCATCAACCGGCACCTCGAACTCACCCAGGCAGCGCTGACAGGTCATCAGCAGCACCATGGAAACGCGCCCCCGTGCCACTGCTTGCCCTTGCTCATCGAGCTCGAACCGGATCTCATAGCGCGCGGGGCCGGCCGCCCCGAACACCGCCTCGGCCAAGCGCGGAAAGGACCGCAACGACGCCTCGCCGGCGAACGCGGCCTTGAACTTAACCGCACGCCAAGGATCGAGTCTTTCAGGTAGTGGCGCCGACATAAGCTCACCAAAATAACCGATTCAGGGCCACAGAGTCAATTGCAGCGATTGCGACATTCGGATCGCGTGACGATGCACGTGTTGCCGATCCCTGAGGCCGAAGGGAAATCCGGCGTGATCTGGTCGCGGCTCCCGCCACTCGCCTAACGGCCCGATCCTGGCCCGAAGGGATGTCGCAACACCAGGGTCTCATTGCGTTCAGGACCGGTGGAGATCAGGTCGATCGGCAGGCCGGAGAGGTCTTCGATGGTCTTCAGATAGGCCCGGGCATTGGCCGGAAGGGACTCCCGCGACGCCGCGCCGACGGTGGACTCCGACCACCCCGGAAGTTCCAGGTAATGGGGTGCGCAGCGCGCCAGGGCATCGGCGCCCACCGGCGGCACGGTGATCCGGGCGCCGTCCAGATCGTAGGCAGTGCAGATCCGCAGGGTCTCGAAGCCGTCGAGCACATCCAGTTTCGTGATGCACAGACCGGTGACGCTATTGATGGCGAATGAACGCTGCAGGGCGACCATGTCCAGCCAGCCACAGCGCCGCTTACGCCCGGTCGTGGCACCGAACTCGTGGCCGCGCTCGCCCAGGCGATCACCATCGGCGTCGAACAGCTCGGTCGGGAAGGGACCGCCGCCGACGCGCGTCGTGTAGGCCTTCACGATCCCCAGGATGTAGTCGAGATCACGCGGCCCCACGCCGCTGCCGCAGGCGGCACCGCCGGCCGTGGTGTTGGAGGACGTGACATAGGGGTAGGTACCATGATCGATATCGAGCATGGACCCCTGGGCACCTTCGAACAGCACATCCGCGCCCTCGGCACGCAGGGTGTGCAACACGCCGGGCACGTCCACGACCAGCGGACGCAGTTGCTCCGCTTGGGCCAGCGCCTCATCGAGCACGGCCGCGTAGTCCACGGCCTCCGCCTTGAAATAATGCACCAAGGTGAAATTGTGATACTCCAGCACCTCCCGCAGACGCTCCTTGAAGTGCGCGGTATCCAGCAGCTCGCCGAGCCGAATCCCCCGCCGGGAGACCTTGTCCTCGTAGGCCGGGCCGATCCCGCGACCGGTGGTGCCGATGGCCTTGGCCCCGCGGGCACGTTCCCGCGCCAGGTCCAGGGCAACGTGATAAGGCAGAATCAGGGGACAGGCGGCGCTGATGCCCAGCCGCTCACGGACCGGAACACCGGTACGCTCGAGTGCGGCCATTTCGTCGAGCAGCGCCCGCGGCGACAGCACCACGCCGTTGCCGATGAGGCAGCGGACGCCCGCTCTGAGAACTCCCGAGGGGACCAGATGGAGGACGGTTTTTACCCCGTCGATCACCAAGGTGTGACCCGCATTGTGGCCGCCCTGAAAGCGCACCACCGCGGCGACGTGCTCGGTGAGCAGGTCGACGACCTTGCCCTTACCCTCATCTCCCCATTGGGTGCCAATGACTACAACGTTGTTGCCCATCTGCGAGATTCCTGACCCTTGACTTAAATGACTTCGAGTTGCCAGCCGGCCGCACCCGCGACCAGGCGTCGATCACACCCGAGCGGACGCGGGTCCTGATCCAACTGCGCGTCCCCGCCGGGAAGCGCGGTCAGCACCCGGTGACCGTCCCGGCGCAAGCGCTCGACTTGCTCCAGCAGGGCCGGATCGGCAGACCAGGGGGCGTAGATTGCCGGTGCCTCCCGATAGCGCGTCCCCAGGCCCGTACCCAGACGCAACAGACCCTTGAGGTCGGTGCTGAATCCAACCGCCGGGCGCGCCCGCCCGAAGACCCGGCCGATGTCGTCATAACGCCCACCGCGCGCGAGCTCCTGTCCCCAGCCGGGCACGAAAGCCGCGAACACCACCCCGGTCTTATAGCGATAACCGCGCAGTTCGGCCAGGTCGTAATGGACCGAAACTTCCGGCAACCACTGGTTCAGCGCATCAGCCAACCGGCGCAGATACGCCACCGCCGCCAGCACCGGCGCCTGGGCACCCTCCAGGACGGTCGCCGCGCGGGTCAGGGCGTCATCGCCATTCAGATCGGCCAGCGCGACAAGCATGGCAGCCAACCGCGTCGGGAGACCAAATGCGCCGACCAGCGTCTCGATCTCCGGTATCGCCTTGCGTTGCAGAGCGGCAAAGAGCGCGTGCTCTTGCGAGGGATCCAGACCGCCTTGGCGGGCCAGACCGCGAAAGATACCGACATGGCCCAGATCCAGATAACAGCCGGTGATACCGGCCATCCGCAGGGTCTCGAAAATCAGACGCAGCACTTCGAGATCGCTCTCGATACCGGCATGTCCATAGACCTCGGCACCAATCTGGTAGGGGCTGCGGGTGCCGGCGAAACCATCGGCGCGGGTGTGCAGCACCGTCCCCAGATAGCAGAGGCGGGTCGGTGCATCGCGCCGCAGATGATGCGCATCGATCCGTGCCACCTGGGGTGTCATATCCGCGCGGACCCCAAGCAAACGCCCGCTGAGCTGATCAGTCAGCTTGAAGGTTTGCAGATCCAGGTCCTGACCGGTCCCGGTCAGGAGTGACTCCAGGAAGTCGATGAAGGGCGGGACAACCAGTTCGTAGCCCCAGCAACGGTAGAGGTCGAGCAAGTCGCGCCGCAGGGACTCCATGATCTGGGCCTGGGGCGGCAGGATCTCCTCGATCCCAGTGGGCAGCAGCCAGCGTTCCTCATCCATCGACCTTACTCGGTTGACCCGGCACCGAACAGTCGACCCACGGGAAGCGGATCGGCCGCTGGTTGACCAGCCATTAGTTGACTACATACAAGAGCGCTACGCCGGCCAACATGCTGACCAGCCCCGCCAGCCGGAGCGGGCCATCCGCCTCCGTGACCACTGTCTGCAAGGCGCGTCGAAAGGTCGCCGGGCTCAGGAAGGGCCAGATGCCCTCGATGACCAAAAGCAGCGCGGCGGCAGCGAGGAGTTCATGCACGCCGGTCACCCCAGGCAGCGGACAGGCGCGGACCGCCCCGCGGGCTAAAAGCCCACGGGGCGCCGCCGGCCTTGGTCCGCGCCGTGACCACTAGGGCGCTTCGCCGCTCTGCGAGCGGAAGTAGCGGAAGAATTCCGATTCGGGCTGCAGGACCATCATGTCGCCGCCCGAGTGGAAGGCTCCGCGGTAGGCCCCAAGGCTCCGGTAGAACGCATAGAAATCCGCATCCTCGGTGTAGGCCTTGGCGTAGATCTCGGTCGCCTTGGCATCACCCTCGCCGCGCGCTTGCTCCGACTCCTTGTAGGCATCGGCCAGCATAACGGTCCGCTGACGATCTGCATCCGCGCGAATACGTTCGGCCGCCTCCTTGCCCTTGGCGCGCAGGTCGCTGGCCACCCGCTCACGCTCGGCCCGCATCCGCATGTAGACGGACTCGCTCACCTCGGGCGGCAGATCGATCTTCTTGACCCGCACATCGACGATCTCAACGCCCAGTTCGTTCGCCTGCAGATCGCTGCGCTTGCGCAGTTCTTCCATCAGCTCGGTACGATCCTCGGACACCACTTCCTGAATGGTGCGCTTGCCGAACTCGTCGCGCAGACTACTGCCGATCCGCTCGGCCAGCAGCCGCGAGGTCCGGCTGACGTTACCGCCGGTGGAGCGGAAATACTGGGCCGGATCGCTGATCCGCCACTTGGCGTAGGAATCGACGATCACGTCTTTCTTCTCGACGGTCAGAAAACGCTGCGGCGGTGCGTCCAGCGTCTGGATCCGGCGGTCGAAGATCTTGACATCCTGCAGTATCGGCACTTTGAAATGCAGCCCTGGCGCATAGTCACTTCCGACGATAGACCCGAGCTGCAGCTTGATTGCCGTCTGCCACTCGTTGACGACGAAGGTCGACGCGTAGATCAGCAGGACCAGGACAGCGAGCAGCGCCGGCAGGAACGACTTGTACTTGCTCATTGACGCGCCCTCCGATCACGGTCCACCGGACGCGCCGTCCCTGGCCGCGCCTCGGTCTCGACCGGGGACACGATCAACGGCTGCTGAGGTTCGGCCACGGTCTGACGTTGCCGCACCAACTGATCCAGCGGCAGGTATACCATACTATTTGAGCCCTCCTGCGTGTCGAGCACGATCTTGTTGGTGCCGCTCAGCACCTTCTCCATGGTGTCGAGATAGAGCCGCTCACGCGTCACCTCCGGCGCCTTTTTGTACTCGGCCAGCACGGCGCTGAAGCGGGCAGCCTCGCCCTCAGACTCGGCGACCACCTTATCACGATAGGCTTTGGCGTCGGCGATGATCCGGGCCGCTTCGCCGCCCGCCTGCGGGAGGACCTGGTTGGAGTAGGTTTCGGCCTGGTTTTCCGAGCGTTCCTTATCCTCTCGCGCCTTGATGGCGTCATCGAAGGCTTCCTTGACCTGATCCGGCGGCTTGGCCGGCTGCATGTTGATCGAGGTAACCAGCAAACCTGTCTTGTACAGATTCATCAACTCCTGGACACGCTCCTGAATGGTGATCGCGATGGCCCCGCGGCCCTCGGTCAGGATAAAGTCCAGCTTGCTGCCGCCGATCGTCTTGCGGACCACGGTCTCGGTTGCGTCTTTCAACGTACCCTCCGGGTTCTGGTCCTGGAACAGAAACTGCGCGGCGTCCTGGATGCGGGACTGAACGGTCAACTCCACGTCGACGATGTTCTCATCCTTGGTCAGCATCGCGGCTTGGTGGCTGAACGAGGACACCTCGTCGACATTAACCTTTTCCACCGATTCAATCGGGTAGGGGATATGCCAGTGTAGGCCCGGATCGGTGGTATCTACATATTTACCGAAACGCATCACGACCCCGCGCTCGGCGGGCGCGATGATGTACGAACCCGTGAACAGCCAAACCAACAGCAAGGCCCCGAGGACGATCGCCACGGCGCGCGTTCCCAGGTTGCCGGTCGGCAGGTTGAACCCACCGCCCCCGCCGCCGGACTTGTTGCCGCCCGGCCGGTTGCCGCCGAAGAGGCCGCCGAGTTTTTCCTGAAGCTTGCGAACCACCTCGTCGAGGTCTGGCGGCCCTGATTCGCCGCCCCCGCCGCTCTTGCCGCTCCAGGGGTCTTTGTTGCCGCCACCTGGCTCATTCCAGGCCATAGCTACTCCGTCTATCTCTGCGCGTGAGACTGAATGGGATGGAACGACCGACTCACGAGTCGGACGATTCCATAGTGATTGGGACTGGGCACGAAACACCGCTTGTCACTCAGTTTGTCAAGATGCAGCCGCCTGGCCGCTTAATCAACCCGCGCAAGTGGTCGCCGGCACGGTCGGATAGCCAACAGACGATTGTAGGCAGCCGGACGCGGCGGTGCAAACGCCACAGTAGGGAAATGGGAACCGGTTGCGCCGCCGCAAGCGACCGGATGACGGATTCGCTCACGCAACCTCAGTGCAACAGCACGTGCGCGCGCTCGGGCTCATGCGCCAGAAAACGTTGCAAGTCCGCGGGCGCGATCAGGATTTCCATCGTCCAACCGCCCTCCGCGTCGGGCGCATCGGCCAGGACGCGCGCGTGAGCATAAACCCAGGCACGCAGACGCCCGTCACCGGGGCCCAGACGCACCTGATGGCGCGTACTCTCGCTCCCGGTCAATTCCGCGATGGCGGTCAGCAGGAGGTCGATCCCCGCACCCGAACGGGCGGACACCCAGACGCGGGTCGGCTGACCGACACTGTCACGTTCCAGGCGCGGCGGTTCGTCCGCCAGCAGATCGAGTTTGTTCCAGACCTCCAAGCGCGGAATGTCCATGCTGCCGATCTCCGCGAGCACCGTTTCCACGTCGCCGATCAGCCGCGCCCGGTGGCCGGCGGACGCGTCGACCACATGCAGCAGCAGCGACGCATTGCGGGTCTCCTCCAAGGTGGCACGGAAGGCCGCCACCAGCTCGTGCGGAAGTCGGCTGACGAACCCGACTGTATCCGCCAACAGTGCCCGCCCACCGTTGGGCAGGGCGAGCCGCCGCAGCGTCGGATCCAGGGTGGCGAACAGTTGATCGGCCTCGAACACCCCGGCCGCGGTGAGCCGATTGAAGAGCGTGGACTTGCCGGCGTTGGTGTAACCGACCACGGAAATCACCGGCAGCTCGGCCTTCTCGCGTGCGCGCCGCCCCTGGGCGCGCTGGGACTCGATCCCCTCCAGTCGCCGCTTGAGCAGCGCGATGCGCTTGGCCAACAAGCGCCGGTCGGTTTCGAGCTGAGTCTCGCCCGGACCGCGCAGACCGATGCCGCCCTTCTGCCGCTCAAGGTGCGTCCAGCCGCGCACCAGGCGGGTCGACAGGTGGCGCAGTTGGGCCAGCTCGACCTGCAGCTTGCCCTCGAAGGAACGGGCACGCTGAGCAAAGATATCGAGAATCAGGCCCGTCCGGTCCACCACCCGACATTCGAGCAGACGCTCCAGGTTGCGCTCCTGCGCCGGGGACAGCGGATGATTGAAGACCACCAGTTCCGCCCCTGCTGCCGCGACCAAGTCCTTCAACTCATCAGCTTTACCGGAGCCGATGAAGAGCCGGGCGTCCGGCCGGGCGCGCGTACCGCCCAGGGTCCCGACCACCTCGGCACCGGCGGCGCGGACGAGTTGGTCGAACTCCTCACGCTCGTCGAGTGCAACCGCGCCACCCAAATCCAACTGCACCAGCACGGCACGCTCGCCGGATGCGGGCCGCTCGAACACCAGATCGCTAGGCATCGGAACATCCGCACGCTGACTCGGGAACCGCGCCCGTGAGCCGCCCGGCCACAGAACGTCTGCGCAATTTAGCTATTACCTGGCTCCTCGATCTCGTCGCCAGCCGGCAATTTCACATTACGCGCCGGCACCACGGTCGAGATCGCGTGCTTGTAAATCATCTGGCTGACGTTGTTCTTCAGCAGCACGACGAACTGATCGAACGACTCGATCTGGCCCTGCAACTTGATACCGTTGACGAGAAAGATTGAGACGGGGATGCGTTCTTTACGCAGCGCATTGAGGAAAGGGTCTTGCAGGCTTTGGCCCTTGGACATGTTTTTGCTCCTTGTTGTAGTCGTTTCGCGACGATCGCCCGGCTCTAATGGATCGACTGACGCTGCTGGTCGGCTTGGCGCCGAACGCCGCTCTGAGTCTTGCTTACAGCATGGCTCATCGTGCGGCCGGTGCGGTGGCAAGGGTCAGTTCAGACGCTCCGACACGTGGGTTGCAGCCGGGACATGCTGTTCCACGCAATAGGTCCCAGTAGTTTCACCCAGCGGGAACGAGAAAGCCATTAAGATTTTCCAATACTTGCTGAGTGTTGTGCCGGAAAGGGACCGCACGGCCACGCGCCATCCATCGAGACATGGCCAACGCAGGCGGCAAGACGGCCGCGCGACGGGGTGGCTGAAACCGTCCGGATCGGACGGTCAAGGGTGTCGGCCGGACCGCTGTTCAAGATGCGCTACCACCCGCGTCAGGGCTAAACCGTTCTAGCTAACTTTCAGTGATTCAACGTGCGGTTGTCCTCGACTCTGGACACTGCCCGGCCGCTCGGGTATAAAGCGCGTCGGCCCCCTGCTGCCCGAGCGCGCATGCGTGAATCTCCGCGAAGTCATCGTCGAACCCGTCGCCGCGCCCGAGGAGGCGCGCTTCCAGGCCCTGATGGATGCCCATCACTACTTGGGCGCGCTGCCGAAGATCGGG
>NZ_KB902521.1 GCF_000379525.1 Lamprocystis purpurea DSM 4197 | reverse complement strand
GCCTCGAACAAATGCGTTCGCTGGTTCAGCCCATCCCCGCGACCGGATAGCCCCTCACCGACTGCCACGTCCGGCCAGGCCGCTCGCGCGTCGCCTGCGGGCGCGGCTGTCCGCGGGACAGGGTTGTTGAGAATAATTCTCAAATGGGCGCCCCGGCGACCCGATTTCGCCGATGCTCGCCAGGAAATGCCTGTGCGTCAGCCCACCTGGCGCCGACCCCGGGTTCCGGCGCGTCCGCGAAAAACGCCGCAGCGCAAATGTCTCACGAATGGGGGCTCTTCGGGATCTCAGTAGGTTATGATATACTTATATTTCAGCATCTTGCGAGGTTTTGAAGGTTATCATGGACTCCAACAACGAGCCACTTAGACAAGCAATAGAGCTATTGCTAGATTTGCCCAATGTCCAAGTGCAGGCAGTGCACCAAGATCGCAACGGAAGTTACATCGTAACGTTGGTCAGTACAGAGCATGGCGCGACGTGTCATAAATGCAATAAGCGAATTGATAAGTCCAATGGTCATGGTGAGTGGGTGACGTTGCGCCATACCGCCATTTTTGAGAAGCCGGTGTATCTCCGCATTAGATTACCGCGTTACCAGTGTGACTGCGACGGCGAACCAACGACCACGCAACAAGTCAGCTGGTTTACGCGTCGCAGTCCGTTCACAATAGCCTACGAGGCATATCTCTTACTCGATTGTGTTAATAGTACCACTGCCGATGTCGCCATCAAGAAAAAGGTGACGTGCGACGAAAGCCAAGGCGTCTTAGATCGACATATTCGTAAATCCGTAGATTGGTCAACAATGGAACCCTTTGAGGTGATCGGTATTGATGAAATTTCTCTCAAAAAAGGACATAAGGATTTCGTCGCAATTGTGACCGCGCGGCAGGGCAATGAAACCCGCATCTTGGGCGTCCTAGAGGACCGCATGAAAGAAACGGTCATAAAGTTTTTCCGAAGTATTCCCAAGGTATTAGACCTTGTCGGGTACAAGCTGTACGCTTGAAAAATCAACACATTACGGTGCGCAGTGCCGACTATGATAGGGGCCGTTAAATTTTCACGATGCGCAATATCTTATTGATTATGTTACGGTAAAGTGCCACGGGAAATCCCAGAGAGCCCGGACCATATGGCAAAGCCTTGATTGGTAAAGCCTGTTGGGTAGACCAGAGGGCTTGCTCTAGATGAGATGGCTGGGATCGTGATCAAGGCCGAGTTGAGTATAGTGAACACTTCCTTAGCCCATATCGGGGTATTGCCCATGCGTGTTCCAGTCGTGTTGAGTCTCCTTGCCGTCTGGGCCTTCCCGGCCGCGGGCGGACCGCGCCTGCGCTGCACGCTCGATCAGGGCGGGACATCCCAAGTGATCGAGGTCGGTCCGGTAACCGACCCGTACAGTGTCGAAGCTATTACGATCAATGGCAGGTTCCGCTTCAAAGCCGTCGTGATCGGTGACGCGCAACTGATTCAATACATCAAGCTCTACACCTACTATCAAACCGCGCGGCGCTGGATGTTGCTCCACGAAGCAAACTACCTGGCACCACGGGTGCAGCCCGAGTCTTCCGGCGCCGCGCTGACGGGGCGGCACTCACTGTATGCACCAGGCCGCGAGCGCGAGTTCCAGTATGGTTGTGCGCTCGTCGAGGCAAATCCATGATGCAGCGCTATTGTGCCCGCCTGCTTGCCGCGACGGCCTTGATCATGGCTTCGGCCACGCGGCATCGTAGCGTGGACAAGCGCAACGCAGTCCACCAGCGGCAGCGCGGGATTCGGTGGACTGCGCTGTCGCTTGTCCACCCTACGGCCGGCGCGATGATCAAGGCCGCCGCGCTCGGCTGTGCCTGCATCAGCGCAACGGTCGTCATGGCGAAAACGGCGCTGGCCGAGCCAACCGTGACGCTGGCCTTCGTCGGCGACATCATGCTCGACGAGACGCCCGGAGCGGAGATCGCGCGCGGTCGCGATCCATTCGCACCCTTTGCCGCCATCCTGGATGGCGCGGACATTCGCATCGGCAACCTGGAATGTGTCGTTGCCACCAGCGGCGAGGCCGAGCCCGGGAAGCCCTATACCTTCCGCGCCCATCCGCGCACCCTGGTGCCGCTCAAGCAACATTTCGATGCGGTGACCCTGGCGAACAATCATTCCGGCGACTTTGGACCGAGCGCCTTTGGCGAGATGCTTACCCTCCTGGAGCAGCACGGCATCGGCTATTTCGGCGGCGGCGCCACGCTGGCGCAAGCCCATCGGCCACTGGTCATCGAGCGTCACGGGCTGCGGATCGCGCTGCTCGGTTACAACGAATTCTTACCGCGCAGTTTCGAGGCCGATTACGACCAACCGGGGGTCGCCTGGAGCGAGGATGAGCAGGTGCAATACGATATCGCCGCGGCACGCGATCACTCTCATGCCGATCTCGTGATTCCGGTCATGCACTGGGGTTGGGAGCACGAAACAACGGCCAGTCCCCGTCAGCGGCAATTGGCCCGCCTGATGATCGACACCGGGGCCGATGCCGTGGTCGGCGGCCACCCGCATGTCGTCCAAGACACCGAGCAGTATCGTGCCAGACCCATCATCTACAGTCTCGGCAACTTCATTTTCAACGGCTTCAGTGAGACAATCAACAACACCGGCTGGCTGTTGCGCCTGGAAGTGGATCGCCAGGGCGTGCGCCGCTGGCGGACCTTCGTCGCACGCCTCGACGGCCAGGGAATTCCGCATCCCGCGCCGTCATCCGACGGCACCTGTTGGGAGCGGGGGCAGGCCGGTGCAGCGCCTTGCAAGACTGACCTGCCAACCGAGTAGGGACGATCCCAGCGGCGGAAGTCGCCGTCCAGCCCGCTGCCGCGTCACCGCAAATCCAACTGCAACGTCATCCATCGGAGCTCGAAACCCATGCGCAAGCCACTCTGTCTCTCGCTGCTGCTCGCCGTCACCGCTGTCCAGGCCGAGGTCCAGACCAAGACCATCGCCTACGAGGACGACGGCGCCAAGCTGACCGGCCATCTCTACTGGGACGACGCGGTGAGCGGCAAGCGGCCCGGCGTCCTGGTGATCCATGAGTGGTGGGGGCTCAACGACTATGCGAAGAAGCGCGCCCACCTGCTCGCCGAGCTCGGCTATGTCGCATTCGCCGCCGACATGTACGGCGACGGTAAGGTCACCGATCAGCCGTCCCAGGCCAAGGAGTGGATGCAGGAGATCACCGTGGACCCCGAGTCCTGGCTCCAACGAGCGGCCGCCGGTCTCGCCCAGCTCAAGGGAAGCGATCTGGCGGATCCGGACAGGCTGGCCGCCATCGGCTATTGCTTCGGCGGCGGCACCGTGATGCAGATGGCCTATGGCGGCACCGATCTGGACGGCGTGGTGAGCTTCCACGGCTCGCTGCCCGCCGCACCGGCGGAGGCCGCCGGCAAGATCCGGCCCAAGATGCTCGTGGCCCATGGTCAGGCCGACAGCTTCGTCGCCCCCGAGGTGGTGGCCCACTTCAAGGACAAGCTGGAGGCCGCCCGGGCCAACTGGGAGATGGACATCTACGGCGGCGCGCGTCACG
The DNA here is from genome assembly GCF_000379525.1 of Lamprocystis purpurea DSM 4197. Classification (GTDB taxonomy): domain Bacteria; phylum Pseudomonadota; class Gammaproteobacteria; order Chromatiales; family Chromatiaceae; genus Thiodictyon; species Thiodictyon purpureum. Next base: position 48,502 of record NZ_KB902521.1, on the reverse strand, counting down.
GATTCACCAACCCGGACGCCGCTGCCTTCGGGATGGAGAACCTCAGCTACAACGCCCAGGCCGATGCACGGTCCTGGCAGCGCATGCAGGCGTTCTTCAACGAGATCTTCGCCGAATAACCCCAGGAACCGCGCCCCGAGCGCCGGCTGCAAGCCGGCGTCGATAGTTCAGGCGCCGGAGGGCGGCGAGCGTCCATCGACGGCGCGCACCGCGTCCACGATCGATTCCAGAAATTTGCACTGGTTCCACCGCGATGCCCGCGTGGTCCACCCGAGACGGACGATCACCAGGTCGTCTTGCGGCAGGATCGCGATGATCTGGCCCCAATGTCCGGAGAAATAGATCCCGTCGTCCGGCAGATTGCACAAGCGCACACCCAGTTCCGTCTCTCTCGGGTCGCCGCGCAGCCAGACGTGGGCGCCATAAGCGCGGGGATCGCTCCGCCGGTATTCATCCGGGAGTGTCGACACGAAATCGCGCCAGCCCCGCGGCAGCACCTGGCGCCCCTCCCACGCGCCGTCGCGCAGCAGCAGGAGTCCCAAGCGCGCCCAGTCCCGCGCGCTTGCGTAGAGGTACGAAGAGCCGACGAAGTTGCCCGCGACATCGGTTTCGAAGACCGCGGTCGCGGCACCGATAGGCCCGAACAGGCGCTCACGCGGGTAGACCCAATAAGCAGCGTCGTCGGCGAACGCGTTGCGCAAGACCCGTGAGAGCAGATTGGTTGTGGCACTCCGATAGGCCCAATGGGAACCATGGGGTCGGTCCGCCGCGGCCCGCCGGGCGACCGCCGACACGTCGTCCTCCAAGGTCAGCATGTGGGGCACCGAGCCAGGGACAAACGGCAGATACCCCTCGCGTGAATCCAGGCCGTCACGCATGAACAGCAGATCGCGGACGGTAATGCCGGCACGGGAGTCGCTCGCCCATTCCTGGAACAGGTGGTCCCGATCCAGGGACAGCGCGCCGTCGGCGATGCGTTGGCCGATCAGCATCCCAAGCACGCTCTTTGCCATCGACCAGCCCAATTGGGGAGTTTCCGGGCCGAACCCGTCGGCATAATGTTCGGCAATCAGGCGCCCCCCCTTGACGACCACCACGGCGCGCACCGCGCTGCGCGGCGCGGCATCGCTCGGGGCGAATTCCGCGTTCAGGGCGCTTGCGAGCGACCGCGGGAGAGGCAAATCGGGCTCGACGAAATCCCCGTCAGGCCATCGGCGCGACGCGTCCGGAAGGGGGAAACGCGCGGCGGGCGCCCGCGCGACAGCCGCCGGCGCGTCATCCGCGTCGGACAACAGCGCACAGCCATATCCCGGGTAGAACACCGCGCGCCGCTTCGCGCTGCCCTTCGTGGCGAGGATTTGGCCCCGGTGGCGCTCCTCGATATCCAACCCTCGAACCAGCAGCGAGTTGGGAAAGGCGATGGAATTCAAGTCGTCATCAATGATATCGCGGACCGATCGGTGCGCCATGAAGTGCCCCGAGCAGACCAGCTTGGCAGCCGTTCCCGCGGCGATGCGGTCCAGGGTGCTGCAGCCGCTCGAAACCGCGGCGAGAGCGACGATGGAAAGCGTCCATCGGCGGTGCCGTTCGCATTGGCCGGATGCCGATTCGAGTCGGCTTGGACTGGTTGGGTTCTCATTGGGTGCCGCAAGCGCCATGACGTATATTGCTCAAGGACCACACGAAAGCGTCAGTGTGCTCGTGGATTTCTACGGGTTTCTCACCCCGATCATCGAAGGCGGTCTTGGCAGGTCCACTCCGACACAGGCATCGCCGGTCAGAGGCGACGCCCGGCTAAAACTTGAACTCCAACCCCCGCAGCCGACTCCGAAAGTCGGCGTTGACCGCCTCGACATCCTGGTCACTGGTGATGACCTTGGGCATCAGGATGACCACTAACTCGGTCCGTGTCGCCTTCTTACTTCGCTCGCCGAACAGTGCGCCGGCGTAGGGCAGATCGAAAAGCCCGGGGATGCCGTTCTTTCCTTCCTCCCGATCATCCTGGATCAGACCGCCCAGCACCACCGCCTGGTTCGAGCGGACGGCGACCAGACTTTCGATCTCGCGGGTGGAAAAGGTCGGTGAGTTCAGGTTCGAACTGGTGGTTTGGGCGACCTTCGATACTTTCTGCTTAATGTCCATCTGCACCATACCGCCGGGGGTGACACGCGGTGTTACCTCAAGAATCACACCGGCATCCTTGTACTCGATCTGGTTGACGATCGTGGCGTTTGAGGTAATCGTGCTCTGCTGCTGGGTCGTCTCCACCGGCACCTGGTCACCGACCTGGATTCTCGCGGTCTTGTTATCCATCACCATCACCGATGGTGAGGACAGGACATTGACCAGATTCTGGCCGGCCAGTGCACTGAGGTTGGCAATGATTCGCGATGGATTGGCGACGATGGTCCAGTTGAAGCCGGGAAATGTCCGCGCAAGCGGGGTCGTGATGGTGTCGGCGACCGTCGTATCAGTGTTGGGATCGGTCGTTCCGGTCGTGGTCTGACGATTTTGCAGGCCGTTCAGCGACCAGTCGCTCTTGTAGCCGTCGCTGGCGTGGGCGAGCAGATTCCACGAAATACCGTACCTCAGCGATCCTTCGAGCTTGATCTCGATGATGGTCGCCTCCACCAGCACCTGGAGTGGGGTGATATCGAGTTGCTTGAGCGCGTCCAGAATCTTCTTGTAATCCCTGGGACTTGAACGGACCAGGATCGAATTGTTGACGGCATCGGCGACGACACTGACCTCGGAGGTCAGTTCGAACGTCCGCGCCGTCGCCTGGCGCTGGTTGCCGATCCCGCCCGACCCGCCGCCCGACCCGCCCGACCCGCCGGAGAAACCGCCCCCATCGGTGTTACGGTTGCTATTCCCGAAGCCACCCGACTGGCTTCCGCCCAACTGACTCCCGCCCGTTTGGCTGCTGCCCATCTGACCAATCACGGCCCGCGAGCCGATGCTCGATGATCCCATCCCCGGCGCCACCCCGCCGACCGATTGCTTACGTTCACCGCTTTCGCCCTGGAACAGCTCGGACAGAACATTGGCCAGGTTCTCGGCATCACCGTACTTGACACGGTAGACGAATAGCCGCTGCGCCGCGCTGCCCGTCGCCTCCGCCATATCCAACCGCTCGATCCAGTTGCGTGCCTGTTGGATGTAGCTCTCCTGGGGCGAGATCACCATCAGGCTGTTGGAGGACTCCACCGGAATAAAGCGGAACAGGCCCTTCATCGGATTACCGGAGTCGTCGGCGAGCAGCCCTTCAAGCTGAGTCACGACCTCATTGGCCTTGGCGTATTCAAGGACGAAGAACCCCACCGACAGCCCTTTCATCCAATCGACGTCGAACACCTTGATGGTATCGATGAGATTGACCATCTCGGGGCTGGTACCGGCCACCACCAGCAGGTTACGCAGGGTATCAACACGAATGATACTGCCCTCCGGGGCCAGCGGCTGGAGGATGCGGTTCATTTCATCCGCACTAATGTACCGCAGGGGAACGACTTGCACGCTGTACCCCTCGGGGAGTGCACGGGTCGACTCGCCGAGTTGCGGGACCAGATTCCCCTGCACCGCGTTGGCCACCGGGACCACTTCATAGGTTCCGGCCTTATAGACCATGGCCGCGTTATTCATCCGCAGCAGGGTCTCCAGCGTGGGGATCAGGTGGTCTCGACGTAAGGGCCGCCCGGTTTGCAATGAGGCGACGCCCTGCACCGCCGGGCTCAGGACATAGTTGACCTGGAGCAGGTCACCGAGAATGACCTTCACAACCTCGCGAATATCGGTCCCGTCAAAGTTCAGGGTGACATCGCCCGGACTGGTATCAACCGTCGGGCCCGTGACTCGCCGGACGAAGGCCCCGGTCCCGCGGGTGACCGAGTCGACGGCTTTCTTGCTGCCCGCGTCGTCCGCGTCCAAAGCGATGCCCTCATCGCCCAGTCCAGTTGTGCGCGCCCCTGATGGGGTCGTTCCCGGCTTGGTGCGATCGGTCAGGTGACCCTCGGTGTCGCCGATCCTGACGGTCGGATCCCAATAGCTGCGCTCGCAGCCCGCCAGACCCAACACCAAAAGGATGAGGGTAAGTAACGCCAGGCCGGTACGCCGGAGGCGGCTGTTACTGCGGCCGTTGCGGTGTTGGTCGAGGTACATTAGGTCTCGGTTGGGGCGCTCTTGGCGGCACGACCCGCTGGTCTCCGCCTGGTGCCGCAGCGTTCTGAGGAACCCGTTGGGATGGTCGAGGCGGGCGTTGTGCCGCCGGATTCTGACGCGCCGCTGGATTTGGCGCAGCCGGCACAGGGACCGCAGGGGGCGGGGTTTGAGTTTGCACGAAGTCGCGCAATAATAACTCATTCGTCTCTCCTTGTCGTTCCAGAACGACGCGATCGGCCAGGATGCCCTTGACCGACCAGCCCGCATGTTCATCACCTAACCGCAGACGCTTGAGGTCCGGCGCGCTTGGATCCCTGATCCAGGCCATGGTGATGCCTGGTGAGATCAGAACCGCGGTCAAGTCCGCTCCCTCCAGCGAGGTTTCCTCCGTGGCGGCCGCCTCGGGCGCGGGCTCCGCGGGCTGCGGGTCCGGAGGTTTGCGCTGGGGCCGGAACAGGGGACGCTCGACCACGCTGGCGAAAGCCTCCTTGGAATCGGGCAGGGCGAGTTGGTCCAACTGACCGCTCGCCGGGTCGTCCGGACCATTCACCGCCGCGGTGTCCGGCCGTTCACTGTCGAACTCAGGCAGCGGCGGCGGCCATTGCCACCACTGGATAACCAGCAGACCCGCGAGGGTCATGGTCAGCAATAACAAGCTGCTTCTGATCACGTCTTGTCCCCGAGAGCGAACCCGAAGATGTCCAGACGAATGGTCAATTCACCCGTCTCATCAACCTGAGGGCGGCGAACAGGGCGACCGCGGACCATCTGCTCGGGTTGTTCCGGGCGTGCGGAGGAACGAATCGAGACCTGGTCGACAAAAAGAAAAGGACGCGCCTGATCGACCTGATGGAGCACCTCGAGCAGGGTCTCGGTCGACCCCTGAATCTGGGTACGCAGCCGCACCCGCGCCGGCTGCTCCTCCTTCTCCTCCGGCAGCAACTGCGTACTGATCAACCGACCCTTGGCGGCGGTAACGATGTCCTGGACCTTGCGCTGCAGCTCCGCGCCCGCCAAGGCCGCGGTCGCCGCATCAAAATAGAAGGCTTTGAACGCCTGATTGTCGTTGACCTGTTCCAGTTCCGACCGCAATGACGGCAGCGTCGCGATCAGTCTGCGATACCGCTGAAGTTGCTCCTCGCCCGCGGCGATCCCCTCGTCAAGCCGCTGCACCTGGCCAAACCAGGGAACCGCGATCGTGGCAATCAGCAGCATCGGCAGCAGCATCGCCGCCGCCCAGACGACGACGCAATAGCGCTTCACCGGGACAACCTCAGTCATGGCGCGGGCTCGCTCTGCTTGTAGGTGAAGGCGAGATTGAAACGCTCTTTGCCGGTCCGCGCCACCTGGGTCACAGGGGAGCGGAAGGACACGCCATCGATCCCCGGGGCGTCCTCCAGGAGTCCGATCAAAGCCGTTGCCTGACCGGACTCGCCACGGAGTTGGACTTCGCTGTTCTGGTACTCCAGACTCTGCACCCAGGTGTCATTAGGAATCCGATCGGTCAGCTCGCGCAACATCGCAAGCATCCGCGGTTGTTCCAGTTTCTGGCGTAGGACCTCCGTACTCCCGCGCCTCGCCCGCTCCAGTTCCTGGCGCAGTTCATCCACCTGCACGGCCTGGGTTCGCGCCTTACGCACCTCCGACTCGATGGCTTCGAGCCGCTGGCCCTTTTGCCAGAGTGGGGTCGCCAGCGCCGCGACACCCAGCAACAGAACCAGGACAAGCAACAGTTTGGTGGGATCGAACAGCGGCTGCCGCCGACGCGGACGCTCCGCCGGCGCCAGGAGATTGGCGCGTGGCCAAGCCCCCTCCCAGGTCACCTGGTCGACCGGCGACCCGAGCTCGCGCAGCCGTTTCAGCCAACCATCGATCAGATCGCGCCGGGCCAACGCCAGTTCGACCCCAATCCGCGCGTCCCCTGGACCACCGCTGACGATACGATAATCGTACGCGACCTGCTCCGGCTTGAAGGGCGACAGCCGATCCAACTCAACGCGCAGGACCTGGACCAGGTTGTCCCGGACCTGCGACGGCAATGAGGTGCGGCGGGACAACACTGCGGCGCCCTGGAGCATCAGCACGGTGAGTCGGTGCTGATCCTTGGTGCCCCCGGCAACGGCCGCGGGCAGCGGGTCGCGCCCGGTCATCTCCAGCGTACCCAAAACCGCTTGCGCCTCACCTGTCGCCAGCAAGAGTTTCGCGATCGGGCCATCGGGTGAGACGATCAGGCGCCGATCCCGCTGCGCCAGATAATGCCGCACGGCCGCCGGTAAACAGGCGACAAAGGGCTCCCCGGACAGGCCCAGATCGACGGCGGATGGGCGGCGCAGGAGTCCGCTCCCAATACTGCGTAAACGGTCGATCAGTGACATAGATATGCGGAACGGTTTTGGGTTTTTCGTTCGTGTTGATCAAGCATCGGGTTACGAAAAACGAGAAACGAGAAACCAACAACGACGGGTATCGGAAGCGATGGAATTTGTTGGGCTCGGCTCGGCTTGCCGCGAATCCGCCACGGGAGTTGCAGTGTAAGACGAGGACTGCGCCCGACGCCAGTCATCCGCCATCTTCGACCACGAGCGGAGTCGGCGAGGCGGTTATCAATCCGAAGCGTCGCCAACGGACCTGGTAGGGCGGCGTCTGACCAGGCGCCGCCTCCACCAACGCCTCCATGCCGCGGGCGCTCGCCGTCCGTCCCTGCTCCCTGACCTGGATGCGATAAAGCGGTCCGCCACGATTCGCAGCGGGTGGTATCTGGCCGTCCGGAAGCGTCGGCTGGTCCCGCTCCTGAACCTGAAGCTGCGCCTCCTCCATCGAGATGCCTTGCAGGGCGGCCAGCACCGCCGCCGACGCAAAGGTCTGCTCCACCTGATCGCCCTCGGTATCGACGGTCAACTCCGGGGCCAAGAGCAGGTAAAGTTCGCGCGTCATCCCCAGCACCTGCTGCAGTTCCTCGACAGCGACGAACGGGGCGTCCTTGGCCCCGGCGACCCGTCCGTCGTCCTCGTAATCGCTGTCCTCCGCCCCGTTCAGTTGCTTCAGATCATCCTCGTCGCGCCAGTCGAGAATGGCGTCGCCGATTGCGCCGGCCGCTTCATCCTCCACCCCCAACGCAACCATCAGAGCGGCCAGGATCGGCGCCGGCGTCTGATTCAGGTTGATTCGCGACTGCTCGTTGAACACCGCGATGCTCAACGCGGTACCGTCGAACTCCCAGGACCGTGGCGCACCGTTGGGCAGCCAAACCGGTGCCGCGGTCTCATCGGTACCCAACCCGACCTCAGGCGCCGCGGGCGGCGGGTTGAGAAAGCCGAACAGGGTGTAGGCGATCGCGGCATCGGTCAGCGCGCGGAAACGGGCGTCGGCGATCTGATTCTCGGTCAGGGCGGTCTCAGTGCGCTGCGCCGCAGTCATACCCACGGCCATCACAGTCAATAGCGTCAGGACCCAGAGGACCAGCACCAAGGCGATGCCGCGGCGCGAACCGACAAGGCAGCTCAGCCGGGCTGGGTGGGCAACGCGACGATCAAGTCCGGCCATGTCTGCTCGCTCGTGGTCAGGTGGATGCGCAACAGGGACGGGGGCGTCGCTTGCTCCAACCATTCGTTATGCCATTCGGGATCGCTCTCGCCCCCCGTCACGCCGAAATAGCTCAACTCCAGCCCAGCCACGCCCTCCAGGAGCAGGGTGCGCCCAAAGGCCCCCGCGGCCGCATCCTGGTCCGGGGGTATCGACCCGAGGCTCATCTGCGAATCCTCCTTGAGCGGCTCCCATTTGGGTATCTCATCAGTACCTTCGAGTATCTCGGGATGGATCAGCCAGCGGGTCAGGACCAGATTGCGACGATCTCCCGACCCTTCCACTTGCAGTCGCAAGACATAGAGTCCAGGCACACCGACATGTTCCGACAAGGGGGCGACGTATTCGAGCCGCTCCGCATCGCCGGCGAAAACCGGAAGCATCGCACCGTCAAACACCAGAGATGCCGCCCGTGCCTGGATGAGTGTGCGCAGTAGAAAGCCATGGGCGAGACGCAAGGCACCGGTACGGTCAGCGGAAGCCTCCACGGCGTCCCAAGAACGGGAACCGAGCCGCAATCCGGAAAACAGCAGGACGGTGATCAGACTGACCATCGCCAGGGCAATCAGCAATTCGACCAGGGTAAAACCGCGGGCGCGGCGCGGTCCCGCGTCAGACCTTGCACCTTGACCCAACAGGGGAAGGAACGTATACACTATTCCACCCGCTCGCCCAGGCGCAGGGTGCTCAGCGTCAGGCGCCGGGTCCGGGCGCCGTCTTGCCATACCACGAGCGCCGTGATCCGATAGGGCGTAACCATCGGCGCTTCGGCAAGCAATCCTGGCTCCTCGGCGGTGAGTTGGGTCGGGATGACGGTCAGCTCCCAGGCAAATCCATCCTCAGGGTCGCCGGAGGTCACGCCCGCCTCCAGGGGAATCGCGCTCCCGACCGCGGCCAGCCGCGCTTCCGCGAGCGAGACGGCACGGCTGTACTGAGCCGCGGTCATGGTGGTTTGGGTGGCACGGGAGAAGATCTGCATCAGCACCCCGAGCGAGACCGCCAGGATCGCGAAGGCGACCAGCACCTCCAGCAGCGAAAAGCCGGCCTGTCCCGTCGACCAGGACCGACCGCGAATCATTTGCCACCCACGGCAGCCATGCGCACCCGGCCGGTCAGCCAGTTGACACCGACCTGGAAGCCCGAATCCTCCCGTGCGTCACCACGCGCCAGGAGAATGACCCCGCCGGTGGAACTGCCGTCCGGAAAGAACCGGATGGCGCCGCGCTGGTCATCCAACATCTCACGTTGCGCCGCGTCGAGCTTGACCCGCAGCCGGCGCGGCAGCGAGACCGTACGAAAACCGGGGAGTTCCAACAACCGCTCTTCCACATCCACCACCAACACGGTATCCACACCGGTGCGGATGGCGGTCTCGCGGGCGAGCCGCAGGGTGGCCGCAGTGCGCCGCGCCGCGGCCTTGAGCTCCACGCCGGGCAAGGCCGCTGAGATCAAGGGCGGGACCACCGTCATGAGCAAGGCCGCAACGGCCAGCACGACCACCAGTTCGATCAGCGTGAAACCCCGAGAACCTACGGCCGTGCCGCCCGACCAACGGTCAACGCGCATCACTGATGCGACTGGCGGCTGCTTACTCCCAACTCCTGACGTCCGCGTTCTCCGCTTCCCCACCCTCCCGGTTGTCGGCGCCCAGGGTCCAGATATCGACCCCGCCGTGCTCGCCGGGAAAGCGGTACTGATACTCGAAGCCCCAAGGATCCTTGGGAACATCCCCCTTCTTGAGGTAGGGACCGTTCCAATTGGCGGCATTGCCCGGCTTGGTCACCAGTGCCTCCAGCCCCTCTTCGCCGGTCGGATAACGCCCCGTCTCCAGACGATAGAGATCCATGGTCGCAACCAAGTCCTCGATTTGCAGCTTGGCGGTCTTGGTCTTGGAACTCCCCAGAAATTTCATGACCTGAGGCCCCACCAGCCCGGCCAGCAGACCCAGGATGGCGAGCACCACCAGGAGTTCGACCAGGGTGAAGCCGACGGTACGCTTAGACAACTTCGGACGCATTGCAGGTCCTCCGGACCGTTGTAAAAAACAACATCATTCTAGTGAGGCTCAACACCGAGGGCCAGCGTTGACCCGCGACAGTGTGACCATGTGGCGACTGAGCGGTTCCCGCGGAGCGCCGTCAGGCGACCCCGACCAGCACGCACACTGCGTGACCTATCAACCGGATCCCAGGACGCTTGCGGCATCACTTTCGACAAAGGTCGCGGCGGGCGTCAGCTCAAGCCAGATCGACTCGCCGTTCTTGCGCTTCAAATCCAGCACGGCGGTGCGCGGCAGGCCGCTGATGTGGCGCGTGATCACATCCATGACCCAACCGTGGGTGATGATCAGCACCCGCTCACCGGAATGCTGTTCCGCAACCTCATGCAAGGCGGCGATCACCCGATCGGCGAAATGATCCACGGACTCCCCCTCGTCGAAATGCGCCGCCGGATTGCGCCGCAGAATCTCCTGGTAGAGACCTGGGTGGCTTTCGGCCAGTTCGCTCTTGGGCTGGCCCTGAATCAGACCGAAATTGCGCTCCTTCAGGCCCTCGTAAGCCATCGGGGGCGGCATCCCCCAGGCCTCGGCAATGATCTCGGCGGTCTCCGCCGACCGTCGCAACGGGCTGGTACAGACCCGCGAAAAACCCTGGCCCGCCAGCGCCTGGGCCAATTCCAGAGCCTGTATGCGGCCCTTGTCGTTCAGCGGCACATCGATCCAGCCCTGAAGTATCCCGAAGATATTCCAGTTGGTCTCGCCATGCCTGGTGATGCAGAGCTTGGTTGTCGTCATCTCGGATCACTCGTTGCGCCGCCCAGCACGGGAGGGTGTCGTCGGTTTTGCCTCAGGAACGGCTCACTAACTGAGTTAAATAAGTCCGTCAGAGAATGCCTTTAACATCGTTGTCGTTGTCGAGATTATAGCCTTCGGACGTGATTACCGGACGTAGGGGCGGGTTTCAAACCCGCCCCTACACGAAAGTCTGCCTGGATATCAGGTGCGAACGCTATATCATACCCGCAAAGACTCTCTCGGCCTTGATCATCGTTCCGGCAAGCGACGGCCGGTCCGCAACTGGAGGTCAAGGCTTTACCGTGAAAGTCGCGCAGCGACCCTGTGGGAGCGGCGTCCCGCCGCGACGGAGCCGGACGCGCAGCCGCAGCGTTCGGGGTCACCGCAGCACCGCATCGCGGCGGGACGCCGCTCCCACGGGAGACTTTCATCTTCCGGGGTGGCTTATCGAAGCGCGATAGACCGGCTGCTCATACCCAAGTTGAATCGTTCCTCCGATTACGACAACGACAACGACAACGACAACGACAACGACAACGACAACGACAACGATTGTATTCGTTGTTTAACTTATTTCTGACTCGTTGCTGGAGCGCAGAAGACGAGTCACGGTGCCGGAATCGCTGTCAGCGACATCACCCTGCGCCGAAAGTCGGCGTACTCTTCGCCGGTTCGTGTCACGAGACTGATGAGCGAGTAAAAGCGATCAGTCGACGGCGATTCGCTTCGCGCCTTGAGTAAGTCGAGACGGTTGACGTTGACGATAGTCCAGCACTCGGTAAAGCCGCGCTGCCGCGCTTTCTGGTGGCTCTTTTCGGCCTCGCCAATTCGGTTATGAATGTTTGAAACATCAGTGCCGCTCTTGATCTCGATCGCAACGACGTTGCGGTAATTGTGATGGGCCATCTCTTCCCGGATTATTATATCCGGATCGGGCGCGAATTCGATCAAGAAAAGACGACCGGTAGCACTGTTCACTTCAATAGCATTCTCGTGCACTTCAGCGATCACATGAGAAACGATTTCCCGGATGATCGTGAAAACCTGAACTATGCCATCGCTACCGCGTTTATTGTTCGCGCCTCCCCGCAACTGAGGCCCGACGGTCAAAAGCGTCAGATCGTCCAGCAGGTCTCGGCTCAGGCGCAATGGGCCGATACCCTCCAGCAAAATAGAAGCCGTTTCGCAGAACGCGGTGCACAGCGCAGGCAAATCTTCAGCCGCAGTTTTGCTGATTTTACCTTTCTCTTCCATGGACTTGAAGTACCCGACCCCGAAACCTTTGTCATGCCCGTAGAACTCCTTCTGACTGAAGCCCATAAGCATCCGATAATATCCCAGAAGATGAGGTTTTGATTCGAGCAGGATCGGCACCGGAAACAGTAACTCCCCGCGCAATCCATATTGAGCCATGGCCGACAGATCCGTTGGTGAGACGAATTGTGCGAGTTGACGATCCAGCTCCGGAATATCCATATTGCGTACCGTCTCCAGCAAGGCGTTCTGCAAGTAGAGAGCGCGGAACCGTTTAAGCGCAAGAGCAAAACTGATCTGCAAATCCGGCGGGGGAAATTTGATCTTCTTAGTCATGTCGCCGCGATCTTGATCACATTACTGTTCTGTCCCTGCAAACGTAACGCAGCCAATGCCACATAATCAGGATTGAGTTCGATTCCGACATATTGTCGGTTCTCCTCCTGGCAAGTGATGCCCACGGTGCCCGATCCAAAAAAAGGATCAAGCACATAATCCCCTGGCTCGGTAGATGCCAAGATGCAGGGCCGAATCAGATCGGGCGGGAAGGTTGCGAAATGCGCGCCGGCGAACGGTTTGGTGTTGACGTGCCAAACGGAACGACGGTTGCGCAACCCCCCGCCATCCGCCGGTTCTCTGACGGCCCGCCAATCATAGAAATAACGCTCCGACTTAGAAAGCATAAACAGGTACTCATGTGAACGGGCGGGACGGTCCTTCACACTTTCCGGCATGGCATTGGGCTTATTCCAGACGACATCGCTGCGCAGATACCAGCCGTCCTCTTGTAAGGCGAAGGCGAGCCGCCAAGGTACACCGATCAGATCCTTGGGCTTCAAACCTTCCGGTGTATCCGGACGAACGTCCATGGCCCGCGCCGGATTCTTTTTGTCGGGCGCTCGCCAGCCACGGTTGCCGCTGGTGTAGCCGTCGCCGATGTTAAGCCATAGGGTGCCATCATCTGTCAGCACGCGCTTCGACTCGGCAAACACCGCGACCAGGCGGTGCAGGAATTGCGATAAGGTCGCTTCCAGCCCGATCTGCTCGTCATACCCGTAATCCCGCAAGCCCCAATAGGGCGGTGACGTGACGATGCACCGTACCGATTCCGAGGGTAAGCGGCGCAGAACGGTAAGCGCGTCGCCGGCAAAAATCGTCGCGCCGCGCAACACCAGCGGGGCAGGCCTGGTGATCCTCGCCACGTCGGGTGTCGTGGAACTATCGGCCTTCGTAAGCATCACAGTTCTCCGAGGTTTTTCTTCATCTGTGGAAATCTGTGACATCTGTGGATAAATCCGGAGGATCGCTTTGGCCGGCACGGCAATCGTGGCCGACCTTGGTGCACATGTACTGCGCGCCAGGTGGCCTGTTAAAGATGACACGTTTTGCGATTATCTACTCTTAGCGCTCTTCCGCAGCACCCTTTGAGTTGCTCAAGCTTCCGGCGATACTCAGAATGATTACGCTGTCAGAATACCAGATCATTGGCCCCCAAAATCGCCATCAGGATGGAAATGATGATCCCCGCGACCACGATACCCAGGCCAACGATGAGGATAGGCTCCAGGAGGGTCAGCATGCTCTGGACACTGGTGCGGGTCTCCCGATCATAGATGCTGGCGACTTTGGCGAGCATGGCGTCCAGCGCGCCGGACTCCTCGCCGACGCGGATCATCTGTAAGGCCAAGTCGGGCAATGCCTTCAGCCGAGCCAGGGGGCCGGCGAGCCCGCGTCCGTGTTTGAGATCCTCACCCGCCTCGTCCAGGAGGCCGGAGATCTTACGGTTACTCACCACCTCCTTGGCCAGCGTCAAAGCACTGAGCAGCGGCAGTCCGTTCTTGAGCAGAGTGGAGAGCGTGTGGGCGAGACGGGCGGTCTCCATCTTCCAGATCAGGTCGCCGAATAAGGGGATCTGCAACACGCGATGGTCCAGCCGGTCGCGCACCTGTTCGTCCTGCATCCAGCGCTCCAGGCCCAGAGCCGTCACGGCGGCGACCACGAGCATAGCCCACCAATAGTTGCGGAACAGGTTGCCGGCGGCGACCACGATCTGCGTCGGCAACGGCAACGCTTTGCCCATGTCATCGAAGAGGACGGTGAACTGAGGCACCACGAAGACCAGGAGCAGGATGACCGAGGACGCCGCCACGAACAACAGGATGGCCGGATAGACGAGCGCCGAGGTGACGGTTTGACGCAGTTCGGCCACTCGCTCCAGATAGTCGGCCAGCCGATCCAGGACCTGATCCAGGGCACCGCTGGCCTCGCCCGCCCGCACCATGTTGATGTAGAGGCGCGCGAACTGCCCGTCCTGGGCCTCCAGTGCGCTGGAGAAGGTGGCACCACCGCGTACCCGCTCCTGCAGGTCCGCGAGCACACGCACCAGATGCTCCTCCGCGGTCAGGTCGATCAGGACCTGGAGCGAGCGGTCCAACGTCATGCCGGCTTCGATCAGCGTGGCCAGCTCACGGGTAAGGATGCCGATCTCCTTCTGATTCAGGCGACGCCGCCGGGTGCGCCCGAGTCGCGCGCGCAGACCGCCGGCGGAGCGCATCTCGACCGGGAGCAGCCCCTGGGCCTGAAGCAGACTGACCAGCGTCGGCTCGTCGGCTGCATCCAGCTCGCCTTCGACCGGCTCGCCGTCGAGTTTAACCGCCTTATAGAAATACTTGGGCACCTAATCGTCCTCCGCGACCCGCAATACCTCTTCCACCGTGGTGCGCCCCGCCATCGCCTTGCGCAGCCCGTCTTCATACATGGTGGCCATCCCCTCCTCCATGGCCAGACGCTGGATCGCGTTGGCGGTCGCGTGGCTCAGCACCAGCTTGCGAATCGGATCGGTCATGCGCAGCACCTCCGAGATGACCAGCCGACCGCGGTAGCCGGTACCATTGCAGAGGTCGCAGCCACCCGGGTGATACAGTTTGATCAACTCGGGACCATCCGGCTGAAAACGCGTGAAGCGCGCGGCGAGTTCCGGCAAAGCGTCATAGGGCTCACGGCAATGAGGGCAGAGGCTGCGCACCAGTCGCTGGCCGACGATGCCGTTGATGGTGGAGGTCAGCAAGTAGTCCTCCACCCCCATATCCAAAAGACGGGTAACGCCGCTGGCCGCGTCGTTGGTATGCAGAGTGGACAATACCACGTGCCCGGTCAAAGCCGACTGCACGGCAATGCGGGCGGTTTCGATATCGCGCATCTCGCCGACCATGATGATGTCCGGATCCTGGCGAACGATGGCGCGCAGGGCCCCCGCGAAGGTCATGCCGATGGCGGACTTGACCTGAATCTGGTTGATGCCCGGCAGTTGGTACTCGACCGGGTCCTCGACCGTGATGATCTTGCGCTCCTCGGTATTGAGGCGCGACAGCGCGGTATAGAGCGTCGTGCTCTTGCCGGAACCGGTGGGCCCGGTAACGAGCAGGATGCCGTATGGCTGTTCCAGAATGTCGATCAGGCGTTGTCTGGGGGTACCGTCGAAACCCAGGGCATCGAAGTCGAAGCGCACGCTCTCCTTGTCCAGCAAACGCATGACCACACTCTCACCGAACATGGTGGGCACGGTGGAGACACGCAGGTCGAGCTCGCGGCCCTGCACACGGACGGGAATGCGCCCGTCCTGCGGCAGACGGCGCTCCGCGATATTGAGCTTGGCCATGATCTTGACGCGCGAAATCACCGCGGCGGTGGAACGCACCGGCGGGGCATCGACCTCCTTCAGGATGCCGTCGATGCGATAGCGAACCTTCAATTCATCGGCGAACGGCTCGATATGGATATCGGATGCACGGGATTCCACCGCCTTCTGGATCATGTGATTGACCATGCGGATCACCGGTGCCTCGCTGGCCAAATCCTTCAGATGCTCGATATCCTCCTCGTCGAAGTCCCCGTAATCGGGTTCCGCGTTCGGGTCCGGCTCGGCCTGTTTCTCATAAAGCCGCGCCAAGGCGAGTTCGATCTCGGAGGCCAGGGCAATGACTCCTTCCACCCGCTTGCCCGCGGCCATTGCGACCGCCGGCAGGATGTAGGGGTCGACTGCATCCGCCACCGCGACCCGCAGGTGTTCTTCGTCTTCCTCCATGGGTAACACCCTCGCGTCTTTGAGAAACCGCAGGGTGAAGAGGCCTTCGGCAACGGGTTCGGCGGGGAACTGCGCGGGGTCCGCCAAGGGCAGGTCCAGAACCTCGCTCATCGCCTGCGCCATATCCCGCTCGGAAATCAGACCCAGGCGCACCAACATGCGCAGCAAGGGCTCGCCGCCGTCGTCGGCCAACCGACGGGCACGGGCCAGGTCCCCCGCGGTGAGCTTGCCCCGCTCATAGAGTAAGGCGACGATACGGGCCTCCGGCGGGCGCTCGGCCGGGGCCTGATCGGCGCCCAAACCCGCGGATGGCTCCGCGTGTGGGTCGATGTCCGGAGCGGATTCCGGGCCAAGGTCCGTGATCGTGTCTGCCGCCAGGGCCGACCGCTGTGCTCCGTCAGGGGCGGGGAGCAACGGCTCGGGATCATCGCGGGTCCCGGTAAAGACGGGGAGATCGTCCAAGAAGGGCTCTTCCTGCACTATTGGAACTCCGCGGGGGGCTGGCCCTCGGCCAGACGCACACGTACGTGAATCAGCGCGTAGATCGCCGCCCAGACCAGCAGCACCAGCCATTGCTCATGCGACGGCAGGCCTGGGGCAGCGACGGCACAGGCCGCTGCGGCGGCCATCACGAGATAACCGCGCAACACCGTCTTGCGATGGCCCCAACCGGCGAGCACCAGACGCTGGTAATGGTGACTGCGATGCGCCTCCCAGATGCGCTCGCCCCGCACCAGCCGCCGCGCCAGCGTCCAGGTCGCATCGACGATAAAGGGTGAGAAGGCCAGCCAGGCGACCCACAGCGGAAAGAGCCCGGTCGCGGCACCCCATAACGAGAGCGCGGCGGCAAGCAGACCAAGACTGGAGGAGCCCAGATCGCCGAGGAAAATCCGGGCCGGGGGAAAATTGCTGAACAGAAAGCCCCCCGCGGCCGCGGCGATACAGGCGGCGACCAGGGCGAAGACCGGATCGCCCCCCTGCCAGCCCAAAACCGCCAGGGCACCGAAGCCGAACAGGGCCATGCCACCGGCGAAGCCGTCCATGCCATCCATGAAATTGTACAGATTAATCATCCAGACCACGTAGAGCACCGTCAACAGCCAGGCGAGCGGCGCGGGCAAGGGCCAATCCGCGCCGGGCAGCCCCAGCGAACCCCACAACAGCCCACCGGCAGCCAGGATCAGACCAGCACCAAGATGAACGGCGAAGCGCTGACGGCGCGAGACCTCGCCCAGATCGTCCAGCAGCGACACGGCCGCGACCGGCAGCAGCGCCCCCGCGATCCACGGCAATTGGTCGGGGTTTAGCCCGGCGAGCCGGCACAGGCAAAGCGTGACGACCAGACCGAAGAGCACCGCCAGACCACCACTGCGCGGCACCGCAACCTGATGGAGCGAACGTGCGTTGGGGTGATCGAGCAGGGCGCCGCGTCCGGCCAGCCAGCGCGCGGCAACGGCGCTGAGTCCCACGGCGGTGGGTAGCGCCGCCAATCCAAGCAGGGTCGGGCTCATGGCGCGCGGACGTTGGTGGTCATCCGGGCCTCACAGATCGCGCACCAGTTGCGACTCCACGGTTTGGCGGCTCGCCTCGCCCATCAGTAATGCGATCAGTTGCAATGCAAAATCCATGGCGGTGCCGGGACCGCGGGAGGTCACGACCAGGCCGTCCACCACCACCGGCGCATCGGTCAGCATCATCCGCGGAAAATCGGCCGCCGCGACTGAACCAGGATAGGCGGTTGCGCGCTTGCCGTCGAGCAGGCCGGCGGCGGCCAGCACCTTGGGTGCGGCACAAATGGCCGCGACGAAGCGTCCCGCCGCGACCTGGCGGCGCAACAAGACCTGGACCCGCGGGTCCTCTTCGAGGAACCGCGCACCCGGCAAACCACCCGGCAACACGACCATCGCGAAGTCCTTGTCCTGTTCCGCCTCCAGCGTGCTGTCGGGTACCAGGACAGTGCCGCGGCTGGCGATCACCGCGCCGGTCGTCAAGCCGGCGGTCACGACATCGATCTGTGCCCGACGCAGCAAGTCGATGACCGTGACAGCCTCCAGCTCCTCACATCCTTGGGCAAGTAAAACCAGTACCTTCGGCATCTTGAAACTCTCCTGCAAACTGGTGTCTTGGTATGTTCTCGAAGCGGGCACGCGGTCGTTCCGGCGTCGCAATCGGCAACCCGCGCTGACTGGCACACGCCGCCCGGAGCGCGATGTCAGCCGCCCTTGGCGCGGCCCAGAATCGTCAGGCCCTTGAGCATATTCAGGGCTTCGGCGAGCTGGAAATCCTCGGCGGCGAGGGTTTTCTTCACCTCGCCGGACGTGTCGTCCGCAGCCGCCTTACCCTCGTCGAGGTGGCGGACCAAATCGGACTCTTTCAGCGGATCCTGTTCCCGCTCGGTCGATGGCTTGAACACACCAGGGTCGAGCGTGACATCGGGATTGATTCCCTCGGCCTGGATCGAGCGGCCCGACGGCGTGTAGTAGCGCGCCGTGGTGAGCTTCAACGCGGTGGTGTCGTCGATCGGAACAATGGTCTGGACCGACCCCTTGCCAAAGGTCTGAGTCCCCATGATCAGGGCACGTCGATGATCCTGGAGTGCCCCCGCCACAATCTCCGAGGCCGAGGCGCTGCCGCCGTTCACCAGGACCACCAGCGGAGCCCCGGCCAGCACGTCATCCGGACCCGCCTTGAACTGGAGCCTGGAGTCGGTCTGCCGACCCTGGGTATACACGATCAGCCCATCGACGATGAAGGCATCGCTCACCCCAACGGCGGCATTGAGCACACCGCCCGGATTATTGCGCAGATCCAGCACCAGACCCTTGAGTTCATTCTTGTTCTCCTTCTTCAAGGCATCGATGGCCGTACGCATGTCCTCGGTGGTCCGCGCCTGGAAGTGCGACAGCCGCACATACCCGAAGCCGGGCTCCAGGGTGCGACTCTTGACCGAGGCGACATGGATGATGTCGCGCTCCACCTTCACGTCCAGCGGCCGGCCGTCGGTGCCGCGCATGATGGTGAGGCGGATCTCGGTCCCGGGCTTGCCGCGCATGAGATTGACCGCCTCGTTGAGACTCAAACCCTTCACCGGCTTGTCATCGATGCGCACGATCAGATCGCCCGCCTGGAGTCCGGCCCGCTGCGCCGGGGTATCATCGATCGGGGCGATGATCTTGACGAACCCATCGTCCATGCCGACCTCGATCCCGAGACCGCCGAATTCGCCACTGGTGCCGACCTGGAGTTCCCGGTACTCCTCCTTATCCAGATAGGAGGAGTGCGGATCGAGCCCGGCAAGCATGCCGCGGATGGCACTCTCCAACAATTTCTTGTCCTTGACACCTTCCACATAGTCGTCCTTGATCCGCCCGTAAACCTCGGCGAAGGTCCGCAGTTCGTCCAACGGCAACTCCTCGGCGGTCGGCTCGGCGGTCGGCTCGGCGGCCGGCGCGGCCGAAACCGCCGGGGTCTGCGGTTCGGCCGGGATCGCGGGCGCCGCCGCCGGCTCGGGCGCACCGGCTTCCGGAATACCCGGCGCCGCCGGAACAACCGGCGGCTCCGGCGCGGCCGGCACGCTCGGGACAGCCGGCGCGGACGGCTGCTCTTGCGCCCGCGGCTCGCCCACTGGGGCGACGGTTCCGAGGGTGATACCGATCCAGATCAGCAAAGCATGGGACAAACGTTTGGGCATGGTCGTGCGGGTTCGCAGGTGGATGGGGTGATGATGTCGCGCGGGTGATCGGGCGGCCGCCGCCGGTTGCGCGGTGCGCATCGACCGAAGTGGCGCAAGCATCGCATGTTTCAACAGCGCTCGACAGACGCGCATGACCGGCGCGGTGCGCGGACCCACCGCCGGACCCGCGGTCAACCACACCAGCGGGTCGGATCGAGCGCCTCACCATGGTGGCGGATGGCGAAATAGAGCACCGGTTCGTCACGGCCGCCGCTGTTGCCGCTCAAGGCGATGACCTCGGCGGCCGACACCCATTCACCGACATCTTTGAGGAGCGCCTCATTATGGCCGTAAAACGACATGAAGCCGTCGCCGTGGTCGATCACCAGCAACAAACCGAAGCCGACCAGCCAGTCGGCATAGACCACCCGACCGTCGTAGATCGTACGCACTTCCTCACCTTCGCGCGCGGCCAGGAGACAGCCATCCCAGGTCGAGTCCGAATCCGGCTTTTGGGTGCCGAATCCGGCCCGGATGCGGCCCTCCAGAAGGGGCCAGGCCAACCGGCCTTGACGTGTGGCGAAGGGATCGCGCCGAATTTCCAGTTCCGCCTGGATCTGCGCCCGCTGGCGCAGGTGTTCAACCAGGAGCCGCAGATTTTCTGCATCGCGGCCAAGACTCACCAGATCCGCTTCGCGGCTCACGATGGTCTGCTCCAACGCCGCCAGGACCTGGGCGCGCTCCTGTTTCGCCGCCTCCAGACGGACACGCGCGGCCTCCTGCTCAAGGGCGAACTCACGCAGGCGCCCGGCCTCGCGTTCCGCATCACCGGCCAACCGCGTCAGACGCGCGGCGCTCGCCTCGACCGCCTGAATGCCGCGAACGCGTTCGCGATTGAAATAGGCGAAGTAAGACAGGACCCGACTCGCGCGGACCGGATCCTCCTGGTTCAGCAACATGCGCAGTCCGTCCGTCCGCCCCATTGCGTAAGCCGTACGCAGCGATTCGGCCAGACGCCGGGTCTGCTCGGCCAGTGCGGTCTGCGCCTGGGACTCGCGAACACGCAGTTCCTGCGCGACCCGGGTCTGCTCCCCGACCACCCGATCAAGCTCCCGGCCGGCGATGGCCAGTGCCGCGACGTCTTTTTCGCGCTGTTCGAGTTCCGCGATCAGTGCCTGTCGCTCGGCATTCTGCCCGGTCAATTCCGCACCGATGCCCTCCATCTGCCGATCGAGATCGGAAAGATCACGCGACCGCGCATCGATCACGGTATCCGTTTCCTGCGCCCGGATCGTCGGAGCGTGCGCCGCCGCGAAACCCGCCGCAAGACCACAGGCGAGGTGGGCCGCGGCGACCGCGCGGCACCACCGCCCGCGCCGGGGCAGTCGGGATCTGCGTTGATGAGGACCGAAAAACATGGGATTCAGAGGGTCACGCTGAGAGCACGGACGGCAGTATAGTCACCACCTTCGCTCGGAAAAAACCGAAGGTTGGCCGTCGCGGCGCTTCGCAGCACGTGCAAAAGAGCTTATTATTGTATTATGAATAATTGATTCCTCGTCAAAGGCGATGGTCACCATCCTGAACCACAGATCTCTGCCGATGTTGGAAGACCACGAATCGGACGGCGAGGACGCGATGTCGCTCTTCGCGGACGACGAGGACATCGAGCGCGCCTCCCGTTCGCTCAAGGCGATGTCCCATCCATTGCGACTGAAAATCCTGTGCACCTTGGGCGAGCAGGAGGTCAGCGTGCAGGATATCGTCGATCTCGTGGGAACCTCACAGAGCAACATCTCCCAACACCTGGCGATTCTCCGCGACAAGGGCATCCTGGCCTCGCGCAAAGACGCAAATCGTGTATACTACCGTGTGAGCGACGGTCGGACCTTACGCCTCATCGGGATGATGCGCGAGGTCTTCTGCCACCACGACTGACAGGTCCCTGATCAGGGCGAGCCCCGCGCCAACGATACGAGACGGGGTGACGCCCGCGCCCGCGCTCCTTATACTCCGCGCCCAACACCCTGCCGACCCGCGTCGGTCACGCGTCCGCGTGAGCCGAGTCGCAACGGTCGGTGACCAATCCACTCCACATGAGATTTTAGGCCGATGCAGTTGAGCCAACTGATCGCGTTCGTCGGTAACCACTGGTACCTGTTCGTCGCGCTTGCCGTGATCGCGGGACTGCTGACCTATAACCTGATCGTCGGGGAACGCGGCAGCGTGGACCCCCTGGGAGCAACCGCGCTGATCAATCAGCAGGACGCCGCGGTGATCGATGTCCGGCCGGCGGCCGATTTCGCCCAAGGCCACATCATCAATGCCGTCAACATCCCGATGAACGGCTTCAAGAACCAGATGGGCGTCTTGAGTAAGTACAAGGGCAAACCGATCATCGTCAGTTGCCGCTCGGGAGCCCAGTCCAGTACCGCGTGCGGCCTTCTGCGCAAACAGGGGTTCGATGACGTGTACAATCTCAAGGGCGGTGTCATGTCCTGGCAGGCAGCCAATCTGCCGCTGACCCGGAAAAAACGCTGACCCCCGGTCGGATTTCACCTGTTACAGCCGTCGGACGTGATAACCGGACGTAGGGGTGGGTTTCAAACCCGCCCTTAGACCAAGGGTCTGTCCGGATATCAGGTACGAAGGCTAATATTCTTTAACCAAGTTTTTAGAGCAAGACACGCATGGCCGACATCGACCAGACCAACCCGGAACGCCAGTTCGCCGTCCAGCGCATCTACACCAAGGACCTGTCGTTCGAGTCACCCAACGCCCCCGAGATCTTCCGCGGCGAATGGAAGCCCCAGAACGAGCTGAACCTCAACACCAAGGTCAACCGACTCTCCGATCAGGCCTACGAGGTCGTGCTGTCCGTGACCGTCACGGCCAAGGTCGGCGACAAGACCGCGTTCATCGTCGAAGTGCAACAGGCGGGCATCTTCACCATGGCCGGTTTCACCGAGCAGGAGCTCGGGCCCATGCTCGGCGCCTACTGCCCCAATCTCTTGTTCCCCTACGCGCGCGAAACCGTCTCGGACCTGGTGACCAAGGGCAGCTTCCCGCAATTGGTCCTGCAGCACGTCAGCTTCGACGCCCTGTTCGCCCAGCATCAGCAGGAAGCAGCGACACAAGCCGCCGAGGCTGGTGACGGTGCGCGTCAGCATTGAGTTAAGGACCCACGGGGCCGCGGCCATGAGCAAGCATCAATGATCCAGACCGGAAGCCAGACCGGCGGGGCTTGTGTGGCGGTCCTCGGCGCCGGGTCATGGGGCACGGCCTTGGCAATCCGCCTGTGCCGCAATGGGCATCGCGTTGCGCTCTGGGGAAACGAGGCCGACCATATCGCCGAACTGCGCGCGGAAGGTGAGAATCGGCGTTTTCTTCCGGGCATCGCCTTCCCGCCCGGTCTCGTTGCGCTCACCGCGCTGGACCAGGCGCTGGACGGCGCGACCGACTGTCTGGCAGTGGTGCCGAGCCATGCGTTCGCCGCCGTGACCCGCGCGGTCGCCGGACTGCTGCCCCGTGGCATCGGCCTGGCCTGGGCGACCAAAGGACTGGACCCGGCGAGCGGCGGACTCCTGCACACCCTGGCGCAGCAGGCGCTGCCCGGCGAGGATCTGGCGATCGTCTCCGGGCCGAGTTTCGCCCGCGAGGTCGCGCAAGGCCTCCCGACCGCGGTCACGGTCGCCTCCGCACAGCCGGAATTCGCCCGGCGGACCGCGGCCCTGCTGCATGGTGAGCGCTTCCGGGCCTATACCAGCGCGGATATGGTCGGCGTGGAGATCAGCGGCGCGGCCAAGAACGTCCTGGCCATCGCGACCGGGATCGCCGATGGCCTGGGCTTCGGCGCCAACACCCGCGCCGCGTTGATCACGCGCGGGCTGACCGAGCTGATTCGACTCGGCACCGCCCTGGGCGGCCGCGGCGAGACCTTCATGGGTCTGGCGGGCGTGGGCGATCTGGTGCTGACCTGTACCGACAACCAATCGCGCAACCGGCGGATGGGCCTGGCACTGGCCCGCGGACTCAGCGTCGCCCAGGCACGCGAGGAAATCGGCCAGGAAGTCGAGGGGGTGGTGACGGCCCAGGCCGTGCGGACTCTCGCCCAGCGCCATGGCGTGGAAATGCCGATCAGCGAACAGGTCTACCGCGTGCTCTATGAGGGGCGCTCACCCCTGCAGGCGACCGCCGCGCTGCTCGAACGCGAGCCCAAGCAGGAGTTCGATTGAGTTCACCCGTCCGCCGGGTCAGGCACCGCAGCACCGGCAAAGTCGAACTGTCGCCAGGCTTCGAATACCACGACCGCCGCCGCGTTCGACAGATTCAGGCTGCGATTGCCCGGCCGCATCGGCAGGCGCAACCGCTGCTCCGCCGGGATGCTGTTCAGCACCTCCGGCGGCAATCCGCGCGTCTCGGGACCGAACAGGAAACAGTCGCCCGGCCGGTAGCGCGGACCATCATGACGCACCCGGCCCTTCGTGCTGAGCGCGAAAAGGCGACGCCCGGCCAGCAAGACCAAGCAGTCAGCGAGCGACTGATGCACCGCAACGTTCACGTACTCGTGGTAGTCGAGGCCGGCCCGGCGCAGCAGCCGGTCCTCCAGACTGAAACCCAGGGGCGCGATCAGATGCAGCGCCGCGCCCGTGTTGGCGCAGAGGCGGATGATATTGCCGGTATTGGGCGGAATTTCGGGTTGGTAGAGTATCAGAGCGAACATCGCGGGCGGCCATCGCGCGGACAGTGGAGGATGCCGCGGGCGGGTCCGCGGGGACCCGCCCCGGTTGACCCGAGCCAAGCGCTCCATGGTATATTAAGATTTCGGCATTTACTGAATTTGCCGCCGGCATACGATTTTAACCCTATGGGGGACAGCATCATGACCGACATCGCCGCGCTGAAGAAAGAAAAGCAGGACCTGATCGACAAGATGATCGCCATGCAGGGAGAGTTTATCGCCTACGAGCATGAGCACGGCCTCAGCGGCAAGGACTACTGGGCCCCGAGCGAAGGTCTGCTGCTCAACTATCGGCAAGACTACATGGACATGGCCAACCGCGTGGTGGATCTGGCCCATCAGATCGTAGGTTCCAGCCGGAACTGATACCCCTCCCAGGTTGCAGCGTCATTCCGGCAGGATGCCGGAAGGAAGTCGCCATGGATGGTCCCTCGCAGCGAGCACGGACCAGCCGGTCTTTACCGGTAAACTACCCGCATTCAGCGATGCCGACGCCCGCCGGGCCGACGCACCAAGACCAAAGCCCGTCATCGTCGCGGGCTTTTTCGTTTCCCAGGTAAGCAATCAAACCCATGAACATCCTCATCATCGGCGGCGGTGGGCGAGAGCACGCGCTCGCCTGGAAGGCCGCGCAGTCGCCCCTGGCGCAGCGTATCTATGTGGCCCCCGGCAACGGCGGGACCGCCCGCGAACCAGGCCTCGAGAACGTCCCCATCGCCGCGGATGACCTGGCCGGACTGGTCGCTTTCGCCGCGGCGCAGAACATCGGGCTCACCATCGTCGGACCCGAGGTGCCGCTGGTCGCCGGGGTGGTCGACGCCTTCGCCGCCGCCGGCCTGCCCTGCTTCGGCCCCCGCCGGGCCGCCGCTCAACTGGAGGGCTCCAAGGCCTTCTCCAAAGCTTTCCTGGAACGTCACGGCATCCCCACCGCGGCCTACGGAACCTTCACCGAGGTCGAACCAGCCCTCGCCTATCTGGACCAGGTCGGCGCGCCCATCGTGATCAAAGCCGATGGCCTGGCCGCCGGCAAAGGTGTGATCCTCGCGCCGGACCTGGACACCGCACGGGCGGCGGTGCGTGACATGCTCGGCGCCGGACGGTTCGGCAGCGCCGGGGCGCGGGTGGTGATCGAGGAGTTCCTCACCGGCGAGGAAGCGAGCTTCATCGTCATGGTCGACGGCAGCCACGCGCTGGCCATGGCCACCTCGCAGGACCACAAGGCGCGCGACGACGGCGACCGGGGCCCCAACACCGGCGGCATGGGCGCCTACTCCCCGGCGCCGGTGGTGACCCCGGAGATCCACGACCGCGTCATGCGCGAGGTCATCGCCCCAACGGTCGCCGGACTCGCGGCCGAGGGCACGCCCTATGTCGGCTTCCTCTACGCCGGCCTGATGATCGCCGCCGACGGTACCCCCAAGGTCCTGGAATACAACTGCCGCTTCGGCGACCCCGAGACCCAGCCCATCCTGATGCGGCTGCGCTCGGATCTGGTCGCCCTCTGCCTCGCCGCCCTGGACGGGCGACTGCACGAAGTCCAGGCCGACTGGGACCCGCGGGTCGCCCTGGGGGTCGTCATGGCCGCCGGCGGCTATCCGGACACCTATGCCCAAGGACTGCCGATCAGCGGCCTGAGTGCCGACGATGGCGCGAACGTCAAGGTCTTCCACGCCGGCACGCGCCGCGACGGCGACGCCACCCTCACCGCCGGCGGCCGGGTGCTCTGCGTCACCGCCCTGGGCGAGACCGCCCGGGACGCCCAGGAACGCGCCTACCGCCGGGTGCAGGAGATCACCTGGCCGGATGCCTATTACCGCACCGATATCGGGTATCGGGCGATTGCGCGCGAGGCTTCGGCGGAGCTGATGCCACGGAGGTAGCCGCTCCCTTCCTTCAGCTTGAGGCTCATGGCGGTTTCCCTGGAGGGCTGACGTGGCGCTTACAGCACCAGGTGCAAACGGATCGCCGCGTTGACTTCCCGCAGCTTGTCCGCGGCGAGTCGGCCCAGCGCCGTGCCGGTGATGCGCTCCTTCGCGATGGTGCGGATCTGCTGAGCCTGGGCCTTGGAGTCCTTGGGCAGACCGGATTCCCCCCGCGACAGCGCCACCTCGAAGGGGTAAACCCGGGTCAGGTTGGACGTGATGGGCAAGACCGTGACGGTGCTCGCCCCGCGATTATTGGCGTCGTTGCTCACGATCAGCACCGGGCGGCGTTTGTTGGGCCTTTCGTTGCCTTGGGCACCCACCGTGGGGCTGAGATCGGCATAGCGGATCTCACCACATCAGCGAAGTCGGAGATGCGCAGTTGCCTCACTATGACGACCTAAGTCGGGACGCATTGATTCAAGAGCTGCGTAAATACCACGCGCTCGACAGCGTCATGCAGACGACCGACGCGATGCTGGTCCTGCTCGATCCGGCGTTCAACTTCGTGTGGGTGAGCCCCGCCTACGCGCAAGCCTGCCGGATGGCGCCGGAGGCGCTGCTTGGAAAGAACCATTTCACCTTGTGCCCCCACGCCGAAAACGAGGCGATTTTCCGCCAGGTCCGCGACTCTGGCGAGGCGGTCTTCTACAAAGACAGGCCGTTCGCGTTCCCGGGTCACCCGGAACGGGGCACGACCTATTGGAATTGGAGTCTGAAGCCGGTCAAGGACGAGCGCAACGCAGTGACGGGACTCGTGTTCACGCTAGGCGAGACGACGCGGTTCAAGCAGGCGGAGGACGCGCTGCTGCTAAGCGAGGAGCGCTTCCGGCTCTTCATGGACCACAGCCCCGCGATCGTGTGGATGAAGGATGCGCAGGGACGGTATGTATACATCAACAAGACCTGCGAGGAGCGGTTTGGGGTGCACCTGGCGGACTGGCAGGGAAAGACCGATGCCGACATGTGGCCGGTCGAGGTTGCTGCCACCCTACGCCGGAACGATCTGGACGTGCTCGCCTGCGGCAATCCGCTCGAAGTGATCGAGGAGACCCCCCAGCACGATGGCAGTCGCGCGGTCTGGCTCAACGCCAAGTTCCCGTGCAAGGACGCGGCTGGAAACACCTTCGTCGCCGGCATCGGACTGGACATCTCCGCCCGCAGGCAACAGGAAGCGGCCTTGCTTGAGGCCGAGGAGCGCCTCTCCATGGCGCAACGCGCCGCCGCGGCAGGTATCTGGGACTGGGATATCCGGACCGGCCACCTGAACTGGTCGAAGGAGCTCTTCCAGCTCTTCGGACTTGATCCGGCCAGGTTCGCGGCGAGCTTCGAGGTCTGGCGCAACGCGCTTCACCCGGCCGATCGGCTGGAAGCTGAAGCGCGCATTCACGATGCCATCCGCGAGCACCTCCCGCTGAACAGCGAATACCGGATTGTTCTGCCCTCCGGCGAGGTGCGTTGGGTCGATGCAGTTGGTGACACCGCCTACGACGCAGCGGGGCAAGCCGTTCGCATGACCGGGATCTGTATCGACGCGACCCATCGTAAGGCCGCCGAGAACGCGCAGCGTGAAAGCGAGCGTCGATTACGCTCCTACTTCAATCTGCCCTTGGTCGGCCTTGCCATCACGTCGCTCGCCAAGGGCTGGGTCGAAGTCAATGAACACCTGTGTCGGATGCTTGGCT
This sequence comes from Lamprocystis purpurea DSM 4197, assembly GCF_000379525.1. GTDB lineage: Bacteria > Pseudomonadota > Gammaproteobacteria > Chromatiales > Chromatiaceae > Thiodictyon > Thiodictyon purpureum. The sequence continues at coordinate 20,609 of NZ_KB902521.1, read as the reverse complement.
ATTCACGGGAGGAACTGGCGCAGCTGACGTGGGCGGAAGTGACCCACCCCGACGACCTGGCGCCCGACGTCGCTCAGTTCGACCGCGTGCTACGGGGTGAGATCGACCGCTACGCGCTCGATAAACGATTCATCCGTAAGGATGGGTCGGAGATCTTTGTTGCCCTTTCGGTGCACTGCGTTCGCATGGCGGAAGGCGCGGCGGACTATTTCATCGCCTTGCTACAGGATATTTCCGACCGCAAGCGGGCGGAGGCCGAGCTTGAGCGCCACCATCGCCAGCTGGAGCAATTGGTCGTCGAGCGGACTCGCGAGTTATTGCTCGCCAAGGATTCCGCCGAATCGGCCAACCGCGCCAAGAGCGCCTTCCTGGCCAACATGAGCCATGAGATCCGCACCCCGCTCAACGCGATTACCGGCATGGCGCATCTGATGAAACGGGACGGCCTTGCTGCGAAACAAGCCGAACGGCTCGACCGGATTCAGGCGGCCGGTCAACACTTGCTGGAAATCATCAACGCCATTCTCGACCTCTCGAAGATCGAGGCGGGAAAGTTGTGTCTTGAGGAGGTGGAGATCAATCTCAGCGCCATCGTAACCAATGTTGTAGACATGCTCAGAAGTCAGGCGCAGGCCAAGAATATCCGGCTGTTGGTCGAGGTTCCGCCGGTGCCCTGCACGCTACGGGGTGATCCCACGCGGCTCCAGCAGGCGCTATTGAATTACGCCAACAATGCGGTGAAATTCACCGAAACCGGCACCGTGACACTGCGTGCCACCGCCGAAGCGGAGAGCGCAGATAGCGTCCTGGTGTGTTTTGAAGTCCGGGATACGGGCATCGGTATTGCGCAGGAGACCTTACCCAGGCTGTTCTCGACCTTCGAACAGGCCGACAACTCCTTTACCCGAAAATATGGCGGCACCGGCCTGGGCCTCGCCATCGCGCGCCGCCTGGCGCAGTCGATGGGCGGGGATGCCGGGGCGCAGAGCACCCTCGGCGGAGGCAGCACCTTTTGGTTTACGGCACGGCTCAAGATCGGCAGGCCGAACCCGACAACGGCGACATCCCCGGCGACCGATTGCATCGAGGCGACGCTGTCGCGCCATTATTGTGGTTGCCGTATCCTGTTGGTTGAAGATGAGCCGACCAACAGGGAGGTTGCCAGAGATCTGCTGGAGTCCGTTAGCTTGTTGGCGGATGTGGCCGCGGATGGTGCCGAAGCGGTAGAACTGGCCGATCGACATGCCTACGACATGATTCTGATGGACATACAGATGCCCAACATGGACGGGCTCGAAGCGACGCGCCGGATACGGCAGCAGCCGAACGGCTCCAGGGTTCCCATTCTTGCCCTGACAGCCAACGCCTTTGCAGAAGACAAGGCGAAGTGCTTTGCTGCCGGTATGAACGACTACGTTGCCAAACCGGTAGCACCGGATGCGCTTTTCAAGACGCTGTTGAAGTGGCTGGCACGACCTTGCGATTGAGCACTTGCCTCAGACCGTCGGGGCGTCCGATCGGCACGACCGGGACGGCTCAGCCCTTCGGCCCGAACAGCAGCCACAGGATCAGCCCGAGGACCGGCAGCAGCAGGACCAGGACGATCCAGATAACCTTGGAGCCCGTGCCCGCGTTGCTTTGGACGATCTTGACCATGGCATAGACGGTCAGAATCAAATGAAGCAGCCCAAGCAGGCCGCTGACTTCGATGCTCATCTCAGGTCTCCAGTGAGGCCCCGCCCGGACTGGCGAGCGGGGCGGGTTTTTAGCAGTGGATCATCAGACGATCCGCAATCCGGAATTGCTCACACAAAGGCACAAAGAACACAAAGAAAAACAGGCCATTGGAAGCGTTGGTCCGATCACCGTGCTTGGGTACCGCGCGACCGGCGCAGCGCGTTGAGATCTTTGTGATCTTTGTGTCTTTGTGTGAGAACTCCGTTTTTCGAGCTGATGATCACGCGTCACGGGATTATAGCCTTCGCACCTGACGTCCGGACATGGCCTTGGCGTACCGGCGGGTTTGAAACTCCCCTCTACATCCGATGATCGCGTTAGACTCCGATCGCTCGCGCTCGCCGTGCTGGGCGTTGATCATCGTTCCGGCCAGATCACGGGCTTCGCGCACTAGAGCTCGCGGCTTTACCGTGAAAGTCGCGCCGCGACACTGTGGGAGCGGCGTCCCGCCGCGATGGGGCCGGGCGCGTCGCCCTACCGTTCGAGATCACCGCGGCACCCATCGCGGCGGGACGCCGCTCCCACGGGAGACATTCATCTTCCGGGGTGGCTGATGTTCCTTCCATCGCCGTTAGCCGAACAAGCCCCACGCAGACGCAATGTCGACCGGCTAAAGCGTCGGCCTCCGGTCTTCCGGCGGCCGGAACGACGATCACGGCCCGCTCGGTTATAGCTCGCCTTTGAAGGCTTTATCCAGCACGGCGGGCAGTAGAGCGTCCAGTTCAGGTTGGTTGGCGGCTTGAGCCTGGTGGATAGCGGTCACCTTGGCTTGAAGCGTGCTAAATTCTCTCTGTTTCTCGATCGTTGGGACCGGCACGAGGAGCTGTTCCAAACGGCTCATCGCCAGGGTCCGGTTGCGGTCCGCGCTTCCGGGTGAGGCGCCCTGCACCTGCTCAATCCCTTCGTTCGTCAGGAGATAGAAGCATAGGAATTCAGGGGTTGAGACCCCCTCCTTGGCAACGCAGGTGATATAACGGTGCGAGCCGACCCGGCCATGGTCGGCCTCTCCGGCAACGGCGATGGCGCCCTCCCAGGCTTTAATGTTGCTGATGACTAGGTCCCCGGCATGAACGCGAAAGAGCTTCTGCCAATCGAGATCCGCGCCGCTCAGGGTCGGCTTATGGAAAAGACCCTTGCCGAATGAGCGCGCGCCCAACTCGGGGTAGACGCCGTCCAATTCGATCGCGACTGGTCGCCGAACGATGGGCGCGACCTCGGCGAGCGGGCAATACGCGGCGCCTTGGATCAAGCGGTGAAAGACGCTGTGCAGCAGGGCCTTGGCGTCGTCCTGGATCTCCTTGCGCAGCCGCCGCGCCTCGTCGAGGCGGGTGGTGATGTCCTCGATTTCCCTTACGATGCGTTCTTGTTCTTTAAGTGGCGGAAGCGCAATCAACTCCGACAAGAACGCATTTGGGTGAAGCCGCTCACGCCGAGCCCCGATTCCCGTAGAGTGCCTGGCAAGCTGTTCCCAGGTGCTCGGACACTTGAAGTACCAGTAAAGAAACGCCGGCAGCAGGGCATGACTGTCCATGTCGAAGGCCGGAAATTCGTTAGTGACATAAGAACCATCCCCGAAATCAGGCACCAATCCATAGGCGCCCTCGAATGCTTTGAGTCGGCTGTAGATGAATTGTCCAGCGCTTACTCGGTAGAGGCTATCTGCGGCAAAGGCCCCCCCATCAATCGGCGGCTTCTCGAAAACGCCTCGCCCAAAACCGTAGATTCCTATGTTCGGATAGCATTTTCCAGCTTCTACCGGATGCCGGTCAATGGATTGAGTCAACACCTCACTGAGTCGTACCAGTGGCCAACCGCTCATCAGGCAGATTCCGCGCTAAGCAAAGTGTCGATTTCCGCGATCAGATCCAGAACCCGCTGCTCCTTACGTGCGATGTCCGCGATCAACTCACGCGGCTCCCGATGCTCCAACGCCTCCAACCCATTCGGGTTCTTGATATCCAGATTGACCGAGAGCAACCGCCCCTCGGCGTCGTACTTGAGCACATCCGCGACATTGACCCGCCAGGCATTGGCACTCTCTGTCCGATCGTCCCACCAGGCCAGACAGGCCGCGAGGTCGGCGTCTTCCATCGGCTTGGTTTTGGTGTATTTGCGCCGGCCGGCGGGCAGCGGGATTTGGTAGTACCAGATCGCCTGGGTCGGCCGGGAGCGGTCGAAGAAGATCAGATTGGACGGAATGTCGGTATAGGGCGCGAAGACGCCCTCGGGCAGGCGCACGATGGTATGCACGTGATAGTGCTTGAGCAGGTCTTCCTTGACCCGGGCACAGACGCCGTCGCCGAACAGGGTGCCGTTGGGGACGATCACGCCGGCCCGGCCACCGCGGTCATTGCCCGGCCCGGGGCGTTTCAGACGGCGCATGATGAGTTGCAGGAAGAGCAGCGCGGTCTCGGCGGTCTGGCGGTCCTTGGGGAAGTTGCTCAGGATGCCGCGGTCTTCCTCGCCGCCGAAGGGGACGTTGGTCAGGATCAGATCCACCCGGTCCTGATCGGTGAGGTCACGTAGTGGAACGCGCAGACTGTTGCCGGGGTCGATGCGCGGGTAGTTGAGCCCGTGCAACAGCAGATTCATCTGCGCCAGCAGGTAGGGGAGGGATTTGGCCTCACCGCCGCGGATGCTGGTCTCCTGCAGGGTGACCAGATCGGCGACCGAGCGGCATTGCTGCTGCAAATGGACGAACGATTCCACCAGGAAGCCGCCGGTCCCGCAGGCGGGGTCCAGCACGGTCTCGCCCAGGCGCGGATCCATCACCTGGACCATGAAGCGCACCGCCGGGCGAGGGGTGTAGAACTCACCCGAGTCACCGGCCGCGTCGCGCATCTCGCGCAGCAGGGTCTCGTAGAGCCGGCTCAAAGTGTGCATCTCCGCGGAGGCGGTGAAGTGGATGCCGTTGACCAGCGTGATCACGTCGCGCAGCAGGTACCCGTCCGCCATGCGGTTCTGCATCCCCTTGAACACGGTGGCGATGACATCGCGCCGATCGGCCCCATCCAGGCTGCGCAGCCCGCGCAGGTAATAGAAGAGCCCGGCCCCGCGGGTGCCGTTGGGGCGCATGGCCTCGTCGTTGTTGACGAAGGCGATCAGTTCAGCCCCGGTGATACCGCCGGCCTCCGCACCCCAGTCGCGCCAGCGATAGGGCGGCGCGATATCCGGGCGAAAGGGCGTCCCCGCCAACGCGGCGTTGGTCTCGCGCAGTTGCTCCATGTCGTCGAGGAACTTGAGGAACATGATCCAGGTGAGCATGGGCAGCCGGTCCAGGTCACCATTGAGACCCTTGTCTTTGCGCATGATATTGCGCGCGGATTTGATGATGGCCCCGAGCTGCTGAGCGGTGGTCTGAGGTGTGACTGGCTTCTTGGGGGGCATGAGTGAGCTCTGTGGTGAAAAATCCGACCCAAACTCAGCGATTGCCGATCTCCGCATAAAGCAGGGTCTGCAACCGATTGACGGCCTGCCGCATGGCGACCGGCCCGCCGAACAGGTCGGCAATCTCCATGGGGTTGCCATGGACGGCGATGGGCGGGACCTGGAGGGCGTGCGGAATCCGGAACTCGTCTGGACCGTGCTCGGTGTATTGGTCCAGCAAGGCGTCGAGGATGCCGCGGGCGACGGCGCTGAATTGGTCGAAGAAATCCGGCTGGTTCTTGCGCAGGTGCTCCGCCCGCTCCCGACGGGTGCGCAACGGGCGTTGGAACGCGAGATGACAGAGCAGGTCCAGCGGGTCGGCGTCCGCGTGGCCCGCCGCCTCGGCCAAGCGCGAGAACGCGATACCGCGGCGGTTCAGTTGATCGAGGATCGCCTCGCGTTTGACCGGATCGGCCCAGTCGGCAGCCAGGGCGTCGGGCGTGCGGAACAGAGTGCGAATCTGGGCGGCGGTGTAGTCGGTGTATTGAATCACCCGCAGTTGATTGCCGTCATCGTCCAGTTCGGAGACGACATGGGCGATGATCTGAACCTGGCCACCATCGACATAGTATTTCAGCGGCGGTGTCGGGCCTGTACCGTCTGCGCCATCGCCGATGCCGGGCTCGCCCGGCGCCGCGCCGCCCGGTTCGACCGCCTCGATAGCGATCGGGTCCAGGTCATGGCTGCCGGTCTCCCGGCCCTGCGCATCGATCTCGGTGAGGTCCATGGCTTCCGGGAAGCCGTCGAAATCGGGGTCGGCAAAGCGCGCGGTCGCCGAACCGGTGTAGTCGATGATGTTGAACCAGGTCTTGCCGTAATCCTCGCGCATCCGCGTTCCGCGCCCGATGATCTGCTTGAACTCGGTCATGGCGTTGATGACACGCACCAGAACGACATTCTTGCAGGTCGGCGCATCCACGCCGGTGGTGAGCATCTGCGAGGTGGTAAGGATGACCGGCGTGGGCTCGTCGGGCTCCTGGAAGCGGCTGAGCAGGGCGCGGCCCCGATCGCCCTCGCGGGACGTCACGCGCTCGACGTAATGCGGATGCTTGGCGACCAGATCCTGATTGAGGTTGGTCAGGGCCTGGCGCATCGCGAGCGCATGCTCCTGATCGACACAGAACACGATGGTCTTGGCCCAGCGGTCGGTGCGGCGCATGAAGTCGGTGAGATGCCGGGCGACGGCCTGGGTGCGGGCCTTGAGCGCGATGATGCGTTCAAAGTCCTTGGTCTCGTAGTGCTCGTCGGGGATCGGGCGCCCGAAGCGGTCCAATTCATCGCGGCTCGGGCGCCAGCCGGTGGCATCCACGTCGGTCACGACCCGATGCACCCGATACGGGGCCAAGAACCCGTCCTCGATACCCTGACGCAGGCTGTAGGTATAGATGGGGTTGCCGAAATAGGCGTAGGTATCGCGGTTGTCCTCCCGCAAGGGTGTCGCGGTCATCCCGAGTTGGTAAGCCGGCTCGAACCACTCCAGGATCTCGCGCCACTGACTTTGGTCTCGGGCGCTGCCGCGGTGACATTCGTCGACGATGATCAGATCGAAAAAATCCGGCGGATATTGGCGGTAGAGACCGGGGCGCGACTTGTCTTCGGCGATAGCCTGATAGGTCGCGAAATAGATCTCACGGCTCTTGCTGACACGGCCGCCCTCGATCTTCCAGCGCGCCTCGCCGAACGGGGCGAAGTGCTTGTCCTTGGGGTCGTCGACCAGCAGATTGCGGTCTGCCAGAAACAGGATGCGCGGCTTGCGCTCACGCGTGCCGTCGCGGCTCCAGCGGGCGTTCCAGAGCTTCCAGCAGATCTGGAAGGCAACCAGGGTCTTGCCGGTCCCAGTGGCCATGCACACCAGGCAGCGCCGCCGACCCTGGAGGATCTCCCGCAACGCGCGGTTGATGACGATCTCCTGGTAGTAACGGGGTTGGGCCTCCGGCGCATGATGGGAGGGGGTCAGGAGGCGCGACGCCTCTGCATCGCTTAGACCTTGGGCCGCCTGCAAGCGGGCGAACAGCGCATCGGGCGTGGGGAAGGCGTCCAGGCTGGTTTCGGTGCCGGTGAGAAAATCAAACTCGATGATCCAATGCCCGTTAGTGGCAAACGCAAATTTCAGATCTCGGTCCTCGGCGTAGCCTTTGGATTGTTGGAGCCCGGAGCCCACGGGCGCGTCTTCCGGCTTGGACTCGACCACGGCGAGAGCGTAGTCGCGGGTGTAGAGCAGAAAATAATCCACCCGCTTGCGCTCTCCGCGTACGGCCTTGCCGCCGATGATTCGAACGCGGCCAGCGGTGTAGGTCTGCTGCTCGGCGAGCGCATGGGGCGGCTCCTCCCAACCGGCGGCGCGCAGCCGGGGGGTGACATGGAGACGGCAGGTGTCGGCCTCGTTCAGTGACACCATCAGTGTCTCGCGGGCGTGCCGCCCATGGCCGGGTCGACCCGCTCGGTCAACAATCGATCCAGATCGGCCAGTTCCGGATAGCGGGCGCAGACCACACGGACGTAGTCGAGAGTGCGCGGGATGTCGTTGAGATAATGCGGTTTGCCGTCGCGATGGTTGAGCCGGGCGAAGATGCCGCAGGCTTTCAGATGACGCTGGGTGCCCATGAGGTCGAACCAGCGCAGGAAGCGCGCCGGCTCGATCTCGGGCAGCACCCCGGACTGGACGGCCAGTTGAAGATAGCCCAGGGCCCAGTCGGTGACCCGCTCGGGCGGCCAGGCGATGTAACAGTCCTTGAGCAGGGAGACCAGATCGTAGGTGACGGGTCCGACCACCGCGTCCTGGAAATCCAGGATGCCCGGACTCGGCGGATCGGTGATCATCAGGTTGCGCGAGTGATAGTCCCGATGGACACAGACCTGAGGCTGCTCCAGTGCACTGGCCACCAGCCGGTCGCCCGCACGAACCCAACCGGCCGTGTCCCGCGGGGTGAGCACCAGTCCCAGGTGGCGGACGAGGAACCATTCGCGGAAGATCTCCAACTCGCGACGCAGGAAGGCGTCATCATAGTGCGGCAGACCGTCCAGCGGACCGCAGGCCTGGATGACCGCCAAGGCGGCGAGCGCGTCTCCATAGAGCCGGTCCGCGCTCTGCTCATCGAGCTCGGCAAGATAAAGCCGATCGCCCAGGTCGGAGCAGGCGAGAAAGCCGTTGGCCCGATCCTCCGCATGGATTTCCGGGGTGTGCAGCCCGATGGCGCGCAGGCGCCGCGCCAAGTCGACAAAACGACCGCAGTCCTCGTGCGCCGGCGGAGCGTCCATCAGGATCATGGTGTTTCCCTGCCAGCGCGCCCGCCAATAGCGGCGAAAGCTGGCGTCGGAGGAGGCCGGCTCCAGCGCGAAGTCGTTCCTTCCGAGTACCATGGCGACCCAATGTGTTAATAACTCATGCCGTGCAGTCAAGACGATCCCCTCAGCAATGGTGACAACAATAACCCCAAGCCGCGCGGCCAGTGCTCATCAGCCACGCGCCTTCAGCGTCGCCTTCGCCGCGGTTTACGTGGCCGGACGGGGCCGCGGCATCGCACCCGACGCGCTGTTCCGGCGCAAGCGGTCGGTCGACCGCTGACGGCTGACCGATTTTTTCCAGGATAACCGCATTGCCGGCCCGCGAAGAATGTGACATGGTTGCAGCGAATTCCCAATCCGTCCATGTCGTGCGTTCCCTAATCCTATCCGTTGCGCTGATCCTGGCCGCCGTGAGTCCATCGCAGACGCTTACCGAGGGCGCCACGGTTGGTCCGCGGCCTTGTGCCTACCAAGACTACGGCCAAGTGCCTGGCCAAAGCGCAGCCGACGGTTTGGGCATCAACGGGGATTGTCCTGCCCCCGAACCGACAGCCGGCAACCCTGCTCAGTCAGACGTCGGCGCGGCGCCACCCGCCCCGGTCACGGACCTGGAATCGACCGCAGCCCAAGCCCCGGCGCTCCCAGCCGACGCTGCCGTGGTACCGGCGGCGGCCACCGGCCCATCAGGTACGACGACCCCGTCCCCTGCCGATCCGGCGCCACCCCCGCCTGACCGCGCGGCGACGGCCACACCGCCGCCGACCAACGCGGGCGCGATCGATCCCATTCCCGCGGCGGCGGGGCCGGCAGCAGTCACTGCCCCGAAACCGACGGCCGACCCCATCCCCGAGCGGTTGGATGCGCCCCCGATCCCGACTGCAACGCCGCCGTCGTCCCCGGTGTCCCTACCCCCGGAACCGGCCCGTCTGACGCTGCCGATCGTGCTGGACCCCGCACGTCCGGTGTTCACCGGCATCGCCCCGCTGGTCCTGCCGCCGCCGGACCAACCATCCACCGCGGCGGACACGGCACGGCTGAACGCGGCCATTGGCCCGCGGCCCAAAGTGGTGCCGCGCGATGACGAGGCGCGTCTGCACGCCGGGCTGCCCTGGGAGCAGTGCGGCCCCTCAGGCCGCGGCGACGGAACCGGGAGCGCCGCGGTCCCCGCCGCGGACCTCGAGGTGCCGGTCGATGCCACCGCCGATCAGGTCGATTACGATCAAACCGGCGAGATCGTACAACTGCAAGGGGGAGTCGAGATCCTCCAGGGCGACCAACGCCTGGAAGCGGATCGCTCCCGCTATCATCGGCGCACCGGCGCGGTCGACGCACAGGGCAACGTCTATCTGGAATATCCACCCGCACGGCTGACCGCCGACTCCGCGGACTACAATCTGAGAACCAAGGAAGGCACCCTGCAGGATGTCCATTATCGTCTGTCCGGCGATGCCAACCTGCGCGGCACTGCCGCCACGGCCGAACTCTTGCCCGGCAAGATCACCCGCTATCGCGAGGTAACCTACACCACGTGTCCGCCCGGCCGTTACGACTGGTCTATCCATGCGCGCAGCTTGCTGCTCGACCACCCGGAGGGCTTGGGCACAGCGCGTCATGCGCGCTTGCAGTTTGGCAATCTGCCGGTGTTCTACACACCCTACGTCAGCTTTCCGATCGATGACCGGCGGCGCAGCGGATTATTGATCCCGACGGTGGGCTCGTCCGACACCACCGGCACGGACATCCTCCTTCCTTACTATTGGAACATTGCCCCGAACCTGGACGCGACCATCACCCCCCGCTTCATGAGCACACGCGGGCTGATGCTCGGCGTCCAGGTGCGTCACCTCATGGGGAGTCAGAAGATCGAGATCAACGGCGAGATCCTGCCGCACGATGCCGCGGACCCAGACCTCGGGACGCGCGGAGCGCTGCGGCTGGAGCAGACGGGCACCGTGGGCGGTCGCTGGAGTACCTCGCTCGACTACAGCATGGTCTCGGACGACCAGTACCTGGCCGACTTCGGCAACCGCCTGGATGTCACCAGCATTCGCAATCTGGTCCAGCGGGGCAATCTCTCGTATAACGGCGGCACTTACAGCGTGCAAGCCTGGTTGCAGGGCTTCCAGACGGTCGACCCGACCATCGCGCCCGCCGATCGCCCCTACGGCCAACTCCCGCATATCCAAGTGGATGTCCCGCGGACCCGCTGGGGCCTGCTCGAATATGCCTTCGAAGGACGTTACGATTACTTCGACCATCACGCGAAGGTCCACGGCAATCGCGGCGTCTTGCTGCCCTCGTTGCGATTGCCGTTGCGGCGCAGTTTCGGTCACCTGATTCCGCGCGTGCGCCTGTATGCGACCGGCTATGATCTGGCGGACACGCAACCGGGCACCCCGTCGGTGCAGTCCTTCCTGATTCCCAGTTTCGACGTGGACGCCGGACTGGTCTTCGAGCGCGATCTCAACTGGTTCGGTCAGGGTGCCCTGCAGACCCTGGAGCCCCGTTTCTATTACGTCGCGACACCCTATGAGAACCAGTCCGACACCCCGCTGTTCGACACCACGCTTTTGGATTTCAGCTACGCCAGCCTGTTCAGACCGAATCGGTTTACCGGGTATGACCGCATCGGCGACGAGAACCGCTTCACGATCGGCTTGACCTCCCGCACCCTGGGCAACAAGAGCGGTCGGGAGTGGTTGCGCGCCAGCCTGGGTCAGGTGTATTACTTCGACCCGCGCCGGGTCCAACTCACCGGCCAGTCAGCGGATGAAACCACCACCTCGTCGGTGGCGGGCGAGTTGTCGACCAATCCCGCACCGGGGTGGAACGCGCGGGCCAGCTTTCAGTGGGACCCGAATCTCTCGATCAATCAATGGGAGAAACGCGTGGTGCAGTTCCGCTACGCCCCGGGGGATGATCGTGTGTTCAATTTCGCGTATCGCTACAACCTGGGTCAGACCGAGGCCGAACGCTATGAGAATACCGACCTGTCATTTCGCCTGCCGGTGACCCGGCAGATCAGCCTGGTCGGGCGCTGGCTCTATTCACTACTCGACTCCGACACCGTCGATGCCTTTGTGGGGATCGAATTCGGCCGCTGCTGCTGGCGTTTGCGAATCCTCGGGCGTCATCTCAAAACCACGGCCGAGAGCGAGGGCAACACCAGCGTAATGCTGCAACTCGAACTCGCCGGCCTGGGCTCACTCGGCAACAAGATCGACAAACTCCTGGAATACGGAATCTATGGCTATGACTCGGACTGATCGTGACGGCCCACACACACCGACCCGCACCGCCTTCGGGGCGCTGTTCTGGTTGGTCGTCGGCCTGCTCTGCCTGGGCCTGACGCACCCGCTCGCCAACGCCGAAGAACTCGACTCGATCGTCGCCATTGTCAATGATGACGTGGTGGTGCAAAGCGAGGTGTCCCGCGAGATGGCGCAGACGATCCCCCAACTTCAGGAACAGGGCACCCCGGTACCCCCGCCGGAGCAGTTGCGCAAACAGGTGCTGGAGCGGCTGATCCTGAAACGGCTCCAGCAACAGCGTGCCAAACAGCTCGGCATCACGGTCGACGAGGCGGCCCTGACCAGCGCGATCCGGTCGATCGCGAGCCGTAACAATCTTTCGATCGAAGAACTGCAGGCGACGCTGGAGAGCAGTGGGATGCGCTTTGAAGCCTTTCGCGAGGACACCCGCATGCAGATCCTCACCGGCCGACTGCAAAACCAGGAGGTCGTGGGCACCATCCAGGTCAGCGATCAGGAGGTGGAACGCTTCCTCCAACGGGAAAAGGGTCAACTGATGCCGCGTGAACAGGTGCGGCTGCAGCACATCCTGATCGCACTGCCCGATGATCCGTCACCCGCCCAGATTGCCCAAGCCGAGGCCAAGGCCAAGCAACTGGTGGCCAAATTACGCGGCGGAGCGGATTTCGCCGCGGTTGCCGCCGCCAGTTCCGAGGGGCGCACCGCCCTGCAAGGCGGCGATCTGGGGTGGTTCGAGATGGCCGCCGTGCCGAGCCTGGTCGCAGACAAGGCCCAAACCATGGCGCAGGGTGAGATCACTGATCCGATCCGCAGCCCGAGCGGCTTCAATATCATCCGCTTGGCGGAGATCAAGGGCGGCGTGCCGGGTAACGTCACCCAGACCAGGGCCCGCCATATCCTGATCCGCCCCAACGAACTGGTTGCTGATGAAGATGCCAAGACCCGGCTGGCGCAATTGCGCATGCGGATTGTCGGCGGCGATGATTTCGCGACCCTGGCCCGCGCCCACTCGGACGATACGGGTTCGGCCCTGAAGGGAGGCGACCTGGGCTGGGTCAATCCGGGGCAAACCGTGCCGGAGTTTGAAGCAGCGATGAATAAGCTCGCCCCCAATGAGGTCAGCGAACCGGTCCACAGCTCATTCGGTTGGCATATCATTCAGGTGCAGGAGCGCCGCAGCCAGGACACCGCGGATGAATTGCTGCGGCTCAAGGCGAAAGAGGCGATCCAGCGGCGCAAGGTGGACGAGGCCACCGACGCCTGGCTGAAGCGGCTGCGCGATGAGGCCTATGTCGAACTGCGGCTCGATGCCGCCAACGCTGAACGCTGAGAGGAACGCACGCATGACTCCGCGGCTCGTCATCACTCCGGGAGAACCGGCCGGGATCGGCCCCGATCTGCTGGTTCGCCTGGCTCAGGAAGCCGGCGCGGCCCAGTTGATCGCCGTCGCCGACCCCAACTTGCTGACCGCGCGTGCGCACGCACTCGGGCTGCCGCTGCGCTGTCTCACCTTTGCGGCCGACACCCCGCGTCGCCCGAGTGCAGCGGCGCAGTTATGGGTCGCTCCGGTGCCGCTGGGTGCCGCCGTGCTGCCGGGCCGACTGGATACCGCCAATGCCGCCTATGTGCTCGAAACACTGAGAATCGGCTGCGATGGGTGTCTGACGGGCATGTTTGATGCGCTGGTCACGGGCCCGATCCATAAGGGCATCCTCAACCAAGCGGGCCTGCACTTCACCGGACACACCGAGTTCCTGGCCGAGCGGTGTCACGCGCATCCGGTGATGCTGCTTGCCACCCCGGGTCTGCGGGTCGCCTTGGTCACCACCCACCTGCCGCTGAGTCAAGTCAGCGCCGCCATCACCGGGCCGCACCTGCGCCACGTCATCGAGGTCCTGCACGCGGATCTCAGCCGACGCTTCGGCATCGCCGCCCCGCGCATTCTGGTCTGTGGGCTCAACCCCCACGCGGGCGAAGGCGGCTATCTGGGGCGGGAGGAAATCGAGGTGATCACGCCGGTCCTCAACGAACTGCGCGAACGCGGCTGGGACCTGGCCGGCCCCCTGCCGGCGGATACCGCCTTCTTACCGGAGCGCCTGGCGGCCGCGGACGTCGTGCTGGCCATGTACCATGATCAGGGCCTGCCGGTGCTCAAGCACCTGGGGTTCGGTCAGGCGGTCAACATCACCCTGGGGCTGCCGATCATCCGCACCTCCGTGGATCATGGCACCGCGCTGGACCTGGCGGGAACGGATCGCGCCGACCTCGGGAGTCTGCGCGCCGCGATTGCGGCCGCGCTGGTCATGGTGGACGCTCCGGGTTAAGGCGATTGCCGGCAATCGCGTTGGGAACCGTTCAACAAGCGACACAAGTCCATAGCACTTAGTCAACCAAGGAGCAGCCGCCCGATGAGCCTGATCGCCAATTTGTACGGTCGCCTGGGTGGCGATCCCGTGGCCCGCACCACCAAGAGCGGCAAAGACATGACCACGGTCCAGGTTGCCGTCGATGTCACGCCCCGGGATGCGGCGGCGCCGGAAACCCTGTGGGTTGGTCTTCTCGCGTTCGGCGTCGCCGCGCAGACCTTGCAGCGGGCGCAGAAGGGCCAGATGGTCGCCGCCCTGGGGCGCATGACGCGCGGCATTTATACCCCCGTGGACGGCGAACCGCGCGAGTCCTGGGCCATGCTGTGCGACTCGCTGGTGGTGACCACCTCGGCCAAGCCGACCGGCGGGGCGCGCGCGAAGAGCCGAGGCGAACCGGCGCGGGACCCGGCGCCCCCAGTTGAGTCGGAGCCGGTGCCGTTCTACGATGATGACATCCCGTTTTGAACGGGTGCGCGTTCGAGCAAACCGCCAAACCAGCCGCGGCATCATGATCGAAGACCGGCTCACCCTGAACTTTCAGATCGCCGAGCGGCTGCGCCTCGCCCGCAGCGCGTCCAGCCTATCCCTAGCGCAATTGTCCGACCGAACCGAAGGCAAGGTTTCAGTTTCGATGATCAGCAACTATGAGCGGGCCCAACGGCGCATCGGCATCGAGGAGGCCTGCCTGTTGGCCAAGGCCCTGGGCACGGTCACGCCGGGCTACCTGCTCTGTGTCGAGCCGCTGATGCGCTTCAGCCCCGACGAGCTTGACCTACTCGGGATGTACCGCAAGGCGGACGCCCGGGGTCGGGCGCTGATCCGCGAGACGGCCATGATCGAGAGCGACCCGACCCGCTAAAAGGGTTCCAAAGATTGTCGGACCCCTTCGCTCGGTCGGAATCCGGTCCCGGCCGCGAAAAACGTCAGCCTCACGGGGATCACCGCGGGTCACTCGGTACAAGGCGACGACCTTCTCTTGCTGCGTCGACCCATTCTGTTATCTCTCGCACCTGAGCGCCATGAACTACCACGGCCTCACCGACCGCTTGCCCAAGCTGCTGTTCGTGACCTCCTTGCCCTCGCCGCAGTGGGGCCGGCGGGCGACCGAATCCATGCAGAGGGCACTCGGGGCTGAGGGTCTCGCCACCTACCTCCAAGCCGGCTTGCCGCCGCTACGCCGCTTGCGGCTCGACAAAATCAACCGCAAGATCATCAGCGTCCACACCAGCGTCCAGTGCGACCCCGGAGCCTATGTGACCGTGCAGGGCAAGCCGCGGCGCGTCGCCACCATCGGGCGCCCCTTTCTCGACATGCTCCGCGCGCCTGACTTGTGCGGCGGCATCTACCATATCCAGCGTTGCAAGCAAAATCCGCCACGCGCCGATGCGACCTTCCCGACCATCCAGGTCACCATCGGCTACGCCGACAAAGATGACCGCAACGCCCACAAGCGCCTGCTGGCCAGCCGGGTGCCGACGACGATCCGGCTCGACTACAGCCTGAATGAGCCAGTCGGCGAGACCGACCTGTTCGAGCTTGAAGCCGGCAGCGTCGTGGCAGGACCCCGCGGCGACCCCGTCTGGGTGGATAATGGGCGGCGCGCTCGGCGCTGCCCGCTATACACGCGATCCCGATGCAGAAATTTCATCGATTCCGCAAGACGCGACTCGCCTGGATCACCCTCGGCGTCGGGTTACTGGCGAGCGTCTTCGCTGCCCTTCAGGTCAGGCAGGGCATCCAACAGGATGCGGTGCGGCAGTTCGCCTTCAACTGCGATCAGATCGCCCTCAAAGTCCAGGAGCGCTTGGGCGCCTATGCCCTGATGCTGCGCGGCGGTGCCGCCCTGTTTGCCGCGTTGACCACGGTGGAGCGCAACGAATGGCGGGCCTACGTCGAGACCCTGCGGGCGAGTGGCCGTGTTCCCGGCGTTCAAGGGATCGGGTTTGCAGAAGTCATCCCCCCGGAGCAACTCGCCGCCCACCTCGCCCGCATCCGGAGCGAAGGATTTCCCGACTACAGCGTCCGTCCGTCCGGCCCCCGCGCCCTCTACACCTCCATCATCTACCTCGAACCTTTCCGCGACCGCAACCTGCGCGCCTTCGGTTTTGATATGTACGCTGAGCCGGTCCGGCGGGCTGCCATGGACCAGGCGCGCGACACCGGCGAGGCGGCCCTGTCTGGTAAAGTGGAACTGGTACAGGAGACCGGCACTGAGATCCAGGCCGGGACTCTCATGTATGTCCCCGTCTATCGCAATGGGGCACCGGTGGACACGCTTGAACAACGGCGCGCCGCGCTGCTCGGCTGGGCCTACAGCCCCTACCGCATGAATGACCTGATGACCGGCATCCTCGGTGACTGGCGCAGCCGTGAAGGCAAGGCCGTCGACCTGACCATCTACGATGGTCGCGAGGCGGCGCCCGCCGGACTCCTGTTCGACAGCCAACCGGACAGCGCACCCGCTGGGCCTTCGCCGTTGCACCAACAGCGGGTGCTCGACTTCAACGGCCAGCCGTGGCTGCTGATGTTCGAGCGCACCGCAAGCGCCCCCGGCATCGGCGACGCGCCGGTCTGGGCAACCCTGGCCGGCGGCCTGGCGCTCACTGGCCTGCTGTTCTGGTTGATGCTCGCGGTAATCAACACGCGAACCAACGCCGAACGCATCGCCGGCAAGCTCACCGAAGCGATCAGACGGCACGAGACGCTCTTGAGGGAGAGTGAAGCCTTCACGCTAGCCATTCTGGATGCTATCCCCGCCGAGATCGTCGTGGTGAGGCACGACGGGATGATCCTGGCGATCAACGAACCCTGGCGGCGCTTCGCCCTGGACAACGGCAACGAACCCGGCCAGCCGGCGCTGCATACGGAAGTCGGCATCAATTATCTGGAGGTCTGCCGGACCGGCACCGGTTGCAGTGCGCAGGATGATGGAGCGAGCGCCGGCGCGGGCATCCGGGCGGTGTTGGACGGCCGCTTACCCAGCTTCACACTGGAATACCCCTACCATTCACCGGCGCAACAGCGCTGGTTCACGATGACCGTCACGCCACTGGGGCGCGACACCAGCGCTGGTGTCGTCATCACACATACCGACATTACCAAACGTAAACAGGCGGAACTGGCGTTTCGTCGATCCGAGACGATGTTCCGCGCGTTCTTCGATTCGACCAACGCCGCAGTGATGTTGCTGGGCGAAGGAGGTTTCCTCGACTGCAACAA
Source organism: Lamprocystis purpurea DSM 4197 (assembly GCF_000379525.1). GTDB lineage: Bacteria > Pseudomonadota > Gammaproteobacteria > Chromatiales > Chromatiaceae > Thiodictyon > Thiodictyon purpureum. Next base: position 3,304 of record NZ_KB902521.1, on the reverse strand, counting down.
GGCAACCGTGGCGTTATTCGGTTGCGCGACACCGGAGGACTTCTGCTCCTATCACCCTGCCGATGTATCGCCGCCGCAACAGCCGTGCGGCACGGACTCCATGACGCTGTCCAATCGGCATATCGCCATGGCGATGAAGCACGGGGGCTGCCGTTTCGAGTGGATACACAAACGGCTGGATAACGGTCAGACCTTCATCGCCGAAACCCTGCTCAGTGCCATCCAACTTGAAGGGAAAACGACCCTTCTGGCGAGTCTTCATGACATCACTGAGCGCAAGCGGCTGGAGGATGAACGGGAAGCGGGATTTCGTCTTCTCCAGAAGATTTCTGACCGCGTTCCAGGGGTTGTCTTTCAATACCGTTTGCACCCCGATGGCAGTAGCTGCATGCCGTTCGCCAGCGAGGCCCTCCGTGAGATGTTCCGGGTCAGCCCGCAGGACGTCCGTCACGATGCGTCAAGCCTCTTTGCGCTGGTTCACCCGGACGATCTTGACCGTGTCCAGGCGTCCATCCAACAATCGGCCCGCGACTTAACCAAATGGGATCAAGAGTTCAGGCTGATATTTGACGATGGCAGCAGCCGCTGGCTCTTGGGCAACGCACTGCCGGACCGGCAAGCGGACGGCGCGACGCTGTGGCATGGCTTTATCGCCGACATCACCGAGCGCAGACGGATCGAAGCGGAGATTGCGGAAACGCGGGCGCTGCTCCTGACGGTCATCGATACCGTGCCGATCCGGGTGTTCTGGAAGGATCGCAACCTGTGTTATCTCGGGTGCAATACGGCCTTTGCCAGGGACGCCGGCATGGCGCACGTACAGGATGTGATCGGAAAAGACGACGATCAGTTGGGATGGTCTGATCAGGCCGCTCTGTATCAGGCCGATGACCAGTCCGTCATGGCCTCTGGTATCCCCAAACTGTCCTATGATGAGCAGCAGACGACCCCGAGCGGACAGACGATGTGGCTGCGTACGTCAAAGGTCGCGCTCCGGGATCAGGACCACGTCGTGTTCGGATTGCTGGGAATCTACGAGGACATTACCGAATGGAAGCAGGCGGAACAGAAGGTCCAGTTGGCGGCCAGCGTCTTCACCCACGCCTATGAAGGCATCATGATCACCGCCGCTGACGGCACCATCATCGATGTCAATGACGCATTCAGTCGGATCACCAGCTACCGTCGCGAGGACGTCCTGGGCCGCAACCCGCGCCTGCTGAGCTCCGGCCGTCAGGATCAGGCATTTTACGCCAACATGTGGGACAGCCTCATCGCGCGCGGCCAATGGTCCGGCGAGATCTGGAACCGCCGCAATGACGGCGAAGTGTACGCCGTGATGCAAACCATCAGCGCTGTGCCCGATGCCGCGGGCAACACCCTGCAGTACGTTTCGTTGTTCTCCGACATCACCCTGATCAAAGAGCAAGAACAGACGCTGCAGCACATCGCTCACTACGATGCGTTGACGGGCCTTCCCAATCGTGTCCTGTTGGCGGACCGCCTGCACCAAGGCATGGTCCAGGCGCAGCGCTATGAGCGCCTGCTGGCGGTCGCCTTTCTCGATCTGGACGGCTTCAAGGCCATCAACGACGAGCACGGGCATGCCGTGGGCGACCAGTTGCTGATCGCCGTGGCGGCCAGCATGCAGCAGGTCCTGCGCGAAGGCGATACCCTCGCCCGTATCGGCGGGGACGAGTTCGTCGCCGTGCTGCTCGACCTGGCCGACATCCAGGCCAGCGTGCCGCTGATCACCCGCCTGCTCGCCGCCGCGGCCCAGTCGGTACCAATTGGTGAGCAGGTGTTGCAAGTCTCCGCCAGTGTCGGTGTCACCTTCTACCCGCAGGCGGACGTCATCGATGCGGGGCAACTGCTGCGCCAAGCCGATCAAGCGATGTATCAGGCGAAACTGGCAGGTAAGAACCGGTACCACGTCTTCGATGCCGAACTGGACCGCAGCGTCCGCCGTTATCATGAAAGCCTCGAGCGCATTCGCGGCGCCTTGGACGCGGGCGAATTGGTGCTGCATTACCAGCCCAAGGTGAACATGCGCACGGGGGCCGTCCTCGGTGCCGAGGCCCTGATCCGCTGGCAGCACCCGCAACGCGGTCTGCTGCCGCCCGCGGAGTTCCTGCCGATGATTGAGGATCATCCGCTGACCGTGGAGGTCGGCGAATGGGTGATCGAGACCGCACTGAGCCAGATGGAGCGCTGGCAGGCCGCCGGGCTCAAGATCCCGGTCAGTGTCAATGTCGGCGCCCTCCAGTTGCAGCAGGCGGACTTCGTCGCGCGCCTGCGCACGCTCCTGGCAGCGCATCCGCACGTGAGACCAGGGGATCTGGAGATCGAGGTACTGGAAACCAGCGCCCTGGCAGACCTGGCCCGGGTGTCCCGGGTGATCGATGGCTGCCGGGAGATCGGAGTGCCGTGTGCCCTGGACGACTTCGGCACTGGCTATGCGTCGCTGACCTACCTGAAACGCCTGCCGGTGGAGCTGATCAAGATCGACCAGAGCTTCGTGCGCGACATGTTGGACGACCCCGATGACCTGGCCATTCTGGATGGCGTGATCGGCCTGTGCGCCGCCTTCCACCGCCAGGTCATTGCCGAGGGGGTAGAGGCCCTGGAACAGGGTCAGATGCTGCTGCAACTCGGCTGCGAACTGGCCCAGGGCTACGGCATTGCCCGCCCGATGCCGGCCGCGGATATCCCAAGCTGGCTGGCGACCTGGCGGCCCGATCCGGTCTGGGTCGCTTGCGCCGCGGTGAGCCGCGATGCGGTCCCGCTGCTCTTTGCCGGTGCCGCGTATCGCGCCTGGATGGCCGCGGTGGAAGGCTACCTCACGGGCGCGCGTGACGCCCCGCCGCCGCTGGATGACCCGCAGTCCTGCTTCGGTATCTGGCTGGATGCCGATGGCCCCGGCCGCCATGGCGCACGGCCGGCCTTCCAGTCCATCGCAGCGTTGCACCAGCGGGTCCATGCGCTGGCGGTCGCGTTGTGTGAGCTGCGGGCCCAAGGCCGGATATAGTGGACCCTGAAAACCGGACAGTAATTTAAGCTCGCGTCGAACCAAAAGGGGCATATCATAATGGGCGAAGCGAAGCGCAAGACGTACACGGCATCCTTCAAGGCCAAAGTCGGCCTGGAGGCGATCCGCGGGGTCAAAACGACGAACGAGATCGGACAGGAGCATGGAGTCCATCCGGTCCAGGTGGGGCAGTGGAAAAAGGAGATCCTGGAGCAGGCCGGGACGCTGTTTGAAACCAAGCGTGGACGTCAGAAAGTGGACGATCAGGCTGGGCCG
>NZ_KB902520.1 GCF_000379525.1 Lamprocystis purpurea DSM 4197 | reverse complement strand
CCGCGTCCAGGCGCTCCGCCTCGGTGAAGAACTTCAGCCAGCGCTGCTGCTCGGTTTCGACCGCGTCGGCGGCGAATTTGCTCAGTTCCAGCAGCCAGATGCCGCCGTGGTCCAGGAAGACGCGTCCGTGCTGGTCGCGCAGCCGGAATGCGTGGGCATAGTCCGGGTCATCCGCCAACAGGGTTTGACCCAGCAGCCAGATCGCGTACGTGGGGCGCAGCTTGCGGTAGCTCTCGCCCTCCTTGATCTGGGCGCTGTAGAGGTCGGCCCAACCGTAGAGGATGCGCGCCGGCAGATCACGATGGTTGAGGAGTTGGACCTCGACCTGATACATCTGCCCGGTCGCGTCGCGGGCCTTGACGTCGACCACGGTGAGCTTGTCGTCAAGGAATTCCTTTTCGTTATAGGGGTTCTGGATCTCCACCGCGGTGATGGGCCGGGGCAGCTCCGCGCCGAGGATGGCGTTGAGGAAATGGATCAGCAGGTCACGATTGGACTCTGCCCCCAGCAGGGCCTTGAAGACGCAGTCAACCTTGGGATCGATCGGATGGCGCATGGTGGCAGTGTAGACAGCCGTTACCGGTGCGACAAGGGACGGACACTGGTGGCGAATTGCGCCCACGAGGGCGCATCCGCCGCACCGGCTTCGCTCAGACCCGGAATATCTCACGCCAAGGCGCCAAGACGCCAAGGGTCTTCAAGGCGATAGCGAAACCGGAGGCGCTCGCGGAGTGACTGGGGTCACCGCAGCATTGCGCTCTTCTTGGCGTGCTTGGCGTGCTTGGCGACTTGGCGTGAGATCGGTTCTTTCCAGACTCCGCGGTCGGGAGCATTCGCCACCAGTGTCAGGGACGCGGTCCTGGCGCACCGCGCCCGGCGGGAGGCACCGACGGCTCAGCCGAGTCCCCTGCGCGGACCGCATTCCGCGCGGAACCAACCGACGCGCGTTCCGCGTCGGGTACTCGACCGGGTTTGATGTGGAACCAGGAATTGACGACGCTGCCGCGTCTCGCTAAATGCTGCCAGGTCTTGCAACCACACATGCGTGATTACAAGACCTGACCCCGAAACCGGGCGGCGGCAGATGATTATGGGTTATTGCCAAGCGCTTGAGAGAGGGTCGCGGAATCTATGTTCTCGGCTGTGAAAAGGATGTCCTCAAAATATTCCTTCGCCAATCGGCAAAGCGTCACGATGTTGGATTCACCGATAGGTGTACCAAGATGTTTTCCTGGTACTCCGATCAATTCTGTTACATAGAGGCCACTGCCAAGGCCAAGAGGGATTCTCCTAAAGGTCTTCTTTCCTTCATCCATTAAGGCAAAGTTTCCTTCTCCTGACATTACTAGTCGATAATTTCCAGCTGGCCATCCCGGCGGAAGCGTGTTGGACATCTGAATGCCGTAAATGCGAGCAGGATATCGTAGGTAGTTCTCATGGTTGTGTTTGTCGCGGTTTCCAATCCGGATAAGATATTCGAGTAGCTCGCCCTTCGCCTCTAACTCCTTCTTTCTATAGAGCCACCAGGCTTTTAGTTCCCAGTCGCGAGCCGCACAAACCTTCTGAATGGATTCTTTTAGTGAGTACAGTGTCGCGAGGTATGCAAAAAATAGGGAGCGGAATACCGGCCTGTTATCACGTGTTACCGGATCTGATAGGTAGTCGAAAAGGTGCTGAGCCTCTTCTAGCTTCGCTCTCGACTTTCCGAATCGTCCGGGAAATGGTCCAAGATACCAGCCTTCAGAAACGACTTGTTCATCAGAGAGCGTAGGATATGCAGCAAGGTAAGATTGGCATTCTCCAAGTATTTCCGGTCTGAAGATTATCAGCGCATCTTCTCTAGTTGGATGGGGAATTGGCTCCGCGTAGCGTGACTCACCAAGACACCTATTGATGGCATCCAATACCAGCTGAGCTTCCCTAATAGATGCGATTCTTTTGTACATTTTTAAGCCTAACGTAAAGGCTGGCACGCCGCCCGTTGCCGGGCCAGAGTACCCAAAAAGAAGCCAGGCTCGAATGGCACTGACTTAAGCTACGGCATAAATAAATCAGCGGCTTACAGTTGGATCGACAAGCAGTCACTTGAGTGGAAGCGGCATTTTCCGTGGTGGCTCCTGGCCCTTACCTGGTCCGCAACGTTTTTTCGGCCTTGATCATAAACTCGGCCACCGCGCGATCGGCACGGTCGTCGGTCCGCACGGCGGACCCTACAGGTCACGGTGTTACCGTAGGGTCCGCGGTGCGGACCGTCCGCGGCCGGCCGGAACGATGATCAAGGCCGGTTTTTCGGTCGATTCACTGCATCGCAACCAATTGTTTCTGTGATGCTTTCTCCTTAAGTCAGTGCCATTCGGGTCAGATCTCGCTTTGTAACATTTCAATGAGTGAAAAATGGCCTCCAGCGTAGGGACTCGGGGATGATGGGGTCACGGGGGGGATGAACGGACATGCGGACATGGGGGTCAGTTCTCGCCTTCTGGGATGCTACAATGCGAGAACTGACCCCGCATGACCTTCTTGAGATGCTGGTGAAAAAGGATTGGCTATTTATAGTGGCCAATGATCTCTGAGCCTTGCTAGTTCGCGTTGAAGATCACGCAGTTCCTTGTTGACGTCAGCGAGTTCTTCGAGGGTGTATTCGATCACCTGCTGTGCATTGGAAGTCGGAAGGCCAATCACGTTGACAACTTTGCTCTTATGCGCTTCAACACCCCAGCGACCATGGACCAGGTTGTTTCGCTGTTGCCGTACTAAATCCGTACGCTCGATCCAAGTTTCGTAAGCGCGCCGCCTGTTCGAGCCGGCAGGCAACTTTGCTGTGACATGCTTAGCTAATGCATCTAGTTTGGCCTTCAGATTGAGTGTTTCAACGGCCTTTGTTAGGCTCTCGATTTTTGCTCCACCGTCAACCCATACGAGGCATAGACCAAGATTTACGTCGAGCCTAGAGAATTCGAAAAGCATGTGTCCGAGCAAGGATGCTGCTTCATTCTCGAGCATTTCCCTGCGCGCCCAAAGTTCACCCAAGGTGATTTCGCTCATAGCCTAACGTGCAGCCTAAAGCGGCGCGCGCCTACAAGTCGCCTGCGAATTAGCACGACGTCCGTGGCGCACGCTCGGTTTTGAGGCGTAGGTTAGGCTATTCTTGGGTTTCATAATTGAGCCTGGCCATTTTCCCATTACATTTCTCCGTCGTCGGATTTAGACCCTTGCGACTTTGCTCATATAGTATTCAGTCTCATCAAGCCTCACTTGCCGCCATTCTTCGGCCTGTGTGAAATGTGCTTGATTGATGTTTCTTGGACCGATTGACTTGATCAAAAGCGCTTCGACATCAGAAATCAGCGATTCCGGTATTACTTCAGCAATTTCCGCCATCTCCTCTAAAACGCAAAGGCCGGTATTGTCCTTGTCCGGCAAAATTGAGCAGAAACCGAACCATGAAAAGCGATCCCATTTTTCCGCAAGGTGATCAGACAAATGATCTTTCAGGCGCTTTCCGAGGCCCTGTCGTTTTGTGAGTCCAACGTAATAAGGACCGTATTCGCAGTAGAGCACATAGATGCCTTGCTGATTTCGAAAATCCGCGAGCCGTATTTTAGGCAAGTTACTACCTATACGTCCGAGTAAGCGAAACGCACCCCTTGCACCTTTACCAGGATTCCAGTCAATTTCGTCTGCACGCCAGAATAGACCAAAGCTGTGAATAAACATTCCGCTATCCGTTGTGAGGTCTGGCGTTGGTCGGAACGTCAGGGACCAAGACCCAACCAGACGCAATGAAAGCCAACACGACGCGTCGGAAAAAGGCCCTCATCAATATAGATACGAAGTGATCTTGAAACCGTGATTTGGGTCACGCTTTGGTGATTCTCTTGCCGTGTCCGTCTCGGCTCGACCGATGTCAGGGTCGCGCAAGGCCCGGAAATCTGGAACTGCTGGCCTGAGTTTGGTCGGCGGGTGCATATGCTGACGGGGCTGCCGTTCACCGGGGTGATCCATGCATAAAACCACCGATTAGTCAGCCCCCTTGGGCGTCTTGGCGAGAAAGGCATAGATCGTCGCCGCCATTTTCCGATACCCCTCGGCATTCGGGTGGATCTGGTCGGCACAGAGCTCCGGTCGGCTCAAGATCTCCGAAAACACCGCCTCGACGAGCGGAACACCTTCTTCCTGCGCCAACTCCCGGTAAATCGGCGCGTCGCTCTTGGCGCCGGACACGACTCCGAACAGCGAGAATTGCGGCACCGCCACGAGCACGGCTTGCGCGCCGCTCTGCCTCACGGACTGGACGATGCGGCGCACATCGTCCTTGACGGCGGCTTGTGGTCGCCGTTGCAGGAAGTCGTTGCCGCCGATTTCGATGACGACCAGGGCCGGTTGGTATTGGGTGAGCACCGCTTCGATGCGGTCGCGTGCGCGCTCGGCTGTATCGCCGGGGACCCCGGCGTTAACGACCGTCCAGCCGCTGAGCCCGGCCAACCGACTGGGCCAGTCCTCCCCCGCCGCGGCGCCGATCCCAGAGGTGACGCTGTCGCCGAACGCCACCACGATCGCCTCGGGCGGGATGGGCGTCGGCTTCGGCAGCCGATCGCAGGCAGTCGGCAACCAGGCGCAGAGCAGGATGGCAACGAACGCTCGACGGCGCATCATTCAGGCTCCTTTATCACGTCCAGCGGCGCGATCAGGTCGCGCCGGTCGTGCTTTCATCATCGCACACGCGCGCCCTTGCGGTATCCTGCCGACATGACAGCCAGCAATTCCGAATTTAGGCGACATCGCGCGGCCCCTGGTGGATGCGGCGCGCCCGACCGCGGTACAAGGTCCCCGATAACAAGCGGCGCGCCTTATCCACCCTACAACGGAGCCGGTTTTCTAGGGTGGATAAGCGTAGCGCATCCACCATCAGCCTCGCTGCCGGCACGCCGCCCGGCGGCGACCACCGAAATTTGGAACTGCTGCATGACAGCAACGTCGCGCCGACACCGCATCGCCACGGGTGCCACCAGCCCAGCGATCAGGCAGCGCGGCGGATCGCGCGGCACCTTGCCCCCACCAGCAGCACTTAAAGTCCCATGCCCGAGACACTCGTCGACCTGATCCGCCACGGTGAACCGGTGGGCGGCCCGCGCTTCCGCGGCAATGGCGCCAATGACGCGCTGTCCGCCACCGGCTGGGCGCAACTGCGCGCCGCGCTCGGCGACGCCCACCCCTGGGATCAGGTGATCAGTTCGCCTATGGCACGCTGCTACCCTTTCGCTCAGGAACTGGCCGGGCGCCATGGGCTGCCGCTCGCCGTCGAACCCGCGCTGATCGAGATCGGCATGGGCACCTGGGAGGGCCGCACCCATACCGAGGTGGCGGCGACCGAGGGTGCGGCCTACACGGCGATGTATCAGGACCCGGTCGCCCACCGCCCGCCGGGCGGTGAATCACTCGACGCCTTTGCGGCACGTGTCGCCCCGGCCTACGAGCGCCAAGTCGCTGCCCATCCGGGGCGCCACCTGCTGATCGTCTGCCACTCCGGGGTCATGCGCGCCCTGGTGGGCCATCTGCTGCGCGCCGATGCCGAGCGCTGGTACCGGATGCGGATCGACTATGCCGGCATCATGCGGGTGCGCCACGGGCGCTTCGGACCCGCCATCGAGTGCATCAATGCGCGCACCCTGCCAAGTTGAAGCGTCCGTCCTTGCGTTCTTGATCTGGGACAAGTCGACCCGCCCGCTCATGATCCCGGTCAGTTTGCCGTGCCGGCGGCCTTGATCCAGCGCAATCAACTCAAGAATAACCGGTGACCTGGAACGCGCCGACAAGGTCTTAGTCTATACTTAACGGCTTTCCCTTTTTCCAGGGACTCCGGTCTACCCCCTCATGAGACACCAGACAGACGACCTGCGCATTCGCGCAATCACCCAGGTGAGCCCGCCCGCGGAGCTTCACGAGAAATACCCGCTATCGGAACAGGCGTCCACCACGGTCTTTGAGACGCGCCGGGCGATTCAGCGCATCCTGCATGGGGAGGACGACCGGCTGCTGGTCGTGGTCGGGCCCTGCTCGGTACACGATACCCAGGCGGCGCGGGAATACGCCGCACGCCTCCTGCCGGTCCGCGAGGCGCTCAGCGCGGACCTGCTGATCGTCATGCGGGTCTATTTCGAAAAACCCCGTACCACCGTGGGGTGGAAAGGGTTGATCAATGATCCGAACCTGGACGGCAGCTTTGAGATCAACAAGGGTCTGTGCCTGGCGCGCAAGCTGCTGCTCGATCTGGCCGAGTCGGGAATGCCGGCGGGAACCGAATACCTGGACCTGATCAGCCCCCAATACATCGCGGATCTGGTGAGTTGGGGAGCGATCGGCGCCCGCACGACCGAGAGCCAGGGCCACCGTGAACTGGCCTCCGGGTTGTCCTGCCCGGTCGGCTTCAAGAACGGCACCGACGGGGATGTGAAGGTCGCTATCGACGCCATCCACGCCGCGGCCCGGCCCCATGTATTCATGTCGGTCACCAAGGAAGGGCAATCGGCGATCTTCACCACCGGCGGTAACGCCGACACGCACATCATCCTGCGCGGCGGTCACCGCCCCAACTACGATACCGAAAGCGTCAACATCGCCGCTGAGCAGATCATCGAGGCGGGTCTCACCCCCAAGATCATGATCGACTTCAGCCACGCCAACAGCCGCAAGAAGCCGGAGAAGCAGATCCAGGTGTGCCAGGACGTGGCCGGCCAGATCGCGCGCGGCGACCGCCGCATCATCGGCACCATGATCGAGAGCCATCTGGTCGGCGGACGCCAGGACCTCGATGCCGTCACCGGCCTGGTCTATGGGCAGAGCGTGACCGACGCCTGCGTGAGCTGGACCGATACCGAACCGATGCTGCGACAACTGGCGGAGGCCGCCGCCCGACGCCGGGGCACGGTGTAGGGCGAATGCCGGCGGGCTGATCCGCCATGACGCAATGCTGTTTGGTTCAGTCCGAAGCATGACCTGCGACCGGCTTTTCGCTGGACAGGCGCCTGCCGCCGCCCCGCGCGATCCGGTTCAGGAGGAACGCCGCCAGGGCGAAACAACCGGTCCCCAGCGCCGTCAGCGACTGCTCCAGCCAATGCAGGGCCAGGGTCTTGGGGGTGGCCATGGCGATCGGCTGCAGGGCGAAGATCATCGCCAGGTTGACGGCGAACAAGGCCGCGACCGACCACCGACGCAGTCGCAGGGAGGCGCCGATCAGCAGGACACTCACCGCCAGATTGCTCAGACTCGCCAGCAGCAGCAAGGGCAGAAACCAGCCCCGCGGGGTCGCAAACACCCATTGACGGAGCGCGGCGGCGGTGAATGCGAGGCCGATCACAACCAGCGCCGCGGACCACAACCCGCGCGGGCGAACCAGTCCACCCTGAACGCCCGACGGACGGTCACGCCGGCGGCGGGTCGCACCCCAGAGTGCAGCGGCCAAGAGCGCGAATCCGGGGGCCATCAACGGAAACAGTGCATTGGACAACCAGACGAGATCGATCCCGCTGACGGCGGCAATCAACTTCCAGGCCGCCTTCGCCAATCCGCCCGCCAGGATGAGCGCGCCGCCGGCGAGTGCCAGGGGGTGGTTCGCCGCGTCCTGCGACTCCACGTAACGGGCGAGATACCACAGGGCGACCCCCGTCAGCATAACCGGGAGAAAGTTGTAAACTGCGAGGGTAACGGGGAAATCAGGCATGTCGGTGACTCGCATGTCAGGTTCCGGGATGATCGCACAACCGACCAGCCGGAAGGTGAAAACGCGCCGATGCAACGGCGTCACAACGCACTTGGGCGTTTTTCGCTATTCTCACAGTCCAGCGGCACCAAGGCAGATACGCGATGACCAACGGCAACCCAGAACCGGTCAACAACCTCGTCTATTTTCTCGGACACGATGCCTCCACGCTCAAGGATTTGGGACGGCGGCTCAAGGAACAACAGTTAGCGCTTGCGCAATTCGAACATCCCGCGGAGTTGGCCGCGGCGGCACTCGAACGGCTGCCGGCGGTGCTGATCCTCGAGCTGGAAATGCTGCCCCAAGACGGCGACATCGCCGACTTCTTGACGAATCTGCTCGGCACGGCGACCCCTGGCCCGGCCCTGATCTGTATTGCCGAATCCGATGGGATGGACGCGCGGCTGCGATCCGTGCGCGCCGGAGCCAAGGCGTTCTTCGTCGCGCCGCCGGACCCCGCCGAGTTGGCCGCCAAGACGCTGCAAGCCTATGGCAGCGGCGGTCGCGAACCCTTGCGCATCTTGATCGTCGAGGACGAGCAGTCCCAAGCGACCTATGTCGCCATGCTGCTGACCAAAGCCGGGATGACGGTGCGCACCCTCGGCGAACCACTGTCGATCCTGAACGTTCTGGCCGAGTTTCGCCCGGACCTGATCCTCATGGACCTCTATATGCCGCAAGCCAGCGGCGCAGAACTGACCGCGATCATCCGCGACCACGACCAGTTCTATGACACGCCGATCCTGATGGTCTCCAACGAGACCGACGCCGACAAGCAGATCGCCGCCTTACTGGCCGGTAGCGACGGATTCATTACCAAACCCGTCAACAGTCAACGTCTGATCGCGTTCATCGAGCATCGTATCCGGATGGCCCGCTGGCTGCCCGAACGCCGGGCGGTCATTGCGAAACGTGGTGCCCCCACCCGCCTGCTGGACAAAGATTTCTTCATTCGCACCCTGGAGCGTTGGGTGCGTGACAGCGCCGCCGGCGGACCCGGCTCGGGCGTCCTGATCATCGAGCTGGACTCACCGCAACAACTCATCGATCGACTGGGACTCTCCGGGTTCGACAAGCTCTTGGCCCAAATCGAGCAACTGCTCGGTCGCCAACTGGCCGGGAACGACGTCGTGACCCGCTATGGCGAGTTCAGCTACGGGGTTCTCACGCAACGCAAAGACCAGGCCGCACTGGTCGGGCTGGGCGAAAAACTGCGCCGGATCACCGCCGACTCCAGCCTGACGCCGAGCCTGGCCAACGTCGTGACCACGGCCAGCGTCGGCATCGGCCTGTTCCAACCGCCCCCGGAGGACGCCCTGGCACTGCTCGCCCGCGCCGAGCGGGCGTGCGCCAAGGCGCGCCAGAACGGCGGTGCCCGCGTGGAGATCTGGGCGCCCCAGGAAGGGCGGTCAGAGGATCGGATCAAGACATTGATCGAGCACGCCCTCACGTCCGAGGGCTTCGTGCTCCTGTTTCAGCCCATTGTCGCCCTGGGCAAAGTGGAGGGTACCTATTTCGAAGCCCAACTGCGCCTGCGCTCCCCCGACGGGGAACTGCTGCCGCCCCGCGAGTTCTTCCCGATCGCCGAGCATCACGGCCTGATGACGGCTATCGATCGCTGGGTCATGGAATACGCCTTGGATACGCTCCGCGACCACCGGATCCGTCACCCCGAGCTGCGCATCCTCGTTCATCAGACCATGGACACCTTACGATCGAGAGAATGGCTGCCCTGGCTTCGTGAGCAACTGATCAGCCGTGACCTGAAACGGATTCGCCCGGTCCTGCAGTTTCAGTTGCGCGATGTGCGCACCTCGATCGAGATCGCCAAGGTCTTGTTCGGGATCCTGCGCAAAGCGGGCATCCACATCTGTCTGGGCAATGTCACCAACTCACCTTCGGAGATCGCACTCGTCGGACAACTGGGGGCAGCGTTGGTTAAACTGTCGATCAACACCCTGGCTCAAACCAACAGCCAAGACCTCACGGCACTGGTCGAGCAACTGCATGAGCAGAAGGCTTTGGTGGTCGCGACCGGGATCGAGGACCAGCAAACCGTCACCCTGGTTTGGAGCTGCCGCGCCGATTTCATCCAGGGCAACTATATACAAATGGCGCGTGATGACATCAACGTCAGCCTCTCCGCCTGACCAGGGATCCGACACATGACAGACGGACCTCGATCAAGATTCCAGCCACTTGGGCTCGCCGGGTGCGTAGTCAGGCCATCCTGGCCTGACACCCTCAGGGCTGGAAGCCCTGACTACGCACGCCGCTGGCCGGGATTACGATCAAGGCCGACGGACGGACCCGATGACACCCGCCGACAGCTGTGGTCGCATTCATCATGACGCAACCGCTATCGAAGCACGATCTGATCGCACTGGTGGACCAGTTACTCCTGGAGCAGGGCCGGCTCGACCCGCTGGAGTTGCTGATCGCCTGCGACCTGCTGGCCTACGCCGACTACGAGGCCTGGCGGCTCGGCCTGACGGCCCACCTGGAAGGCGTGCTGCGCGTCCCGGCGAACGCGGCCAGCGATCTGCTGGCACAGGCGAGCCGCTACGCCGGCGCGCAGGGCCTGGTTGCCGAATCACTGGTGCATCTTGCCTGGGGCGCGGCGCCGCGGATGCTCTCGATTGGTCAGCATACCCAACTGGCACAGGGCTGCGCGCACGCTTATGTGCGGCCGGCCAACCGTATTCAACTGGATCTCTTCCAGGACAATCAATTCCAGATCCTGGAGGATGCGGTGCGCGCCGCATTGGCCGGCCGCCGCATCGACGCCGCCCACACCGCCCTGACCCGGCTGATGGCCCTGGACCCGAAACATGCCAAGCTGCCGCGCTATCTGCGCCTCATCCAGGCGGTGGAGGACCTCCCCTCCCGTACTCCCGCGGAGCGCTTGCCGGAACTGGAAGCCTTGGAGCCCGAAGCCCAGGCGCTGCTCGGACATCGTGCACGCGACCTCCTGGCCCCGCTGTGGGTGACCCTGGCGGAAGATCTGGCAACGCATCCGTTCGACCCCGCCGCGCCCCGGTTACACGCAAGCACCGCCTGGGCGCGGGCCGGGCGCTTCGCGCAGGCCCGCCAAGCCCTGGAAGCGGATCCCGACTGGCAGCGCCGGCCGCACCACCGCATCGACCATGCGCGGGCCTGTCGGCGCACGGGTGACCTGGCCGCCGCCTGCCGGGATTGGGCTGTCCTGTGCTGGGAACACCCCGCGGAGGCCGCGCGAACGCTGAGCGCCGCGGAGCTGCCGGACCCCCGGATGAGCCAGTTCTGGCGCCAATTCAACGACACGGACCTGGATTTGACGACCTCGCTCTTCCCCGCTTGGCTCCTGATCGCGGACCCCGGCACCGCCGCCGCGGTCCCGCCCGAGCTGGCCCCCGCCGACCCCGCGGGTGACGCCTACCGCGCGCTGCACCACCTAGTCACCGGCGACGACCCCGGCATCCAGCAACGCAAGGTCCTGGCCGCGCGCAGCCCGGAGCTTCTGAAACTCTACCTGGCCGGGATCGAGAATAAGATCCGTGGCTGATTTCGGCTGCGCTATTCAGGGCAATCCTAAATTGCGTTGTCGTTGTCGTAATCGGATAAAACGATGCAAGTTTGGCATGAGGGCTTTGATCGTAATCCCGGCCAGCGGCGTGCGTAGTCAGGGCTTCCAGCCCTGACGGTGTCAGGCCAGGATGGCCTGACTACGCACCCGGCGAGCCCAAGTGGCCGGAATCTTGATCGAGGCCGCCATGAGCAGCCCGCTGTCTGTCGTGCTTCAATTGTTTAGACAGCCTGGGCTTGCCGCCAAGGGCTTGAAAGGCTCCGATCGCCACGCACGGGGCCAACGCATCCTCGCTGGGATCATCAACTCGATTACGACAACGACAACGACAACGATTGGGTTCGTGTCTAGCAGCCTGTCGGACTTTAGGCGATTTCCGAATAAGACGCTATCAAGAATCAAGCTCCGTAGGAGCCCGCTTGCGGGCGACGTGACCTGCCGGAATCGCGTCATTGTGCCCCACCCGTCGCCCGCAAGCGGGCTCCTACGGGTTGGATTTTTCGCGGAAATCACCTTACGTTAGATTGTGGAGTAACAAAAAGCCTTTATGTTGACTCATACCCTAATCCTAGGGGCTAAGTCCGACAGGCTGCTAGGCGATTTCCGTCAAGTCCTGTATCACAAGCGCCCCAGATACCGGCGACCACCCAACCGTGGAATCTGATCGGCGATCCAGGCGGCCCGGCGTTGCAGGCGCACCGAAGGCCGCTCCAGCCGGAAGGCCGACGGCGCCGGCAACACGGCGGCGAGCAGGGCCGCCTCGTTCAGTGTGATCGCCTCGACCGGCCGATTGAAATAGCGCGTGCTGGCCGCGCCCACCCCATAGGTACTGGGACTGAACTGGACGATATTGAGATAAACCTCCAAAATGCGCTGCTTGGACCAAAGCACTTCGATCAGGGCCGTGAACCAGGCCTCCAGTCCTTTGCGTACCCAACTGCGCCCCGGCCACAGAAACAGATTCTTGGCCGTCTGCTGAGTGATGGTACTGGCGCCCCGCAGCCCCCGGCCCTGGCGCCATAACGCCAGCGAGGCACGGATTTCGACCGGATCGAACCCGTGGTGATCGGCAAAGCGCTGATCCTCCGCCGCAATGACGGCCAGCGGCAGCACCGGCGGGATCTGCCGCCAACTGACCCAGGTATGGTAATACGCCGGCGCCTGCCGATCGTTACGCCAGGCGGCCAGGGCCTGACGCACCATGAACGAGGACACCGGCGGGTCGACCCAGCGCAGCGCCCCGACGATCAGTGCGGAGAGCAGGGCCAGGGCACCCAGGACCCGCGGCACCAGAAACAGCAGCCAGGCCGCGACCCGGCGCGACCCGGTCCCCAGCCCAAGCCGCCACTGCGCGGGAACGATCGGCGCTGCGACACCTGGACCCGCAAGGCGCTCCGGCGCAGGTGCCGGGACCTGGGTCTGCGGATCAACCATCAGCACTGTCGCTCCAGGAGTAACGCGAGTGCCGCCTCGGTCATGGGCTGGTGGAACAGGAACCCTTGGGCCAAGGTACAGCCGCGCGCCATCAACTCGATCCGCTGCGCCTCGGTCTCCACACCCTCCGCCACCACCGCAACCCCGAGGGCGCGCGCAACACCAATCACCGCGGTGGCGATGGCCTGGTCGTCGGGATCATCGGCAATGCCGTCGACGAAGCTGCGGTCGATCTTCAGCCCATCGATAGGGTAGCGTTTCAGATAAGTCAAGGACGAGTACCCGGTACCGAAGTCATCCACGTAGATTTTGACGCCCTGATCCCGCAGGCTGTGCAGGATGGCCGTGGTACTTTCACTGCCCTCCATGATGGCGCCCTCGGTGATTTCGATACCGATCAAGCCTGGGCTCACCCCATGAATCTCGGCCTGGGTCCCGAGACAGGCCGCCAGGTCCGCACTGCGGAAGTGCAGGGGGGAGATATTGACGAACACGGGCACGGCGGTCAGTCCCGCATCCACCCATCGCCGCAGGGTCGCGAAGGTGCGCCGCACCACCCAATCGGTGACTTTGATGATCAGCCCGGACTGCTCCGCCACCGCGATGAAATGGGCCGGCGGAACCTCACCCAGCGGTCCGTCGGTCCAGCGGATCAGCGCCTCGACGCTGATGATACGGCCGCTCGCCAGGTCCACTTCCGGTTGAAACAACAGCGTGAACTGGTCCTCCTGCAACGCCAGGCGAATCCCGGTTTCGATCGCCATGCGCTGCTCGCCGTGGAGCTTCATCTCCACCGAGAAGAACTGGAGCTGGTTCTTTCCCCGCTCCTTGGCCTTGTACATGGCGGTGTCCGCGTTCTTGAGCAGGGTCTCGCTGTCTTGTCCGTCGTCCGGGAAGCTGCTGACCCCCAGGCTGGCGGTGACGAAGACATCACGCCCCTGGACCCGGTAGGACGCCGACAGGAAGTCGAGGATGCGCTTACCCATGGCGGCGACCAGGTCCGTGTCGGCGTCCTCCAGCATCAGGATGAACTCGTCGCCGCCCAGCCGCGCCACCGTATCCTCGCCACGCACGCAGGAACCGATGCGTTGCGCCGCCTCGCGCAGCAGCTCGTCGCCGGCGGCGTGTCCCAGGTTGTCGTTGATGACCTTGAAGTTGTCCAGATCAACGAAGACGACATGCAGTTGCTCGCCGCGGTGGGCGGCGCGGGCGATGGCGTGCTTGACCCGGTCGTTGAACAGGTTACGGTTGGGCAGACCCGTCAGCTCGTCGTGGGTCGCCAGGTGCTCGATCCGTTCATGAGAGGCTTTGATCGCACTGATATCGCTGAAGATGCCGACATAGTTGCGCACCGCCCCCTGTTCGTCACGGACCGCGCTGATGGTCAGCCACTCCGGGATCAGTTGGCCGTCTTTGCGATGGTTCCAGATTTCGCCCTGCCAGATACCGCACCCGCGCAAGTCCGCCCACATCGCGGCGTAGAACTCCGGCGAATGGCGGCCGGACTTGAGGATGGCGCAGGTGCTGCCGAGGACCTCGTCCGCGGCATACCCGGTGATGCGGGTGAATGACTCATTGACCGAAATCAGAATGCCCTCGGCATCGGTCACACAGATGCCCTCGCCCGCCGAATGGAAGACATTGGCGGCGAGCCGCAGGCCCTCTTGCGCGGCACGCTGTTCGCTGATGTCCGCGGCCTGGGTACAAACGGCGGTCACGTTGCCGTCGGGATCCTTCAACGGGAAACGGGTGACCCGCAAATAATAGAGACGCTCACCGCGCGCCAGGGTCTCGTCGCGATCGACCGGACACCGGCGCCGCATCACCTCGAAGTCGCCCTCACGCAGCCGATCGGCCAGTTCCGCGTCGAACAACTGGTAATCGGTGCGACCGCGCACCTGCTCCAGGGTCAGACCGAAAAAGCTCAGGAACCGGTTATTGGCGAACTCGTAACGCCCGGCCGCGTCCTTCACCGCAAACAGCGAGGTCGCGTTGTCCATGACCTCTAGGAGTCGGCCCTGCAACTCGCGCGCCTGGCGTTCGGCACGTGCGGTCTCGGTCTGGTCCGCAAGCCCCACGACCACCCCGCGCAAGGCGCCCAGGTGGTCGCTGTAGGTGACGATGTGCAGCAGATAATCGGTGGCACCGTCGGTCAGCGGGCGGTTGAGCGGTTCACCGTCATGCAGCACCTGCTCGGTCGCCGCCGGCAACCCGGCGAAGACCGGCGGCAGCTTGAGGTTGGCGAAGGGCCGCCCGCGGCTGGCCGGACTCAAACCCAGGACCCGCTGGGCGGCGACATTGAAGCGGGTGACCTGGAGCTGCGGGTCCAGCACCAGCAGCGGGAACTCCACCGCGTTCTGAACACTCTCGAAATCCGAATTGAGACTCGAGAGCTCGGCCGACTTGACCAGCATTTCTTGATTGACGGTCACCAGCTCTTCGTTGCTGGCCTGCAGCTCCTCGTTGGACGCTTCCAGCTCCTCGTTGCTGGCCTGCAACTCCTCATTGGCGGCCTGGACCTCCTCGTTCAGCGCCTGCATTTCCTCGTTGCTGGTTTCCAGCTCCTCGATCACCGTCTGCAGGTGCTCGCGAGTCGCGATCAGTTCGTCCTCCAGCACCCGTTCGCTGGAAGTGGAGGCATTACCGCGCGTCCCCGGACGCCGCGTCGCCTCGCCGGGCTCGAAGCTGACCAGGAACATTTCCTCCGGTTCATGCGGCCGATGAGGATAGACCGCCAGCCGCACCAGCCCGGCGCGGCCGGGGGCGACCCGGCGCTGGCGGCCCTTCGCCAACTTGCGCTTGGTCCGGGAATAATGGACCAGAGTCAGGAGTTCCATGCGCAACTCCTTGCCGAGCATGTTGGGAAATTCGAGCTGAGGCGTGCCCTCCGGCAGTTGGATATAGGTCTTGAGGTCGCCGAAGGTATGGATCACATACAGCCGGGTGTCCAGCAGGACCGAGGGCGGCAGATAGGCCGCGAAAGCGAGCTGATTGAAGATGGCGTTGATCGTCACCCGCGGTTCGGTCAACTGACGGCCGCTGATCGCCGCCAACCGGGTGTTCAGGGCACGGGCGACATGGGTTCGGGCGCCGCGTCCACGCGGACGGAACAGGCGCGCCTTGGGGTCCACCGGCTCGAACAGGGTCTCTTGTTGGGAGATGTTCTCCGAGCGGCCAAGGAACAGGAGCCCATGGTCGGCCAGGGCGTAGTTCATCACCGACAACACCTTGGCCTGAAGCTCCGATGAAAAATAGATCAGCAGGTTGCGGCAGGAAATGAGGTCGAGGCGCAGGAACGGCGGGTCCAGCACCAAATCCTGACGGGCAAACACCACCAGATCGCGCACCTGCTTGACGATCTCGTACTGATCGCCCACCGGCATGAAATAGCGCGCGACCAACTCAGCCGACAACTCACCCAGCGCGGCGGACGGAAAGGTGGCGCGGCGCGCCATGTTGAGCGCGTCCACATCGATGTCGGTCGCGAAGATCTGGATATTGAGGTGGCGCAGCCCCTCGCCCAGCAACTCGGCCAGGATGATGGCGATGGTGTAGGCTTCCTCGCCGGTGGCACAGCCCGGCACCCAGACCCGCAACTCCGAGCCCTGGGGTTTTTCCTCGAGGATGCTCTTGAGATGCGCCTCCAGACGCCCGAAGGCCTCCGCGTCGCGAAAGAACGAGGTGACCGAGATCAGGATGTCCTTGGCCAGGCTCTCCAACTCCTCCGGGCGCGCCACCGCCAGATCCAGATATTCCTCCAGCGTATCGACGCGGTTGGTGGCCATCCGCCGCCGCACCCGCCGCCACAGCGTGGTCTCTTTGTAGCCGCTGAAATCGATCTTGGTGAAGCGCCGCACCTCCAGCAGCAGTCGGCCGAACCGCTGGGTGTCGGTCACGTCCGGCGGGGTCGCGGGCGCCGCCGGCGCACGCTGCACGAACTGAGCGATCTCGTGAGCGATCGTATGGGGCGGCAGAATATAGTCCACCGCCACCGTGTTGATCGCCGCCTGCGGCATGCTCGCGTACTTGGCGGTGTCCGGCGACTGGGCAAAGGTCATGCCCCCATTGGCCTTGATCGCGCGAATGCCCACCGCGCCATCGCTGCCGGTGCCGGACAGGACCACGCCGATGGCGTATTCCCCCTTCTCGTCCGCCAGTGACTTCAGGAACAGATTGGCCGAGGGCTTGGGAGCCACATCGGGACGGGGCTCGACCAGCGCGAAGACCCCGTTGCGCAGCAACAGATTCCACTTGGGCGGGCCGATGTAGATGACCCCGGGCAACGGCACCTCCCCGTCCTCCACGGCCTTGACCCGCATCGCGGTCTCGCGCCCGATCAGCTCCACCATCATGCTGCGGTAATGCGGCGAGAGGTGCTGGACGATGGCAAAGGTGCAGTTGAGCCCCGCCGGCAAGGCCCCGACCAATAAGGTCAGGGCCTCCAGTCCGCCGGCGGAGGCACCGATCCCGGCAATATAGTGCGGCTTCTGCTCCGGCTGGGCGGGGGCCTCGTCGGTGTAGTGGGTCGGCGCTGCGTCGGCGTCCATCATGCCTCACAAGGGCTCATGTCAACCTCCGCAAGGATGCGATACACCTGACCGAAGACCGCGCGAGCACCGACGATCGACTGCTCGGACACGACAAATTGCGCCATCGCAAGGCCCTCCAAGGCACCACTGAAACCCTTCCAGGCAGCAGCGGCCTGGTCCCCGTGAAAGTCCAGAAAGGACGCGCCGATCAACTGCCCGCCCAACTGACGACGCAACTGGCGAACGATCAGGCGGCCGCCCAGCGTCGCTCCCTCCAGCACGTAGAGCCCACCCAAAGCGGTGCCCAGCGAGCCGGGGGTGCCGTCGGCAGGGGTCACGACCACCATGGGCACCTTGGCGGGTACACTCAGTCCGTTCACTTCGAGATCCGCGCATAGCGCCGGATACTTGGGTCGCACGCCAAGTGCTGCAACCCACTGTCGCGAGAGACCGGCCGTCAGAGCGGCAAACAAGCCGGGTTCCAGGCCGCCATAGACCAGCGCCATCGCGCTGAGATAGCGGCGGTAATCCGCCAGGTCGGCGGCCGCCGCGGTCAGTCGGGTCATGACCGGTAACCGCTCCACCGCCTGATGGAGGTCGGCCGTCGCCGACCGTAAGGCCCCGACCAGACCGGGCGCATCCTTGGGCGGGAAAGGCTTGAGAGATTTCTGCATGGATCAACGCAACATCAGACTGATTTGCTCAAGTTTATCATCCGACACGGACCGATCGCATCACGGCCGGGCGCGCCAAACCCATCCAAGTTCGATCCGGCGCGGCGCATGACGACCGCCGGCCGGCGTCCGCGGGTCAGATGACCTCCAACTCCCGAACCGCGGCCTGGAGCTGCGGCTCCTCGTCCAGCGCACCCTCCCAGAAACGAAAGACGCGCGCAGCGGCGCCCTCCCCCAGGGTCAATTCGGCCATGAAACCGGGAGCACCCGCTGGGGCCGGATGGTCCCGTGACGGGCCCAGAGGTGCCAGCACCGCGGCCAGACGCTCCTGTTGAACCTTGTCCAACGTACCGTGACGGGGCTTATGACTGGTGTGGTCACCGCTGTTGACCACAAAAGCACCGCCGCTGCCGACCGTGATCTCCAGCATATAGTCGTCGTCACCGACGACCCGATAATGCACAGGTAAGGATGACATGAACTTGAGCCCCGCTTCGGTTGACTACTCTAGGTGACGCAGAGCATACGAAGGATAGCGACACTTGTGAACCACTGCTTCGTGACAGGCCGCGGAGACGGCCCGATCGGCTCAGTGCTGAAGGATCTTGGACAGGAACAACTGGGCGCGTTCCGCACGCGGCGTCCCGAAAAAGTCGTCCTTGGATGCGTCCTCGACGATCCGGCCGTGGTCCATGAAGATCACCCGATCCGCCACCTTGCGGGCAAACCCCATTTCATGGGTCACACACATCATCGTCATGCCCTCGGTCGCCAGTTCGACCATGACATCCAACACCTCGTTGACCATCTCCGGATCGAGCGCGGACGTCGGTTCGTCGAACAGCATGCAGATCGGGTCCATCGCCAGGGCGCGGGCAATCGCCACGCGCTGCTGCTGCCCGCCGGAGAGCGCGCCCGGAAACTTGGACGCCTGTGCCTTGAGCCCAACCCGGTCGAGCATGGCCAGCCCGCGCGCCAGTGCCTCTGCGGTCGAGCGGCCGAGCACCTTGATCTGAGCGATGGTCAGGTTATCGGTGACGCTCATGTGCGGAAACAGCTCGAAGTTCTGGAAGACCATACCGACGTGCGCCCGCAGTTTGGACAGATTGGTCGTCGGATCCGCGAGCGCGGTGCCGTTGACGACGATCCGGCCCTGCTGTATGGCTTCGAGGCCATTGACGCAGCGGATCAGCGTGCTCTTGCCCGACCCCGAGGGACCGCACACCACCACCACCTCGCCCTCAGTGACGTGCGTGCTGCAGTCGGTCAGGACCTGAAAATCGCCATACCACTTCGACACGTTTTCGATCTGGATCATGCTCATGTGGAGTACTTCTTCTGCAATTGCCATACCAGCAGCGAGGCGCCGAAACAGAGGATGAAATAGACCGCGCCGGCAAACAACAGTAGTTCCACCAGTCGACCATCGCGATCACCGACCTTATAGGCGGCGCCGAAGAAATCCGCCAGTCCGATCACATACACCAGCGAGGTATCCTGGAACAGAATGATCGCCTGGGTCAGCAACAGCGGCACCATGTTACGAAACGCCTGCGGCAGCACCACCAAACGCATAGTCAGATGGTAGGGCATCCCAAGCGCAAACGCCGCGTCGACCTGACCCTTGGGCACACTCTGTACGCCGGCGCGAATGATCTCGGCATAATAGGCGGACTCGAACAGGGCGAAGGCGACCAGGGCCGAGATCATGCGGATATCGCTGCTTTGAGAAACACCGAACCAGCGCTGCAACAGCGTCGGTACGATCAGATAGAACCACAGGATCACCATGACCAGCGGCACCGCGCGGAACAGATTCACATAGGCGGCGGCCAGCCACGCCAGCGGACGGTTACCCGACAAACGCGCCAGGGCCAGCACGGTGCCCCACAGGATGCCGATCAGAATCGCGGTCGCGGTGATCTCCAGGGTGATCAGCATCCCGTCGGCAAGGATCGGCAGCGCACCGGGAATGGAAGTCCAGTCGAATTCCTCCATCACTTGCTCCCAATATAGCCCGGTACGCGGGTTCGCCGCTCCAGCAGGCGCATCCCGAACATCACCAGCACATTGATGAGCACATAGAGCACGGTGACCGCGATGAAGGCCTCATACGCCTGCGCGGTGTAATCGACCAGTTGCTGACTCTGCCGCGACAACTCGATCAGCCCGATCGTCGACGCCACCGCCGAATTCTTGAAGACGTTGAGAAACTCCGAGGTGAGCGGCGGCAGGATCAGACGCAGCGCCATCGGCAGCAGAACATAGCGGTAGGTCTGGGGCAGGGTCAGACCGAGCGCCAGCCCGGCATTGCGCTGTCCGCGCGGCAGCGACGCGATCCCCGCGCGCACCTGCTCGCAGACCCGCGCCGCGGTGAAACAACCCAGACACAGCAAGGCTGCGAAGAATTGCTGCGCCAGCGGGTCGGTCTGCTTGAGCGCATCGCCTAAGGTTGTCGGCAGCAGTTCGGGCAGCACGAAATACCAGATGAACAACTGCACCAGCAGCGGCACATTGCGAAAGACCTCGACGTAGGCCGCGGCACTGCCGGCCAGCAGACGGTTGGGCACAGTGCGCAGCACGCCCAGCCCGATGCCGAGCACCAGCGCCATGATCCAGGCCCCGAGTGACAGCGTCAGGGTCCACTGCAGCCCATCGAGCAGCCAGCCGAGATAGGTCGATTCACCCGATGGCGTCGGGCTGAGAAAGATATCCCAATTCCAATTATAGCTCATGGAAAATCCAGACGCTGTAAGGAGTCAAAAATAGGTTAAACAACAAATTCAATCGTTGTCGTTGTCGTAATCGGAAAAGCGATTCTAATTGGAAATGATCTGGATCCCCCCGCTCCAGCGT
The DNA here is from genome assembly GCF_000379525.1 of Lamprocystis purpurea DSM 4197. Lineage (GTDB taxonomy): Bacteria > Pseudomonadota > Gammaproteobacteria > Chromatiales > Chromatiaceae > Thiodictyon > Thiodictyon purpureum. The sequence goes on along the minus strand of NZ_KB902520.1, from coordinate 136,206 downwards.
CGCGTCACCGGCCGCTGGAGCGGCCGGACGGCATTCCCACGCTGGAGCGTGGGAACGAGAAAGAATCTTACTGCAGCGCCCGGTCGTTGGGGTTGCGATACAACTCGACCATCTCCGCCGAGAGCGGAAAATTCAGGTTCAAGCCCTTGGGTGGAATCGGGCTTTCAAACCACTTGGCATAGAGCTTCTGGGCCTCGCCGCTGGTCATGAGTCCGGCAATGGTCGTATCCACCAGTGTCTTGAACGCGGGATCATCCTTGCGCAGCACGCACCCATAGGCTTCCGAGGATTGCGGGATGCCGACCACCACCCAATCGCCGGGGCGCTTGGCCTTGGCTAATTCGCCATAGAGGAGCGCGTCATCCATCATGAAGGCAGCAGCGCGGCCGGTTTCCAGCGTCAGGAACGACTCGCCGTGATCCTTGGCCGAGATGATCTTCATGTTCAACTGTTTGTCTTCGTTGAGCTTGCGCAGCAGCCGCTCGGACGTGGTACCGGCGGTGGTCACGACATTCTTACCGGCGAGGTCACTGAAGTCCTGGATGCCGGACGCTTTCTTGGTCAACAAGCGCGTGCCGACGACAAAGATCGTGGTGGAGAAGCCGACTTGCTTCTGCCGCTCGGTGTTATTGGTGGTCGATCCGCACTCCAGATCGACGGTCCCGTTCTGAATCAGCGGAATCCGATTTTGCGAGGTGACCGGGTTGAGTCTGACCTGAAGGTCCCGCAGTTGCAGTTCACGTTTGATCGCATCCACGACCCGCAAAGCGATGTCCTGCGAGTAGCCGATCACCCGCTGCTGATCATCGTAGTAAGAGAACGGGATCGAGGATTCGCGGTGACCCAAAGTGATCGAACCCGCATCCTTGACCTTCTCCAGCGTGTCGGCGGGCACCTGAACCGCACCAACCAGCAGCACACCACCGAACACAAGGGGCGAGAGACGGGGAAGTTTCATGACTTGGCTCCGGTCAGGCTAAAATCGGGTCGCAAACAGGTGCGCCTAGCATAACAGCGGACCCTGACAAGAACCCATCCTCGCCGTAGGGCGAGTCTGACCACCCGCGGAGGGCCGCATCGTGAAATATATCGTCCTGCAGACCGGTGACCGCGAATGCCCGATCCTCTTCCCCAAGGAATTTTCCCATCGCTACATGGCGGACCTGTTCGCCCCCATGCCGGTCGTGGCCGCCGGTTTTGTCCGCGAGGCGCAGGATGGCATCCGTTGCGGGGGTGAGAGCGGCGGCCTGCGGATCTCGTCCAGAAACGGGCTGGACGCGGCGCTGATCCGCGGAGCCTTGGGGGACGACTGAACGGCCGCGGACGGTCCGCAAGAACCGCGGTCTGTAGGGTCCGCAGTGCGGACCGACGACCGCGCAGATCGCGAAGCGGCCGAGTTTATAGCGTTCGCACCCGATATCCAGACAGACCTTCGTGTAGGGGCGGGCTTAAAACCCGCCCCTACGTCCGGTTATCACGTCCGAAGGCGATATGACCAAGGCGCCGCAACCCGACCGACTGCGACAGCAGCCGTTTCAACAGCATTAGAATTTGATGTTGACGCCGGCATAAAGGGTGCGGCCCGGCCCCGGCACCGGGGTGCCCCACTGAGGTTGATTTGGTGCCGGCGGGATAGTCATGGTCGTACCCTGGCCGACATAGGCGCCACCCAGCGGCAGGTCGTAGGAGCGGTCAAACAGGTTTTCGATACCGACCTCCACACTCCAGGTCTTTCGCTCATAGCGGCTGCGCAGATGAGCGAGCCCATAGCCCGCGGTCTGCATTTCATTACGCACTTGAGAGATCTCGTTCTTAGCGTCCACGAACTCACCCTCCAGGGTATTGCGCCAGTGGCCGATCTCCTGAACGAGAGCGAGCTTCGCGTTCAGCGGCATCATGTTATAGAGGTTATCCCCGGTATCCTGATTTTCACCTTTGATGTAACTCGCCGCGACCTGGGCCGTGAAATCGCCAACACTGGTGCCGCGTGCCACCAGGTAGTGCGCCGAGAGGTCCAGACCGTAGAGCACGGCCGATTGGTTGAAATACTTGAGCACGGTAAAATTATCGACCACCGGCGCTATGCGGGGAGCATTGAGTGTCGAGTCCCACTGTACGGCGTCGATGTAGTCCTGCACATAAGTATAGTAAGGTGTTACCGTGATACCCCATTGCGCCTCGTTGGCATCGTGCCAGTCCGCGGTGAGGCTGAGGATGCCGGCGACTTCCGGTTGCAGCTCCAGGTTTCCCACATATCCATTGCCGTCGCCGACGAAGTTATTCATGAAGGCGGCCATCTGCCAGGTCGACCAGGTATAGCGCTCATAGAGATTGGGCGAGCGTGTCTTTTGAGCAAGGCCCATCTGATAGGTCTGGTTGGCGTCAGGGGTGAAACGGGCGAGCCAGGAAAAATCCCAATTATTGTCCGTCTGTTCGCGTGACTGAGCGTTGAAGAGCGCCGCATCACGGGTCTGGTTACCCAGACCGCCGACCCCGCTGGTCGGGTAGGTATCAAGATTGTAGCCGTGCACCGGGTCGGCATCCATGGCGACGTTTTCAAAGCGCAGACCCACGATATGCATCCAACGGTTCTTGCGAATCTCCCACTCGCCGAAGACGGCAAAGCGGTCGCGTTTGCCATCATTGATATTCCAGAAGACATAAGGCCACATGCCGGCGCCGGAGGGATCCCACCAATCGTCCAGGCGATAATTCTGGTACTCGACGCCCACGCGTAACAGGTCGCTCTTGACCAGCGGAATGTCGGCGCTGACCGTGACACCGGTATTCTTGCCGTCGGTAGCCATCGGCATGCCGGCGGCACAACCTACCATCATGCCCTTGATCACGCTGACGCCGGAGATCGGCGCGCAAGGCGTCCCGTTGAGCGCGGCATCGCCCCCGGAGCCGCTCGGCGGATTCCCGGGGCCATACCAAAACCGCTTGTCATCACCAAAATCCATTTCGTGCTGCGTATGTTCGTAGTAGGCCCGCGCCTTCAGCGTGGCCCAATCGTGGTTGCCCGTGTAGGCCAAGTTGAATTGGTCGCTCAGATTATCCGTCATGTCCATCCGCTGGTTCGGATAGTTTTCATAGGGAATATGCTGGTTGGCGTAGGTGAAATTCAGCAGATTGTCGTCGTTTTTCCAGGCGAACCTGACGGATTGGTTGATGGCCTCATAGGCGGTGGAGCCCACCTCATCCAACGGCAGGGTGTGTCCGACCCGACCCGTGAAGTGATAGTCCTTAAAATCGCCGCCGGCCTTGTAGTTGTCCGACTGAGCATAGGCGCCGGCGTAATGAAAGCTTAAATTCTCGGTGGCGAATGTACCGGAGAGGTTACCTCCCCAGCTATCCCCATTGCTGCGATAAAAAGTGCCGGCGTCACCCGTCGCGAGAGACTGATCGGGATTCGCAAAGACAGGGGCTGCCGACTCCACCAGGATACTGCCGCCGATGCTGTCGCCGCCCACGCTCACCGGCGTCACACCGGAATAGACTTGTATGCGATCGACCGCCGTCGGATCGATGGAGGACAACGGGGAGTTCATGTGGTTCGGACAGGCCGCGACGAGGTCCATGCCATTCACCTTGGTCCGCAGGCGATCATCCGCCAGTCCGCGGATAACCGGCAGGCTGGACACCCCCCCGGCGCCGTAGACGCTCACACCAGGAATGCCCACGAGCAGGCTGGCGGTGTCGCTGGTGCGGGCGCGCTTACGCGCGATCTCGGCGGTGCTCAGGGTCGTAGAACCGGAGCTGAGCGGGACATCCTGGGGCGCCGTGACAAGGACTTCGCCCAGCGTGGCGGTAGTATCCGCTGCCACGCCCGGCATAGCGTAAAGGGCAAGAAATGCGGCACAGGATTTCAGACGCAACTGCATGTGTTCAGACTCCTTCATGACCGGAACGCCGCCCGACGGCAGGATAGCGCGGAAAAAGCCTGAAGATACCTCAGCAGTCGAATGCCATGGTGGAAATTTTAGATATTCCTGATTTAGATTAGAAGCATATGCGTTATATACCGCAACACATGGGTGAAATGCCGCGACAGCGCGGGGCTCGTCACCACGCTCCAGAGATTATGAAAGTATTCGCCAACACCGCGGCGAAGCCGCGTGCGGGACCGCCGGCAGCCTGCCGGCCCGCCGCCGTCAGGCGGCATTCAGAACCGATGATAGCCTGATAAGGCGTTGAAAATAGATAAAGAACCCAGCGCGTCGCACCGGAGTCGACAGATTGTCGGCGGTCCCAGTCGCCGCCTTGCGGCGGCGGATTGGCTGCTGCGGCGAATACTTGCCCAATCTCAGCCGCGTGGAGAATGCCGTCCGACCGCTCCAGCGGCCGGCGGCGCCACGCAACGGCTTGCGCGTTGCGACATGCTCCGACGCGTGCTGCCGGAAAGCCATGTCCAACTCGCCATGTGGTAGCCGGTTCCATTAGAGTGGGGGCCTGTATCCCCTCCTCCGCTCGCCACCCCCAGACTCGGCACCGCACGCATGAATGAGCAGAAGTCACGTGATCCGGATGCCCTGCATCGCCACCTGCACGACGTACAGGATCTGCTGTCGCGTCACCGGCTGGTCGAGACTCTGGTCCAGCGCCAACACATGCCGCATCAGGATCTGGTGGAATCGATTTCCTCCAGGCAGGAGCTGGCGCGGCTGAGGCGCAAGCTCGATCGCCTGCATCCCGCGGACATCGCCGAGATCCTCGAAGCGCTGCCGCTCGATGACCGCCGCTTCATCTGGGACCTGGTGCGCGCGGACAAGGATGGCGAGATTCTGCTGGAGGTCTCGGATGCGGTCCGCGCCACCCTGATCGAGCGCATGGACCCCGAGGAGCTCAAAGCCGCCGCGGAAACGCTGGACGCGGACGAACTGGCCGACCTGGCTCCCGACCTGCCGCCGGAGGTGATGCAGGATGTCTTCGATTCGCTCGACCAGGAGGAACAGGAGCAGGTCCGGGCCGCGATGTCCTATCCGGAGGGGACGGTCGGTGCCCTGATGGACTTCGATATGGTCACCGTGCGCGAGGACGTGACCCTGGAGGTGGTGCTGCGCTACCTGCGCCGGTTCGAAGCCTTGCCCGATCACACCGACAAGCTGTTCGTCATCGACCGTGAGGAGCGTTTGCGCGGCATCCTGACCCTGGAGTCCCTGCTCATCAATGAGCAAGACCTGCTGGTCTCCACGGTCATGAAGGGGAAGTCGCTGATCACCCTGGCCCCGGAGGACGACGCCGGAGACGCTGCCAAGGCGTTCGAACGCTACGACCTGATTTCCGTGCCGGTGATCGACGCGGAGCGGCGGGTGCTTGGCCGCGTCACGGTGGCCGACATGGTCGACCAGATCCGCGAGGAGTCCGAAGCGGAAATCCTGAGCAGCGCGGGTCTGCGCGAAGAGGAAGACATCTTCGCACCTGTGATTCGCTCGGTGCAGAATCGCTGGGCCTGGCTGGCGATCAATTTGATCACGGCCTTTGCGGCCTCGCGGGTGATCGACCTGTTCGAGGGTTCGATCGAAAAGCTGGTGGCCCTAGCGGCACTCATGCCGATCGTTGCCGGCATTGGCGGCAATGCCGGCAATCAAACCATTACCATGATCGTGCGGGCGATCGCCATGGGCCGGGTCGACCCCAGTGCCATGTGGCGGCTGCTGGCCAAGGAACTGGGCGTCGCCATGCTCAACGGCATCGTCTGGGGCGGCGTGGTCGGGCTCCTGGTCTGGTGGCTCTACCAGAACCCCTACCTGGGTCTGGTGATGAGCGGCGCCATGACGCTCAACCTGCTGTTGGCCGCGACCGCCGGGGTCTTGATCCCGCTGATCCGCCAGCGGCTTGGCCGCGATCCGGCGCTCGGCAGCTCGGTGCTGGTCACCGCGCTGACCGATTCCGGCGGATTCTTCATCTTCCTGGGACTCGCGACCCTGTTCCTGCTCTAAACCGCGCCCAACGCGGTATGCGATGTTTTTGGATAAGATCGGCCCCGGCAGACTTGACGATTGCTGGAGCCGGCGCGGTTTACAGATTTAAAAAAGATACATTTTAAGACGCGGTTTAGCCATCGCGTATGAAATCCACACGAGGCATTCCGATGCATCCATTGACTACTACTATCTGGTTTGGGGTGATTTTTCTCTTCGTCTCATCCGGGGGCCGGGCGGCAGAACCGCCGGCCAAACCCTGGGGTCTGTCGATCGAGGCGCTGGGCGCCCACCAATTCAGCGCGGATCTCGATGGCGGCGGCACCGTCGCGATGGATGAAACGGCGCTGCGCATCGGCGTCTCCCGGCGCCTGACGCCCAGTCTGCGGCTCGGACTGAACCTGGGTTACGTTGAGCTCGCGTACGACTTCGCGGCCGGTGCGCAGGAACTCGCCGCCGCCGCGCCCTGGTCGAATATCCGCAGCGCCCAGGCGGGGGTCAGCCTGAACGCTCGCCTGGGGGACCGGTGGACCCTGTTCGTTCTGCCGAGCATGCGCTGGGCCGCGGAGGACGGGGCCGCGCTGGAGGACGGGGCGTTCGGCGGCGTGCTGGCCGCCGCCAGTTACCGGGTCAGTGATCGCCTGACCATCGGTCCGGGGTTCGGCGCCTTTTCCAAGATCGAGGGTGACGCCAGCCTGTTCCCGATCCTCGCGGTGGACTGGAAAATAACCGACACCCTGAGCCTGAACACCGGCGGCGGTCTTGCGGCCAGCCGCGGACCCGGCCTGGCCCTGGAATGGCGGCCCGCGGACGCCTGGACCCTCAGTCTGGGCGCGCGTTACGAGAACGAGCGCTTTCGCCTGAACGACCAGGGCCCGGCTCCCAACGGCGTGGGCCAGGACAGATCCATTCCGGTCTACCTGGGCGTCGTGCGCACCCTCGGGCGCTTCGTCAACCTGAGCCTGATCGCCGGGGCCAAGACGGCGGGCAACCTGCGACTGGAGAATGCTCAGGGCGACACACTGGCGGATGCGGACTACGCCACGGCCCCCTTTGCGGGCGTAACGCTGAAGGTGCGCTTTTAGGAGCGAGCCAGGAAACGTCGATCCGCCTCTTTCTCGATGAGCTTGGCAAGACACTTGCGCAGTTTCGGGATTGCCATGAGCGCATGAAGACTGCGCTTGCGGCAGCCCTTGACAACCGTGGACGGGTCGAAATAGGCCTTGGCGTTGCCGACCGTGAGCACGAATGGCGGGTGACCTTCCCGACACAGCAGGCAACTCATCACCAGGGCCCCGGTACGATGGTTTCCCTCGATGAAGAGTTGGGGCGCCGAAAGCATCTGAATATAGGCACCGGCCGCGCGCCGCCAGACGCTCTTGCCGCGCTGGTCGGCCATGGCATTCATGAAGGCGCGCGCGCCGCCGGTGTTGGTGTCATCGTAATAGCGCTGCTCGGTTTCGCGCGCGTGCCGGGCACATTCCTCATAGGCCAGATCGCGGGTTCCGCAAAGCACCAGGTAATTGAGCTGCAAAAGATGTTTGGAGTTGCCGAGCGCGAATGGGTCCAGATCCGCCGCGAGCAGCGAGTCGACATACTCATAACCCGCCAACAGGTTTTCCAGCACCTCGTCCCGCAGCGGGTCGCGCGGACTGTCCAGGGTGGCATTGATCTGCGCGAAGTCCCGCTGCACCGCGCGCAGGGATGACTCGATCTCGGGAAGATTCAGCCGCGGTTTCGCCAAAGTTCGCTCCTTGGGAGTGGTCCATCAAACGTCAAACGGCGCGCGAAAAGACCCGCTGAAATCCAAGGCGTCAGCCTTGGGCTCCCGCGCGGGCAACCCTGCGCCATGTCGCTTCGCCCTACCCACGGCCGCATTCTAACTGAAGTTGAGGGCTGACCCACCAATCCACCAGCATGCCGACGCCGTGACCGGCCTTGATCGCCGCTCCGGCCACGGGACATCGTAGGGTGGACAAGCGCAGCGCAGTCCACCAGCAACGGCGCGGGATTCGGTGGACTGCGCTATCGCTTGTCCACCCTACGGCCGGAACGATGATCAACGCCCGCAAGCGGGCTCCTACGGAGCTTGATTCTTGATAGCGTCTAATGCGGAAATCGCCTAAAGTCCGACAGGCTGCCAGGGGCGGGTTTCAAACCCGCCCCGACACCAAGGCTCTGTCCGGATATCAGGTACGTAGGCTATATGGCAGCCGACGAGCGGACGGTCGGCGAAAGGATACCAAGTCTGCCCGTCGGCCTGACCGCTTCCGTCACCCAGTGGTCCGCTCGGCGTCTCCCGCCAGGAAGGCCCGCGCCTCGTCGGCCGACTCGAAGATGTGCGGCGCGAGACCGCGCGCAGCCAGGTCGGTCCCTAGCTTGGTACGCATGAAGACACTGCTGGTATAGCGACTGACGCTGCGGTAGTAGCGGTTTACGGCTTCCTGCACCATGTTCAGGTAATCATCCTCCAGGTCGCGGTCGACCTCGAAGCCCTCGTAATTGACCACTGCGCACACTTTGTGCCCGATTGGTTCGCAGATATCGGCAATGAGATCACGGATGACGCCGATCGTCGCGTGGTCCCTCACCTCCAGTCGCTCGAAGTTGACAAACAGCGTGTCTTTGGCCGGGTCGTAGACGAGCCGCGCCGGCAGGGGCAGATCGACCAACGCGCCGCGCAGCCCCATCGGCTGAGGCAGGAAGAGCCGGGCGTCCATGGGCTGCGGATTGTGGATGATGGGCACGAACTCCATCCGCGCCAGGATGTCACGCTCCAAGTCAACGCCGGGAGCGATCTCGGTCAGTTCCAATCCCTGCGCGGTCAGCCGGAAGACGCAGCGTTCGGTGATATACAGGGGCTCACGGCCGCGGCTGACGGCATAGGCTCCGGAGAAGGTGCGTTGCTCCACGGTGCTGACGAACTTGCACCCCGGGCCATCGCGCTCGATCCGCAGTTGCCCGTCGGCAAAGGAGAGCCCGAGTCTGCCGGCGGTGAACGTGCCGACGAAGACGACCTGACGGGCACTCTGGCTGATGTTGATGAAGCCGCCGGCCCCGGCGAGGTGACTGCCGAACTTCGAGACGTTGACGTTACCCGCCCGGTCGACCTGGGCGAGCCCGAGGAAGGCCAGGTCCAGTCCGCCGCCGTCATAGAAATCGAACTGATAGGGCTGATCGATGATGGCCGCGGCGTTGGTCGCCGCCCCGAAATCCAGGCCACCGGCCGGGACGCCGCCGATGACTCCCGGCTCCGCCGTCAGGGTCATCATATCCAGGATGCGCTCCTCGTTGGCAACGGCGGCAATCCCTTCCGGCATTCCGATCCCCAGGTTCACCACGGCATTGGGCCGCAGTTCCATCGCGGCGCGCCGTGCGATCACCTTGCGCTCGGACATGCTCATGGCCGCCACGGCGTCCAGCGGCAACCGCACCTCAGCGGCGAAGGCCGGGTTATGGGCACTGGCAAAGGTCTGCATATGGTTCTCGGGACGCGCGACCACGATGCAGTCGACCAGGATGCCCGGGATTTTGACTTGCCTGGGGTTGAGTGACCCACGCTCGGCCACCCGCTCCACCTGCACGATCACGAGCCCGCCGCTGTTGTGGGCGGCCATCGCCAGCGCGAGTGATTCCAGGGTCAGGGCCTCACGCTCCATGGTGATGTTGCCGTCGGGGTCCGCCGTGGTCCCGCGGACAATGGCCACGTCGATCGGAAACGTTTTGTAGAAGAGATACTCCTCGGCGCCGATCTGCATCAGTTCCACCAGGTCCTCGGTGGTGCGCGCATTGAGCTTGCCGCCGCCGAAACGCGGGTCGACGAAGGTTCCCAGGCCGACGCGCGAGAGGTGCCCGGGCTTGTCGGCGGCGATGTCGCGAAACAACTGTGAGATGACGCCCTGCGGGAGGTTGTAAGCCTCGATCTGGTTGTCGACCGCCAGTTGCTGGAGCTTGGGGACCTTCCCCCAATGGCCGCCGATGATCCGCCTGACCAGGCCGATGGGGGCCAGGTGGTTGAGGCCGCGCGCGTCACCGTCGCCCTGACCGGCGGCATAGACCAGGGTCAGGTCGCGCGGGCACGTGGTGTCACTGGCATCGTCCGCGTGCGCCAGGTAGAGGTCCTGGAGGGCGATCTCGATCTCCTCGGGGACGCCGATGCCGACGAAACCGCCAGTGGCGACGGTGTCGCCCGGACGGATCAGGCGGACCGCTTCGGCAGCGGTTACCAACTTGCCACGCTCGGTGCTGTGGTGGCGGGTCCGGTCAGGGCGCACTGGGGATCTCCTCTGCTGCGTTGGAGCGGTGTCGGCGCCGCGTGGTCCGGGGCCGGTGGCGTGCGCGGGAGGGCGACCCGAAGGCCGTCCTTCCGGCGATGCGGGTCACGCGATCCTGCGTACCTTGCTGACCTTCTCGGGCTGGTCGGCTGGGTCAGGCTGGTCGGGTTGATCGCTCGCCTCGCGCTGCCACGGCAACGCCTCCTGATCCAGCACCGCGGCGAGCCGCGCCATCAGCACCAGGGTCTCGGGGCTCATCTCCTCACGCGGGCCGGCGATCTCCCAGCACAGGGCCAGGGCACGGCGGCGGTCCTCGTCACCCGCGATCAGTTTGGGCAGCGCGGCGATCGCCGCCTCCGGTTCGAAGCCGACGATCAGCGACTCGCGATGGATCAGCCGGGTGCGGGTCTTCGGCTTCATGCTCGCGAACGGCTCGGTGCTCATGAGCATCTGGTTGGAGCGCTCCAGGCGCGAGCGGCGCACCTCCTTGCGCGAGTGGGCCATGAGAATCAGCATGCGGATCACGCCCTCGGCGAAGCTGCCCTGCTCGATGCGGTCCAGGGCATCCTGCACCTGCACCAAGGTGCGCAGGTCCTCCTGGGGGGCCTCGCTGATGAGTTGGGACATGGGCGCGCCCAGGGCCGCCACCGGGGGCAGCGACCACAGCAGGTGAAAGCTCATCTCGATCATGGCGTTCTGCATGTCCCGCACCTGGTCCCACCCCTGAGTCACCAGATCGGCGCCGAACTGCTCCAGTTGCCGGAAGGGGTTGTCCGCGGGCGCCGCCTGGCGCTGTGCGCGCACCTGCTCGGCCAGGGCCGCCATCGGCTGCATCAGCGGGTTGCGGTCACTCAGGCTCGCACGCTGCATGCGCATCGGGTTGGTCGCGGCAAGCAGCTCCGCGCTCTGCTGGGTGCTCATCGCCCGGACCATGGGGCTGAGCGTCAGGTCGTAGAGGTGGGTCGCAAGCTCCGAGTAACGGGCCACGGCGGCGAACGGGCGGTCGGAGTCATCCCCGCCGCACTCGGCGATGACCTCGGGGATGGTGCGCTCCTGGAAAATGACATGGAAACGGCGGTCTAACCCCTCGCCGGTGGCATCCGCGATCACCATCTCGTAGAGGCCAGGGGACAGTGCCTCGATCGCCTTCAGGGTGGAGACGATCTCCTGATGCTCCTTCTTGGCGATCGTCGAGGAGACGAAGATCCCCAGATGCCCCACATTTTCGTGCAGGGTGTAGAGGATGCGCTGACCGCGCGCCTTGATCTCTTCCACGTCCTTGTAGTGATCGGCAATCCAACCCAGGGCCTGCTGCGGCGGGGTGATGTTGTCCCCGTGCGAGGCGAAGATAATGATCGGCGAGTTGATGTTGCGCAGGTCCACATGGGTGCGGGCGTCCAGGTTGGCGCAGCCCCGCGCCAGGCGGTTGCCGACGAACAGGTTCTCGACGATCCAGCGGATCTCCTGCTCGGTCATGTAATAGAAACTGCTCCACCAGCGCTCGAACCCGACGAAGCGCGGGACCTCGGTGTCCACCTCCCGCCACAGGTCGTAGTACTTGCTCCACCAGGTGTTGCTGGGGCTCAGGCGCTCGAAATTGGACACCAGGTTGGAGCCGTCGAAGAGCCCGTTGCCCAGGTCGCTCATGAGCTTGATGGACATGGCACCGCCCACCAGGCCGCCCATGTAGCGCATCGGGTTCTTGCCCTTCTGACCCGCCCAGTAAGACAGCGGCGCCCCATTGGCGACGATGGGGCCGGTGATGTCCGGGTTGGTAGCGGCCAACAGCATGGCGGCCCAGCCGCCCTGGCAGTTGCCGATGACGATCGGCCGGGGCGCGTCCGGGTGGCGGCGGCGCACCTCGCGCACAAAGTCGGCCTCCGCGGCGGTGACGTCGGCGATGGTCTGGCCGGGCTGCGGGAGTCGGGTGAAGGTCACGAAATAGACCGGATGACCCTGATGGATGGCGACGCCGACCTCGCTCTCATGCTTGAATCCGCCGATCCCGGAGCCGTGGCCCGCGCGCGGGTCGATGATGATGTAGGGGCGGCCGTTCTCGCGCACCGTCACACCCTCGGGAGCCCGGATGCGCACCAGCGAGTAGTTGACCGGACGAGTCAGTTTGGCGCCGTCGATCACCAGGTCGTGGTCCCAACTCAGCACCGTCTTGTTCGAGTTCTCCTCGTGCTCATTGAAGTAGTTGCCGCGCTGGCGCAGGGCATCGGTGACGAGCACCGCGCGCTGGGCGGCATCGGTGAGATAGGCGATCCACTGCTGGGCCAGTTGCGGGGCCAACTGGGGCGACATCAGGGCCTTCGTGACAGTGGTCCAGGCCTCATGGTTGCGCTGGAGGTTGGTCTGTGCCGTTTTGGCCGCCCGCTCACCGTGGGTCTTGGCGATGAAGTCCAAGTCCTTGGCGTAGCCCACGAAGGCCTCGCTACTGTCCTTGGCGGACTGGCCGAGCCCGGTGAGGGCATTCGCCACCTCCGGCTGCTGGGAGAAATCGGGGAAGTTGTGCATAGTCTACTCCGGTCAGTCGAGACGTTGGCGGCGGTCAGCCGGTGATGTGGAAGCCGCCGTCCACGTAGATGGTCTGCCCGGTCAGCATGACGCCGGTGCGGGTCGCGAGCATGGCCGCGACTGCCCCCACGTCGTCGATCTCCGCCAGCCGCCGCAGGGGGGCCCGCTGCTCGGCGCTGTCCACCAAGGCATCGAAGCCCTTGAGGCCGGAGGCGGCGCGCGTGTGCAGGGGACCGGGGGAGAGGGCATAAGCGCGGATGCCCTTGGGTCCGAGCTCAGCGGCGGCGTAGCGCACCGCCGCCTCCAGTGCGGCCTTGACCGGACCCATCAGGTTGTAGGTCGGCAACACCTTGTCGGCACCGTAGAAGGTCATGGCGAAGAGCGAGCCGCCGTCTGCCATCAGGGGCTCCGCCAAGCGCGCCATGCGCAGGAAGGAATGGGCGGAGACGTTGACGGCCAGGCCGAACCCCGCGGCGGAGGAGTCCACCAACCGCCCCTGCAGGTCCTCGCGCGGAGCGAAGGCGATGGAATGGACCGCGAAGTCGAGTCGGCCCCAGCGTTCACGCACGGCCGCGAAGACCGACTCCAGTTCGCCTTCCACCATCACGTCGCAGGGCAGAAAGAGCTCGGCGTCGACCGTCTTGGCGAGCGGTTCTACGTAGGGCCGGGCCTTGTCGTTGAGATAGGTGACTGCCAGGTCTGCCCCCAAGGTGCGGAAGGCCCTGGCGCAGCCGTAGGCGATCGAGTGTTCGTTGGCAATCCCGATCACCAGGCCCTTCTTGCCGTCAAGGCTGAAATAGCTGTCATCAAGCATGATCTGATCCCAATGTTGGCGACGAAAGTTCACGTACGACGCGCAAGGTGTGGCGGGCGATCATGGCCTCTTCGTCGGTGGGGATGACCCACACTGACGGGATCGCACCCGGCGGGCTGATCCGCGGGCCTTGGGTCCCATTGGCCGCCTCGTCGAGCCTGATGCCGAGCCAGGCGGCGTCGCGGCAGACCCTGGCGCGGACCACCGCGTCGTTTTCGCCGACTCCGGCGGTGAATACCAGGGCATCGAGACCGCCGATGGAGGCGCACAGTGCCCCCAGGGTCTGGCCGATGCGATAGCAGAAATAGTCGATCGCCTCCGCGGCGCGCGGGTCGTCGCTCGCGTGCAGGTCGCGCAGGTCGTTGCTGACCCCGGAGAGACCCAGCAGCCCGGACCGCTTGTACAGCAGGTCCTCCAACTCGGTGACCCCCAACCCGTCCTCACGCATCAGGAACAGGATCACCCCCGCGTCCAGCACCCCGCAGCGGGTGCCCATGGGCAGCCCGTCCAGGGCCGAGAAGCTCATGGTGGTATCGACGCTGCGTCCGCCGATCAAGGCGGTCATGCTCGCCCCGCTGCCCAGGTGGGCCACCACCACCCGGCCGTCGGCGACCTCCGGGGCCAGCTCGCGCAGGCGCCCGGCGATGTACTCATAGGAAAGTCCGTGGAAACCGTAGCGCTTGACCCCACGGTCCAGGAGCGCCCGCGGCAGGCCGAGCTGTTCGGTCACGCGAGCGCGCCCGCGATGAAAACCGGTGTCGAAGCAAGCCACCTGCGGCAGCTCGGGATGGTCCATCGCCACCGCCCGGATCGCGGCCAGATTGTTCGGCTGGTGCAGCGGCACCAGTGGGATCAGGCCGGTCAGGACGTGCAGAACCTGCGCGTCCACCAGCACCGGCTCGGCATAGGTCTCGCCGCCGTGGCCGACCCGATGACCCACGGCGAGGATGGCTTGGCCCTGGGCCGCGTCCGCCAGCCAGTTCCAGATCTGCTTGAAGGCGCGGGCGTGGCCTTGGCCGGCGGGCACGGCTTCCCAGTAGCTCTCGGCCAGCAGCTTGCCCGAGGGGTCCTTGGCGACGAAATGCGGGGCCGTGCCGATGCCCTCCACCTGGCCCTTCACGCGCACCGCCGGTGCGTCATCGACAATCTCGTAGAGGGCAAACTTGACGCTGGAAGACCCGGCATTCAGGGTGAGGATCAGGTCGTTCATGGCGGCCTCCTCAAGCACCCTTGACCAGGTCCTTGGGCAGGTCTTTCAGGATCAGCCCCTGACGCACCGCATGGGCATGGAGCACGGCGACGGCGGCGCTGGCGCGGCGCGTGCGCACGCTGTCGGCGCGCGAGGTCAGCACGATCGGCACCCGCGCGCCCAGGACCACCCCGGCCGCTTCCGCGTTGGCGAGGAAGATGAGTTGCTTGGCGAGGATGTTGCCGGACTCCAGATCCGGGACGATGAGCACGTCGGCGACCCCGGCGACCTCCGAGGCGATCTTCTTGATCCGCGCCGCCTCCGGGTTGATCGCGTTGTCCATGGCGAGCGGGCCGTCCAAGACGCCGCCCTGAATCTGGCCGCGCTCGGCCATCTTGCAGAGTGCGGCGGCGTCCAAGGTGGACTGGATCTTGGGCCGGATCGTTTCCACCGCGGACAGGATCGCAACCTTGGGTCGCGCGACTCCCAGGGTGTGGGCCAGGTCGATCGCGTTCTGGCAGATGTCGGCCTTGGCCTCCAGGTCCGGGGCGATGTTGACGGCCGCGTCGGAGACCAGCAGCAGCTTGGGGTAGGTGGGCACGTCCATCACGAAGACGTGGCTGATACGCCGGGCGGTACGGATGCCGTTGACCTTGTCCAGCACGGCGGCGAGCACCTCGTCGGTGTGCAGGCTGCCCTTCATCAGGATCTCGGCACGGCCCTCGCGGATCAGGGCCACGGCGCGCGCGGCGGCGGCATGGCTGTGCGCGACGTCGATGATCTCAATGCTGCCGAGGTCGAGCCCGAGTTCATCCGCAACGCTGCGGATGCGGCCCAAGGGCCCGATCAGGATGGGCTGGATGAAGCCGTCCTGGAAGGCCTCGATGGCGCCTTGCAGCGAGACCTGGTCGACCGGGTGAACCACGGCCGTCGGCACCGGCTCCAGTGCCTGGACCGCCTCCAACAGGACGCCGAAGCTGTCGTGGTGCCGAACCGAAACCTCGGGGGCCTCCACGCGGCGGAAGCGGATGCGTTCCGCCGGCGCCACGACCTGCGCCACGCCGTCCATCACCGGCTCATGGCGCTGGTTGCGGACCTCGCAGTCGAACAGGACGACGCGCCCCTCGCGGCGCTCGCGGACCCGGATGCGGGCGGTCAGGGTGTCGCCCAAGTCCACCGCCCGGTGGAAGTTGGAGTCCTGGCTGACATACACCGTACCTGGACCGGGCAGCACGTTGCCCAACAAGCTGGAGATCAGGCTGGTGGCCCAGAGGCTGTGGCCGACCACCCCCCGGGCCCCGCTCTCCACGGCATAGGCCGCGTCGGTGTGGATCGGGTTGAGGTCTCCGGACACCTTGCCGAACAGGGCCACGTCGTCGCGGGTCAGGGTGCGCTCCAGTTCCGCGGTCTGTCCGATCTGGATCTCGTCGAAGGTCCGGTTCTCGATGAAGTCGGCGGTTGTGGATTCCACGCTGGGGTCCTCGCTGGCGGCAGGCCCTGGGATCGGGCCGACGGTGGGCTGCGATATTGCATTGCAATAAGGTAGCAACCGAATGTGTCGCCTGGATGAACCCTGACTGGACGTACCGCGCCGCGACGACCGCTGACCTCGTCAACAACAAAAAGACTTGTTTAATTTAGAAACCGTCACTGAATCCCCGTCGCCTGCTTGAAGTGGCCTTCCAGATCGAGCCCATAGTCGATGGCGCGATTCAGTTCCGCGGTGTATTTCTCCACCGCCCCGGCGGAAGTGGCCAGGGCCGCCTGGTGGGCGGTCGCGTCCACCGAGCCGGCGGCCTGCTGGGTGTAGGACTGCGCCTGGCCGCCGGTGTCCAGTTGGAAGGGACCGGTGAGGCGGCGCGGATCGATCTGCTTCAGTACTGCATAGTGACGGTTGAGTTCAGCGATCTTCGTGATGAGTTCCTGCTTGACCTTGAGATACCGTGAGAGGTACTCGGTGAAGGTCGCGTAGGCGTTGAGATTGCCGATATGGGCCGGGTCGGTCAGGTACTCGGGGGTCCACTGGATGGACAGGACATTGTAATAGTTCTGGAAATCGAACAGATTCACCTCTTTGTCCGAGCGTGCCAGGGCCAGATAGGCCTGGTCCAGGGCCTCCTTGACCCAGCGCTCGCGGTCTTCCCATTGCTTCTGGTTGCCGGCCATATCGGCGGGGCTGAACTCGCTTCCGCCGAATGAGAAGCCGCCCAACTGCTTCAGGTAATCACCGAAGCTGGCCGCCTGGGCAGCAGCCGTGGCCGCCATCAGGGCGGCCAGAGCAAGCAGGGGCAGGTACGCGCATCGAGCGCTCGGCGTCGGCCCTTGGGTCCTCATGTCGTGGTTCCTCGATGATTCAGAAGTTGGGTCCGACCGGGTCCCCAAGCCCCTGGTAGGTGCGGATCAGGGCCATGATGACCTCGCCGCTCTGGGCCGGGATGAGGATCTGGGAGGCCTTGATCAGGTCCGGCACCAGTCCGTTCTCGGTCACGAAATCGCCGCCCAGCACGTCGTTCATCTCCTGGTTGGAGATTTGGGTACTGACCGGGCGGAAGCCCTCCTTTTGCAGGGCCAGGAGTTGGATGTCGCGGGTCAGCAGGAAGTCCTTGAAGCGCCGCGCGGCCTCGACCTGGGCCTGGGAATTGCCGTGACGCAGAGTGTAATAGGGATGATCCGAGATGAGATTGTACTTGGGATAACGGATCACCGGCTTGGCCCCGGCCGGGTCATTGGCCTTGCGGATGAAAGCGAGCTTCACACCCAGGTTCTCGTACACATAGACGCTGGACAACGGCTGGCCCCCGTAACCGGCCTGCATCAGCGGCTCGGCGAGCTTGCCGGTGCTGTCCTTGGTCTGGTCCGACAGATATTTCATGAAGGCCAGATAGGCTTGGAAGTCGGGGTTCTTCAAGTCATCCAGCCGGATCTTGTAGTACGCCCGGTCCTTGGCGAAGAACTCGTAGGCCATCGTGATCAGGGCGACCGCGCCGCTGTTGGAGTCCTGCGGGCGGGTGAAGCCGAATTGGAAGTTGCGCCCATTCGGGTCGATCTTGTCGCCGCCCAACTCGCGGGAGAAAATCTCGGTAAGCGTATCGAAGCTCATCGACTTCTGGAGCTTCTGATCGATCGCCTGCTGCACCGGCTCCCAGGTGACGAAGACCATCGGGCTGCGCGCCACCGAGTCATCGGTCTCGAACAGCTTGCCGCCGGTGAAGGCGTCCTCCACCACACCGCGGAAGATGCTGGAGGCGGGGGCCCACACCTGATACTCATTGCGCCCGCCGTGCATGGTCTTGCCGCCGGCCAGCAGGGTCGCGGACTCGGTCGAGCCGATCTTGTCGATGGTGAGCCGGATGGGCTTGCCGTCGATGCTGTTGAGGCTGGGGTCGGCCATGAAGCGCCGGGCGGCCTCCTCGAACCAGTCCTTCTTCTCGGAGCCGGCGGCGATCTTGACCTCGATCACCTGCCGGTCTTCCGGCACCGGATAGTTCACCTGCTGCTGCCCGGCTTTGGCCGCGCTCACCTCCACCGGCTTGACCGTGATCGCCTGCGTCTTGACCGTGGCGCCGATCGACTCCTGACCGTCGCGCGGCAAGACGGCCGGGGCCGGACTCTCCGGGGTGCTCGGCAATTGCTGGGCGGGCGCCTCCTTCACCGCCGTGCCCGATGGGGTCCCGGCTTGATCGGGGGTCGCGCCGGGTTTCGCCTGGACTTTGGACAGGTCGACGTTGAGGCTGCCGAAGTCGAACAGCTTCTCGGCCGCCGGTAGCGTGGGCGCGGCGAGTGCGACGGCGAACGCCAGCAACGTGCAGGCTGCCATGCGGCCGAGTCTGTCGAATGCGGTGTTGGTGCGGCCTGTGGTCGGCGCGGGATTCGCGGATGGTGACATCGGGATCGTCCTCGACTTGGCAGTGATCACAGGAGTTCGCTGAAGCGCTTGAAGATCTCGCGGATCTCCGCGGAGTCCCCGCGGCGCGTCTCGCCGCCGGCGGCGGCACTGACGGCCTTGAGCGGCGCGTCGTCCGCCTGGCCGCCGAAGGCGACGCCGAAGACCGGGATCTTGCAGGCCGGATCGCCCAGATAACCACCGCGGCCGTCACCCTGGGCGAAGCCGATCTGCCGGATCAGGTCGGCATCCGAGACCTTCGAGGCATTGTCGACCCCATCGGTCAGGACCACCAGGACGCGGATCGACCGGTCCGACGGGTCGGCCTTGATCGCCTGACAGAGGTCGGTCCAGGCGGTGGCGATGGCCGAGCGCATGGCGGTGCCGCCCGCCGGGCGAATCTTGGCGAGCGCCTCCGTCAGGCGCGCCTTGCCGGCCGCATCCATGGCGATCGGCTGGCCCTTGGGCGTCAAATCGGAATACTGGACCTGATAGTCATAGAGCAGCAGGGAGAGGCGGTCCTTGTCCTGGAGGGTTCCGGCGAGCAGGTTCGCACTCTCCACCGCCATCTCCATCCGCGAGCGCTCCACCCCGCGCTCGTTGTCGCGCAACTTGGTGTCCATGCTGCCGGAGCGGTCGATCACCAGCACGACCTGGGACTTGTTCTTGATCGCGCGGAAGGCATCGCGGGCGGCCTTGACCACGTTGCCGCCGGGTGTGGCGAGGAAATTGTGCACCGTCTCGAATGGCTGCACCCCATGGTCCGGGCTCCACACCATGGCATAGATCTTCGGGTCCATATCGAGGGCAACGCTCGGACGGAACCCGTATTGCAGCGCCTTGGCCTGAGTCTGGGGGGACATCAGGAAGGCGAAGTAGCGCTTGGCGCCATCCTCCTCATCCGCGTCCACCCAATCGCGCTTGACGATGGCGAAGGGGTGATTGGTGGCGAAGGTACCCTCCTTGGGGTAGACCGCCAGCAGCTTGGGGAACTTGAGTCCCTGGTCACGGATGTACTGGTTGGCCTGGATCACGTCGCTCTCATAGAGCACCACCGCATCCGCGTACTGGGGGCCGCCGGCCCGCATCTTCTCGGCATAGAAGCCGGTGGAGCGGCCGTAATGGATGACGCTCTCGTGGACCTTGGCGACGAATGCGCGGACCTTGGGATCCTCGACCTTGGCGAGCGACAGGCGCGGCACCGACCGTCCGGCCTCCGCTTCGGCCCCCGCATAGAACTGGGCAACCAGGGCCGACAGCCCGCTGTTGGAACTCTCCGGGCTGGTCTGACCATAGCGGAAGCCGCCCGCGGCCGAGCGCTTGAAGACCTCGGCCCAACCCACCTGATCGGCCGGGCCCAGCTTGGCGAGCACCGGCTCCCATACGGCGATCACCACCGGGGATGAGACCAGAAAGCCCTCGACCTTCAGCAGGTCCTGGCCCTGCGTTTCGGTCGACTCGAAATTGATCAGGTTCACATAGAGGTCCGAGGCCGGACTGGTGGCGTGGACCTCGTCGGGGCCGGCCTGACCGTTCTTGATCTCGTTGACCGCATCGCCGGACCCCTTGGGGATGGCATGGACGCAGATGGTCTTGCCGGAGGCGGTCTGCTCGCCCTGCCGGTTGAAGGCGTCGGTGACCTCGTGGATCCAGGGTGCTTTCTCGGAGCCGTAGGTGAAGCGCACCACGACCTGGTTCGGCGTCGGAGTACAGCGGTTCTCCACCTCCGCCGCGGAGGCGGCACCGGGAGCAAGACCAAGGAGCGAGACCGCCAGGGCGGCGGCGAACGGGGTTCGCGACAGGTCCGTGAACATGAGACCTCCGAAGCCGATGGATGGATAGACGGGCGGGGCCACGCGGATTCCGCGTAGACTTAGGCGCAAGTGTGACAGGAAGATGTGACAGCGTTGTAACGGTCCGGCAGGCCGTCTTGGCGGCTCTGTCGCCCGCGTTGGCGCAGTCTTGCGTCTTGACCTAACGGCGGACCCGCCCAGTCCCGGTATCAAAGGCGCAACCAATCGCGGTTAGACTAGACTCCGCCAGGATACGCATTGGCTGTCCTCGGGAAACCCCGGAGTTGCCGGCGCGTTTCGCCTGTCGCGCAAGAGTCCCGCCGGAACTTGATCCCCTCTTGCCGGCAGCAGTCCGGCCAACCGATACCCACACCAACACATTGCTTAAAGGAAACCCGTGATGAAACGGTCCACCACCATCGCATCCGCCCTGTTCCTGATCGCCGCCGTCCCGCTGCTGGCCGGCACCTTCGACACCACCGGGATCGCGCTGGCCGGCTCGGCGCCCGTCGCGCGCATCCTGAACTGCGACCTGATGAAGACCTCGTTCAAAGGCAGCAACGAGGGCTGGTTCAGCAGCGCCGAGAAGTCGGTGGAGTCCACGTGCCTGGCCGGCGACACCCTGATCAACTTCTCGGCCGGTGCCGACAACTGGCCGAAGCTGCTGCAACTGGCCGGCCAGCCGGTCATCGTCAAGCTCGCCCAGAACAAGGGGGTGATCAAGGAGGCCAAGACCGATTGGGCGCTGATCGATATCGCCCCCAAGGCCGGCGCCAAGGCCACCGCCAATCCGGTCAAGGTCTGCGGCGACGACAAGGCGCCGAAGGAACTCAAGGACGTTTGGTCGCACGGCTACCGCGTCGGTCTCGCGGTGGACGTTTGGCAGGGCGGCACGCGCCCGAAGGATGACCACTGGACCGGCGCTCAGTCGGGGCACAAGGATGACTGGTACGCCGACGTGCGCATGTCGCGCAGCCGCAACGCGCAATGGGCGCCGGACGGCTCGGTGCGCCTCGGCGCCGTCTGCGCCGCCGCGCACGAGGCCATCGCGACCGCCGCCAAGCCGCTGATCTTCGTCTATGACCAAGGCAGCGAGGACCCGCAGTACGTGATCGTGGAGGCCTATGCGATCGATTGATGCCGTCCGACCACGCACACTCAAAACCAAAGCGCCGGAAGGTGACTCAATTCGCAACTGGCTTAATCGATTGGAGCTTTAGAACATCACGGCCTGAACAGGTCGGCGCAGTGACGATGGCATCGTCGGGCCACGGCCGAAGCGCACCACCAGGTCGGGGCGCTGATCAGCCAGTCCGATCGCGGCGGCGAACTGCGGCCGCAGCGATCGAACCTCGACGGGCTGGTTCAAGAAGGCATTGCGAATGCCCAGTGCCGTTGCCTGTAGCGCGAACCGCTCGTAGCAGCGCCCGACGTCTACCCAGTGCGCCTTGTCGGCCGACTGGCCGACGAACACCATGAACAGGGATGAGGACTGCGCGCGTGTGGGTTCGAGCGCCACGCGCACCGCGTCGCTTGCCGGGTCGAACCGCACATCACCCGTGAGACCGCGGGCCAGCGCGGCCTGGATCAGGTTCTCGGCGGCACAACCCAGCGAAACGAAGAGGTGGTGATCGTCCGGGTCCACCGCCGGGCAGCGACGCGCCAGATCGGGCAGGATCGCGATGGATCGGCCGTTGCCCTCCAGCGCGAACTTCCAGCACTGGGTGTTGTGGCTGGAGGGCGCCAGGGTGGCACAACGAACCAGTTCCTGGCCGAGCGCAGCGCCGTCAAGGCCACTGCGGGCATCCAGCCGCCAAGTGTCCGCGCACACCGCTGCATAGAACGCATCCGGCAAAGGCAATCGAAAGTAACCGTTCAGACCCCCGCCTGCCGCAGCGGGGCCAGCCGGCAATCCCTAGCGCTGGTCAGCGATGGCCTTGACCAGATGGGTCCAGGGCGCGTGCTGACGTTGCCGACAGGTGTCGATGACAATACCACGGCGCTTGTCTCCCTTCTTGACGACCGGGACAGCGAGTTGGATACTTCTGTGTAACTAGTGGGATTTCCTGCCCGTGTGCGGCGCGAGTCCGACCGAGCCGGCGATGGGAGTAAATAGTCGTAATGGGCGTCGATCTGCACGATGACGGGGGACTCATCTTCGGCTTTCAACTTCAGTCGCAAGGACCAGCCGCCGCCCTTGATCTCCATGCGCTCAGTGCGCTGCAGCCACCCGAAGGTTGCGTCTGGTTACATTTCAACCTTAACGATCGGCGTGCCGTCGAGTGGGTCAATGCCTGCGCCTGGCTCAGTCCGGAAAGCCGGGATTTCCTCCTGTCGAGTGAACACAATACCCGCATTGAAGCGACCGGGCGCACCATCGCCGGAGTCTTATCGGACGTCCTTGCCGACAATCCCGAAGAATTCGGCGCTTTTCGCTTCTACGCCGATCAGACCTGCTTGGTGACTGGGCGGCATCATACGATCTCAGCGGTGGGCCTGTTACACGGGGACCTTGACCGCGGGGTGCGGATCGAGACCACCGCGGCCTTACTCAACCGTCTATTGGGCCATTTGCTCGCAACGTTCCAGAAGATGGTCGCCAAGTATGGCGATCTGATCGATGATGCCGAAGATCGTGTATTCTCTGGTCGCGATTACGAGATGAATTTCGGACAGCATCGCCTGGCAATGGCTCGGTTGCGACGCCAAGTCAGCGCCGACGGCCATGCCCTGCGCGACCTTCCGGGACATCTTCCGCCCTGGTGGGACGGGCTGGCGTCCAAGGATCTGGTCAGGTTGGGCCGGGCGCTGTCGTCGGTAACTCAAGATCTCGAACTCGTGCAGGAGCGGGCGCGGCTGCTGAACGAAGAGATCGACCGACGCCTCACCGAACGAACGAACCGTAATCTCTATTTTGTTTCCGTTGCGGCGACGTTGTTTCTGCCCATCACCCTGATCTCCAGCATCTTCGGCATGAACGTCGGCGGCTTGCCGTGGCTCGAGGATGCCAATGGGTTTGTCTGGGTCATGGGGGTCATGCTGGCCTCCGTCATCGTCGCCTTCGTCTTAATCTACTGGCGCCGGATGCTTTAGCGACTCGGGGTGCCAAGCCTGGATGGCGGACTGCCGGGTCGCACTTCGGGCTGTACTGGCACCTCCCCCGGTCGCAGTCCCGCTACCCAGGCGACGAGCACATCAAGGGCTACAAAGGCGCTGACCGGGCCGAGGTAAAAGGCAAGATCGACGCACCGTTGGGTAATCGCAAGAAGGCCGCGATCGGGGATATCGCCACCGCTCAGGCCGCCCCGTCGGCCTTGCAGTGAATTGGCAACAGGAAGGTCAGGCAGGCCTTGATCGTCATTCCGGCCCCTAGAATACCGGAGGTCGAGGCTTCAGCCGGTCGACATCGCGTCTGCGCGGCCCGGTCCGGCTAACGCCTCGACCTCCAGTGGGCGACGCCCCGGCGCCGGCCGGAACGCTGCCCGACCCGCTAGCGGATGTTGGGGATCTCCGCCTGAACGCGCTCCACGACGGCCTTCGGCATCGGGATGTAGCCGAGGTCGGCCGCCATTCCCTGACCATCCGCCAGCGCCCAGGTGACGAAGTCGCGCAGGGCCGCACTGATCCGTTCGTTGCCGTGCTCGCGGAAGAACAGCATCCAGGTAAAGGTGACGATCGGGTAGGCCGCCGGGTCAGCGGGGTCCGTCACCCAGATGCGCAGGTCCTTGCCCGTGAGGTCCGCGCCGGCCAGGGCCGCCTGGCCGGACTCGTCGCTGGGCGCGACGAACTGACCGGCGGCATTCTCCAACATTGCCACCTGAGCGTTGGTCGAGGTGGCGAAGAAATACTCGATATAACCGATCGAACCCACCGTCTGGTTGACGGTGGCGGTGACGCCATCGTTGCGCGGTGCGCCGATGATATTCGGCTGGTTCGGCCAGGACACCGAGGTGCCGGTCCCCACCCGCGTGCGGAAGGACTCATTGATGGCGCTCAGGTGTTGGGTGAAGACGAAGGTGGTGCCCGAGGAATCGGACCGCCGCACGACCCGGATCGTCCGGTCGGGGAGGGTCACGCCAGGATTGGCCGCGGCGATCCGCGGATCGCTCCAGTTGGTGATCTCACCGGAGAAGATCAGCGGGTAGACGGCGCGCGGCAGCCGCACATTGTCGATCCCCGGCAGGTTGTAGGCGAGCACGATCTCACCGGCCGTCATGGGCAGCACCAGCACCCCGCCGCGCACTTGGGCCATCTCCTCGTCGGTCATGGCCGCGTCGCTGGCGCCAAAATCGAAGGTGCGGTTGATGACGTTGCGCACGCCGGTGCCGCTGCCGACCGACTGGTAGTTGATCCGTATCCCCCGATTCTCCCGATTGAAGTGACGAAACCACGCCGAGTAGAGCGGGAACGGGAAGCTCGCCCCGCCGCCGTTGATCCGGACCTGCTGCGCCTGCGCCGGCAGGCTGAGCAGTAAGCTGAGGGCCAAGGCGAGCGCGGCCGCGCCGATACGATGCAGATGCATGCTGAGTGCTCCTGACTAGAGGGGTTGCGACGGGGTCTCACGCGGCGTCCGAGACGCCGCGTGTGGATCATCCCACCGCGGTGTTACGGAGTCGTGAACCGAGCGCGTGGTCAGTTCCTGAGCCCGTTCCCATCATCGGGCGACAGCGGGGGTCGCTTGAGCATCGGGCGAGCCTCACCGCGCCGCCGTCGCCAGGCGGGCCGCGGCAGGCGGTCCCGGTCATGCATCACCGTCATCGACGCGCCGTCCCGAGGCGCCGGATGGCTGGCAAAGCGGCGGTTCGACCGGCGCCCTGCCGGATTGCACCGCGATGATGATGGGAACCAGAACGGTGGCGACGATCCCGGCTGCGAAGCCGTTGTTGTATAGATTCAGTCCGCCGTGCATCACACCCACGCTGAGCACCGCTGACGAGTGCAAAAAGCCCGCGGCGATGCCCCAGCCCCAACCGAAGCGTCCGGCGATCGGCGCCAGGTTGGTGCCGAAGAGCGCGGCGAGCAGGATGGAGGGGTCAGCCAAGTGCCACGGCTTTGCCAGCGAGCCCAGGACGACACCGATGATGATCGGCACGAGGTTCTTCGGGTGCTTGCCGAACGCTGCGAACCCCATGATCGACAACAGCGCCCCGATCACCGGGCCGTTCAGGTCACCGCCCACGGCCAGGACGTAGGCCAGCCCGATCGCCCCGCTCAGCGCCATATTGATCAAGGTCGCGCCGAACCCGCCGATGGCGATGAAGTCGGTTGGCGCCTGGCCGGATTCGCGCAGGATCCGCGCAAAGCCGCAGGGCGCGTGTCGATCCAGCAGGAGTCCGATCGCCAGCATGGTCGCCAACACAAACCCGACGAAACTTCCCAGCAGAAGATTGTTCCCGGTGGTCCAGATGAGCACGGGGTCCGGTACGAACCCGTAGGATTTGTATAAGGCAACGATCAAGATCCCGACCAGGCCCGCGGCAAATCCCATGTTATAGAGCGCGAAGCCCATCTGGGCCTTGAACACCTGGGCCGCCACCGGCGGCAGGATGAATCCGATCAGGACTCCGGTACCGATGCCAAGGGGCACTGCGACTTCAACCGGCAAGAGGGAGCTGAAGAGGATCTCCGAGGTAACCGGCGACAGCGCCACTGCGAAGAACGCGGCATTGATGTGGGTCGCGAATGGCTGTCCCTTGAAACGCGCGTACAACGCCACGCCGAAGACGATGAACCAGATATTGAGCAGATTCTTGCCGAACAGGCCGAACCCTAACAGGAGAAAGAGTGCGGCCACCGCCGCACCATTGAGCCTCGCCCCCACGAGGAAGTAGACCAGGCACGCACTCAGGGTCAGCAGGCCCGCATTGACGAATCCGGCGCCTACCCCGCCGACGCCGAAATAATCGGTCAATAGGGTGTCGCGCGACGTCATTATCGCGACCAACCCCTCGCCGATTTCGGTGGGACTGGAGACCAGAAAACCGAAGACGACGAACAGGGCCGCATAGCCGCTGATCACGCGTAGGATCAGCCGGTCCGCCGTTTCTGGTGCCGGTCGGATCGGCTCATTCATCGCGTCGTCGGGCGTCTCTGTCGATAACATTAGGATGACCGTGGGGTGACCGCGGGATGAGGATTCAACTCATGGCGAGCGCGCTCGGCGTATCGATGATACCTCGAACAACGTTGATCTGATCAGCGTTTCCCAGGCGACCCCGCACACGCGAGTCCTGCTGGACGCTGCAGCGCCGACACGCATCGGCGAGCACGCCCCTGAGTGCGCCGATAACCCTTGCTTCATAGGGTCCCGGCGAATTGTCACACTTCACATCTAAACTTGGCAAGGCGAGAAAGTCGGGGTGCCCACGCGACCCGGGACGTTCCGCCATTTTCAACGTATTGACCGAGCAATTGAACCTCTGGAGGTGCTTTATGAGCGGCGAAGACACAGTTGGGAGTGGCGCTGGAGTGTCGCAAGGCGTTGCGGGAGACGCCGAGGAAGGGGCGAGCGACATCCAGCGAGTCGTGCAGTGGCTCATCGTTCTTGCACTTGTCTATGCGCTGATGATTGCCGTCGGGCTCCTCAGCCAGGGCTTCCGGTCGGTCTCCGGGGGCGCGGCTGGGGCTACAGCGATCTTCGAGTTTGCCACGAACCCGATCGTGGGTGTCCTGCTCGGCGTATTGGCGACCTCATTGGTGCAGTCCTCCAGCGCGGTGACCTCGGTGATCGTGGGTCTGGTCGGTGGCGGTCTCCCGGTGGCCATGGCGATTCCGATGATCATGGGCTCCAACATGGGGACGACGGTCACCAACACCCTTGCCGCCCTGGGCAACCTGCGGGAGGATAAGGCGTTCAACCGCTCGTTCAGTGCCGCGACCGTCCACGATTTCTTCAACCTGTTCACCATCCTGATCTTCCTGCCGATCGAGATGCTGTTCCACCCGCTGGAGCGGCTGGCGGGATACCTGGCGAAGCTCTTCGAGGGGAGCGGCGACGCCTCGATGCGGGACTTCGATTTCATTCGGACCATCACGCGGCCGGTCATCAATGCGCTGCGGGATCTGATCGGGCTGCTTCCGGACCAGATCAGCGGCTTCGTCATGATCGTGGTCGGTATCGCGGCGGTTCTGGGTGTGGTATATGCCCTGAACAAGAGCCTCAAGGCGGTGATGACGGGCAAGGCCCAGCGCGTCTTCAACGCCGCCGTCGGCAAGAGCGCGGCGCTGGCGGTCCTCTCCGGCCTGGTCGTGACCCTCATCGTCCAGTCGTCGACCCTGACCACCGTGCTCATCGTGCCGATGGCGGGTGCCGGGGTGTTCACCTTGGCCCAGGTCTACCCCTTCACCCTGGGGGCAAACCTCGGAACCCCGATCACGGCCTTGCTCGCGGCAACAGCGGTCACTGGCGAGTATGAACTCTTCGCGTTGCAGGTCGCCCTCGTGCACCTGCTCTACAACGGATTCGGCGTGGCGCTCTTCGCCGCCATCCCGCCGCTGTGGAGGCTGCCCATGCAGGCCGCCCAGGCGCTGGCCAACGGGGCCGAGCGCTCTCGCCTGGTCGTCTTCGGCTACATCCTGGGGGTGTTCTTCGTCTTGCCGGGCCTGGTGTTTGCCGCGCAGTCCTTCTTCGGCAATAAGAGCCCCGAGGTTCTGGAGGCGGAGCACAAGGAGGCCGTCTACCAGGCGGTCATGAAGGAAATCGAGGAGAAGGGGGTCGAGATCGAATAATCCCGACATATTCTTGTTGGCATTGGTCCCCGGCATAGGTATAGGGGTGAGTGCGCTGGTCGCGCGGTGGAGGCGTCCGAGTCCGACCCTGACCAGCATCTTTCAGTACTTCACCGCCGGGGTGATACTCGCCGCGACCGTATCCGAACTGCTTCCGGACCTGGACATCGACGGTCATCTCGTGCCTGTTGCGATCGGCTTTTCAGTCGGTGTGGCCCTGATGCTGTCGATGCGCGAGTTCTTCGAGTCGCTTGAGCGCCCCGTGGCGTCAGCCGATCCGGCGAGCATCTCCGCTGGGTCGCAGGCGCGACCGCGGCGACGCGTTCGGGGACGACATTCGCCTTCGCTGTCGGGACGGAACTCCACCATCAGGCCAAACAAATCGGGAAGTAGTTAATGGACAGTGTCTTAGCCTCAACAAAAAAAGACGGGGCCTGAAGGCCCCGTTTTTATTGGTCCATCCCTGGCCGCCCGAAAGCAGGCTTCTAAATCATCAGAACCTGTGAACCATGCCGATCGAGAAACCGCTCCAATCCGCATCCTCGATGTTATCCGTAAGCTGGGTGTACAGGGCGAACGCGGTGGTGCGCTTGCTGAAGTTGTAGTCATATCCGACGGCCCAAGAACTCTTCTCGTTGTTCTGGACCAGGATGCTGTCGGCAAAGTACTCACCCAAGGCGCTCGACGGGCAGGTATAGCGGAAGCCGACATTGTTCGGATCGGCGCAACGGTTCAGGTCGGCACGACCCCACATCGCCTTGATCATATTGTTGCCGAAGGCATAGCCGGCCTGCACCTGGAAGAAATTGCCGTCGGCATCTTCCGGGGCGCCCAGGATGTGCTCACGATCTTCGTAGATCGCGGTCAGGCTGAAGCCGTTCCAGTCCAGCAGGCCCAAGCCAACACGCCACTTGTTGTCGGACTCGGCGGTCATGCCGGGACCATAGAGCAACTCGTAGTTGTCGTCGTCAACCGCGTAGTTCTCGGCCCCTAGCGACTCGTAGGCCACAGACCCATAGAAAGGTCCGTTCGTGTACATCGCGGCCAGCGAGTAGGCGCCGGCGATGGAGTCTTCATCCTGGTTGAACGCGCCGGACAAGGTCGCACCGCCCTGCGGCATGACGGCTGCCATGAACTGGAAGCCGCTCCAATTCGGGGACATATAGGCCACGTTGCTATCGGTGCGCAGATCCTGGAAGCCGATGGTGCCGTTGTAGTCCGCCAGGGTGTCGGAGAACAGATCCAGATTTCTGGTGGAGAGCCTCAGCGGGGTGTCGTGACGACCCAGCAGGAGGGTACCCCAGTCGCCGGCCAGGCCAACGAAGGTGTTCCGGAAAGCAAAACCGTTTGCGCGGTTGCCGTTGGCGATGTTGGTATCGCGGGTGGCGTTGGTGATGTCAACGCCGAGTTCGATCTGATAGACCGCCTTCAGGCCGTTGCCCAGATCTTCCGAGCCCCTGACACCGACGCGCGAGCCGGGGCCGAACGAACTCTGATCCATGCCCCAGCCCTTGAACGACTGGCCGGTTCTGAAGGCCCCGACAGCTGCCGATCCGACTGCGATGCGCGCCAGACTTTCGAGCCGCACAACCTCAGCCATGTAAGCGCTCTCGGTCATGCGGCCCAGCGCGTAGTTCTGTTCCAGAAAGTCTGCCTGAGCGCTGAAATAGTTGTCGAGCGCGGTAAAACCAGCCGCGGCCCCGCCGGTCGCGAAGGCAGCTTCTCGCGCACGCTCGATGTTCGCGATCTGGGCTGCGCGCACCGTGGGGTTCGTCGAAAGCGTGGTGCTGTACAGATTCGCGGCAGCGACACCGGCTGCCTGCGCCTGTACCTGCGTCTTGCCTGAATTCAGAGCGGCTGTCGCTGCCTCGTAGTAGGCTGCCGTCGCTTCGTTACTCAGGGTTGTTGTCGTCAGCGAGCCCAGGCTCGGGGCAATAGCCGAATAGACGGGACTGAAGGTCCCCAGATTCGACACGGCGTTGTAAGTCCCCGCGCCCGTGAACGTCGCCATATTGAATGTCGGGCCAACTTGCCGTCCAGGACGGAAGAACGTGGCGTTTTGATCGACATCGATATAGTCGAGCGAAACATTGAGCCTGCCGTAAAGGATCGCTTCGGCAAAAACGATTGCCGGAGCAGCCATGGCGGCAGCGACGGCCAGGGTGAGTAGCTTCTTGGTCATCAGTGATCTCCGATGTTGTGGATTTAACAACAAGGACTGAATAAACCAACGCAATCGGACTCATGATGCAACGTGTGTGAAACCTAAGCGCGCGCGGAAAGACCGTGAGCCGACCGTGCTCGATGCAACGCAACCAGGATCTGCGATTAATCCAGATGAATAGGAAGCTTATAGTCATCTCGCCGAAGCTGGTGGTTTGTGCACCAGCAATCGTCTTTTGTCGGGCGAATGATAGAGAGCCAACAAATCCTTTGCAACACGATCGAGAAAAAAAGAGACACCCGTGACAAATGTTGCGATTTCGGGACATAGACACAGGCTCGACCCCGTGTCATCGGTGGACTTACAAACCTATCCCTATAGCCTTGCGCGAAACTTTAGACATCCATAAACCAGCCCGGTATACCGCGATCAATGTCGACGGCACCGGGGCCGCGGGCGCGATCAACATCGCAGACAAGGGGCCAGGTTCAATCAATTAAAATCCGGCGGGCAGAGCGGAACTAACATTGAGCCGGGCCCCAATGGCGCTAAGTCACGCCAGAGACTCACTCGGAACATTGGCGTAAGCAGCCAGTCGGCTGGCGGAAACGCGCCGGTTCCAGTCGTAGAATTGGTCGAGTGACCGATCGATGGCGACACAGCGCCCGAGCGGGACGCGCAGGTCATGAGTCTTAGGGATCGCGTCACCGGTACCGGCGATTACCGCCTTGAGCGCCTTCTGCTTGCCGGCAATGGTGGGAAGCGCTCGCCGGATAAGGGTCGGTTCCGGACAGTCGCTTGGCAGCACCTATGGTCATCGCGGGCGCGGCGTAGCCAGGCCAGTGCGTCCAGGCGCTGCAAATCAGCCATTCAATCGCCGCCCTTCAGTCAAGGCACGAAACAGCAGTGACGAACGCACCGGATTGGTTTGCTGGATCTCGGCCCGCGTGCGAACGATGATATCACACGGCACGGGAACTCCGCGCAAAGCGCGGTGCGCGCGCACGGCTCGACGGTGGGGCGGCTCGTCGGAGTCGGCCAGAATAACCAGCAAGTCGATGTCGCTATCCTCGGTCGGGGTACCCCAGGCATGGGACCCGAACAGGATGATCTGCTCCGGGTGGAGGTCGGCAGCGATACGCTTTGCGATGTCTGCCAGGATGTCCCGCGCCAAGGAAGATGCCATCATGTACTCCGACTGTTGCCTGGTCAGTGTAACACCGGACCCGGAAGGGACACGATAACGGCTCGGCAACTGCCGCGCCTTTGTAGGTCGGTGAGGTCACCTGCACGGTAATCGGCCCAACGCCGTCAATGCGGCGAGGACCGACCGCGCGACCGGGCTCAATCCTCCAAATCGGCAACTGCCAGGCGCCGCAGGGTGGCGCGCTGTTTGCTGTAATGCTCATCCATGCGGTCGATGATGTCGGCGAGAAAACGCACGGTCTCGACGATCTTGGGTCCTTTGTTGAGCATGGCGCACTCGGCCATGACGCTCATGCCGGCGTCCGACACCTCGGCGCGCGAGGGGGCGCCGGTCTTGGCCATGCCCTCCAGAATCTGGGTCGCCCAGATCACCGGCACATGGGCCGCTTCGCACAGCCACAGGATCTCCTGCTGGACCTCCGACAACCGCTCGAAACCCACTTCGACCGCCAAATCCCCACGCGCGATCATCACCCCGACCGGGGGACGGTGCAGGCTCGCCAACAGCAGGCGCGGCAGGTTCTCGAACGCCCGGCGGTTCTCGATTTTCAGCACCACCCCCAGCCGCTGCGCGCCCAAGCGGTCGAGCTCGGCGTGCAATTGGGCGATATCCTGCGGCTCGCGCACGAACGACAGTTGGACCATGTCCGCCAGCCGCACGATCGCGGGCAGGTCGGCCAAATCCTTTTCAGTGAGCGCGGACATGGCGAGCGGCGTGTCGGGGAAGTTGATGCCCTTCTCGGCACGCAGCTTGGCCCCTTTGGGTCCGGTCTGGGTGATGGTGACGGTGATCCGCTCGCCGTCATTGGCGGCGACCACCCCGCCGATCTTGCCATCGTCGAACCAGACCGCGTGTCCGGGACGGGCGCACTCAAAGGCAGCCGCGAGGGTGCAATGGACCTGGGCGGGGGTCACAATGGTGCCGTCCGCGGCGCGTTCGGCACCCTGGCCGGGTGCGTCAACGCGGGTCAGGACGAGCGGATCGCCGACGGCCAGTGCAATCGGCGGGATGACTTCGGGCACATTGGTGAAGGCGCCGGTGCCGACGGATTCGTCGCCGCGGCGGGCGGTGACGCTGGTGGCTTCCTCTACATAGGCGGTCTGCTCGATCTCGGCCACCCAGGAGGCGCCCTGCGCCTCGCGCACCTGCAGGCAATGCGCCTGGCCGCGGGCGTCGGTGAAGTCGAGCTGGTCGCCCACGGCGATGTGACCGAGCAGTCCGCCGCCGACCTCGAGGCGCAGGCGCAGGTCCGAGGGCGTCGGCTCGGCCGCCTCGGCGGGGGTCAACCAGACCCGTCCCGGCCGCGCCAGCCGACCGAAGCAATCGCGCTGCGGGGCGAGGCGCTGCACCCGACCGCTCGCCCGCAAGGTTCCGGTGCGCAGCTTGGGACCGGCCAGGTCCATGGCGACCCGGCAACTCCACCCCAGCGTCTGTTCGGCGCGGCGCAGATTGTCGACCATCGCCGCCCACTCCGCGGGACCATCATGGGCGCAGTTGATGCGCATCACATCCATGCCGGCCTCGACCAGGTTCTGGACGAGTTGGGCATCGGTCGCCGCCTCACTCGGCATAGTGACCATGATGCGCACGAGGCGGCCTTGGGGATCAGGTCCCAATAAGGCTTGGGTGTGCTCGCGCAGCCGCTGGGGGCCGGACTTGAAGTCCACCGGGGGCGGGGGCGGGCTCGGGTGCCCGGCGCCGGGCGCGGTGCCTTGAATCTGCCCCAGCACATCGATCACCGCGTTGAGGCTCGCCAGGGCATGCGGCTCCAGCACCCCGAGCGACGACAACCCGAGCGCGCTGAGTTCCTGTTGCAGGGCGCGGATGTCGTGATGTCGCACGCTGAGATAATGCAGCAGGTTGCGCGCGCTGTCGCGCCGCTGCGGCGCGATGGCGGCGAGCTCGCCGGCAAAACGTTGTTCCAGCGCCAGGGCACCGTCCCGCAGGGCGACGAGCTGGGCGGTGAGAGCGGACAGTTGGGCGGGTGTGGCAGGCATAGTCGCTGGCGGTCTCAGTGTCTCAGTGGTGGGCGCGGCAACG
This sequence comes from Lamprocystis purpurea DSM 4197, assembly GCF_000379525.1. Taxonomy (GTDB): domain Bacteria; phylum Pseudomonadota; class Gammaproteobacteria; order Chromatiales; family Chromatiaceae; genus Thiodictyon; species Thiodictyon purpureum. The sequence continues at coordinate 102,670 of NZ_KB902520.1, read as the reverse complement.
CGGCGCGCGGTCAGGCGAGATACGATACGACCTTTCGATTGCGGTTTGACGACCTCCGGCACCGCCGTCGGGCTGCCAATCACTGGCGGTGTCGCTCGTGGTTTGTTCATCATCGATCGATTCTTTGACACCCGGGTTGACGCCATGAGAGTCGGCACAGAGTGTACCGGCGAGCACAGCGGCGCCCCCGAGGGCCACCGCCATCGGGAGATCCTCGTTGGTCGGTGCGCGCAGGCAGACCGGGTGCTCGCCGCTACTTTCACGGTAAGCTGAAAGGCCACCTCAAGCAGGCGGCGGGGATTTAGTGACGATCATCGCAGTCCCGCGGCATTCGGGTCATCGGCATAGGGAATCTGCTCCTCGAACTCCAGCACATTCACCTCGATGGCGAAGAAGCACAGGATCCAGAGCAGGGCGTCATAGGTGTCGAGCCAATCCCCGCGCAGGCCCCACAGCACGGCATAGACGAACAGGGCGCCGTACAGGACCAGCTTGGCACCGTTACGCAGGTACCATTCCCAGCGTGCATACTCGCCCGGTGAATAGACGTCGTACTCCAGCAGGAGGACAATGACGAGCCAGGTTGAGGCATTCCAGATATCCACCGTCCCGTGCTCGGCAATATAGTCCGCCGAAGCGTATTCCCAGGTGCTGTGCAGGATCACCGCGTAAGCGAGGAGGCGCCCCGCGTGTATCCCCCATCGTTCCCACCGCGAGCTATAGGGCTTGTCGAGTTGGCTGGTCTCCCACTCGAAGAGCATGAGGAGCGTTACCCAGGCCAACCCGTCCAGGCCCTCCGCCAGGGTCTCATGGGTAAAGAACAGGACGACATTGATGCCCAGCAGGGCGAAGACTGTCCACTTGAAATAGGGAAAGACCCGGTGCAGCAGGGGTTGAGAAATGGTCACGGACGGCTCCTTTCAGGCATAATGCCGTTGACGCTCGGCACCCCACCACGGTATGGTCAGCGTCCAGTCATTGTCGCTGTCGAGTTTATGATACGCGCGACGACTCGATCGCATTGCATCGTTTCGCGGTCCTTGCGTTAAAAGCAGCGCAACGATGCGTTGATCTCGTGCGTGGCGATCGAAGCCTTTCCAAGCTTGGCGGCTTTGGACCCCAGGGCGAGGCAGCGAATCGAAACGCAATAGACAGCGGGCTGCTCATGCGCACATTGAATCGCTTCTCCGATTACGACAACGACAACGACAACGAGTGTATTTATTGTTTAACTGATTTCTGACTCGCTATTTACCGCCCCGACCTGCAAAGGTCTCGCCCAGCACCCGTTCCAATACCGCGATCAGATCCTCCCAACGGGAAACGAACTCGGCGGCGCCCAGATCCAGGGCGCGGCGGCGATTCACCGACTCATACTCACCGCCGCCGGAGAAGATCACCACCGGTGCTGCATTGTTCCCGCCCGCCCGCAGGCCGGCAACGCGGCGCAGCAACTCCTCGCCGTTCGCGCGTCCGTCAGCCGCCAGGCCGTGACCCCAGTGGCAAACGACAAGGTCGATTCGACCAGCGCCCAACAAGCGCATCCAGGCCTGATCGAGCGTCCGCGCCTCGACAAAGCACTCGCCGAACGCATCGCCCGCGTCGCCGCATTCCGCGCTGGCCGCGCGTAACAGGTCGCGTCCCCGGTGGTTGTGCGCCGGGTTCGGATCGAACCACAACACCCGCCGACCGGCGAGCAACTCGCCCAACCGGTGGATTGGATTGGTCTGATCGTAGATCGCCTTCAAGATGGCGTCGAAGCCGGCGTGATCCCGACCGGCCTTGCCACGGCAGTAGGCGACCACGCCGAGACCTTCGTGCCGCTCGTAGTACCGGCAGGCGACCTCCGACACGCCCTCGATCACCGCCCACGCCAGCGGTTCGCCGCTCCGGCCGCTACCCGCAAAGGCCTCCACCAGCTCGGAGCGCAGTTCGTTGAGGTAGGCGTCGTTCAGTGAATAGCCCAGGAACAGGACGGTGGAGGTGGCGAACAGCGACCGCAGCACCGTGAGGTACGCGGGGTCGGCGTAGAGGCGCCGCTGGTATTGCGCGCGCGTCAGCACCAGCGATTGGGCGACATCCAACCGGCCGTGGAGTTGGATGACGACCGCATCGCCATCCGCCCGCTCCCCGCCCGGCGGCCCTGGATCCAGGGCCACCCGCGCCAGGGCCTCACGCCAGGGCGATGGCCGCCGACCCCGCAAGAGCTTGCGATAGGCCTCGGGGCCGGGCGGCAGGCCGGGAAGCAGCGGGTCGAAGTTGGTGGTCAGGATCGCCCTGAACGGGATGCCGTACAGGTGCTTGAGGCGCAGCCGCATGTCCGCGGGCAGCAGTTCTTTGCGCAGGGCCAGGGCCAGGCGCTCACGGAACGCATCCTCGCCGTGGGAATCGAACAGGAGTTGCGCCGCCATGGCCAGTTCCCGGCTGGACGGCGCGGGCTGGTCGTCGAGCATCGACGCCACCAGCGCGTACTCGGGTCCCCGCGCGTGCGCCGGCAGATCGCCCGCGACCGCGCGGATCAGGTCCTTCCACTGGGGTAACCCGGCCGCGGCCGAGAAGCCAGCCCCGACAAAGGCCACACAACGGCCTTCCTGGATGGTCGCCATGAGCCGCGGATCGATGTTGGGCATCAGGTTATTCCGCTATTCAACCCGTGCCAGCACCTCGCTCGCCTTGGCGATCATGGCCGCGGGCAAGGGCACATAGCCCATATCCCTCGCGACCAACTGACCCTGATCGAGCCCCCAGGCCAGGGCGTCCTTGAGTGCCGCGGCCTTGGCCGGTTCCGCATAGCGCGCGTTCAAGAGCAGCCAGGAATAGCTGACGATCGGGTAGGCGTCCGACCCCTCGGGGTCCGGAACAAAGACCCGCAAGTCCGCCGGGATCTCGGTCACCGAGGCCAGTGCGGCCTGTCCCGCGGCTGGGCTGGGGATGATCGGCTGACCGGCCTTATTGTGCAGGATCGCAATGGGCAGTCCCAGCCGTTCGGCGAACTCGTACTCCATATAGCCGATGGAACCGTCGGTGATCTTGACACGCTGGGCGACCCCGGCGTTGCCGCTGGCGGTCATGGCGGCACCCGGCCAATCCACCAGCTTGCCGACGCCGGGACCTTGCTGCGACCACCCCGGATCGACATGCGCCAGATGATTGGTCATCACGAAGGTGGTGCCGCTGGAGTCACGCCGCACGACCGGGACGATCGCCTTCGCGGGCAGTGTCAGGCCGGGATTGGCCGCGCTGATCCGCGGATCGTTCCACTGGCGAATGCGGCCGGCGAAGATGTCGACGTAAACCTCGCGACTGAGCACCAGACCCTCGGCCACGCCCGGAATATTGTAGGCGAGGACCACCATTCCGGCGGTCATGGGGATCATCAGGGCGCCCCGCTGGGGATCGACCTGCTTGAGCTCCGCGTCCGAAAGCGCGGCATCGCTGGCCCCGAAATCCACGGTGCCGGCCAGAAAGCGCTTCACGCCCTCGCCGCTGCCCTTGGCGTCATAGGTGAAGGTCAGATCCGGACGCACCTCCCGGTAGTCGAGGATCCAGCGTTGGTAGAGCGGTGCGGGAAAGGTCGCCCCGGCACCGCTGATCGTGAGCCCCGGTGTCGCGGTCGCAGCCGGCTCACCGGGCGTTTCAGCCCAGGCCGGAATCACCACGGCGGCCAGCACCGCCAACACCGCCCCCGCGAATCGTCTTGAAGCCTTCATCGTCGTCCCCTCGCGCAACTTGGATCAACTGAACTGACCGGAGATGTAGTCCTTGGTGAGTTGTTCCCTGGGGGCTTCGAAGATTTGCGCGGTGGGACCCATTTCGACCAGATAGCCGGTGCGTCCGCCATGGGAGATGTCCACCGAGAAGAAGGCGGTGGTGTCCGCCACGCGCGTGGCCTGCTGCATGTTGTGCGTCACCAGGGCCAGGGTGTAGTTCTTTTTCAGATCCAGCATCAGTTCTTCCACCTGGCGGGTAGCGATCGGGTCGAGCGCGGAGCAGGGCTCGTCCATCAGGAGCACATCGGGTTCGGTGGCGATGGCGCGGGCGATGCACAGGCGCTGCTGCTGGCCGCCGGAGAGCGACAGACCGCTGTTCTTGAGCTTGTCCTTGACCTCGTTCCACAGCGCGGCGCGTTCCAGGGCCTTCTGTACGCGCTCGTCCATATCGCCCTTGAAGCGGTTGAGCCGCAGCCCGAAGGCGACGTTGTCATAGATGCTCATGGAGAAGGGATTGGGCTGCTGGAACACCATGCCGATATAGCGGCGCACCAGCACCGGGTCCACCTTGGGCCCATAGACATCCTGTCCGTGGTACATCACGCTGCCCTCGAAGCGGAACACCTGAATCAGATCGTTCATGCGGTTCAGGCTGCGCAGCACCGTGGATTTACCGCAGCCCGAGGGCCCAATGAAACCGGTAATCTTATGCTGCTCGATGGGCACCAGACTGTCCCGCACGGCGAGAAAGTCCCCGTAGAAAATCTTATTGACCTGGCAATCGATGACGACCTCACCGACGGCGGCGTAGGGGTCAGCGACAAACGTCGATTCTGCTGCTGCGTTCATGGTTGTGATACCTTGGAAACTGTGAAATCAGACCTTGGGCTGACCGATCAGGCGTGCCAGGATGTTGAACATCAGCACGATCAGCACCAGCACCAGCGACGCCGTCCAGGCCAGCTCGATCTGGTTCGGGAAGGGCATGCCGGAGAAGTTGTAAATGAGGATCGAGAGCGAGGCAGTCGGCTCGGACAACTCGGAGATGAAGTAGTTGCTGAACAACGCCGTGAACAGCAAGGGCGCGGACTCCCCGGCCGCACCGGCAACCGCCAGCAGGACCCCGGTCAGAATGCCCGGCAAACCGGTGGGCAAGACCACCTTCCAGATCACCTGGGTGCGGGTGCAGCCCATGCCGTAGGCGGCGTCCTTCATCCGCTGGGGAACCTGGGCGATCGCCTCCTCGGCGGCCAGGACCACGGTGCGCAACATCAGCACCGCTAATGCGATACCGCCGGCCCAGGCCGAATAGCCCCAGTGGATGACCAGGACCGCATAGACGAACACGCCCGCCATGATGGAAGGGAATCCGGTCAACACCTTAGCGAGGAAGCGGGAGGTATTGGCCAGCCGGCTGCGCGGCTCCAGCACGCCGAGATAGATCGCCGCCAGGATGCCGATGGGGATGCTGATGACCGAAGCGATGCCGACCATCACCAGGGTGCCGACGATCGCCGGGCCGATGCCGCCGCCCAGTTCGAATCCGGCGGGCGGCAGCCCGGTCAGAACCTCCGCGAAATCGGCCCCAAACAGGCGGCTGCCGCCCTTGACCAGCAGCAGGTACATCACTGAAATAAGCGGCACCGCGGCAATCAACGCGGCGAGCCAGGTCAGCCCGGTGAGCAGACCGCTTTTCAGCGCCCGCACCTCGAAGCCCTGACGGGCCAGTTGCGGCATGGGGCGCGCGGCCTCGCCCGCTTTCGTGAGATCGAAGTCGCTCATTTCTTACCCTCGAACTTCCGAATCGTATATTGCTGCACCGCCAGACCGAGCACATTCACGATGAAGGTGATCACCAGCAGCACCAGCGCGGCGTACATCAGGGCCTGGACCTCGAGCTGGCCGGCTTCGGGGAAGGTGGAGGCCAGCAGCGAGGCCAGGGTGTTGGCAGGGGAGAACAGCGACAGGCTGATCTGGTTGGCGTTACCGATCAACATGGCGAGCGCCATGGTCTCGCCGAGCGCGCGGCCGAAGCCGAGCACCAGTGCGGCCAGCAGGCCGGATGAGGCGGTCGGCACCATGACCTTGAGGATGGCCTCCCAGCGGGTGGTGCCCATCCCGTAGGCGGCTTCTTTGACCTTATAGGGAATGCGCCGGAAGGCATCGACCGAGATCGCCGCCACGGTCGGCAGGATCATGATCGCCAATACCAAGGCGGCCGGGGCCATACCAGGCCCGGCCAGATCGGTACTGAACAGCGGGAACCAGCCGAACTGACTGTGCAGCCACTCCGCGCCGGGCTTGAGCAGCGGGATCAGCACGAAAATGCCCCAGAGCCCGAACACCACCGAGGGAATGGCGGCCAGCATTTCGATGATGGTGCGGAAGACCGTGGCCACCCGATGATCGAGAAAGTCCTGGGTCAGGAAGATGGCGATCGCGATCCCGAAACTCCCCCCCAGGAACAGCGCGAGCAGCGAACTGTAGAGCGTGCCCCAAATTTCGGGCAGCACGCCGAACTGCTGCGCATTGACATTCCAGGTGGTCCCGGTGATGAAGCCCAGTCCATAAGCCTGCATCGCGGGGAACGCCTCGCGCAGTATCTCCCACAGGATGTAGCCGGTGAGGGCAATGATGAGGAAGGCACTGAGCCAGGCCAGACCGCGAAAGATGCTGTCGGCCGCGTAATCGCCGCCGGATGGCGGCCCTGAGACACTGCTCGCCGAGCCTGCTGATGCAAATAAGTTAGCCATGGTCACCCTGTCAGGTTGACAAAATGGAAAGGATGGAGGAGGGCGGCATCCGCCCGCCTCGCTTCGGCAGCCCTGCCGGAAATGAAAGAGCACCAATCGACCGCGGTGCGGTTCGTTCCTCACCGCACCCTACGGCTAAAAGAGCGCCCCGCACCAGCTATTGAATGAACTCGGCAGCCTCCAGGACCTTCTGCTGCACGTTCTCAGGCAGCGGGATATAGCCCATGGAATCGGCAATCTTTTGACCTTCCTCGATGCCGTATTTCACCATCTTGCGCAGCGCCGCGGCCTTGGCATCGTCCTGATCCTTATAGAAAAGCATCCACGTGTAGGACACGATGGGATAGGATTCGGCGCCCACCGGATCCCAGTTCCAGGCGATCAGGTTGGGCACGTCGCTGTTGGGCAGGGTCGTGCCGGGAAACTCGGAGGCGGCCAACGCGGCGGCGCCGGTCTGCGGGCCCGCGGCGACGAAATTACCCGACTTGTTCTCGAGTTGGGCAACCTGCTTCCAGCCGGTCAGCTTGGCGTAGCCATACTCGACATAGCCGATGGCGCCCTCGTTCTGCTGCACCTGGGCGGTGACACCATCGTTCTTGGGGGCAGCGACGAACTTGCCGGACGACGGCCAGTTGGGCTGCTTGCTCTTGCCGACTGCCTTGTCGAACGCCTCGCTGATGGCGGCCAGGTGACCCGAAAAGACGTAGGAGGTGCCCGATGAGTCGGAGCGGGTCACGACCGTGATCGCCTTATCCGGCAGCGCCACACCCGGATTGGTGGCGGCGATGGCCGGATCGTTCCACTTGGTGATGGTGCCGCTGAAAATCCCGGCATAGGCGGCGCGCGACAGCTTGAGATCCTTCACGCCTTTCAGGTTATAGATCAGCACGATCTCACCGGCGGTCATCGGCAGCAGCACCACGCCCTGCTTGACTTTGGCGATCTCGGCGTCTTCCATGGCGGCATCCGAAGCGGCAAAGTCCACGGTGCCGTTGATCAGGTCCTGTATGCCGGCGCCGCTACCCTTGGATTGATAGTCGACGCGGATATCCTTATGCTCTTTACTGAAATCCTTGAACCATTTCGAGTAGATCGGAAAGGGGAAACTCGCCCCCGAGCCGTTGAGCTTGACGTCGGCGCTCACCGGCGCGGACAGAGCGAACAGCGCGACGCAACCGGCGGTCAACACCGCTTTGATGATCGATGCTTTCTGCATGTCATGATTCCTGATAGGGTTGATGGGGAAGGCGGCACGCATCGAGCCGGCCGCAATCGATCTTAAGCGCCCTAAGTGTCGCAGCAGAGACCTCATATTGCTGTGACATTTATATGACCGTTTTATGACATCCGACGAACGGTCAACGGCGTACTCGGCCGGCACTGGGTGACGCAACTGCGGCAGCGAGAGAAGAACAAGTCCAACCGCAGCGACAAACCTGCAGGCCTTAGTCAATTTTCGAGCCGGCAGCGCTCGCAGCGCTCCGCCCCTGCCCGATGCGTGACCCGGCGTTGATGATCGCTCCGGCCACGAGATCATTCGTAGCGCGCGGTGACGCACGAACCGCACCAACCGCCAACGGTGCGGTTCGTGCCTCACCGCACCCTACAGTCTGGCGCATTCGACTGGACGGAATGATCCCTGACACCGCGGAGCGGAATCTCGCGCGTCAAAGGCTACCTAGTCGGCGCTGCCCTTGACCACGGCGATCCGCCGCGCATCCTCAATCAGTTCATCGGGCGGCAGCGGCCACAGGCCGTCGGCCGCTGCCGGGTTTGGCCCGAAACCCTCGATGTCGTCGGCTGGTTCCGCCGCGCCCTCGGCGTCCACCAGAAACAATCCTTCGGGACCTCCCTCCGCGGAGCGCACGATGATCCTCGCGCACTCGTGCTCTTCGCCGTAGTCCACATCGAAGACATAGGTGTGTTCACCGATGAGTTGTTCGTATGCCATCTGAAGGTCGACCTCTGGGTTAAACCGCGCCCAGCGCGGTATGCGATGTTTTTTGGATCGGATCGGCCCCGGCAGACTCGACGATTGCTGGAGCTGGCGCGGTTTAAGGTGATTTCCGACAAACGAGATACCGGTCAATGTAGGTGCGACTTCAGTCGCACCTGCGTCCGAATCGGTGCGACTGAAGTCGCACCTACATCCGAGCCGATGGTGGGTGGTCTCCGGTGTTCCGGAAATCACCTAAGAGGGATGGTTGTCAGACACCCTCAACTCGCGCTGACCGCGAACACCCCGGCACAGATCAATATCACTCCGAACATACGCAGCAGAGTGACCTGTTCGCCGATCATGAACCCGACAACCAGCGCCAGCGCGAAGCCCAGACCCTCCAACGGATAGGCTTTGCTGACATCCCAACGCGCCAGGACGCTCAGCCAGGCGACGGCCCCGAGCGTATAGAGCGTAAACCCACCGATGATCTTGGGGTCCAGCATCACGGCCACGGCCGTATGCAAACCGGCAGGCTGCGCGAGCGCGGTCGTCACCGCAACACTCGACATACCGGCCTTGATCAGGAATTGCGCCATCACCGACAGCACAACGCAGCCGATTGCGGCAAACGTAGTGTTCATAATCTCACCTGACAAGAGTCATTCATCTGCTAGGTCCGCGCACGTCGCGCTGCCCTGATGACATTGCGCGGATAGCCCGATGACGATGCCGCGACAGGAATCTGGCGCACATTGAAAACCGGCGCCCGCGTCTGATCGAGGATGCGCTCCAGAATCTCCGGTATCTCGTGTAGGGCACCATTGTCGATGCGGCGGACGCGCGCCTGGTATTCCGGCAGGTTGCGAATCACCTCGTCAACCGCCGCCCGCACGCTCAGGAAACTGCGGTGTACGACACCCAGACCATGTTCACGCACCCACACGGTATTCCAGCGCTCCTGCGGCATGGTCCAAGGATTCAAGGTCACGATCACCGGCAATCCACACTGCACCGCCTCGCTCAGACTGCCCGGCCCCGGCTTGCCGATGAAGAAGTCAGCCAGCCCCATCCACCGCGCCACCTCGGTCGTGAAACCCACCACCACCCGCGGCGCCCGCGCCGGCAGCGCGCGCAACGCATCGGCCAAGGCGGTGTTGCGCCCACACATCAGAATCAGGGGGATGTCGGGCAAGCGCGCGGCAATCCCCTTCATCGCCCGCGATCCAGTGCCGCCGAACAGCACCAGCCCGGTCGGCGTATGCGCGTCCAGTCCCTCGCGTACCCGCTCGGCGACACGTTGACTTGGCGCCGCCCCATAGAAATCCGGGCGCAGAATCATGCCGCTGCTGCGATGCACAAAACCCGGCTTGCAACCGGCCGCCAGTGCCTGAGCGACCGCGTGATCAGTGCCACAGACCACATGCTGCGCAAGGTCTGGTTCGATCCAGAAGTGTGGCGGATAATCCGCCATGTCGGTCAGCACGGTCACGAAAGGCGCACCCGGCCGAGCCAGCGCCAGACTGTCGTGCATGGCACGATTGAAGTTGGGAATCAGTGATACGACCAGATCCGGACGGGTGCAGTGCCAATGCGCCGTCAGCCGTTTCACCATAGCGCCATGACCCCAGCGTATCGCGTGCTGGAGCACTTTGAGCTCCTGAGTCAGCCCTAACGTGAATCCGCTGGCTAGGCGCTTGTTGTAAAGATCTTCCGGCTCCATCCCCGTGAAGCGGCGAAAGACCCCTTTTGGATCGATCACCTGCATCAGGTTAGCGTGACGGACGAGCCACGGCCGTTCTTGGTCACGAATCACTCGCTCCAGCGCCTGCGCGGCCGCACGATGACCACCTCCCGCGTTGAACCAGATCAGTTCGACGGTCTTGATCGCACCGAGGGTTGAGCGCGATGGGAGCGACGCGAGTGATGTATGCATGCAGTTGACGCGTAACCAGTCAGAAAGCGAGCTTGCCCCAAGGCTAACGAAACAACTGCCGATAGCGCCCAAGATCAAGGAACCAGGTCTCACCGGACCAATCCTCAACGCCGTCGTTATCCGTGACGACAAAGGTTCTGCCGTCGTTGGTGACCGCAACACCCTCCGGCTTGTCGGTGATCCAGCCGGCGCTTGCTTTCATTCGCGGCATCAGATCAAAGACCGACTTCTCGCTGCTGCTGACCAGCCGGTCAACGGTGGCAGTGAATGGCACCTTGACCAGTGACTTCAAGCCAGCGAAGTCACCCGTGAGATTATCGCGTTCGATCAGGATATGGGACCCATCGGGGGCACGGGTGATTTCCGAGAGGCCGACCCAATCCGCATTCTCCGGTAACGGTGCCAATTCCCAGGCGATGTGGTTCCAGGTCATCGCCAGTGGGTCGTAAGTCCAGATGCGGGTCTGGTTCGGCTGCCCGAGCGCGTTCAACCCGCCGGCATCGTCGTCAAGCGCCTCACATTCCGGTGTGGTGTAGTCCCAACCGCGCTGCTGGGCGACAAAGAGGCGGTAGCCGTCGGCGCCGGGCCGAACGGAAACGCCTTCGAAGCCGGAACCGAGCGTTCCCCGGCTGGCCGACGCGCCGCGACAGGCCAGGATGTCAGGAGGCAAACCGATTTCCTGCATGACCTGCCCCGTGCTCGAATCGACTTGCAATAGCCGATTGGGCCGGGAGTCGCTCGCGTTCCCTTCGCTGGCGATCCAGAGGGTCCCGTCCGGGGCCACGGCGATGCCTTCCGGATCATAATCACCGCTTCCACCCTCGATCTTGAGTGACGCGGTGATCACGGCCGGCTTGCTTGAGACATCGATCGTAAAGATCATGCTCTCGCTGTAATACGAGTCCCAAACCGCCAGCAGCCTGTCGCGCTCACCGGGAACAGCAACCATTCCGGACAGCGCAGACCAGGGAATCGGGGACCCGGACGGATCGTCGGAGAGAATCTGCGGATAGGTTGGCTGACCGGCTTTAAGTGCATAAATCATGAGACTGGAGCGGACACCGAAGCTCGGGTCATCGTTCTCGCCGGAAGCGATCAGCAGGTTACGCGATGGAATGGCGAGCAAGCCTTCCGGACCTAAGGGCGCGGGAAGAAGCTGCTTGAAGACCGGACGCGCGTCCTTCAACTGATAGACCGCAACGAAACTTCCGCGCTCTGAGCCGACAAACAGATAGTCGTCTCGGCCGAAACGCCCGTACTCGATCGCCTCGGGTTCATTGCCCTTATTCTCGGAGCGGTCCTCCGGATAATGACCGTGCTGTACAGCGATCGCCTCCAGCGAAGCCCCGCTATCGAACAGCACCTTACCCGCGCGGTCGAACAGCGTAAAGCCGCGGCTGCCGCCGAACAGATCGCCTTCATTGGCGGTCGCGATCATGCTCAAGGGATAACCGCCGGCAGGGACCCAGGCGACAGCATCCGGTTCGCGCGGGACATCGGCGAGTGACTCGGTCAGCGAGATGATGCCGTCCTCGGTCTGATCGATGCCGTCCAAGCTGACCGCACCGGCATCGAAATGGTTGATCACCCGACCTTTCACCAGATCGACGACAACCAGATGATTATTCTCTTGCAGTGAGACCAACGCCTGGTTACGGATATTGACATCGACGAACTCGGGTTCCGGGTCGTCGCCGCCGTAGGCCGCGAGACCACGCAGATCGACATCGCGCCGCACCCAGTTCGCGGGATTCACACCCTTGATATCCAGGATGGCGAGGTATCCGGCCGGCGGCTGCGGCAGTCCGCCCTCCACCCCCTCGACGGTCACGTCCTCATCACGCTCGTTTTCGATCGCAATCGCAACATAGTTGCGATCCGGGCTGATCTTGATCGAGTCCGGCTGACCGCCGAGGTCGATCTCACCGGTTACCGTTCTGGTCTTGACATCGACTACCACCAGCTTGCCGCCGGTGCTGATGAAATTCTCACTGGTATTGACGGCGACCAGCGCGTACTCGTTGCCCAGCACATCGATCGACGTGGGTTCGCCACCCATGGCGAGTGTGCCTTCCGGCAGCGGACTCGCGGGGTCCGCGATGTTGACGAAGCCGATCCGCTCGCCGGGACTGTCGGTATAGACGAGCATCCTGCCGTCTTTCGTCGCGGCCATAATCTCCGACACCGTCTCCTCGTCACGCGCTGCCGGGTCGAGATTGAGGTAGTTGCCAAAGGTCGCGACCCGCTGAAAGCTCTGTTGCGGAATGCTGGAGCTGTAATCCTGCACCGAGGGGCGCATGCCGTCTTCAGGTAAGGGCGTTGCACTGATCGCGGCAACGCCCATGACCAGGATGGCAGGCAGCGCGCCCCAGGTGAGATGCTGTTTCAACATGTGTTACCTCTCCGCTTGTGTGTCAATCGCTTCTCCGCCCTGACGATCCGGCTCGTCCCGAGGCGTGATGGTACGGACCGCAGATTAACGTTGTATGACGCCTGCATGACGGTTCGATGAATAAGGTTGTCCCGGCGACTCAGGATCACGTGCGCAACGACGGGCTCGGTGCGGCTGCGGGGCTGGTGCCCGGTCGCGTCAACCGGCTCCAAGGCCTTTGAAAAGATTGCAATCAGGAAGCCCGCGAGGGTCGATAAGCCCACTACATTGCCGCCCTTGAGGTAGGCTTCGGGCAACATGGTCTCAGCGATCACTCGGGGTCCAGAAGCGTGCCACCAATGCCCCCATGGGCAGTGACACGGCACTCAGGATGCCGATCCAGAAGGCGGTCCAGATCAACGTGTCAGACATAACGCGCGTGTCCGCAAACCATGGGTCGGATCGTGACTTGCCGTACGGCGACGAAGCCGCCTCAGGGCGGAGGCGGTTATCGCATCGTCCCCGACATCGCGACATGGCCGTGTCGGGCGGGTTCAAAACCCGCTGCTAGGTCCGGCTGTCGCGATCGACGCCTCTACGGCTACGGGTTCATCCCACTTTTCCCTTCCCCGCGGTGGGATTCGAGCATCTCCCGATAACGCTCGGGATCGTTTTTCAGGATGAGTACATATTCCTCAAGCAAGCCCTGCCAGCCAAACCCGCCGTACTCCTTGAGCTTGAGCAAAGCGATCATCAGCAATTTGGATGCGGCCCGAATCTCCCGGTCTTGTCCCTCGCCGTACCAGGCGACGAGCTCGTCATACAAGGTCTCGACTTTTTCGAGCGGTGTCATCACAGAACCTCCAGCTAGGGCGAACCGACCGGTGTCGCGAAGGATAATCCAAAGTCGAACGGTGGGCGAAGCGCTTTTTCCGCGTCCACCGCGCGACCGCGAGGTTTCACCACTCCGCAACAGCCGCGGGTTCGCCGTGCCTCAAGCGATTTTGCGCAGGTTATCGGGCACTGACTGCGCTGCGGGCAGATCCTGACCCAGGACCGAAGCCAACGGCCCAGGGCGGTGACCGGAGGCGCCGCCCAGATCAGGTGAAAGCTGCTTTCGATCATGGCGTATTGCAGGTCCCTGACCCCATCCCACCACTGCGTGACCAGATCGGCACCGACCTGCTCGAGTTGCCGGAAGGGATTGTCGGCAGGCGCCGCCTGACGCCCTGCACGCACCTGTTCGGCCAAGGCAGCGATCGGCTGCATCAACGGATTGCTGTCGCTGTGCAGCGCCCGCTGGACACGCATCGGGTTAGTCGCCGCCAGCCGTTCGGCGGTTGCCTGATGACTTGTCGCGCGGACCACCGGACCCAGGGTCAGGTCATACAACTCAGTGGCAAGCTCCGAGTAGCGGGCCACCGCGGCAAAGGGTTGATCCGAGTCATCCCCCCCCGACTCGGCGATCACTTCCGGGATGGTGCGCTCCCGAAAGGCAACATGGAACCGCTTCTCGACCCCTTCGCCAATCGCTGCCTCGATGACCATTAGGAGAGCGGCGCCCCGTTGGCGACGATCGGACCGGTGATATCCGGGTTGGTCGCCGCCAGCAGCATGGCGGCCCAGCCGCCCTGGCAATTACCGATGACGATCGGCTTGGGCGCGGTGGGATGACGGCGGCGGACCTCGCGCACGAAATCGGCCTCCGCGGCGGTCACGTCGGCCAGGGTCTGCCCCGGTTGGGGCAGCCGGGTGAAGGTCACGAAATAGACCGGGTGACCCTGGTGGATGGCGACCCCGACCTCGCTCTCTTGCTTGAACCCGCCAATCCCGGAACCGTGTCCGGCACGCAGGTCGATGATGATGTAGGGGCGGCCGTCTTCACGTGTTTTGATCCCCTCCGGCGCAACGATGCGGACCAGGGAGTAGTTGACCGGACGCTCCAGCGTGCTGCCGTCGACGACGACAGTATGCGCCCAGCTCAGGACCGTCTTGTCCGCGCCCTGCTCATGGGCGATGAAGTAGTTGCCGCGCTGGCGCATCGCATCGTTGAACAGCACGGCACGCTGCGCCGCATCGATGAGATAAGCCGCCCACTGTCGGGCCAGCAGCGGAGCATTCTGCGGCGAGGTCAGCGCCTGCGTGACCTTGGCCCAGGCGTCCAGGTTCTTTTCAAGATTCGCCGCGGCGGTCTGCGCCGCCCGCTCACCGTGCGCCCCGGCGATGGTGCTGAGGTCCCTGGCGTGGCGTTCGTAAGCGTCGCCGCTGTCGCTGACGGACCGACCGAGCTCGGCCGAGGTGTCGGCGACCTCAGGCCGCTCGGAGAAATCGGGTACGTTGTGCATGGGGGACTCCGGTCAGTCGAGGTGGTGCTTACGGAACGACCACAGGGCGCTCCACACGACCCAGGGCAGAGACGCTCAGCCCGTGATATGGAAGCCCCCGTCCACGTAGATGGTCTGACCGGTCAGCATGGCGCCCGTGCGGGTGGCGAGCATGGCGGCAACCGCCCCCACGTCGTCGATTTCCGCCAGCCGGCCCAGCGGCGCGCGTTCACGGGCGGCGGTCATCAGGGCATCGAAGCCCTTGAGGCCGGATGCCGCGCGGGTCGGCAAGGGACCGGGTGAGAGCGCATAAGCGCGGATCCCTTGCGGCCCCAATTCGGCCGCGGTGTAACGTACCGCCGCCTCCAGGGCGGCCTTGATCGGACCCATCAGGTGGTAGGTGGGCAACACTTTTTCCGACCCGTAGAAGGTCAAGGCGAAGAGTGAACCGCCCTCGGTCATCAGCGGCTCAGCCAACTGGGCCATCCGCAGAAAGGAATGGGCAGAGACATTCATCGCCAACCCGAACCCATCGGCCGAGGAGTCCACCAGCCGACCCTGCAAGTCCTCGCGCGGCGCGAAGGCGATTGAATGAACCGCGAAATCGAGCCGGCCCCAACGCTCACGGATGGCCGCGAAGACCGATTCCAGTTCGCCCGGCACCATCACGTCGCAGGGCAGGAAGATCTCGGCGTCGACGGCCGCGGCGGCCGGCTCCACATAGGGACGCGCCTTTTCGTTGAGATAGGTCACGGCCAGCGCCGCCCCCAGGGTATGAAAGGCGCGGGCGCAGCCATAGGCGATCGAGTGCTCGTTCGCAATGCCGAGCACCAGCCCCTTCTTGCCGTCAAGGCTGAAATAATCTGAATCGAGCATCAGTAACTCCTAGTTGATTGCCGAGTGACCGCGCACCACGCGCAGGGTATGACGAGCGATCATCGCCTCCTCGTCGGTGGGGATGACCCAGACCGAGGGGGTGGCACCCGCGGGGCTGATCCGCGGACCGCGCTGCTGATTGGCGGTCTCGTCCAGCTTGATCCCCAGCCAGGCGGCGTCCCGACAGACCCGGGCGCGAATCGCCGCATCGTTTTCGCCCACCCATAACGTTTGACGCCGCGCTCCAGGAGCGCCCGCGGCAGACCGAGTTGTTCGGTGACCCGCGGCCGTCCGCGGTGAAAACCGGTGTCGAAACAGGCGACTTGCGGCAACTGCGGATGGTCTGCCGCCACCGCCCGGATGGCCGCCAGATTGTTCGGCTGATGCAGCGGCACCAGCGGGATCAGACCAGTCAGAATCTCCAGCACCCGCGCGTCGATCAGCACCGGGTCAGCGAATGTTTCGCCGCCATGGCCGACCCGGTGCCCGACGGCAAGAATTTGCCGGCCCTGCGCCGCGTCCGCCAACCAACTCCAAATCTGCTTGAAGGCGCGGGCATGGCCTTGACCGGCGGCCACCCGCTCCCAATAACTCTCGGCGAGCAGCGCCCCAGCCGGGTTTTTCGCAACGAAGTGAGGAGCGGTGCCGATCCCCTCCACCTGGCCTTTCACGGTCTCCACCGGCTGGTTGTCGACCACTTCGTAGAGCGCAAACTTGATGCTCGATGAACCCGCGTTGAGGGTGAGAATCAGGTCGTTCATGACAGCTTCCTCAGCTCCCCTTGACCAATTCCTTGGGCAGATCCTTCGGCGTCAAACCTTGACGCAGCGCGTGCGCGTGCAGCACCGCCACGGCCGCACTGGCGCGGCGGGTGCGCACGCTGTCGGCCCGGGAGGTCAGCACGATCGGCACCCGCGCGCCCAGCACCACCCCGGCGGCTTCCGCGTTAGCCAGGAAAATGAGCTGTTTGGCCAGAATGTTGCCCGACTCCAGATCCGGCACGATCAGGACATCTGCGACCCCGGCGACCGCGGAATCGATCTTCTTGATCCGCGCCGCCTCCGGATTGATGGCGTTGTCCATCGCCAGCGGGCCATCGACGAGCCCGCCCTGGATTTGACCGCGGTCGGCCATTTTGCAGAGCGCCGCGGCGTCCAAGGTGGACTGGATCTTCGGCCGGATCGTCTCGACCGCGGACAGGATCGCAACCTTGGGCAAGGTGACTCCCAGCGTGCGGGCGAGGTCGATGGCGTTCTGACAGATATCCGCCTTGGCCTCCAGATCGGGGGCGATATTGACCGCCGCGTCGGACACCAGGAGGAGCTTGGGATAGGTCGGCACATCCATGACGAACACATGACTGATGCGCCGCGCGGTGCGGATGCCGTTGACCTTGTCGAGCACGGCACTTAGCACCTCGTCGGTATGCAGGCTACCCTTCATCAGAATCTCGGCACGCCCCTCGCGGATCAGGGCCACGGCGCGCTCGGCCGCGGCATGGCTGTGGGCGACATCGATCATCTCAGTGCCGCCCAGATCGATCGCGAAGGCGTCGGCGATGGCGCGGATGCGGGCGGTTGGCCCCACCAGGATGGGCCGGATGAAGTTGGCTGCGGCTGCCTCCATGGCGCCCTGAAGCGAAACCTGATCGACCGGATGAACCACCGCGGTGGGCACCGGCTCCAGGGCCGTCACCGCGTCGAACAAGAGACCGAAGCTGTCGTGGCGATGGACCGACACGTCGGGGGTCTCGAGCCGCCGCACGCGAATGCGCTCGGCCGGTGCCACGACCTCCGCAACCCCGTCCATCACCGGCTGGCCCGACTGATTGCGGACCTCGCAATCGAAGACCACGACCCGGTCATCGCGCCGCTCACGCACCCGGATACGGGCCGTCAGGGTGTCCCCGAGCTCGACCGACCGGTGAAAATTGGAACTCTGGCTGCGATAAGTGGTGCCCGGACCGGGCAACACGTTCGCCAACAGACTGGAAATCAGACTGGTGGCCCACAAACTATGCCCCACGACACCCTTGGCCCCACTTTCCAGCGCATAGGCCATATCCATGTGCGTCGGGTTGAGGTCGCCGGAGACCTTGCCGAACAGCGCCACGTCGTCCCGCGTCAGGGTGCGCTGAAGCTCAGCGCTCTGTCCGGTCTGGATCTCGTCAAAGGTCCGATTCTCGATGAAGTCGGCAGTCATGGATTCCTCGCTGGGGTCGCTTCGCGGTCAGGGCAAGCCGGCGCACGGTTGCGATGGTGCACTGCAACAGAGGATAATCATCCCGCGTTTCCCTTGAGTGACCGTGGTGTGACCAGTGGGTGAAGAACGACTCGACCGGCGCGCCCCGGTCGATTCACCTCATTACGATAGACCCGACGATCGGGCATGGGAACACGACGCGTCATACCGGCGTCACATCGGTCTGCGATGATCTTGACCGGAAGAGATGCGTTCGGCGCTCACGGTAAGATCAGTCAAACGCTTCGTCGATGCATTCCGCAGCGATCCTGTGACCGCATAGACGATCACTCAGGTTCGTAACCTGTAACCTTATTCCATTGGGTGAGTAGACCCCGTCGGTGTCCCGCTCCGGACCAACTGCACTGCCGACCAAGCGCTGACTCTCCCCCATTCAATTCATGCCGTTCGTCAGTCAACCGGGTGACGCGCGCATCCCAATACGGATCATCCACATCATGTCCCTGGTCTTCCGAGAGCATCCGCTCCGCCGCATCGTCACGGCCGAGCTTCACGCCCGCACCTTCGAACCGCTCCGCGCTCCGGAACGGGTGTCCCACCTCACCGTCGTGTGCGGTGAGCGCGAGACCGGCCGCCAGGTCCAGCATCTCAAGCGCCTGCTGGGTCTCTATGGACGGCCGATCCCGGAAACGATCGATCAGCACTACTCGGCCGACCTGGGGCCGATGCGCGTGCGCTGGGAGCGTCACACCGAATTCGTCACCTACACCTTCAGCAAGCAAGGCGCCTATGCGCATCCCTTCGTCGCACCCGTGCTCCAGGAACTCCCGGTGGACTGGCTCAGTGAATTGCCGGGCGAGGTGATGTCCGCGGTCGCGATGGCCGTCGATTCCTGTACGATGCCGGAACGCGACAGCGATGCGCTGGCCGAGATCTTCGACGGCAATCCAGTCATCGGCTCCGAGGCGGTTGGCGGGTCGGCACGCGTCTGGACGGATTTCAAGATCCATACCGATGGTTTCGTACGCATCCTGGTGCGCGACTGCAGCCTGTCCAAGAATCAGGCCGGACGACTCGCCAAACGGATACTGGAAATCAACTTCTACCGGGCGCTCGCCCTGATCGGGTTTCAGTTGGCGCGTGAAGTCTCCCCCACGCTCAGCGAGGCCGATCGTCGACTGGCGCTGCTGGCAGCGCGGATGTCCAACCGGGGGAAATCGGCGGAGCCAAGCTTCGAGAGCGACCTGCTGGCTGAACTTACCCATCTCGCGGCCGAGATCGAGGAGATCTCGGCACGCACGACCTACCGCTTCGACGCCTCCCGTGCCTACTACGGAATGGTCCGGCAGCGGCTCGAACAACTGCGTCAGCAACGCATCGAAGGCTTGCAGACCATTACCGAGTTTCTCGACGCCCGTCTGGCACCCGCAGTCGCCACCTGCGAGTCGACGCAATTGCGCCAGACCGATCTTGCCGAGCGCGCGGCCAGACTGACCAGCCTGTTGCGTGCCCGCGTCGAGGTCTCACTGCAGGAGCAGAATCGTCAACTGCTGGAATCCATGGATCGCCGTGCGCACCTGCAGTTACGCCTCCAGGAGACAGTCGAGGGGCTCTCGGTCATCGCGATCAGCTATTACGGGCTGGGGCTCATCGGCTACGCGCTCAAGGGGCTTGAGCGAGGCGGTTTCCCCGTCGACGCGTCGCTCGGCATGGGCATCGCGCTGCCCTTCGTCGTCGGCCTGGCCTGGCTCGGGCTGCGCTTGGTCAAGCGGCGGTCGGCGCGGGAAGCGGGAGCGGCGGGACACTGAGGGTCGTGCCGACTGGCGCGAGCGGTATCCTCGATCTGCAAATTCGCCCCCCCGCCCCGGCGCGCTCGGGTACCTGCCCTGACAGGAGACGCCGCCGGCGCCAAGCGGGACCGGCGGCATCCCGCCGAGCCGGCGCAAGGAGGTCAACGTTTTCTCCGAACCTGCCGGTTCCAATCAACGCTCGGCCACGGGTAAAACGTTGGGGACGGGGCGAATGCCCCGTCCCGCCGCGGTTGATGGGGCATACCCCGACCGGCTTGGAGCTGGAAACCGCATCGGGCGCGGCTGCCGCCTGGGCATCGCGAACCACAGCGAAGCGAGACCCATCCGATGCAACCTTGCGGAAACAAGCGAGGTTGCGGCTCAAGACCTGCTCAGGTGGACGACGCCCGCCGCAAATCAGCACAGGAATCGTCGCCGCTCAACACCCCCAATCAAACCGCGCGGGTACGATCGATCCAGGAGATGACAGTGCGGTGTAACTCTGCGAGGCCGAGCGGTTTGCTCAGGTAATCGTCCATACCCGCCTCCAGGCAGCGCTCCCGGTCGCCCGGCATGGCGAGTGCCGTGAGCGCGATGATGGGTATGCGCCGCAGTGCCGGGTCCGCGCGCAGTAGAACGGTGGCCTCCAGTCCGTCCATCATGGGCATCTGGACATCCATCAGGATGAGATCGGGATGCTGCTCGCGGGCCAGCGCGATGGCATCGATGCCGTTAGAGGCGGTGAGGACCTCACAGCCTTTCAGCCGGAGATACGCCGACAGCATCTCCCGGGTACTTTCATTGTCCTCGACCAGCAGGACATGCGAACGCCGCGGCAGCGGCGCAGCGGCGTCCAGATCGCGGCCTACGTCCGGTTCCTGGGCGAGCTGGTCGGCGGTCTGGGCCTGCGGATTCCAGGGCAGGACGATCTCGAAACGACTGCCCCGCCCGACTTCGCTCTGCACCTCGATCCGGCCTTGGTGCAGTTCCGCCATCGCGGACGCGAGCGCCAATCCGAGCCCACTGCCGTCATGCTGGCGCGCGGGCCGACTGTCCAACTGGACGAAGGGCTGGAACAGGCGGTCGAATTGGTCGGCGGGGATGCCGATGCCCGTGTCCCAGATGCCGATGCGCACCTCTTGCAGTTGCACGTTCGCGGTAACATCCAACCCGATCGCTCCACCCGACGGCGTGAACTTGACCGCGTTACCGAGCAGATTGACCAGCATCTGCTTGAGTCGGCGACTGTCGCCCCGCACCAGACAGGCTCTGGGGTCGAGGGTCGTCGAGACGGTCAACGCCTTGCACTTGGCCGCGGGGCCGATCAGCCGCAGACTGGCGTCACAGAGTTGCGTCAGGGACACCTGATCCCAGTGGAGCTGCATCTGCCCGGAAGCCACCCGCGACATATCCAGGATATCATTGATCAAATCGAGCAGGTGGGTCCCGTTCTCATGGATGATGTGGACGGCCCGGTCCTGCTGTTTGCTCATTTGACCGAGCAAACCGTCGGCCATGGTCTCGGTAAGCCCGAGGATGGAGGTGAGTGGGGTGCGCAGTTCATGACTCATGGCCGCGAGAAACTCGTCTTTCGCCCGTGCCGTGCGAGCCAACGCCGCGTTGGCGCGGTCGAGCTCCAGCGTACGGCAACGCACCCGTTCGGCCAGTTGGGTTCGTTCCTGCGCCAACGCGTCATGCGCCATGCGCAAGGCCGCTTCCGCATCCTTGCGTGCTGAAATGTCGAAGAAGGTGACGACCGCGCCTACCAGACGTCCGTCCTGATGGATGGGGTTGGCCTCGTATTCGACGGGGAACCGGCTGCCGTCCGCCCGCCAGAAGACCTCGTCGTCGACCCGCGCGGCGATTCCTTCGCGATAGGTCACCGCGGCCTGGCAGCGACTGACCGGATAGTGGGTGCCGTCGGCCTGCGAATGATGCACGGTCTCGTGCATATTGCGGCCATGGAGGTCGTCCGGCGCCCGGTAGCCGAGCATTCGTGCAGCGGCGGGGTTGCAAAAGGTACAGCAACCCTCCGCGTCGACCCCATAGATGCCCTCGCCGGTCGATTCCAGAAGCAGCCGGAACCGGGCCTCGCTCTCACTCAGACGCTTCAAGGCACCGGTCACGTTCTCCTGCATCGTCTTGAGCGCGGCCAGCATTTGCGCGGGCTCGTCGATGCCGCTCACCTGAATGGGGGTGGAGTAATCACCGGCACTGACCCGGCGTGCGATCACCGTGGCCATGGCGATCGGCTGTCCGATGGTGCGATCGATCAGCCACAGGAGAACGATGACCGCGGCGCTCATGACCCCGACCATCAAGACCAGAATCTGCCGCTCCAGGATCCCCGTCGCGTCGTCAATTGCGGCCAGGGTTCGTTGTTTGTGGCCAAGCACGTCGGTCACGATCTGATCGATCAGGTCGGTCGGCTCCCGGTCGATGCCGCGCACCCGCCGATCGACCTCGCGTTGCGAACTCGGTTCCTGGGGGCGATAGAGTGCGAGCGCGGCGCGGTAGTCCTCGCCCAGTCGCCGATGCGCCTCCAGAAAACGGCCGGCGTCCGCTTGCGACTGCCCAGCGCCGGCCAGTAACCGGATCAGTTGATCGACTGTCTCGCGCGTACGCTGCTCCTCCTGCTCGAAGCGACCGAAATAGTCATCGAACAGACCGGCCTCAGGCCCTCGCAGCAGGATATTTTTCCACTCCTGCACCTGCTTCTTGAACTGAACCTGTGCCACCAGTGCGGTGGTGACGATCAGTGAACTGGTCTCGCAAATTCTCGACTCGCGGTCCGACGCCTGAGTCAGCAAGGAGAACCCGTGAAGACCAACGGCCAGATTGACGAACAGGATGGAAATCAGCCCGGCGGCGAGCTTGGTTCGAATATGCATGAAATGCTGGTAGTGAGAGTCATACGGTTGTCACATCCGTCTGCGATGCTCTGGGTTCGCAACGACAGACCCGGAGACGGCTACATTGGAACGCTTTGCTGACGAACTCGACCTTGCACAGTGTCGTATCGACCAAGTGACCGAACTGGCAATCGCCGCGATTCGCGCGCGCACCAGCCGCACACCAGGTCGCGAAACCTGCCTGGACTGTGGCTGCGAGATTCCTGCGAAGCGCTTGCTGCACGTGCCGAACGCGACCCGCTGCACACGTTGTCAGGAGCGACATGAGCGGCTTCAGTAACGGTTCGGTACCTGCAACTCCGGGGGTAACACCGCACGCTCATAATCCGGGTTGAAGACCCGCTCGGGCAGGGTGATCTCCTCGTGAGGCACGTCCTCATAGGGGATCTGCTCGAGCAGGTGGTGGATGCAGTTGAGCCGTGCGCGCTTCTTGTCGTTGCCTTCAACGATGAACCAGGGCGCCTCGGGGATGTTGGTCCGCGCGAAGGTCTCTTCCTTGGCCTTCGTATAGAGTTCCCAGCGCACCCGTGATTCGAGATCCATGGGACTGAGCTTCCATTGCTTGAGCGGATCGTGAATCCGGATCAGGAAGCGTAACTGCTGTTCCTCGTCGGTGATCGAGAACCAATATTTGATCAGGCGGATGCCCGAGCGGACGAGCATCCGCTCGAACTCAGGCACGTCCTGGAAGAATTGCTCTACTTGATCGGGTGAGGCGAAGCCCATGACGCGCTCCACGCCGGAACGGTTGTACCAGGAGCGATCGAACAGCACGATCTCGCCGCCGGACGGCAAATGCGGCACGTAGCGCTGGAAATACCATTGGGTGCGCTCGCGCTCAGTCGGCTTGACCAGCGCCACGACCCGACAGACCCGCGGGTTGAGGCGCTGGGTAATCCGTTTGATGACACCGCCCTTGCCCGCCGAATCCCGCCCTTCGAAGATGACTGCCACCTTCTCACCGGTGTGCTCCACCCAGTCCTGCAGTTTGATGAGCTCGGCCTGCAGCGTCAGCAACGCCTTGAAATAGGTCAGGCGGTCCAGGGTCGCCGGGTGTTTGCGCTTGTAAAGCTTTCGCAGTTCCATGGAGATCGCCGGTTCGGACAACTCCAGCTCGAAGTCTTCATCAAAGCTGTCCTCGAGTTCGGCCTTGATCCAATCCATGCCGTCAAATTGCTTCTCATCAATGCTCATTCGGTCGCTCCGTTCCTGATGGGGGTTGCACGCTGTGCGGCGGGCGCACCGTCCAAGATCGCATCATCCCAGGCCCCGGTACGCCTGCCATTGCCGTGATAACACTGTATCATCGTCCCTGACGCCGATTTATGACGGTTTTGTTTCACCTCATGTCCTTTGCCCACGACTTCCCTTTCGATCCCGGTTACGGCTACAGCCTGGATGACCTGCTGGCGGTCGAGCCTCCGCCCGAGCCGGCCGATTTCGTCGCGTTCTGGCGTGCCCGCTATGACCGCGCGACGGCGATCACACCCAACCCACGGTTGCGTCCCTCGGCGGATGCCCACCCGCGCTTCCGGGTCTATGACCTGGAATACGACTCGACCGGCGCTTTTCCCATCCGCGGCTGGCTCCTGACACCCACCGCCGCGCCGCCGCGACGCGGTTTCGTGCTGGGTCACGGCTACGGCGGCGTCGACCGTCCGCCGCTCGACCTCCCCCGTGACGATGGGGCCTACCTGATACCCTGCTTCCGGGGCCTGAGTCGCAGCCGTCGGCCGCCGATTTCCGACGACCCCTCCTGGCATGTGCTCCATGACATCGATCGGCGGGATCAGTATATCCTCGGGGGCTGCGTGGACGACCTCTGGACCGGGATCTCGGCCTTGCTCGGGCTATTCCCCGAACTGGCCGGGCACCTCGGTTACCTGGGCATCAGCTTCGGCGGCGGTATCGGGGCCATGGCCCTGGCCTGGGATCACCGGATCGGTCGCGGTCACCTCAACGTGCCCAGTTTCGGCCACCAACCCCTGCGCCTCACCCTGCCGAGCGTCGGCAGCGCCGCTGCCGTTCAGCGCTACGCCCGGACCCGGAGCGACGTTCAAACGACCCTGGCGTACTACGATGCGGCCGTCGCCGCCCGGTACATCCGGCAACCCATGCACCTGGCCGCCGCCCGGTTCGATCCGGCCGTCGCTCCGCCCGGACAGTTCGCAGTGTACAACGCCATCCGGGGAGACAAACGCCTGTTCGTACTGCCGGCCGGACACTTCGACTATCCGGACCGGGCGCGGCGGGAACAGAATCTGCTGTCCCAGCTGTGGGCCTTCTTCGGACCGCTCTGACCCGAGTGTGCAACGCGGGCGGGCCGGCCAAGCCGGCCGCGCGGACACACCGGACCCCCGGTTCACGGTATCGCAACCTTGGAGGACTAAGATCCGTCTGTTTCCGTTCGAGATATCCACCAGGCAGGTCATCATGAATCGCGAATACCATCGTTGGTACAGCGCCCGGCTCGACCGGGACATGGAGCTGTTGGTCTTTGGCCATGCCGGTGCAAAAGTACTGGTGTTTCCCACCCGCGACGGGCGCTTCCACGAATACGAAGACCTGCGTCTGGTCGAGGCCCTGGCCCACAAAATTCAGGCGGGCCAGTTGCAAATCTATTGCGTGGACAGTGTCGACTGGGAGTCGTTCTACTGCGATTGGTGCCACCCCGCGGATCGCATCCGCCGCCACTGCGCCTTCGAGGACTACATCCTCAACGAAGTGCTGCCGCTGATGGCGATGAAGAATCGTCATCCTTGCACCATTGCTCACGGATGCAGCCTGGGAGCCTTCCATGCCGTCAATATCGCACTGCGCCACCCCCATCTCTTCCAGAAAGTCGCGGCCTTCTCCGGGCGCTATGATCTCACCCTGAATGTCGAGTGCTTCCGCGACCTGTTCAATGGGCACCGGGATGAACTGGTCTATTTCCATACCCCGGCCCAATATCTCGCCAATCTCCACTGCCCGGAGCGGCTCGCTGCCCTGCGGCGCATGGACATCGTTCTGGTCATCGGCGACCAGGACCCCTTCCTCGACAACAATCGTTATCTGAGCAGGTTGCTATGGGAGAAGGGCATCGGGCACGCCCTGCACGAGTGGCAGGGACGCGCCCACCGAGGCCATGATTGGCGGCAGATGGCGCCGCTGTATGTGTGAGCGCTTAGATCGCTTTCCCGTTTTCTCGTTCCCACGCTTTTCTCGTTCCCACGCTCCAGCGTGGGAATGCCGTCCGGCCGCTCCAGCGGCCGGTGGCGCCACGCGACGGCTTCCGCGTGGGAGGCCGTGGACAAGAGCTAGCAGCCTGTCGGACTTAGCCCCTAGGATTAGGGTATGAGTCAACATAAAGGCTTTTTGTTGCTCCACAATCTAACGTAAGGTGATTTCCGCGAAAAATCCAACCCGTAGGAGCCCGCTTGCGGGCGACGGGTGGGGCNCAATGACNCGATTCCGGCAGGTCACGTCGCCCGCAAGCGGGCTCCTACGGAGCTTGATTCTTGATAGCGTCTTATTCGGAAATCGCCTAAAGTCCGACAGGCTGCTAGCGCAGTCCACCGAATCCCGCGCCGCCGCTGGTGGACTGCGCTACGCTTGTCCACCCTACGATCTCCCGTGGCCGGAACCGTGCTCAAGGCCGAAACGCCTTTGGCGTCTCGGTCGTTGTCGTTGTCGTAATCGAATTTATACTATCCGCCCGGGTTCTCTCGCACCGCGCCATTTCGCTCTCCGAGCGTTGCCGGCATCGTAACCGGATAGGCATCGGGCTGCTCATGCCCAAAGTGCTTCTCCGATTACGATTACGACAACGACAACGACAACGACAACGATTGCATTCGTTTTCTAACCGATTTCTGACGCGTTAACTACCCCTCACTGCAATGCCGGCAAAGCGCCCTCGGCGGTACCGATATACCCGATTGCCGCTTTTTTGCGATCACCCCATTTCGCATCGATCTTGCCGACGACCTCGGCCTTGTCAGAACCCTGATAGGCCTTGATGCTCTCGTCACCGGGGTGTTGGAAGTTGGCCATGAGATAGGCGTGACCATTGTAGTCGGGCGCCAGCGTCAGGCCGGTCACCTCGGCGGCCATGGGCACCGAAAGGATGCGCGCAAGCTTACGGGTGTCGATGTTGAAGGCCCAAAGGTAGTTGTTGTTACGCCTGGTGGTATCCTCACCAATGAACAGCGTGCGGATCGCATCGGCATAGACGATGTTGTCCGGACCGCAAATCCGGTCCTGGCTGCACCCATTGCCCTCGGCGTCCAGCTTGTCCTTGCCGAGCCATCCGCCGGTCAGCTCAGGGATGGGCGCCAGGCTGACGCCGACATAGGCGCTGTCGATCGCGGTGCCGCGGGTGTCCTGTTGGCCCTCGGCGGTCGCCATCTCGAAGACCATACCGCCGTCGTTGGGTGGCAGCCGGATCGCGCCCTGCGTGTCGACCATGCCCGCCTCGACCCGCGAGATCGTGATATAGAACCGCTTGTCGGTCGGGTTGTAGGCGATGTATTCCATCTTGGAGAATTCAGTGGTGGCACCGAGGAGCGCGGCGTAGCGGCGGGTCTCGAGGAAGGCGGCGGCCTGCGCCACGTCGAAGGCGGTGCTGGACTTGAGTCGGAGCCACTCGGTGCCGTTATAGGTCAACACCTTGGTGAAACTCGGATCATTCGGGTCGGTCTCGGCCACGTCGAAGAGGTCGCTGAAGCGAATCCCCCGGTCGACAATGGCCTTGATCTCAGCGTCGCTCGCATGGCCGAGGCGCACCCATTGCAGGTTGAAACGGTCACCGTCGGCCGCGTCGGCCGGGGTGAGTTTGGCGGCATAGAGGGTTCCGGCCGAGAGGTCCCGCGCCTGATCGGCGACGAACATGAAGAGCCCGGTGTTCTTGCCGTCGTCGCCGCTGATCGCGGTGCGGTCGTCCGCGGCCATGATCTGCATCTCGCGGGCATAACGGCCGGCGGCAGCGTGCTTGACCACCCGCGCAGTGCCATCCGCGGCCACGGTAATCTCCGGCAGCAGTCCGTAATGATAGGGGTTGGCGGCGGCCGGATCGCCGAAATAATAGCGGCTGAAACTCGCGATATCGGTCTTGTCATCCGAGCCCGCGGCCTTGGCGCCGCCGCCGTGGACCTTGGCGTCGGGCTCGTACTCCTCGGAACCGATGTGGGTGTTCCAGCGGGACAGGGTGGCACCACAGTGGATCCAGCCGCCATGGACTGCGGAGAAATCGATCGCCCCATAGTGCTTGGCCGTCAGCCGACCGCTCGCCGGGTCCTGATCGAGCAGGGTCAACCCGACGGTGGCGGGCAGCTTGGACCAGAACGACCCGGTGCTGCTGCCGTCATTCGGGGGCAATTCACGAAACTCGAACTGGGTGACCAGCGCCAGCGGATGGCCAGCAGCGCCGGGCACGGTCAGACCCGCGATTTGCATGAGCGAGGTCCCATCCGGGCTGTCGGAAGCCAACTGACCGTCCCGGTCGGTCAGCGGTGCTCCGGCGGCGGTGAACAACCCGCCGACCACCGCGTCGCCGACGCGGTCGGTGGTGGCGAAGATCTGGTGGTAACTCAGCGGAACCGCCGTCGTTTGACCGTCGGCACAGGTCATCCGCAGCGTGGCACGCGTATAGATGTCGGCCTTGTCGTCGGCGGTGGCCGGCGCCGGCATGCCGGTGAATTCCACTTTGGTTGGCGCTGCACCGCCGGGACAGACTGCCGCGACCGGCACTGAACTCAGAGAGGCCACCGCGAGGGTGGGAACGAGGGCGAGGGCACGGATGCGCATGAGAACCTCCAGGATTGAACACGATCTTGGAGACCATCCTAACGCCTTGGCTGCGCTCGTAGGTTGCGGGCGTGTTACCGCGGACCAACGCGCACCTGCTTTCGGTCCGATGCTTCAACCCGGCTCCGGCTCACAACGATTGGGGGCGGGCAGGTCGCGGCAACGGGCCACGCGCGCTGGGCGCCACCACCGCGCCGATGGTAACAAAACCGTAAAGCCGCTCCGCTATGGTGGATAGCGATCCGCGTCCACACCGATAGCGCCTTACCACCCCAGAGCGTCCCCATGATCCACACCAGATTGTTGGTCGAGAAAAAGCGTGAGTCGTTGAAGCACGGGTTGGCCGATCTCGCGCAGCAAGTTGGACTGGCCCTGGAACAGTCACTGGAGGCGGTGCGCAGCCAGGATCTTGCGCTGGCCCGCGAGATCGTCGCCGGCGACGCATCCATCAACTTTGCCCGCCGCGCCCTCGAACAGGAAGCGCTGCTGGGTTTGGCCGCTTACCAACCGGCTGGACCGGACCTGCGCAGCATCGCCGCATCCATGGAAATGGTCGGGGAAATCGAGCGTATCGGCGATTACGCGGCCGACGTGGCACGGATTCTACTCCACGACGAAAGCCTGCGGCTGCCGGGCGACCTGACCGCACGGATCGCGGAGATGGGTGACGCGGCGCTTGCGATGTTTCGCGATGCCATGATTGCCTATGGGCGGGACGGCGGCGACGCGGCGCTGGCGCGGGAGGCGGCAGCCAGGGACGATCAGGTGGACGCACTCCAACGGGCGGCCGTCGACGCCATCGTCGACTGGATCCGGGCGCATCCGGAAGCTGCGGCGCCGGGTGTTGCGCTGTCGTGGATCGCGCACAATTTCGAGCGTGTCGCCGATCGCGCGACCAACATCGCCGAACGCGTAGTGTATATCGCTACCGGCGAAATCCCTGATTTGGACTGACGGGGCTCGGCGCAGCCGCCGCGTGGACTGCACGACCGTCAGTCCGCGACACGGACCCCACAGATCGCGGCCTGATCCAGCGGCCCGCTGTGCGGTCCTCACCAGCTTGATGAGCCACTAAGTTCGTTAGCGCACTTGAATACAGGACCACTTCGGCCTAGATTACGCATTCAAAGGTGCCCTCCGCTCATCAGGTCACGGCGACCATTCCGGATTCACCGGATATCCACCCGCCCCCTTCACCCGCCTTGGATGTGAGCGAAGACCAGGTCGAACCTTTACCAATCCTTTTCGCTCAGGAACGCCCATCCGTAACAAGCCGGAAGGGAAAGACCGGAAGCGCGGCGCGGGTCCCTATCGACCTTGTCGCAAACCGATCCGGCACGGAAGCCAGCATCGCTCGTCATCAACTGGAGTACTTATCATGAAACTAGACATCACCAAGCCCAACATCGGCGACACGGACCGCCTGATCCGCGTAGCGGTCGGCATCCTCCTGATCATCGGCGCCGTTCGCGGCGACAACTGGCTGTCCGGACTGATCGGCGCGGTCGTCATCGGCACCGCTTACCTGCGCTTCTGCCCGGCCTATACGCTCTTCAACTACAGCACCAACAAGGACGTTACCCCCTCGGACAAGTAAGCCGCGGGGTCGTCCACCGACCGGGCCGCCAGGCCCGGTCGGTGGTCTTCAATCCCCCTGCCACTGCCAATTCCGAATTTCCGGTAAATCCTCGCCGTGCTTGGCGATGTACTGCTTGTGTTCGATCAGTTTGTCGCGAATGGCCTGTTTGGCATAGGCCGCCTTGGGACCGAGTTGCGGCACGCGATCGATCACGTCGGCGACCAGATCAAAACGATCCAGTTCGTTCTTCACCACTGTATCGAAGGGCGTTGAAGTCGTGCCCTCTTCTTTGTAACCGCGCACGTGCAGGTTGCCGTGATTGGTGCGGCGATAAGTGAGCCGATGGATCAACCAGGGATAGCCGTGATAGGCGAAGATGATCGGCTTGTCCGTGGTGAAGAGAACATCGAACGCGTCATCACTCAGCCCGTGCGGGTGTTCGCTCTGCGGCTGGAGTTTCATCAGATCGACCACGTTGATCACCCGCACCTTGAGTTCGGGAAAATGGGTCCGCAACAACGCGACCGCGGCCAAGGTTTCGAGCGTCGGCACATCGCCGGCGCAAGCCATGACCACATCCGGTTCGCTGCCCTGATCGTTGCTGGCCCAGGGCCAGATGCCGATACCGGCCGTACAGTGCTTGATGGCCGAATCCATATCGAGCCACTGGGGGGCGGGCTGTTTGCCGGCCACGATGACGTTCACATAATTGCGGCTGCGCAAGCAGTGGTCGGTCACCGACAACAGCGTGTTGGCATCGGGCGGCAGATAGACCCGGATGACTTCCGCCTTCTTGTTGATGACATGGTCGATGAAGCCGGGGTCCTGATGGCTGAAACCATTGTGGTCCTGACGCCAGACATGGGATGAGAGCAGGTAGTTCAGTGAAGCAATGGGGCGCCGCCACGGGATGTCATTGCACACCTTGAGCCACTTGGCGTGCTGATTGAACATCGAATCGACGATGTGGATGAACGCCTCGTAACACGAGAAGAAGCCATGACGGCCGGTGAGCAGATAGCCTTCCAGCCAGCCCTCGCACTGATGCTCGCTCAACATCTCCAGCACCCGGCCGTCCGGTCCGACATGATCATCACCGGGGAGGATCTGTCCGGTCGAACAGCGGTCAGTCACTTCAAAGATCGCGCCCCAGCGGTTCGATGCCGTCTCGTCCGGACTGAAGACGCGGAAGGTCTGCGGGTTGAGCTTCACCACATCACGAATGAACTGGCCCTGGACCCGGGTGGCCTCGGCATTCACGGCACCCGGCCGCGGCACCGCAACCGCGTAGTCACTGAAGTCCGGCATCCGCAGGTCGCGCAGCAGCAGCCCGCCATTGGCATGCGGATTGGCGCTCATACGCCGCTCGCCCTGCGGTACCAGGCACGCGAGTTCGGCGTTCAATCGACCGGTGGCGTCGAACAACTCCTCCGGGTGATAGCTCTTCAGCCAGTCTTGCAGGATCTCCAGATGTCCCGGATGCGTCATGTCGGCCATCGGCACCTGGTGGGAGCGGAAGGTCCCTTCGGTCGGCTTGCCGTCCACACTGGTCGGACCGGTCCAGCCCTTGGGCGAGCGCAGGATGATCATGGGCCAGCGGGGACGGGTCTTGAAGCCGTCGGCACGGGCATCGTTCTGGATGCGCTTGATTTCGGCGACCACGGTGTCGAGCGTGGCCGCCATGAGTTGGTGCATCTGGGTCGGATCATCGCCCTCGACGAAATAGGGGGTATGACCATAGCCGCGGAACAAGGCCTCCAGTTCATCGCGCGGGATACGGGCCAGCACCGTGGGACCGGCGATCTTGTAGCCGTTCAGGTGCAGGATGGGCAACACGGCACCGTCATGGATCGGATTGAGAAACTTGTTGGAATGCCAACTCGTGGCGAGCGGCCCGGTCTCCGCCTCGCCGTCGCCGACCACGCAGGCAATGATCAAGTCCGGATTGTCGAAGGCGGCACCATAGGCGTGTGACAGTGAGTAACCCAGCTCGCCCCCCTCGTTGATCGACCCGGGTGTCTCGGGCGCAACATGACTGGGGATGCCGCCGGGGAACGAGAACTGCTTGAACAGCCGCTGCATGCCCGCTTCGTCCTGGGCGATGTTCGGATAGACTTCGCTATAAGTGCCTTCCAAATAGGCATTCGCCACCAGCGCGGGACCGCCATGCCCTGGTCCGGCAATGTAGATCATGCTGAGATCCTGGTCCTTGATGACGCGATTCAGATGCACATAGATGAAGCTCAGGCCCGGCGTGGTGCCCCAGTGTCCAAGCAGGCGCGGTTTGATATGCGCCAGGGTGAGCGGCTCCTTCAGCAGTGGGTTGTCGTAGAGATAGATCTGTCCGACCGAGAGATAGTTCGCCGCACGCCAATACGCGTGCATCTTGCGCAGGAGGTCCGGGTCGAGCGGCTTGGTCTTGGTTATCATGTCGCAATAGTCCAATGGGTCAGTTTCTGTTGTGTCGTTGGTGGGCGGTCAGGCCATCTGACTGATGGTGCTGCGAAAGCGGCTGAGCGCAATCGTAAAGAAGGCCGCGCCGATCCCGGCCAGCGCAAGGAACTGCGGCCAGACGACCGTGATGCCGGCGCCGCGGTATAGAATCGCCTGGCCGAGCGCGACAAAATGCGTAGTCGGTGCGGCCAGCATGATGTACTGCACCAACTCCGGCATGCTTTCGCGCGGGGTGGAATTGCCCGAGAGCAGTTGCAGCGGCAGCAGAATCAGCACGGCCAGCATGCCGAACTGCGGCATCGAACGGGCCTGCGTGGCCATGAAGATGCCGATCGACGTGGTAGCAAACAGATGCAGCGCGGCGCCGGCCAGAAACAGCGTCAGCGCGCCTTCAATCGGAATACGCAACAGGCCCTGCACGACCAATACCAAGGCGACCGCGACAGCGAGCAGGACCACCAGACCCATCGACCAGACCTTGGCCAGCATGATCTCGGCGGGCGTGACCGGCATTGCCAGCAGATGCTCGATGGTGCCGTGCTCACGCTCGCGGATCAGCGCGGCGCCGGTCAGGATGATCGACAGCAAGGTGACGTTGTTGATGATCTCCATCAGGGCGCCGAACCAGGACTGTTCCAGGTTGGGGTTGAAGCGCATACGCAGGGCCAGTTCAACAGGCAAAGGGGTACTGCCGCGATAACGCTGGACGAATTCGGTCACCTCGGCGAGCACCATTTGCTGGACATAGCCGCTGCCGGTGAAGGCTTGGCTCATGCGCGTGGCATCCACATTGAGCTGGATGGCCGGCGAGCGGCCGGCCAACACATCGCGCTGGAACTCCGGGGGAATATCCAGCACGAAGGTGTAATCGCCGGCATCCATGCCCGTGTCGATGCCGCGCAGTGGGATCATCACCGGGGCGTCGAAGCGCGGCGGATAAAAGACGGTGCTGATCCGCAGCGACAGCGGTGAGCGGTCCTCATCGACGATGGCGATCGGCGCCTTGTGCAGGGTTTCCGGCATCGCCGTGGCAGCGACATAGATCGATACCGTGAAGGTATAGGCAATCAGCACCAGCATCATCGGGTCGCGCGCCAGGCTCCATAGCTCCTTGATGCCCAGACGGTAGATGTTGGCCGCGTTGCGACTGAGCGTCGTACCGGCCAAGCGCCCCGGCTCCGAATCGGGTGGCGGCATGCTCAGGTGTCCTGCTTCTTCAACAGCATAATCGACAGGCCCAGGATCACCGGCACCGCCAGCAGCAGCGGCCAGAACGAGGCTTCCAGACCGGCGAAGTCCAGTCCCTTATTGAATACACCGCGGCTGATCGTGAGAAAATGCGAGGCCGGATAGAGACGGCCGATGACCGCACCTACGCCTTCGAGTGAGGAGACCGGGTTCAACATGCCGGCGAATTGGATGGCCGGGATCATGGTGCCGATGATCGCCACGAACATCGCCGCGATCTGGCTGCGGGTGAAGGTGGAGGCAAAGAGCCCGAAGCCGGTCGAGAAGATGACAAAGAGCAACGCCCCCGCGCTCAGTGCCAACAGGCTGCCCTTGATCGGCACGCCGAAGACGGTGACGGCCAGCAGCGTCATCAGGGCGAAGTTGAACATCGCCAGCACGATGTAGGGTAATTGCTTTCCGAGCAGGAATTCGCTGCGCGTGACCGGGGTGACGTAAAGATTGATGATCGAGCCCAGCTCCTTTTCACGCACCACCGACAACGCGGCGAGCATCGCCGGAATCATCAGCAAGAGCATGGGGATAACCGCCGGCACCATCGCCGGCAGGCTTCTGACGTCGGGGTTGTAGCGAAAGCGGATCGCGATAGTCGCGGGTACGGCGGCGTCCTGGCCGAGCCGGTGCACGGCCTGCTCCAGCAGCCAGCCTTGGTGCATGCCCTGCACATAGCCCCGCACCGTCTCGGCACGCACCGGCATGGCGCCGTCCACCCAGGCGCCGATTTGCACCTGATGCCCGCGCGTGAGGTCGCGCGCGAAGCCGGATGGGATCTCGATACCCAGGGCGAGTTCGCCGCCCCGCATGCGCTGATCCAGATCCGCATAGTCGGAGAGCGGCGCACGTTCGATGAAATACCGCGAGCCCGACAGGTTCAGGGCATAGTTTCGACTCAACCCCGTCTGGTCGCGATCCAATACCGCGTAGCTCAAATTCTCCACGTCCAGGCTGATCCCGTAACCGAAGACGAACATCAGGATGGCGGTTCCCAACAACGCCATGGTGGCGCGCACCGGGTCGCGTTGCAGTTCCAGCGTTTCGCGTCTGGTGTAGCTCCAGGCGCGGGCCGGACTAAAGAACGCATTGGGGGCCTTCTTCACCCGACCGTCGCTGGGCACCGCCGGCGTCGGTGAGGGCACCGATCGAAGCGGCGCCGGGGCAGCCGGCGTGTCGCCGCGCGCGCCCGCGTCCTCCAGGAAACCGATGAAGGCTTGCTCCAACGTGGCGGCGCCGCGCTGCCGCACCAGTTCTGCCGGGGCATCGGTGACGAGCACATGCCCGGCGTGCATCAGCGAGATGCGGTCGCAACGCCCGGCCTCGTTCATGAAATGGGTGGAGATGAAGATGGTGACCTGATCATTGCGTGCCAGGTCGATCATCAATTGCCACAGGCGGTCGCGCGCGATCGGGTCGACGCCGGATGTTGGTTCATCGAGGATCAGGAGTTCAGGCTGGTGGACCATGGCCACGGCCAGCGAGAGGCGCTGACGGATGCCCAGCGGCAGGGTATCGGGCAGCGTGTCGAGCACCTCATTCAGGCCAAAACGCCGGACCATCTCGTCGACGCGCGCCGGGATCTCGGTCTCGGGCATCTGGAACAGGCGTGCGTGCAGCACCAGATTCTGGCGCACCGACAGTTCCGAATAGAGCGAGAACGCTTGCGACATGTAGCCGACGCGCCGCCGGGTCGCGATATCCTTGGGATCGACCGCGCGCCCGAACAAGGACGCCTGACCCTCGCTGGCCGGCAACAGACCGGTCAGCATCTTCATGGTGGTGGACTTACCGCAGCCGTTCGAGCCGATGAACCCGAAGATCTCACCACGGCGGATGGACAGATTCACATGATCGACGGCGGTGAAGTCGCCGAAGCGCATGGTCAGGTCCGTTGCTTCGATGGCGATCTCGGCTCCGGTCGCCGCGTCGGCGTTGACCAGCGGCGGAATCGTCACCGGCCGGTAGCCCCGCCGCTGCGCCTCCGGCAGCAAGGCGATGAACGCGGCATCCAGTGAGTCGGTTGCGGTGTGCGCGAGCAATTCGGCGGGTGTGCCGGTGGCCAGGACCCGGCCGGCGTCCATGGCCACCAGCCAGTCGAAGCGCTGAGCCTCGTCCATGTAAGCCGTGGCGACGATGACGCTCATGCCGGGGCGTTCGGTGCGGATGCCGGCGATCAGGTCCCAGAACTGGGCGCGGGCCAGCGGGTCGACACCGGTGGTCGGCTCATCCAGGATCAACAAATCCGGATCGTGGATCAGGGCACAACACAGGCCCAGTTTCTGTTTCATCCCGCCGGACAGCTTGCCGGCCGGGCGCGTCAGAAAGGCGGTCAGCCCGGTGCTCGCCGTCAGCGCATCAATGCGGCGGCGACGTTCGAGCGCCGGATGGCCGAACAGTCGGCCGAAGAATTGGAGGTTCTCCTCGACCGACAAGGTGGGGTAGAGGTTCTTGCCCAGACCCTGGGGCATGTAAGCGATATGCGGGCAAACCCGCGCGCGATGGCGGCTGCTGCGCATGTCGCCGCCCAGCGCCCGCACCCGGCCTTGCTGCACGGCACGCGCGCCGGCCAGCAGCGCCAGCAGGCTTGACTTACCCACGCCGTCCGGACCGAGCAGACCGACCATCCGCGCGGCCGGAAGCTCCAAGGAGATGTCGTCCAGTGCCGTGATCTTCCCGTAGTGCAGACTGACCCCGGCCAGATCGGCAACGGGCGCCGGGGCGTCCCGCCCCGGTGAACCGTCGGTCGGGGGCGCAGCATCCCCAGTTTCCGGATCGCCGGACAAAGGCGCCTGGCCGGTCATTCCGGTAACTTGATCGCCAGGTTGGCCGGCCAGGGCACCTGTGCGTCGAGCTTGAGCCAGGCTAGGCCCGGCAAACCGGTTTTCACCAGCTTCAGGTGTTTTTGCAGCAACGCGCGGTCGATCTGCGCCTTGACCCGGAACATCAGCTTTTGCCGTTCGCTGGCCGTCTCCACCGTCTTGGGTGTGAACTGCGCGGTACTGGCGACATAGGACACCCTGGCCGGGATCACGTACTGCGGGATGGCGTCGAGCACGAGGTGGACCTCGCTGCCCAGCGCCACCCGGCCGACCACCGTCTCAGGCAAAAAGAAGGTCATGTAGACGTCGCTGAGATCGACCAGATTGAGCACCTTGCCGCCGGCGCCCAAGACCTCGCCGGGCTGCGCCACCCGGTATTGCACGCGGCCATCACGCGGCGACTTAAGCAGACTGTCCTGGATATCGGCCTCGACGCGGGCAATGGTCGCCTCGCTCGCCGTCACCCCGGAATCGGCGCCGACCACCTGTGCCTCGGCGGCCGTGATCGCCGCGTCGGCCGCGGCCACCTGGGCCTCGGCACCGGCCAGTGTCGCCTGCGCGCCGTGCACCCGAGCACGGTCGTCGTCAAGGACCTGGAGCGCGGTGACGCCCTTTTTCGCCAGCGTCTCGGAGCGCGCCAGGCGCCGCTCTGCCGCATCCAGCTCGCTCTCACGCTGCCCCACCATGGCCTCGGCGGCCGTGCTGTCGCTGCGGCGCACGGCGACCTCGGCCTGGGCACTGGCCACCGCGGTGACGGCTTGTTGGGACTGGGCACGCGCCTCATCGCGCTGCGCATCCAGCACATCGACCTGCATTTGGGCCAGCGGCTGTCCGGACTGCACGAAGTCGCCCTCGTTGACCATGATCTCCAGCACCCGCCCGGCGAGCTTGGTGGCGACATCGATCTCGGTCGCCTCGATACGGCCATTGCCCTGGACGAAGGCGACGCCCAAGCCCACGGGTTGCAGGGCGAACCAAGCCAGGGCCGCGATCGCCACGGCAGCGCCGACACCGACGGCCAGCGCCAGTTGCTTCTTGAACGCGGGAGTCATCATGGAAACTGCACCCTGAACCCTGGTTACTGCGATTTCAGTCCATTCGCTGTGCCGGCCATTGCGCAATGACCGGACGATCGATTGCACAGCCGGGGCCGCGCGAACTTGAAACGACTTTAGCCGAACGGTTTTCAGCCGTCCGTTCGGTACCGTACCTTGAGTGCCGCGATCTGAAACCAGGGCGAAACTGGACAGGGTCGCACCATCACCGATCCTGTCGAAATCCTGCGAAATCTGAACGTGCCGATCATCGAGGAGGGTGCTGACGCTGCCGGGTGTCATCATCGGCCTTGGCAAAAGGCCGCGCGGCGTCTAATGTTCCGTTCAGTGCTTCACCTTGATCGTTGCGCACGCAGCGTCGGACCACCCGCTCTGCCGATGCGCGACCGATGCATTCTGTAACCATGAGCAGGGACCCGGACACGCCTGATGCCAGCCAGTCAAGCCACCCGATCGATCTCGGTCGACACCGTGTTGGGACCTGATGCGCTGCTGCTCGCGCGCATGACCGCCGAGGAGCACCTCAGCCGACCGTTCGAGTATGGACTCGCGCTGCTGAGCGAACGCCACGATATCCGCGCCGAGGATCTGCTCGGCACGTCGGCCACGGCCTCCCTGCGCCTCGCCTCGGGCGGGCACCGTTTTTTCAACGGCTACGTCAACCGCTTCGCCTATGTCGGTTTCGCCGGGACCTATGCCCTCTATCGCGCCACCCTGGCGCCTTGGATCTGGTTTCTGTCGCGGACCGCCGACTGCCGCATCTATCAGGATCAGACGGTCCCGGAGATCGTCAAGTCAGTCTTCCGCGACCACGGCTTCACCGATTTCGAAGAACGTCTTTCCGGCACCTATCGCCCCTGGACCTACTGCGTCCAGTACCGCGAGACCGACCTGAACTTCGTCCAGCGACTGCTCGAACATGAGGGTATCTACTATTTTCATGAACAGGCCGACGGCAAGCACACCCTGGTGCTGGCGGATGACCGCGGCGCCCACAGCGCGGCACCGGGTTACGAACAGGTCGTCTATTTCCCCCCGGACCAGACCCAGCCGCACGACCTGGAGCGCATCAACGACTGGAGTGTCGCCACTGAGGTGCGCCCCGGAGCCTTTGCCCACACAGCCTTCGATTTCACCGCACCGCGCAAAAATCTGCTCGCCCGCCGCAGTGCTCCCAAGCAACATGCGCAGGCCGGACTTGAGGTCTTCGACTTCCAGGGCGATTACATCGAGACCGCGGACGGAGACGGCTATGCCCGCATCCGCCTGGAGGAGCACCAAGCCGAGCACGCGCTCGCAGAGGCGGCCGGCAACGCCCGGGGCCTCGCCTGCGGCGGCCTGTTCACCCTGACTGAACACCCGCGGGACGATCAGAACGGCGAATATCTCATCGTCGCGGCGCGCTATCGGCTGCACTCCGACGACTACGGGTCGGTGGACTCAGCCCCGCCGGGTCCGGTCTTTGCGTGCAACCTCAGCGCCATGGATGCCCAGGTCCCCTACCGGCCGCCGCGCGCCACCCCTAAACCCACAGTGCGGGGTCCGCAGACCGCCGTCGTCGTCGGCAAGGCCGGCGAAGAGATCTGGACCGATAAATACGGACGGGTCAAGGTGCAGTTCCACTGGGACCGCTACGGCAAGGCCGACGAAACCAGTTCCTGCTGGGTGCGGGTCGCTCAGGCCTGGGCCGGCAAGAATTGGGGCGGCATGATGATCCCGCGCATCGGCCAGGAGGTCATCGTCGATTTCCTGGAGGGCGACCCGGACCAGCCGATCATTACCGGCAGGGTCTATAACGGCGACCAGATGCCGCCTTGGGACCTGCCGGCCAACATGACACAATCGGGCCTTCTGACCCGCTCCAGCAAGGGTGGCGCCGGGGCGAACGCCAACGCCATCCGCTTCGAGGATAAGAAGGGCGCCGAGCAGCTCTGGCTCCACGCCGAGAAGAATCAGGACATCGAGGTCGAGAACGACGAGACTCACTGGGTCGGTCACGACCGCACCAAGACCATCGACCACGACGAGACCACCCACGTCAAGCATGATCGCACCGAGACGGTCGACAACAACGAAACGATTACCATCCATGGCAATCGGACTGAAACGGTCGACAAGAACGAGCGCATCACCATCGGCGGCGGACGCACCGAGAACGTCGCCAAAGACGAAAGTATCACCATCGGCGGCGGACGTACCGAGAACGTCGCCAAAGACGAAAGCATCACCATCGGCGGCGGACGTACCGAGACCGTCGCCAAAGACGAAAGCATCACCATCGGCAGCGGACGCACCGAGAACGTCGGCAAAGACGAAAGCATCGCCATCGGCGGCGGACGCACCGAGAACGTCGCCAAAGACGAGCGCATCACCATCGGCGGCGGACGCACCGGGAACGTCAGCAAGAACGAGAGCGTCACCATCGGGGAGGCGCGCACTGTCTCGATCGGCAAGGACGACAGCCTGTCGGTCGGCAAGAACCTGTCCATCACGGCCGCCGACTCGATCACCATCACCACCGGCAGCGCCAGCATCACCATGAAGAAGGACGGGACCATCACCATCAAGGGCAAGGACATCACCATCGAGGGATCCGGCAAGATCAGCGCCAAGGCTTCCGGCAACATCACGATGAAAGGCTCGAAAATCCTTCAGAACTGACGCAAACCGCTCGGATTTGAGATAGACACCATGAGCCACAGCTTATCGATCGACGCATTGGCCGCCGCGGGCGTCACGGAGGTCTCAGCCCCGGACCTGCTCAGCCCCCTGCTCCAGGCGCCGACGTCTCAGCGCGCGGGTGCCGCCGAGCCCCTCGGCCTGATCGTCGGGGAATTGATCGCACTAACCGACGAAGGCCGCACCCCGCTCGTGCTCTACCCCGGACAACCAGGCCATGCCGCACTTCCCGCACGCACCGTCATCGACCTGCACGGCGCGCATATCGGGCGCCACGTGACGCTGATGTTCGAGGGTGCCGATCCGGACCGGCCCATCGTGATGGGCGTCCTGC
Organism: Lamprocystis purpurea DSM 4197; assembly: GCF_000379525.1. Classification (GTDB taxonomy): domain Bacteria; phylum Pseudomonadota; class Gammaproteobacteria; order Chromatiales; family Chromatiaceae; genus Thiodictyon; species Thiodictyon purpureum. The sequence continues at coordinate 61,908 of NZ_KB902520.1, read as the reverse complement.
GTGACGTCGCCGGCTGGCCGCTCCCGGATCGACCCGGCGCTGTCGAGGTCGATGCCGACGGCGAACGGCTGGTGGTGAGCGCGCAGGAGAGCCTGGTGCTGCGCTGCGGCAAAGCCAGCATCACACTCACCAAGGCCGGCAAGGTCCTGATCGAGGGCGCCTACGTCCTCAGCCGCTCCTCGGGCGTCAATCGCATCAAGGGCGGCGCGGTGCAACTCAACTGAGCGGCGACCAGCGCGGCCAGGACCCGGAGACACCCTTGGAATTGATCAACGCCACTCGTATGGTCGTCGGCTACACCATGGGTATGGAGCCCAGCGGGCGGGAACTGTTGGTCGTGGTGATCAAGGGCACCTTCGCCCTGCCGCGGACCTCGGGCGAGTCGCTAAGCCTGGCGGAAGCGCAGTTGCCGCTCGTGATGGCCGATACCTTCACCGGCGCGCCGGGCTGTTCGGCGCCGGTCTATGAAGTGGACTTCGCACCGCGCAAGCAACGGATGGACATCCTGCTCCTGGGAAGCGCCTATGCACCGGGTGAACGACCGGCAGCCCGGGTTCCCGTCAGCCTGCGGGTCAATGGCATCACCAAGTCATTTGCGGCCGTCGGCATTCGCCTCTGGCAGGTCGCCTCGACCGGTGTGAGCGTCAGCGCAACCCATCCATTCACGGTGATGCCGATCAGTTACGACCGCGCCTTCGGCGGTGTCGACAATCGTCACCAGGACCCGGCCAAGCACGCCGCCTTCATGCGTAATCCGGTCGGCAAGGGATTCCATCGGCACCTGAAGCCTGAATGGGTCGATGGGGCACCATTGCCCAACACCGAGGAACTCAACCGGCCGATCACGCGGCCCGACGGCGACTACCTCCCGATGGCCTTCGGCCCTATCGGCCGCGGCTGGGAGCCGCGACTGCGCTACGCCGGCACCTATGATCAGCGCTGGCTCGACGAAGATTTCCCCTTTCTGCCGCCCGATTTCGACGACCAATACTACCAGGCCGCGCCCCTGGACCAGCAGATCGCCTGCCCGACGGGTCCACTGGAGATCGGACTCCTGAATCTGACCCCAGACGGACGCCGCGGCTTCAGCCTCCCGCATTTCGACGCACCGGTGCACATCTTTCCGAAGCGCGGCGACCGCGAAGACCTCAAGGCGACCCTCGATACCCTGGTGCTGGAACCCGATCTGGAGCGCTTCACCCTGACCTGGCGGGTCACTCGACCGCTCAAGCAGAACATCTTCGAGATTGCCCAGGTGTTGGTCGGCAAGAAGGGGAAGGATTGGTGGCAGGCGCGTGAAGAGGTGTCATTCTCTCCCCCACTCGAACCGGACACGGAGCGCAAGCCAGAGCCTGAGTTAGAGAAGGTGGACCCGGGTCCGGCCCCACAATCATGACCGCGGCACTCGTGGCCGTGCACCGTGTCGGCCTGGTCACGTCAGTTGGCCTGACCGCGGCGGCATCCTGTGCCGCTATTCGCGCCAAAGTCAGTAATCCGACTGAAACGCGCTGCGTCGATTCGGCGGATGAATGGATCATGGCCCACCAGGTTTTGTTCGACCGACCATGGCGCGGCCTGACGAAGTTGACCAAGATGGCCGTGATGGCCGTTGAGGACTGTCTCGCATCGGTCTCGCCCCTCGACTGGTCACGACTTCCAGTGCTGCTCTGCGCGGCCGAGCAGGACCGGCCAGGTCGAGTCGCCGGCGTCGACAATCGGCTCGTGAATGACCTAGCGCACGCGCTGGGCGTCGCGTTCGGCCCGGAATCGATGCTCATCTGCCACGGCCGCACCAGCGTCGCCGTCGCGTTGATGCATGCGCGAGACTTGATCTACCGGCAAGGCTTCGAGCGCACGTTGATCGTCGCCACAGACAGTCTTGTGACGCGGCTCACGCTCACCCATTACGAGCAACACGACCGATTGCTCGCATCATCGAACTCGAACGGTTTCATCCCTGGCGAGGGCGCCTGCGCCCTCCTCATCGGCAAGCCGACCGGCCAACGCGAACTGGTCTGCGCCGGAATCGGATTCGGCATCGAGACCGCGCACATCGATTCCGGGGCACCGCTTCGCGGAGACGGTCTCGTTCACGCCCACCTGGCGGCACTCACCGAGTCCGGGCTGAGCATGGACGATGTGGACTACCGCGTGACCGACCTGAGCGGCGAGCAGTACTACTTCAAGGATGCCCATTTCGCCTTCGCGCGCCTGCGCAGACGCAAGGGCAATCCCGAACTCTGGCATCCGGCGGAATGTATTGGCGCGAGCGGTGCCGCGCTCGGTGGCGTTTGCGTGGCCGTCGCCTGTGCCGCAGTCGAGCGAGGGTATGCGCCGGGGGACACGGCGCTTCTTCATTTCAGCGACGACGACGGTCGACGGGCCAGCGTCGTCTGTACCGCAGGCTGACCCCCATGGGCAACAAGGTTTTTGCGAATGGCATGGAGGTCTCCAGCAAAGCGATGAGCGGCAAGTCCATCTGCGAGTTTCCCGACGTCTGCTTCACGCCGCCGCAGACCCCGGCGACGCCACCTGGCGTTCCGATCCCCTATCCCAACACCGGGCTCGCAAGCGACACCACCGAGGGTTCGACGACCGTCAAGATCGGCAATCAGGAGGTGATGCTGAAAGACAAGTCGAATTTCAAGACAAGCACCGGAGACGAGGCCGGCGCGGCGCCGAAGAAGGGGTTGATCACATCGACGACCAAAGGCGCGGTGTTCTTCATTGCCTGGTCGATGAACGTGATCTTTGAAGGGGAAAACGTCGTCCGCAATCTCGACATGACGACGCACAATCATGGCTAGCAAGACACCCGCCGGCGGATCCGTGCCGACTATCCATGTCGCCGGTGTTGCGATGGGTGTCGCGCCACCGGTGCCGAAGGGCCAAAAAGATCCGTGTAGACATCGGCGCAAGAAAAAGGGGAAAAAGAAGACCTACGTAGTCTATATGGCGGCACAAAAGGGAGGTACCGGTAAATTCTATGTGGGCCGCACCAGAGGAACCGGCACCGTCGAGCAGATCACCCTCAATCGCCAGCGAAACCACCATCGAACGGGCATCGGCGCGCTCACACCGGTCTGCATCCAGGACAGTTATTCTGCTTGCCGAGGCGCCGAGCAGAAGCACTACGATCACATGGCGGCCCAAGGCAAGGTCATCACGTCATCGAGATCAAAAGGACGGGGCAAGCAGATCGCTCCGATCAGAACCGACAACACCAACAGACAAGACTATCTGGATTGCGCGAAGAATTCGGCACAGCCTTCGCCTCCCGGCTGCCCGATCTGCGCAGTCTGACCGAACGAGAGCAGACATGGCAAAGAGCAGCGAACCCTCGAAAAGGCAGAAGTACAAGGTCGGCCAGATCGTCGCCATCCCGCTGGCGGACGGTCGGTTTGCCTATGGCAAGGTCTTCAACAACCTCGCTGTCGGCGTCTACGATTTCCTGTCGGAAGTACTCGAGCCGGTCGAGCGCGTCGTCACGCATACGATCCTGTTCTACAGTGCCGTGACCGACCGCGCCATCAAGTCCGGCGCATTCACGGTCATCGGCGAGCAACCGTTTCCCGACGAGGAGTCCGCCTGGGCTCCGGCGATGGCGGCGGGCATCTTTCCTGATGATCACAACATCGGCATGCTCCATATCACCCACAAAGGACAATACCTGCCGGCGTCACCCGACCAGGCCGCCGGAATGGACATCTGCGTCCTGTGCCAGGAACCGGAATTGTTCGTTGAACTCGTCGTCGACCGGCTGGTCAACCGGAACAACCGCAAGTACCGGTACGGGCCATGAGCATCTGGGGGCCCGGTCCATTTGAAAACGACGACGGCGCCGACTGGATTGCCGATCTGCGAGACGAGCCGTCGCTTGAATCGATCCGGGAAGCATTCGCGGAGATTGCCGATCCGGCGCACGTCGGCTACGTCGAGGTGCCGGATGGCGCCGAGGCCGTCGCTGCCGCAGAAGTGCTTGCGGAGTTACTGGGCTCCCCGGGAGACGACCCAGTGCTCGACGAGGATCTCGATGAACTCGCCGCAGCGCTCAACAAAGAACTCAAGCGCGAAAGCAAGCGTGACGTCAAGACGCTCGTCAAACAGGCACTCGACGCGCTGGAAATAGTCCTGAACGACACCGAAAACTCGGAGCTTCGGCAGATGTGGGACGAGCAAGCCGAAGAGATGCCGGCCTGGACTGCCGCCATGACCAGGCTCCAGCAGCGCCTGCGCAAGCTCGCTTTCCCATGAGATGGTCCGTCTTGGGCGACGGCTGGAGGGTGAACGAGGCAGGCTTGCCTCTCGATCCCGGATCTTTAGAAACGCGGGCAATAGAGGACAGATCACGAATACGCTAGCCAACCATGAAGTCTTGGCCCGATGTCGCCGCGCATGTTAGCCGCCTCCCATCGACCAGTGCTGCCGGTCATCCATCAGCACGCCGAAGAGTCAGCGATCCTACGCCATGTGCGTTCGGTGCTGGTACGCGCACCTCACGTCAAGCTCCGTCACCTGGCGCGCCTTGATGAACGGATCGCCGCTCATCTGGACGGTCTGGCAGTGGCCGGTGAGTCCGGCGTAGCTCTTTGCCGGGCGGCGTTGGAAACGCCGGGAGTCGGCGAGGTCTTCGCGGTGGCAGTAGGTGCCATCGCGAGCAAGGACCAGGCCCGCGTGGATTGGCTCTTCGCCCTCGCCGAGACACTTGCAGACGCGCACCGCGGCCTGATCTCCGCCTTCGGCTGGGTGTCGGCCCATGACCTCCAAGGCATCGTCATGGAACTGCTGACGGCCACAGAGCCCATGCGGCGCGAGGTCGGCATCGCCTCCTGCATCATGCACCGGGTCGACCCAGGTGCCATGCTCGTCGCCGCGATCGACGATCCCGATCCGCGATTGCGTACCCGCGCCCTGCGTGCGGCCGGGGAGGCCGGTCGGCGTGACCTGATTTATGACTGTCTGCGGCACGTGCAGGACGATGACCCCAGCGCCCGTTTCCGGGCCGCGGTGTCGTCATTGCTGCTGGGGAACCGGGACCTGGCCTTGAGTGCGCTCGCTGACCTTGCGGCGAATCCCGGTGCCTTGCGTACCCAGGCGCTTGGCCTGTGGCTGAAAGCCGTGGACCTGCCGAGCGGTCACCGTCTTCTGCAGTCGATCGCCAAGGAAACCGCGAGCCGACGCTTGCTGATCCAGGCCGCGGGCGTCGCCGGCCAGGTGCACTACATCCCCTGGCTCATCGGGCTCATGGCGGACGATGAGACCGCCCGCCTGGCGGGGGAGTCCTTCTCCACGATCACCGGGCTCGACCTCGCCTGGCTCGACCTGGAGCGCCGCCCGCCGGAGGACCTTGAGCCCGGTCCGAGCGACGATCCGGCCGATGAGTCCGTGGACATGGACCCGGACGACAGCCTGCCATGGCCGGATCCGGCCAAGATCCAGGCTTGGTGGGAAGTCAGCGGGCAACGCTTTCAATCCGGGGTGCGCTACTTCATGGGCGAACCGGTCACCGTTGAGCACTGCCGCCGGGTACTGCGCGAGGGCTGCCAGCGGCAGCGCCGGGCTGCCGCCGAGTATCTGTGTCTGCTGACCCCGGGGACGCCACTGTTTCCGATCGCCGCTCCGGCCTGGCGTCAGGCGCGCTGGCTGGCCGCCGACCAACCGGCAATTCAGTTTAGGACTGCGAATTGCCCGGTTCCCAACTGAAGCGCGGGAGCGAGAAGAAGGCGCTGGACAGGCTCGCGCCCCAACTCTGGCTGATGGTCTCCAGATCCGGCGATCCTGCCTCCAGTCTGAGCAGATGCGAGGGAGACAACTGGTCACGCGGGCACAGCGCCACCTCGAACGGCGGTCCGACCGACAGATTGGACCGCGCGGCCCCAACCATCGAAACCAGACAGAGGCGCGCCCCATCGGCGAGCGACAGCCCCGTATGCGCCAGGCGATCGAGCGCGGGCTTTCCGTACTTGCTCTCGCCGATTTGCAGATAGGGCGTCTCGCGGGTGGCGGCGATGGCATTGCCCTGGGGATAGATCAAGAACAACCCGTGGGCTTGGCCGGCAATCTGCCCACCGAGGATAAAGCTGGCCTCCGCACTGACCCCAGCCTGCCGCAGGGCCGGACCGTGCTCGTTTTGCACCGCCAGACTCACCTGCCCGATGTAGGTCGCCGCCTCGAACAGATAATTGACATTCAGCAGGGTCGCTGTCGGAGCTTGCTGATAGGGGCTGGGCCGGGGATTGATGGCCTGGTCGAGGTCCCGGCCGATGCGGTCCAAAACCTCGCGCGTCGTCGCCAGACTCCCGGCGGCCATCAGCACGAACAGCCGATCGGGCGCGGGCTGCAGGACATGAAGTTTGCTGTAGGTCGAGATGTAGTCGACCCCCGCGTTGGTCCGGGAGTCGGCGACCATGGTCAGGCCGTCATCGAGCAGGAGCCCTACACAATAGGTCATTTCGAACAGGTCCTCTGCGATTGTTGGAAGCCGTTACCGGATGCCGTGAGCCGCTCTTGTCGGCAGTCGGCAGTCGGCAGTCGGCAGTATAGCGTGAGCCGACACGCTGGGCGCTCCGTCCCCTGCTGATCGACACGCAAACCAGGTATCCTGTCGCCATGCAATCCAGACCACTGCGCCAGCGCGCCGCCGCCAACCCGCGGGGCGCGTGATCCAGCGGTCGGTCCCGTGCGGCCGCGTTCGCGCATCATCAGGAGTTCTCATGGAGTTTCAAGACGGTGTCCTGCGCATCGAATCCTTCCTCGCCGTGACCATCGGCATCGTTGTGCTGTTCATCGGCAAACGCCTGAACGACACGATCGGAATCCTCCGCGAATTCAGCATACCGGAACCGGTCACCGGCGGCCTGCTGTTCTCCATCCTGCTCGGGGTGCTCTATTTTGCCTCCGGCGTCGCGGTGGCGTTCGATTTACAGGCGCGCGATATCCTGCTGGTCTATTTCTTCACCACCATCGGCATCAATGCCAGCGCGCGGGACCTGCTCGCCGGCGGCCGGCCGCTCTTGATCCTGCTGGCCGTCACCATCGCCTTCATGTTCGCGCAGAACCTCACCGGCATCGGCGTGGCGGCCCTGTTCGGCCTGCCGGCGGCGGTCGGGATCACCGGCGGGTCCGTATCCCTCATCGGCGGCCACGGCACCACGATCGCGTGGGCGCCCGTCATCACCGCGCAGTATGGGATCAGCAACGCGATGGAACTCGGCATCGCCAGCGCGACCATGGGCCTGATCCTGGCCAGCATCATGGGCGGCCCGATCGCCAAGTTCCTGATCAAACGCCACGGGCTCACGCCCGCCCCGCAACTGGTCGAGGAGGTCCAGGACATCGGCCTGTCCGACACCCAGAAAAAGGTCGGCCTGGGTCACCTGGACTTCCTGAGCGCCATCCTGGCAATCCACGTCTGTATCATCCTCGGCTTCCTGCTCAACGGCATCGTCGCCGACTTGGGGCTCAAGCTGCCGCTCTTTGTCACCTGTCTCTTCGCCGGCATCCTCATCACCAACCTGATCCCGAAGAATCTGCCGACCCTGAGCGGAATGCCCTGGCCCACCCGGACCCCGGCGATTGCCCTGATCGCCGACGTGGCGCTGGGCACCTTCCTGGCCATGTCGTTGATGAGCATGCAACTCTGGACGCTGATCGACCTGGCCGGGCCCGTTCTCGCCATCCTGGCCGCCCAATTCGTCCTGGCCGTGACCGTCACCCTGTTCATTCTCTTCCCGGTGATGGGCCGCGACTATGATGCCGCGGTGGTCTGCGCCGGCTTCGGCGGCGTCTCACTCGGCTCGACCCCCACGGCCATGGCCAATATGGCGGCCGTGGCCCAACGCTTCGGCCCCTCCCACCGCGCCTTCATCATCGTGCCCCTGGTATCCGCCTTCTTTATCGACCTGGTCAATGCGCTGGTGATTCCGCTGTTTCTGCGGAATTTTTAGCGGGATTGCGCAGGCGACACACCGACCAGATGAACTCGGTGCGATCCTTGCCGCCGGCCGATCGCACGAGGACGACATGGTTCGGATCATCCAGGAGGCCTGGGTAGGCAACCCGCAGCACCCCTGGCTGCCGCCGCAGCCACCGGGCCAGCACCAGCGCGTTGTGCTGCTGCCGCTCCAGCCGCAGGGCCAGCGTCTTGAGTCCCCGCAGCACCAGCCAGGCATCCTGAGGACTCAGCGCCGCCCCCATGGCGTTCTGCAGGAAGCCCATGCTCTGGCCCTATCCGGGATGGGCAAAGGTGGAGGTCTGGTAAATCGGGGTGCTGATCGCTCCCATCCGGGGGTCCGTGGTGCGCCCGGTCTGGGCCAAACGTGTATCGATATGGGACGTATTGGCGACCGGACTCGGCGCATTCACAGCGCCAGCGGATAGGGTCCGCTGTGCGGACCTTCCCCGGTCGGGTTTGCGCGGGGTGCGGTCCGCACAGCGGACTCTACCCCCCCCGCGACGGGAAACAGGGCTTCCCGGACCGTGCTCCCAATGGAACTTGGCAACCAGCCAACACGCGGGAGACCTGCGCATCATGCCGCGGCCACCTGCGCGGGATCGTAGTGGAGGACCAACAGTCGGGCGGCATGGATGGGCGCCAGGGCATCGGTCCGGCCGGCATCGTCGATGAACTCGACCTTGTAGGCTGCGTCGCCGAGCGCCCCGCCTAAACTCCACCACGATCCAAATCATCACGCTGTCCGTGGGTATCCACCGCCCCGCGGATCACGTCGCCCGCTCGGGCGACCTCCCGGTGACGCTTGTCTAACCGATGCGACCGCCGTAACCTCCGTATAATGAGATTCAACGCATTCAGCGCAATGCCCTCAGTCTCGCCGAATTGATCCGGATCGCTGTATGAGCAGTCGCCTCCTGAGACCCTATCGATGACCATGCCAACCCGTCTCGCGGGCAAGATCAAGCAACTGAAGACCCTGCTCGTCGATGCCGACGATTTTTCAGTCATCATGAATTATTTCCTCGACGACCTGGTGCCGGATCCGGCCTTCCAGGCGAAAGGCAAGCCGCTGAAGGACAAAACCATCGAGCAGCGGTTTCGGGGGGTACTCGAAATCCTGCACGAGCGGTTGGCGGTCCGGTCCCCGGGTCCGGCACAGATGATGGCCGCGCTATGGCTCAAGGATTTCGAGCTTGCCCATGGCGCCTTCGCGTTGGGCAACCGGTTGGGCATGGCCTTTTATTTCCGCGATTTAGACATGGGGCTCAGCGCGCTCGGCGCACTGGACGGCTCCATGGAGGTCATGTTCGCGCGCTTCTCGGTCTACGATGGCGTAGATCCCGGGAAAAGCTTCCATATCGATCGATCCAAGCGCCGCCATTGAGATCGGGAGGGTCGGGCCTGCTCAGCCCGGTAGGGTCCGCTACGCGGTTCAAGCATCCCGGTTGCCGATCACATAAGTGTCATGATCCGTCGAGAGGTCCGCCGGTCCCGCGATGCGTACCCGGCGCAGGCGCGCAAGGAGGGTCTCGGTCTCCCCCGCGTCCTCGGTCCGGGTATCGACGACGACGACGCGCACGTCGCGGCCGTCGAGCTCCCGCCGGTACTCTCAGGGAATCTGGAGGACACCGTCGTGGACGGTGGTCTGAAACTCGATCGCGTGCATGGGGCGGACTCCGTTGGGTTCAGGTCTGCGGGCCAAGTCTAAGCGATCAGGAGCCAAGGCTTAAGCCTCAGGCTCGATCTGCCACAGGGCCTCGAAGGGAAGTGGCGTCGGGGATTATAGGGACTATGGCCCCGGGTGGATAAGGCGCGCCGCCTCGCGGCAGTGGACGGGTGGGCCTTGATCGGCGTTCCGGCCACTGGCGGTCGAGGTTACCGTGAAAGTCGCGCGGGACCCGGTGGGAGCGGCTTTAGCCGCGACGCGAACTCGCAAGCAGCCAGGGCCTCGTCGCGGCTAAAGCCGCTCCCACGGGGGGCTTTGATCGTGTCGGCGCGGCTGATTTTGTCGGATATGTCGGGAGCCGCCACCGGCTAAAGCCTCGACCTCCGGTTGCTGACTGACCACCAGGTTCCGTACCTCGACCGGGTAGGCCGGATCGCCGACGAGCGCCCCATCGTCGAGCAGCAGGGCCTTGATCATGATCCCGGCCATCAGCCAACGGCGAGGTCTGTGGTCCGCACAGCCGACCCTACGGCCCTACGCCCGTAGGGTCCGCTGTGCGGACCAGCGAACTCCCGTCCGGCAGGATGGCCGAATTTTTCATCAAGGCCGAGCCTTCTCAGGTCCGGATTGCACGTCGTTCAGTCGCGCTTGAAAAGGTCGGGCGTTCGTTCGTCCGTCTCGGGCAGACTTCGCTGTACCGCTTCCCCCAACGCGGCCAGCCAAGCCTCGCTGTCGGGACTGTCGATCACCGCGTCGGCGAGGGTCAGCAGCCGATCGAATTCGTCGATCCGCTCCATGAGCGGTCGACTGTCGGCGGCGATTGCCGCTCCGAAGCGTTTCTCGACTTGCAGCAACAGCATGTTGTAACTGCCCTGCAACTCTTTGCGGCGCGCGCGCCGCCGCGTCTCCTGCGGGTCCGGCCGCTCGCAGAATTGCCAAAAGCGATCCGCGGGCATGGCGTAGTCGCGCTGTATTGTCTCCAAGGCGGCGATTGCGATGTCCGCTTCGCGGATGGTCTCGCGCAGGCTGTCAAGCTCCTCGCGTTGCCACGCGTCGTCGTCTTGCGGGTCCGCGGCCGTCAGCAGGTTCGAGCCGGCGCGGTCGCACAGCTCGATCGCGATCCGCTCGATGCGGAAGGGGTCGTCCGGGTGGATCCAGAAAAAGAGCCGGTACTGGTAAGCGATATCCCAGTGGGGGTCCCAGTCGCCGGCCAGAGAGCCCATGTCGGCGCTGCGCGTCGGCTGGGTCAGATACTGCAACCAGCCCAGCAGATTGAGCCGCAGCCCGTAGTTGCGCCAGGGACGGAGATAACGTGCCGTGGCAATGAAACGCCTGACCTGCTCCAACAAGGGATCGGGATGCGGCGCAATCTCGAACGGCTCGGTGCCCAGCGCCTCGTCGAGGGCGTAGCACAAAGGAAGATCCTCACGCTCCTCCGGTGGATCGAAGCGTCGCCAGGAGTCGCACTCGATCCACTCCGCAGCGCGTTGCAGCAGGAACAGAAAGGCCCCGGTGGCGAACTGCGGCGGCAACTCCGGGTGCAACTCGCCCAACTGATCGCGCAGCAGACGGTCGAGCCATTCGACCGGCAGCCGTCCGTCATGCGCGTCGAGCGTCTCGCGGAACAGCAGATACTCGTCGAGTGCGTTCTCGGGCGTGGCATCACCCCATTTGTAAAATCGCATGGCGAGCGACAGTGTCCCCGTGTGGGGCGCGATGATGTAATAGTCGTACCAGCCGCGTGTCGACATCTCGGGATCTCTCGGGGTTATCGGGGGGTCCAAGGCTTCAGCCTTGGAGCGGCCGGCCAAGGCTGAAGCCTTGGACTCCAAATGACCATCGCTGGCCGGAACGATGATCAAGGCCTTGCAGCATGACATGCACCTCTTGAAAGTCATTGATGTCCGGCAGGCGGATGCCGGGGCGCTTCTTACGGATGAAGCTGCGGTAGATCCAACGCCCGAAAGCACGCTTGAGGCTGTCCAGGGCGCCGCTGTCCAGGAGTGCCACCAACCGGGCGTAGACCGTGAGCCAAGTCGGCTCGTCACGCGCCTTTTCCAACTCGATCAGAAGATAGACGTAAAACTAGCCGTCCGCCCAGCGGACGCGCCAGCTGATGTCGTCTTCGCGGTCGCGGTAATCGTCTGTGACATAGCTGCCCTTGACCGTCTCCAGCGAGGCCAGGTCCAGGGACGCGACCCAGTCCTCCCGCACGAAGCCGGGTAGGGTCCGCTGTGCGGACCTTCCCCGTTCGGGTTCGCGCGAGGCTCGATCCGCACAGCGGACCGGTTAGCGCCCGCGCCCGCCCAGTCAGCGGACCAGGGCCATCAGCACCATCCCGGCGACGGCGACGGCGGCGACAGCGGGTACCGACTGCCCAAGCAGCCAGCCCGGCAGCGCCCCCCACTCCCGCGGCATCCCGTTGAGAGCAAAGTCGAAGAAACCGGCGAACAGCACCAGCGGGAAACCAAAGACGGTGAGGAAAGTGACCAGGCGGGCGGCGCGCTGTTCGGCGTAGGCGCGCAGCGTCCGCTCCAGTTCGTCGAGGGTGCGTTCCAATTGCTCCAGTCGATCGCCGATGCCCCAGCGCCGCTCCAGGCTGGCGCGCAGGGCCGCCAGGCGCGGGTCGGTGCCGACGTTGGCGGTCTGGTCGAGCCCCCGGCGCAGCGCGACCTTGATGCCGGTCAGGCGGTCGAGGTTGCCGGCCGCCGCGAGACTCACCCACCGGCGGTGCCTGATGTGCTGCGGTGACCCCGGTCGGGCGGTTTGGCGCCGTCGATCCCGGCCGCGCGAGGCCCTTGTCGCGCAGACAGATGCCGATGTGGTCAACGGGAACGCAGGCCCCGTCGGTGCGGGTCCAGTGGGCGACAACATCGATCAGGCACTCGGCGGCCCCGACGCGTTGGCGGCCCTCGGCGAGGCGGACGGGCGGGGGTGGCGAGGTCAGGACCGGCGCCGGTTTCGAGCACTGACGCCGTCGCCCGCAGCCGTGCGTCCAGTCGATCGAGGCCGATGGCGAGTGTTGTCAGAAAGTCGTGCCAGGTCATTGCCGGACTCCTGATTGAACTTGTGCGCGGACGACGGCACCGTCCGGCATTGCATCGCGTGCAGCCATCGCCACCAGGCACGCTTGCGATCACCACGCCGTACTGGTTAGGCTCGCGCAAATCCCGCGATGTAGGAGCGCCTATTGCGATGGTTGCGAGCGAGCCCAGGGCCCCGGTCCGCATCCTGCACCTGTCCGACCTCCATTTCCGTGCCGATACCGCCTGGGACCGCGAGCCGGTCCTGCGCCACTTGGCCGCTGCCATCGGCGCCGAGGTTGCCCAGGGTCTGGCCCCCGATCTGGTCGCCATCACCGGGGACCTCGCCCACTCCGGTAAGGCCGCGGAATACGCCCTGGCCCGCAGGTGGTTGGCCGAGGCGCTGTGGCCGACGCTCAGCGCGAAGGACGCGCCGCCCTTACCGCGCGATCGACTGCTGCTGGTCCCCGGCAATCACGATGTGGATCGGGAGGCCGTGGACGAGATCGCCGAGGCCGTCCAGGGCGCGCTGTTGGCCGGGTGCGACCAGGATCGGATCGCCAAAATTCTGGGCAGCGCCACGCAACGCAAGGTCCTACTCAAACGGCATAACGCCTATCTCGCCTTCTATGCCAAGTGGCTGGAGCCCGACGCCAAGGCGACCAGGCCGCTGCCCTGGTGGCAGCGCCGCATCGAGATCCAGGGTCAATGCCTGCACGCCGCCGGCCTCGACTCCGCCTGGATGGCCTGCGGCGACGACGACCGCGGTCGCCTGCTGCTCGGACGCTACCAGGTCAACCAGACCGTGCTGCACCCGGACGCCGAGGGCGCCGACTGGCGCCTCGCTCTGCTGCATCACCCCTGGGACCATCTGGCCGAGTTCGACACCCACGAAGCGCGCCGGACCATCCACCTGCACCGGGATCTCGTATTGCGCGGCCACCTGCACGCGGGTGAGGCGTTTCGCGTGCTGCCGCCCGATCCGGCCCGCGCCTGCCTGGAGCTGGCCGCCGGCTGCGTCTACGCCGACAGCCCCCATCCCAACGCCTTTCAGTGGATCGAACTCTACCCGCCAAGATCAAGCGTTCACCTCGGCTCTTCGCCCGATGCCCCCTTCCAAGATGCCGATTTATTCAATGTTTTTCTCAGCCACAACAGCCGCGATAAACCGATGGTGCGGCAACTCGCCCATGCGTTACAGGCGCGTGGTCTCAAGGTCTGGCTGGACGAAGAGCAACTGGTGCCGGGGCGGCCTTGGCAGGATGCGCTGGAAAGCATCATTCAAACCACGCGCTCAGCCGCCGTATTGGTCGGAAAAGATGGCTTGGGTCCGTGGGAAGACCCGGAAATGCGCGCTTGCTTATCGGAGTTCGTTACGCGCAGATTGCCGGTCATACCGGTGCTGCTGCCCGACGCACCGGTCGAGCCAAAATCGCTGCCCCTGTTCCTGCGCGCGTTTACCTGGGTCGATCTGCGCGGCGGCTTGACTGACCACGGGTTGGATCGAGTGGAATGGGGCATTACCGGCATTAAGCCAAAATCCTTGCCGCGCCTCCAGCCCCTTTCGGCGCCGCGGGCGGATGATCGGTTGCCTCCAGGCGGCCAAGCCTCCAGACGGGTTCGGGTGCTGTTCCGCGCCTGGGTCAAGGGCGCCTGGATTATCGACCGCAATCAGCCCGGCTGCCCGGACGGCGCGGCGGACTTCGACCTCGCCCCGGTCCAGCCGCCGGCCCCGCCGATCACCGGCCGCGAACCGCCCCCCGCCGACCCCACCCGTTATCTCGACACCCTGTGGGAGGACACCGCCAACCTCGCCATCCGCGGGATCAAGACCGGCCGGGCCGAGGCCAACCGCATCCCCATCGCCGATCTCTATATCGAATTGCAGACCACCGGCGGCGGCGTCGGCCAGGGTCAGGACGCGCGCCTCGCGGCGCACCGACCCGGTGCCAATCCACTGCACGCCGCCCTGGTCCATCACCGTCTGCTCATCATCGGCGACCCCGGCTGCGGCAAGACCACCTTCCTGCGCTGGGTGGCGCACTGTCTGGCCGCGGACCGGCTGGGGCGCGCGCCGGGTCCGGACGCCGCCGTCCGGCATCTTGGTTTGGAGCGGGCGCGCCTGCCGCTGCTGGTGCGTATCACCGACTGGCTCGATTTCATCGCCGGCGAACAGGCGCGCCGCCGCGGCCCCGCCCGCGCGCGGACCGCCGACTGGTTGATCGAATTCCTGGCCGACGACGCCCGCGGCCACAACCTGGGGCTAGGCGCGGACGACTTCCGCCGGTTGCTGAATGCCGGCGACGCCATGATCCTGCTCGACGGGCTGGACGAGGCCCCCGACCAGGGCCGGCGCCGCACCCTGGTCGAGGTCATCGAATGCGTTGCCCGCGCCTACCGCGACTGCCCGCTGGTGGTCACCAGCCGCCCCGCCGCACTCCAGGAGGAGACACTGCTCAGCGGCTTCGTGCGCACCACCATCGACCGGCTGGACCCCGCCGCCATCGCCCGCTTCCTCGGCCGCTGGAGCCGCGCCCTGTTCCCCGACAGCGAACGCCAGGCCGAGGACCATCGCCGGGCGCTCGCCGCCGCACTCGACTGCCGCCCCGAGATCCGTCGGCTGGCCCGCAACGCCGTCATGCTCACCGCGCTCGCCGTCGTGCATTGGAACGACAACAGGACAGCGGCATCCTGGTGCGCCGCGGCAACCAACTGCGCTTCTGGCACCTGACCTTTCAGGAGTACTTGGCCGCCCAGGCCCTGGCCGGCTTGGCGGACGGCGAGCGCAACATCCTGCTGCTCGGCACCGGGGGCGCCACGGTCCCCGCCCTCTATCGCCCGGAGTGGCGCGAGACCGTGCTGCTGCTCGGCGGGGTGCTCCATGAGCAAGGCGTCGACAAAGTGGACGGGCTGGTCGGCGCCGTCCTCGACGGCTGCGGCCCTGGCCTGGCGGATCAGGCCCGCGCCGCCGGCCTCCTGGGCGCCCTGGTGCGCGATCTGGACCCCTTCCACTACCAGCCGGGCGACCCGCGCTACGCCCGGTGTCTCACCACCGCACTGGGCGTCTTCGACCCGGCACAGGCCCCGGCCATCCCGCTCCCGGACCGCATCGCCGCGGCCGACGCCCTGGCCCAGGCGGGCGACCCGCGGCTCGGCTGGCACCGGCCGGCGCGCTGGGTCGAACTGCCGGGCGGGCACTTGCTGATGGGTGCGCAGAAGAACAAGGAACAGGCCCCCGGCTACGACCCCGACGCGCACGACAACGAGGCCCCGGTCCATGAGGTCCAGGTCAGCGGATTCGCTATGGCGCGCTTCCCGGTGACCGTCGCCGAGTTCGCCGCCTTCCTGGAGGACGAGGACCACGCCGATCCCCGCTGGTGGGGAGCCGGCGGAGCGGACCAGCCCACAACGCCGGATGACTGGGACGACCAGCAGGCCCATCCCAGTCGCCCGGTGGTGAAGGTCTCCTGGTATCAGGCGACGGCCTTCTGCGCTTGGCTGACCGATCGCCTGTCGCGGCCCCAGGGCGCCAAGGGAACCATCCTGCTGCCCGCGGACCGCGTGGTCCGCTTGCCGACTGAGGCCGAGTGGGAATACGCCGCCCGCGGTGAGGCGGGACGCCGCTATCCCTGGGGCGACGAAGCGCCCGACGGGCAGCGCGCGAACTGCGACGAGGCCAAGGTCGGGGCACCGAGCCCGGTGGGTATCTTCACCGGCGACTGCACGCCTGAGGGCATTCTGGACATGGCCGGCAACGTGCTGGAATGGTGCTTCGACGCTGATCGCGAGGACTTCTACGGGCAGTGTCAGAGCCAAGGTCTGGTCGTCGATCCGCTGGCCCAAGGCGATGTCGGGTCGCCGCGCGTGCTGCGCGGCGGGGCCTTCTACGTCGTGGCCGGGAGCCTGCGCTCTGCGGGCCGGGTCTGGGACGAGCCCGTGTTCCGGTTCAGGAGCATCGGGTTCCGCTGCGTCCTGGCCGCGCGCCGCCAGCCTTGACCCATTGATCCTTTGACCCTTTCTTTTCTTCCAACGGACCGCGCAGCGGTCCGTTCGAAATTGACAACGGAATGACACTTTGTCATTGTCGTTGTCAGTGTGAAATGACACTGACACTCACGCCCGTCACCTCCCACCATGCAGCTGAGCGCGGTAGGTTGGGGTGAGGAACGAACCCCAACGATCGGCGGCCGGGATGTTGGGGTTCGTTCCTCACCCCAACCTACGGGCTGGACAACCGTCTGCCCACGGTGTTTCTGGGTTTTCGCATCAGTCGGGCCGGCATTGGTCCGGGACCCAAGGCATTGCGCCGACTGCGCCGCCGGTTGCGCCGGGCCGACGACCTGGACCCCGCACATCTGGCGCGCAGTCTGCCGGCGTTTCGGGGGATGTGGGGCGCGCTGGGCGGGTGACAACGGGTTTGACAGTGTCATTTACACTGACAATCACACTGACACAGTGTCAGTCAGTGTCAAACGCGAACGGACCGCTGCGCGGTCCGTAGAAGAAAGAAAGGGTCGATGGGTCAAAGGGTCAAGGCTGGCGGCGCGCGGCCAGGACGCAGCGGAACCCGAAGATCTGGTCCCGGTTCCCGGGCCGGAACCAGTACCGGTACGCGGAGCGCAGGTCCCTGGCCACGTACCAGAAGGCACCGCCGCGCACCACGCGCGGCGACCCGCCTTCCCGCTTGTCCTCAGAATAGAAGTCGTCACACCACTCCCAACAGTTGCCCGCCATGTCTTCCAGGCCAAGCGGTACCTGCGTCGAACGGGGAAAGATCCCGACCGGGGAGGTGACCCCGAGACCCGCCTCGTCGCTGTTGCAGATCCCGTCCTCCCACTGCCCGCCCCAGGGGTACTCATAACCCTCGGGTCCGCGAGCGGCGGCCTCCCACTCCTGCTCGGTCGGCAGGCGCCCGCCGGCCCAGCGGCAAAAGGCGTCGGCCTCCCAGAAAGAGACGCCCACCACCGGCTGGTTGGCGGTGTTGAAGCGGCTGTCCTGCCACAAGGATGGCAGGCGCACGGACTGCGCCTCGCACCAGGCCCAACCGTCCGCGGACCACCAGCCCGGCTCCCGGTAGCCGCCCTCTTCGATGAAACGGCCGTACTGACCGTTGGTGACCAAGTACCGGCCGAGCCGGAAGGGCTCGGTGATCTCCCGATGACCATCCTGGTACGCATAGCGCCCCGCCGGGATCAGGACGAATCCGCGCTCCTGCCAGGCCGGGTCGCGCGGGTCGCCGAGCCGCGGGTCGCCGACCAGCCCCAGGACCATCCCCAGCCGGAACCGGTCCTTAACTGCAATCTCGTCCGCGATGGCCGCGACGGCAAGCGCCGTGTAGCGGTCCGCGAGATCCAGCAGGTGGAGGCCCTTGCGCTTAAGCATCTCGATCCAGTCGGCGCAGACGACGGCGACGGCGGGGTTGGCGCGGACCGCGGCGCGGTCCTGGGTGGCGAGCAGGTCGCGGGCGGCGTCCAGCGCCCATTGTTCACCGTTGCGCTCCAACATGCGGCCGAACAGGAAGCTCAGCGTGAGCCGCCACTCGGGGAACGGGGCGCGTGCGGCGATCACGGACGCGAACCAGTCGGGCTCGCGGCGGCTGCGCGCCAGGTGCTCGGCGGCCAAGAACTCTTGGAAGCTCAGGTGATAGAAACCGGCCTTGCCGGTCCCGCGGTCGAGCAGCAGGCCGGAGCGAGAGAGCAACTCGTCGCGGCGCTCGGCGGCGGCCGTGGTGCCCGCCTCGGTGACCGGGCTGAGTTCGGCATAGTCGGTGAGGATGCGCTCCACCTCCTCCAGGCTGACGGCCGCCTCCGGGGTGACGCGCTGCAGTTGGATGCCGGTGCCGGTGTGCATGCCCAGCGCGATGGCGCCCAGGCGCCCCCGCACGGCGGCGCGCTCGTTGTCGGCGTCCCGGTAGCGGTTGAAGAGGACGTTGTTGACCAACTTGTCGTACAGATCGTGACGGTCCTGAGGCAGCCGCCGACCCTCGCCGTAGCGCACGCACAGGGCGGTGAGCAGCATGGGGTTGCGCTTGAGTTCCTGCAGGTCGGGACGGTCGACCAGATGATCGATCAGGCCACGGGCCTTGTCCTCGCCCTGGGACGGGTCGGCGGCGGCGTACCAGCGGCGGATGAAGAGTGACTGGAGCCCCTCGTCCAGCGCGGCCAGCGGCGCCTCGGGCAGGGCCAGGCGCCGCAACTCGTCCGGGCGCAGGCCGTAGGGACGGCTGGTCAGCAGCAGGCGGTTACCGGCCCGGGTCCAGTCGCCCAGTCCGTGCGCGAGCGCGGCGAGCAGAGAGGCGCGCGGGCAGGTGCGCCGGACCCCGTCGCCGTGGACGACCGGGACTTCATCGATACCGTCCAGGATCAACAGGCACCGACCGGTGCCGAGCAGGGCGGCGAAGGTTGCAGCCTCCAGGCGTCCGCCGGCCCATTCAGCGAGCCAGCCGCCCAGGGCGGCGCTCAATGCGGCCGGGCTCAGGTGGTGGCCCCCTGGTGTCAGGGGCAGCGCGGGCCAGAAATCCCGCAGCGGGACCAGGACCGGCAGGCGGTCGCGCAGCGCCGCGGGGAAGGTCTCGCGGTAGTCGTCCGGCTCGCCGATCGGGTGGGCGGGCACGGCGCCGCCGGCCACGACCAGGGCGAGCCAGCGGCAGAAGGTGGACTTGCCGGCGCCGGGGTCGCCGGGGCAATAGAGCGACCCCTCGCCCAGGCGGCTGAGCAGCAGTTCGTGCGGCGGGCGGTCGTCCGGCCGCCCATCCGGTGCGGCCGCGTCCGGCGCTGCCACTGCGCGCCTGGCGGGCGTGATGGCGGGGACATAGACCTGACTGAGTTGGGTGGGGTGTTGCGCCTGGACCTCCAGACCCAGGAGTTCGACCGATTCGTACTGGCCGCACAGCCAGTCCAGATAGGCGGCGGGGATGGCCGGCGGTTGGGCGGCGGCCCCGGGCTTGGCCTGGCCCGGGGCCGCCTCAGGGTCCAGCGGAAAATCGGCCTGGCCGTCCGGACAACCCGGCTGGTTGCGGTCGACCTGCCAGGCGCCTTTGATCCAGGCGCGGAAGAACACCCGCACCCGTCGCGGCGCCGGCCACAGCTCGATCCACTGAAAGGCGTTGGGGTGGCGGCTGTCGTCATAGACGCAACCGGCGGCGAGTTCCAGGCAGGCGCGCGCCGGGTCCGCCGGCCGGATGAAGGCCGCCTCGCCCTCGTGCAGATGGCCGCGCAACAGCAGGTCCAAGTGCAGGTGCAGGTCCGGGCGGGCCTCGCGCAGATCGAATTCGGCCAGATAGTCCCAGGGGTGGTGCAGCAGGGCCAAGTGCCAATGGGCATGCTGGCCGTCCGCGTGCAGCACGGTCTGGTTGATCTGGTAGCGGCCCAGCAGCAGGTGCCCGCGGTCCGTATCGCCGCAGGCCATCCAGGCGGAGTCGAGCCCGGCGACGTGCAGGCGTTGCCCGCGGATCGTGATCGAACGTTGCCACCAGGGGAGCGGCTGGGGCCTGCCGAACCAGTCGGCACAGAACTTGAGATAGGCGCCATGACGCTTGAGCAGGACCTTGCGCTGAGCCGGGGCGGCGAGGACCTTGGCGACCTGGCTCTGGTCGGCGCCCTTGAGCAGGGCGGACTGGGTGGACTGGACGATGAAGTCCACACGGTCGCGGTCCACGTCGTGGTTGCCGGGCACCAACAACAGCCGATCCTTGGCCAGCCGCGCGGATGGGTCGATCGTCAGTGCCGGCCAGAGTTCGTCCGCGAGCCAGTCGCGGGCCAACCGGTAATCCGCGGCCGTGCCGGCGAAGGCCAGGTCCCCGGTGATGACCACCAGGTCCGGCACCAAGCCGGACTTGACCTCGCCGGCGATGAACCGCGCCAAGGCGCGCAAGACCGGGTCCGCGTCCCACGCCTTGCCGGCACGGAAATGGATGTCGGACAGATGCAGGAGGCGAATCGGTTGGTCCATTGGCGGTGTCTGAGGTCCGGTGCACATACGACTTGGCGATATTGCACAAAGCGTAACCGCTGATCCGGACCCCGGCAACGACGCCGGCGAATGGCGAATCAACTGCCGGCAGGAGTTGCCGAAGTCGGTGCAAGCGATCACTTATCGCCTTCTTCGGGCTCAAGCCGCACAAGCTGCGCGGGCAGACCGAGCATCCGGCGGGGACAGCGTCGGCCGGCGACAGCCCTGCGCTGGGCCAGGCGCGATGACCGGGCACGCCTTGCCCCACCGCCGCCCCCAATGCGGCAACCAGGAGGTGAGCATCCGCGAGGCCGCCGACACCCTGACGTGCCAGGGCGAGGGCTGCGGCTACCACGGCTTCACTTCACCGCCTCAATGAGATTGCTATCCTACCGCAGCAGTTCGTTGACCAGCCCGCCGAGTCCTAAACTTTCAACTACTTACATTATAAGACATAAACATCTGCTGTGCCGGATGTCCTTAAAGTCCCGCCAGAGCTGAACGCGACTCATCCGACGCTAATATAGCGACACGAGACGGCCAACCATGGAAAATTGCCCTGGAACAGACCTCCCCACGCCCAACTAGCCAGTTGGTCTTTGAGGGCTCGCGGACGAGGCGAAGCGCCGGGAGAGCAAACTGCCGAGCCGCAACCCGCCCGCGCGCGGCACGTCAAGTAGATAACCAACCACCAAGCTCCGTCGATAAGGAATAAGGAACCGATTGATGCGCTCGATACTCGACACCTGCACTCCGCGCCCGGACCTACTCACCGGCACCTTCAATCCCGAGGTTTTCACAGCCAGTCTGTCCCAGGTCATGGATCACTACCGGGGCCGGGCGAGCAGCGTGACCAATCTCTACACGGACGCAGAGCAGTTTTTTCGCGAGGCGACTTTCCCCACCGACGGCATGCGCATGGTCCTCTCCGAGGTCATGGCACGCCTGGCCGGCGACAACGGTGTCCCTGCGATCCACCGGCTCGAATCAGCGTTCGGCGGTGGTAAGACGCACACCTTGATCGCAGTTACCCATCTAGGATTCCGCGGCAGCGACCTCGCGGATGCCGCCGCGGCGAGCATCGACCCCAAGGTGGTCGACCCCCGCGCTTTCCATGAGTCTGGAGCCGTTCAGGTGGTCGGGATCGCCGGAGATGAGATCCCAGTCCACAAGCCCCAAGGTGCCGCGCTGGTGCCTTACACTCTTTGGGGCGAGATCGCCTTCCAACTCGGCGGCGAGGCACTTTACCTGAGCGTCGAGACCGAGGCCGCGTCCCGGGCGGCGCCAGGGAAGTCCTTTCTGGATCGCCTCTTCGAGGGGCGCAAGGTCTTGCTGCTGCTGGACGAGCTGGCACAGTATGCGGCCCGATTGGCTGCCGCCCATCCGCAAGGCGCGGACCAGTTGTCCGCCTTCCTGATGGCGCTCAACGGCTACGCGCGCGGCCACTCCCATATCGCCGTGGTGCTGACCCTGGCAAGTCAAACGGACGCCTTCGCCTCCCAGACCGAGGAACTGACCAAGCTGCTGAGCGCGATCCGGGGCGAGGAAGTCACTCAAGAGGAGGCGGTCGC
Organism: Lamprocystis purpurea DSM 4197; assembly: GCF_000379525.1. Taxonomy (GTDB): domain Bacteria; phylum Pseudomonadota; class Gammaproteobacteria; order Chromatiales; family Chromatiaceae; genus Thiodictyon; species Thiodictyon purpureum. Next base: position 39,744 of record NZ_KB902520.1, on the reverse strand, counting down.
CCTAGCCCAGACAGCGCAGGCCGGGGTGCTCAGCGTCGTCTCCCGTGACGCCACCGGAGTCGTCCCGGTCCAGGCGAACGAGATCTCCCGCGTTTTGGCTAAACGCCTGTTCGCCGCCGTGGATCAAGATGCCGGCGCAGAGACCATTGATGCCTACTGGGCGCTTTACCAAAAGACTCCCGACCTGCTGCCGGATCGGGCAAGTCGTGACGACTTCCGCGCCGTGATGCGTGACCTCTATCCCTTCCATCCCACGTTCGTCGAGTTTCTGAACCAGAAGATGGCTACCCTGGCCAACTTCCAGGGCACCCGCGGCGTGCTACGCGTGCTGTCGCTTGCGGTGCGCAACCTGTGGGAGACGCGCCGCCCGGTGCCGATGATCCACACCTGTCATCTGAACCTGCGCGATGCCCGCATCGTCAACGAGCTGATCAGCCGCGCTGGTGGCGCCGAACTGTTGCCGATCCTCAACACTGACATTGGCGGCGTGGATACTGTCGCGCTGTCCGGCGGTACGAGCCGTGCCGAGGAGGCGGATCGCAAGAACAAGCATCCCGAGGGCTACCCCTTCCATGAGTACGCCTGGAAGACGGTCTTCCTGCACAGCCTGGTCGGCCGTCACGAGGGGCTGGGCACGCCCCTGTTTGGTATCAGTGAGCGAGACGCCCTGCTGGAGATCAGCTTCCCCGGCCTCTCCCCGTCCCAGGTCCAGGCGGCGCTCAAGACCATTGAAGACAGCGATCGCGGTGCCTTCTACTTGCGCCACAGTACGCAGTTCGGTCGCTACTACGCCAGTCTCGACGCCTCCATCAACCGGGCACTGGCCGCGATCCGCGGCAGTCTGGATCAGGCCCAGGTCACCGACTTTCTCGACACCGCCGCCCGCAAGATCATCCGCACCGATCCGACCTTCCACGTCGTCCACGACGTAACCCTGCCCGAGCACATCAAGGATAAGACCGGGCGCACGACCCTGGGTCTCGTGGCCCTTGGCGCCGACGAAATCGATGCAGAAAGCTTCGTGACCACGGTCGGCCCCAATCGCCCCCGCATCGAGCAGAACCTGGTCTTCCTGCTGGCACCCCGGACCGTCCATGTCCAGGGCGAGATCTGGAACGAGGATCGGGTAGCCAAGGCCCAGGAGGCAAAGCGCCGCCTCGAAGACCTCGCCCGCGACGCAATTGCCCGCGCACGTCTCCGGGACAAACCGGAGAACTACGGCATCAAGCCCCAACAACTGGCCGAAGAGGGCTTCGCCGAGAAAACCAAGGAGCGCGAGTTGGCCCTTCAGACCACCATCACCCAGCAGTACGAGGGGCTCTGGTATCCGTCGGCCAACGGGCATGTGGTGCGCAAAGAGATCCACACCGCGGGCGGAGAAAGCGGCGCTTCGATCGTCGTCGAGATCCATCGGGTCCTGCGCGAGGATGGCGAACTCATCACCCAAGAGCGTGCCCGTACGCAGGAGGGACTCAACCTGTTGGGTAAACTCTTCTTCGGCACCGGCCAGACCCCGGCCCTGGAGCACCTGCGCGGCAGCTTCGCCATCAACCGCCGCTGGCCGGTGCTGGAAGGCCCGACGGTCTTCGACCAGACAATCCGCGAGGGCGTGACCCGCGGTGCCTGGTGTCTGTTCCGCATGCAGGACGAGCAAAGCGCCCTGCCCGAGGCAACCCACAGTCGGGACGGTACGGGCCTGCCGCTGGACCTGGATCTGCATGCCCCCGGCTGGGCGATCGTGACCTTGCCTGGGGCCAAGCAGCGCGGCTGGCTCGGTGGGGCGGTCATCGCGGATCCGGTCCGTGTCGAGGGCTGGGTGGCCGATGCCATCCGGGAACAGCCGGCGGCCTACGTCTCCCAGATCGTTGCCAAGGTTACTGCAAGCCATGGAGAGATACCGGAGCAAGACATCCTTAACGCCATTGACGGTGTCGTTCGAGAGGCCAAGGCACTGACTTTCAGCGGCAGCCTGGATCAGGAAGAGGTACCAGCCGACCTCGTGCATGGCCCGGACGCGATCATGCATTCGGTCGGCAAAGACGATGTCATCGTCTCGCCGGCCGAGGCGGCGCGCCGTGGTTGGGTGGTGATCGAACCCAGCTACCTGGAGTTGACAGGCCCCGAGGCCGTCGCCCGGCTGCTGCCACTGCTCGGGCGCATCGGCAGCCTGTACAAACGCGGCGCCAAGTCCCGGGTGGACGTGTTCGACCTGATGGACTTGCCACTGCGGGGGGGCGGGCGCCTGCGGCTACTGTTGCAGGATTGCCCGTCGGAGGATATGGAACGGCTGGGCGAGTTGTTGGAGGTCCTCGCCGGGCTCATCGAGCCCCAGGACGGACGCGCCAAGGCCCGCATCCGTATCCCCGACCCGCAGGACACCTGCCCGCTGATCAATGCATTGACTCAGGAAGTGAGCCGCGCGTGACACCGAAGAAGACCCCGAGCCTGGCCGAACACCATCGGCTGCATCTGGAACCACGCTGGCGTAAGGCCCCCTTCGTCCTGCGTATCACGCAATGGGTGGGCGCGCCGGTCCCGGTCCTGGTGATTAAAGAACGCCGGTCTAGCGCGGACGGCGCCGCCGAGTCCCAGGACAGTGCGCAGGCGGACGCCATGGCAGCCAAAGGCCGGCTGGCCGAGCGTGGCCACCTCCTGGGCGACGCCCTGCGCCGCTGCCTGCCGATACTGCGCGGCATCGTCTCGGGGGTGCAGGACGAATCCGGCATACCGCTGGAGATCCAGCGCTACCTGACCCAGGAAGGCCTGCGCCTGCGCCTCAACCTGCCGCTGGACGAGGAGTCCGGCGCCAAACTCGCCCTGATCTTCCGGCTCCAGGAGCGTGTCACCGACCTGGACCGGGTGGAACTGATGGCGCGCCGCATCGAGCGCTTCACCCGCGAAGAGGCCGCCTACTGGCTTTCGCGCATGGTGAGCTTCAGCCCCGACGCCCGCCGTTGGGCGGTGGCCGGTATGCGGCTCATGTTGGGCGGGCAGGCCCGGGACCCAGGGGTGGAGCGCATGCTGGAGCGGCTCAAGGGTTAAAGGCAGCGGGCCCGCCCGGAGCGCCCCGACGCTCGGGCGCCGTCACTGCCGCCGCCGTCCGACCAGACCCATCAACGTCAACCAGAGAGGAACGGATCACAATGCCACGAACTTCAGCAGAGGTGCTTTACACGAGTGGCGAGATTCTCTCGCGCCTGAAGGCCCTCTTTGCGGAACCAAAGAAAGATGATCGGCGTGTCGCCATCGTTGCCTATGTTGGCGATGGTGCCTTGCACTATCTTGCCTCGCCCAAAGGCATGCACCTCATCTGCAATCCGTCCGCGGGTGGTACCAGCCCGCACGCGTTGCGAAGGCTGATTCAGTTGAAAGCCACTGTCCAACTCTCCGCCAATCTTCATGCGAAGGTGTACTGGTCGGAGCAGCGCGGTTGTATCATCGGCTCGGCCAATGCGTCCACAAACGCCCTTGGGGTTGGCGGCCTCAAAGAAGCGGCCGTCTTTCTACCACCCGGCACGGTGGATATCGACAAGCTGATTGCCGAGGCAGCACCGCAGGACGTCACCGAGAAGGCGTTGCTTAAGCTGCAAAAGGGGACCAATGCGCTCCCGCCGAGGTTCAGGGGCACCGCAAATCCCGATCCGGGAAATGCGCCTGAACCCATGGACTTCCGCGGTTGGTTTGAGCAACCACACCGAGACTCAGATCCTTGGAAGTTGGGATATTGGCTTGCGACGGACATCAAACCTGCGCGATCCGCCCTGACCAAGGTCAAGCAAGAATATGGAGTCGACACGATTCCAGGATTTATGTGCGCAGCCTCTGGCACAACCCAGAACGGCGACTGGCTCCTGACTTTTCACGCACCTGTGGATGAGGTGAAAATCATCGCATGGATGTTCATCGACTTTGTTGTGCCCGTGTCACCATCAGACGAGGCGGCTTTTTCAAAGGAGTATCCATTTCAGGCAATCCAAGTGCATAGCCTAAAGCACTGCCCCAGACCCCCGTTCAAGATCACGCCGGCTTTTAGAAAAGCATTCGCCCGCGCGGTGCGGGAACACGGTCTTGAAGATCTTGCAGAATGCTCAACCCGATCGCTGGTGCCTCCCACCGAGCTTCTGGATAGCACCTATACGCTGATGAGCGAATAGTAGAACGCTCGCGCTGGGCGGCGACAAGAGCGGCCCGACGACAGCACGCTGACACGCCCGTTTGGAGCGGCATACCCGCGCGTGAGCAACCAGGCACAAACACCCTTGCCTGACTTGGCGCATGAATTAAGAGAAGAAAGAGCGAATGGACCGTAACCCGATCGATACGAATGCTGAAAAGCGCCTAATTGAGCACGGGTTTCCCTGCCATCAGGTAGGGGCAGAGACGGGACGTGAGCGCGATACAGGCAAACAACCGCCGACCGCCCGCCTGCACATCTGGTGGGCGCGCCGGCCGCTGACGCCGAGTCGGGCCGCCATCGTCGCCTCACTGGCCCCCTGGGACACGGACCCGGAATTGTTTGTCCGCCAGCTCGGTATCGAGCGGGTACAGGCCCTGGTAAACGGTGAACCCTGGACCCTGACCGGTGACCTGCCGGGGCGGGTAGCGAACGACGGTGGCGGTGGCGAGTCGCTTGCGGTCGACGTGAAGGTCCTTGATGCGCTGCGCGACGAGCAGGCACGGCGGTCGGAGAATCGGGGCATGATTGTCCGCATATGCGCATATGACCCGTCGTTGAAGAAGGATGCGGTATTGGTGCGCTGGGTGGAAGAGTCGAGTGCGCTGCCGGACCCGCTGCCGCGATTGGGCGACTACTTGCCGGTGCGGCGCACGATGGGGGACCCGGCGCACGTCAATGATCGGATCACCTTCGCCAAGTCCGCGGCCGTCAAGCAGGCACTTGGGCGAGAGATCCGCTGGGACGCGGAGAATCTCTACGGATACGGACGCGCCTTTGGCACACCGATCACCCCGATACCCTCCGGACTTACCGTCCTTGACCCGACCTCCGGTGGTGGTTCGATCCCGTTCGAGGCGCTGCGTTTGGGCCACAACGTCATCGCCAACGAGCTGAATCCGGTCGCGACGACTATCCTCTATGCGACCCTGGACTATCCAGCGCGGTTTGGTCCGGAACTGGCTACCGACATACGACACTGGGGCCGCAAGCTACTCGATCATGTCGAGGAAGGAATGGCAGGACTCGCGCCCTTCTCGGCGATCCCGGAATCGGAGCGGGCGCGGCTGCGTGAGCATCTGAAGGCTTGCCCCGATCTGCTGCCCCAGTTCGATGTCCCGGAATACGACCACACCGGGTTGATCCACTACCGCCAAGTAACCTGCCCTCATTGCGGCGGCGAGGCACCGTTGCTCAATACCCTGTGGCTGGCGAAGGAGGCCGGCGACCCCTGGGGTGTGCGAGTGCTGACCGATGGTCAATCCACCGATGGCAAAGTCCACTTTGAGACCTACCGCATTAGCAAGGGCCGCGGACCGAACGGCGAGGACCCGAACGCCGCCTTCGTTCATCGCGGTGTCGGCACCTGCGTCCACTGTCGCCAGGCGATCGACGGCGACGAGATCAAAGCCCAGGCGCGCGGCGAATCGCCGCGAGGCACCTGGACCGATCGGCTCTATGCCGTGGTCGCGGTCCGACTGCAACCGAAGCTCGACAAGCACGGTCAGCCCCAACGCTATAAGACTGGCGCGAAGGCGGGCCAGATCAAGACCGAGAAGATCCGCTACTTCCGTCCGCCCAACGCCCGCGACCTTGCCGCCCTGAAGGCGGCACAGGAACGGCTTGGAGCCCGTTGGGACGCCTGGGAGGCCGCGGGGCTGATTCCCACCGAGGAGATCCCGCCCGGACACCGCCGCGATCAACGCGACGGATTGCTACGCTATGGCATAACCCATTGGCTTCATATGTTCACGTCACGCCAATTGCTCGGCCATCTGACGCTGATCGAGGGCCTGAATCGCCTGAAGCCCAACATCCTCGCGGAACTCGGAGCGGAGCGTGGGCGCGCGGTGGTGACCTATCTCCAGTTTGCCATTGACAAGGGACTGGACTACAACAGCAAGCAGACGCGATGGATTCCACAACGAGGAATCGTTTCTGGAACATTTGGTCGTCATGATTTCTCGCTGAAATGGGCCTTCGGCGAGGTGATTTTCACAGGGCCAAACTCCGGCGCGGCCTGGGGACTTTCGCAAGTGGTGGACGCCTACCAAGCCATCGCCGAACTGGCGCAGCCAGTCTACGTTGCTACCGATGGTAAGCCGGCCGTCACTATCTGCAACGGCACCGCCGCCTATCTACCAGATGTCGCCGATAGAACGGTTGACCTGGTCTGCATGGACCCGCCTTATTACAACAATGTGCAATACGCCGAACTGTCTGACTTCTTCTATGTCTGGCAGCGTCGCACCCTGCGTGACATTTATCCTGAACTGTATAGTCGGCGCCTGACGGACAAGCAATTGGAGGCCATTGCTAACCCCTTTCGCGACGGCGGACCCGATGGGGCCAAGGCGATTTATGAACGGATGATGGGTGAGATATTCCGGGAGTGCCGGCGTACACTCAAGGACGAAGGTCTCTTTACCCTGATGTTCACCCACAAGACCCAGGACGCTTGGGAGACCCTAACCCGCGCGTTGATTGAGGCAGGCTGGGACATCACCGCCTGTTTCCCGGTCGAATCGGAGGGTGAGAACTCCATGCACCAAAAGGACCTAGCCGCCGCCGCCAGATCCATCTTCATCGCCTGCCGCAAGCGCCCGCCGGGCTCCGAGTTCCCCGCCTCCTGGACCGGTCTCGGCGGCCAGGGCGTGCAGCACCAGATCCGCGATGCGGTGGTGGATGGACTGCGCGAATTTGCACCCTTGCGCCTGAACCCGGTGGATGAGATGGTCGCCTCCTACGGCCGGGCGCTGCATGTGCTGTCCCAACACTGGCCGGTTATGGATGGCGATGTGCAGGTGTCACCGATCCGTGCCATGAACGAGGCGAGCCGGGTGGTCGCCGAGCACCAGATCCAGCGCATCACCGCGGGCCGGCTCAAGGTGGACGACCTGGACCCTGAGACCGCCATGTCCCTGACCCTCTATGGCATCTACGGACTCGCCGAGATCGCTTACGACGAGGTCTTGAGCCTGTCCAAGTCGATGAACATCGCCCTGGAGGGCAAGCCCGGCGGCTATCGCATCGAACCCGGGCAACGCCTCATCCGCATCAACCAGGAGGCAACCGGGCGCCGCACCCAGGGGGCCAAGGCCGAGGAACGTGGTTTTGCCGCACCGCTTGCCCGTAAAGGGTCCAAGGTGCGCCTGGCGCTGCCGCAGGAGCGTGACCCCCGCCGCCTGGAACAACCGCAGACCGACTGGGACCGACTGCACGGCCTGCTGCTCGCCTACCGCCGCGGCGACCTGCCGGTGGCGCGCCAATATCTCGCGACCCAGGCCGCGGACTCCGGGGAGCGCGTCATCGACCTGCTCGCCGTGTGGGCACGCGAAATGACCGATGAGTCCGCCCGCCGCGAGGCCGAGGGGCTGTTGTTCGGGCTGCGACAGTTGTCGGCGTGATGCACTGTAAAGCGACAGTCAGGTATCGATTCTCAACCGTGGTGACTCATGCGACTTAAGAGCGTCAGACTGGAGAATTTTCGCGCAAAGGCAGCGGTTGACATCGGCTTAGGACGGCAGTTGACCGTGCTGATCGGTGCGAATGGGTCGGGTAAGACAACCATCCTCGATGGCATTTCCATCGGGCTGGGGGCGGCACTGACACACTTGCCGAATCTGTCCGGACTGTCATTCAGCAAAAATGGGGACATCCGTCAAGCCGACAATACACTGGCACCCTATGCGCGCATTACGCTTGAAACGCTGTCCGGTTTGAAGTGGGATAGAACACAACGCCGGGATAAGAGCAAGACGACCGGACAGTTCATCCCGCCCGGTCTCGGCGTGCGGGATCTCGAACAATTCCTGGATCAGGAAGTCATCGACCCACTGAATCAAGGCGAGGACTTCCAGGTGCCGTTATTTGTTTACTACGGCGTCGGCCGGGCCTTGCTCGATTTGCCATTGACCCGTAAAGGTTTCCCCAAGCAGCACTCCCGGCTGGAGGCGCTGGCGAATGCATTGCATGCCGACAGCCGCTTCAAATCGGCGTTCGTCTGGTTTTACAACAAGGAAAACGAAGAGCACCGGCTGCAAAAGGAACACCGCGACTTCGACATTACACTGCCGGAACTGGATGCCGCACGCAGAGGCATGGCATCTCTGTTTCCGGACCTCTCAGAACCACATATCGAATTGAATCCCTTGCGCTTCGTTGTCAAGCAAGGCGGCGAGTGGTTGAACATCGGGCAATTGAGCGACGGCTATAAGACGCTGCTCGGCTTGGTGATCGATCTGAGCGCACGGATGGCGATGGCAAACCCGCAGCTCCCTGATCCGCTGGCCGCGGAGGGCATCGTGATGATCGATGAAGTCGATCTTCATCTGCATCCGTCGTGGCAGGGGCGCGTAGTCGGTGACTTGCTGAACACCTTCAAGAACACCCAGTTCATTATCACTACGCACAGCCCTTACATCGTGGAGTCAATCAATAATAGCCTGAAGCGGAACAAGATTTCGATTTATCAGATCCAGGAAAAAGAAATTGAATCAATCATTCCGCTGGTCGCAAGTGATGTGGCGGCTTATGTGATGACGGCAGAGCATGAGCAGTCGTTAATGAACGTCGAGCTTGGATTGCTGGATGACAGATTGCTAGCATATTTCAATGAAGGGGGTGGCCGGTTAGCTCCGCCTGGTGCAATATGTAGTGATGGACGCCGTTGAGTATGTTTCGCCCTCGCCCGCAACCCTCAGTGCTGGCCGTGACTATCCGAGGACCTATCGTGAATTTGCCGAGTGGTTTCGTGACGAGGAAGCCTGTTCGAAATTCATTGAAGCGTTGCGGTGGCCTCAGGGCTTCACGTGTCCAGCCTGTGGGGTGGTCGGTGAACCTTGGCGGGAAACCCGCGGGCGCTTGGTATGCCCCAAGTGTCGCCACCAGACGACCGTGACGGCCGGCACGATTCTGGAGAAGACCCGAACCCCGCTGACCACCTGGTTCGAGGCGGCATGGCACGTGACCACCACCAAGAACGGTTTTTCTGCCAAGAGCCTCGAACGGACTCTTGGCACTCGGTATCGCGTGGCCTGGACCATGTTGCAACGGTTTCGGGTCGCGATGGTGCGCGCTGAACGCGCTCCCCTGTCGGGTACCGTCGAAGTGGATGAGGCGCTGATCGGCGGTGTCAAGCATGATGGCAAACGGGGTCGTGGCGCGAAAAAAGCTATTGTTCTTATCAGCTTAGAAATCAAGCAGCCCAAGGGTTTCGGTCGTGTCAGGATGCGCCAGGTCGTCGATGCGTCTGATGCCAGTCTGCGTCCTTTCGTTTGCGATACGGTGGCTCCGGGATCCATCGTCCATACGGATGGTTGGACCGGTTATAACCGATTAGCCCAGAGTGGCTATGTCCATGAGCGTACCATCATGAGTTCCTCAGGCGATCCGGCACATGTCGCTATGCCAGGAGTTCACCGCATTGCCAGTCTGCTGAAGCGCTGGATTCTGGGAACCCACCAAGGTTCGGTGTCGGATGAACACTTACAGTCCTATCTGGAAGAATTCACCTTCCGCTTTAATCGCCGCACATCTCGCAGCCGCGGGCTCGTCTTTCGCCGTTTACTTGAACAGATCGCCAGGACCGACCAAGTTCCCGAGAAAAATCTCATCCATGGTTACGATTGGCGGCTACACAAGATGTAGGGCAGGAGGAGCTAACCGCCTACCCCATTTTCAATGATTTGAGTCGGCTTTACGATAAAATGCGAGATATCGAATGGGAGCATCGGTATGCTGTCCAAAACGGCGTATGAACCATGGGAGAATCAGTATGGCGTTCGGGTCACTGCCATATTGCACTGTGAAGCCACTACGCCGATACCGGATTTAAGGCCGTATCTATAACAGATCGGATTCCCACGCTATCTCAGTCAAGTGGTCTTTTCATTTCATGGCCGATCCACTCCGTCTGCGTGATCACCCCTGGCAACTGAGCTACAGCACGTCGAGCCATGCCATCGGCGGCCGACCGGTGGATATCCTGCACCAGTTCTATATTCCCGCCCTGAGCCGGGCGACGGGTTACGATCGGGTCGCGGGCTACTTCCGGTCATCGTCGCTGGCGGTCGCCTCACAGGGGTTCTCGGCTTTCGTCGCCCATGGTGGGGTTGCCCGGATGGTGGTGGGTGCGGACCTGGACGCGGACGACGTGGCGGCCATCCTGGCCGGTGATGAGGCGCGGCTGACCGCGGGTCTGGCCGGTGCACTGGAACAGTCGGAGCAGTGGCCGGAGGCGGAGCAGCGCGGCGTCGCGTTGCTGGCCTGGATGGTTGCCCGGGGCAGACTTGAGGTCCGCGTCGCTTTACGGGTGCACGGGCAGACCGGCGATCCGCTCGCCAGCGAATCCGCCGTGGACGGCTATGTGCACGAGAAATGGGCCGTCTTCCGTGATGCGGCAGGCGACCGACTCTACGCGTCCGGCTCCTTCAACGAGTCCAAGACGGCACTGGTGCGCAACGCCGAGAATATCGACGTGCACCGGGATTGGACCGGCGAGGAGAACCGCCAACGCACTGACGATGCCGAGGCCCGGTTCCAACGTACCTGGAACAACCAGAACCCGAGCCTGCAGGTGCTGAGCCTCCCGGAGGCGGTGCGCCAACGCCTCATCAAGCTCGCGGGTACGACCGACCGGCCCCTGGAGATCGACGGCACCAGCGCGATCCCGTTGCCGGTGTCTGCGCCTTCGGCCATGGAGCGGCTGCGCTTTGCCCTACTGCGTGACGGACCCTTGCTTCCCAATGGCGAATACGTCGGGATGGTAACAGCGCCGCTGGAGCCCTGGCCCCATCAGACGGTGGTCGCGCGTCGGCTGATCGATACCTGGCCCTATAGCTGGCTGCTGTGCGACGAGGTGGGGCTCGGCAAGACCATCGAGGCGGGGCTGGCGATCCGGGGGCTTTATCTCTCGGGGCTGGTGCGCCGCGTGTTGATCGCCCCGCCCGCGAGCGTCGCCGGCCAGTGGCAGCGCGAGTTGGCGACCAAGTTTTTGCTGCCCTTCGCACGCGCACTGACCGGCACCCCCCCGCGGCACGAGTACTTGCTTCCCGTGCGGCAAGACCGCACTGCCAAGTCGTTATACGAGCCGAACCTGACCATCGTCTCCAGCGGACTGCTGGCACGGGTTGGTCGGCGTGCGGAACTGGACGCGGCGGAACCCTTCGACATCGCGTTGGTGGACGAGGCCCACTATGCCCGCCGCCAGAACGCGCCCCTGGGAACGCGGGCCGAGCCCCACTACGGCAATCTGTACCGGACCCTGAGCGAGGTGCTGCGCGGGAAGACGCGCTGCTTGCTGCTGGCGACGGCCACGCCGATGCAGTTGGACCCGGTGGAGGTGGCGGACCTGATCCGTCTGACGCGCCGGGTCGGACATTTTCAGCTCGACCCCAGCCTATCCAATGCCTACTACACCCTGCTCGGGAAGCTGGTGGGCGCGGAGCCGCTGGACGACACGCAATGGGCCTTTCTGCATCGGGCGGTCACCGCTGTCGCCAGACAGGACCCGTTACTCTGGGCGTACGTCCAGCGGGCCGTGATCGACGATTTCGCGCGCTTCGACGTGGACACCTGGATCGAATCCGGCCAGCCGCCGATGGGCGGCGAGGAGGGGATACTGCGGCTGGCCTTCGCCGTGGCGCCACTATCCCGCGTGATGCTGCGGCACACACGCCCGCTCCTGGAGATCTACCGCAGCCGCGGCCAGCTCACTGCCAACCTGGCGCGGCGCGTGGTGCTGCCACTGAAGCCCATCTCGTTCACCACCCAAGAGCAGCAGGCTTACGACCGGTTGGAGGCCTATTGCGTGGGCCTGACCGGACAGCTCGGCACGGGGAAACAAGGGGGTAGCCAAGGGAAGAAGAGTAGCTTTGCACTGGGCATGATGCTGAGCTTTCTGAGGTTGCGGTTCGCATCCAGTCTGTTCGCTATCCGCGAGTCTCTGAGACGGCGCCGGGAGAAGGTCGCGGCGACCTTGCAGCACCTGGTCCAGATCGAGGAAATCGATCTGGACGAGCTGTCCCTGTCCGACCTGCTGGAAGGGGGCGAAGGAGACGAGGAAGCGGTGGCGCTGCTGCTTGTCGATCGCACCGCCGATGACCTGATTTGGGAGCGAGAACGGCTCGGCGAGATGCTGGCCGACTTGCGGGACCTGAGCGGGACCTCATCGAAGATGCAGCGGTTGTTGGAGCACTTGAACAAGCGCCGCGGGACGGGCGGGCGCATCGAACAGACGGTGGTCTTCACCCGCTTCTACGACACACTGACGGATATCGTGGCGCGGCTGCGGCAGGCCGATCCGCAGATGCTGATCGGGACCTACTCGGGACAGGGCGGCTCCTATGTCAATCCGCTCACCTGGCGCCTGACCGGCATCGACCGGGAGATGATCAAGCACCGGTTCCAGAATGGCGAAATCGATGTGCTGATCTGTACCGACGCAGCGGCCGAGGGGCTGAACCTGCAAACCGCGGACCTGCTGGTCAACTTCGACCTGCCCTGGAATCCGATGAAGGTGGAGCAACGCATCGGCCGCATCGACCGTATCGGCCAGACCCACAAGACCATTTGTGTCAGCAATCTGTGCTATCTGGGCTCCGCCGAGGAGATCGTCTACGGGCGACTGCTCGCCCGCCTGAGCAAGGCCGGCGGCGTCGTGGGCACCCAGCAGATCGCGATGTTGCCGGTCACGGCGGAGGAGTTCCAGGAGCTGGCGGCCCGCACCCTGTCGGAGGATGAACTGGCCAAGCGTACGCAGGAACGGGCGGTGCTCGCCCAGCGCCGCACGGCGAGCATGGAGATCCCGCCGGAGGACTTGTACGAGACCTACCTGCGGCTTGCCCAGGGCGGCACCGACAGCGCCCCACCCATTGATCTGGAGGCGATCTGGCAGACCCTGTCCAACTCGACTTACCTGCGGGACCTGGGTTGTACCCTGCATCCGGACCCGGTGCTGCGATGTATCGTGTTGAATAACGTGCCAGGCATCCCGAGCGGCAAGGTATTGACCGTATCCCCGAAGGCTTACAACGAGGGGATACCGGGCCTTGAGGGAACGCCTGGTTTCGCTACCTATGGTGATCCGACCTTTGAGACGCTGCTCGCGCAGTTGGGGAGCTTCGATCTGCCCGCCTGCGTTCGCCGGTTGGATGTTGAGATTGCGGGGACCGACGCGCGCCTGGTTGGTTATGTGGTTCGCGACAACTTACCCGTTGGCCAAGATCCGATCCGACTCGTCCGCGGCTGGCGGGATCTGGGCGGCCTGGCTCTCGACGAGACCCAGGCCGTTGAGGAGGTATCGGCCGACAAGGTGCTCGGGCAGCTCAAGGCGTTGGCGAGGCTGCGCAGCGAACGGCTCAAGGGCGTGGGCAAGATCGAAGTGCTCAATGAGCAAAGTGGGCGCGGGCAACTGGTGTTGGCCTATCTTGTCGCCCATCGGCTGATGCAGGCGCGACGCACGGGAGGGAGCGGCACGGACCGCTTCTGGCACGAGTTGACGAGTATGGAGAACACCTTTGCCGACCGCGACCTAATCCGGGTCAAGCATATCCCGGTGAAGACCGTGCGCCAGTTCCCAGGCGGTTTGTTCGAAACGACGTTGCCGAACATCGGCGAGGAGGGTTATGTGGACGCACCTCACATCCTCCGCGAATGCGCATTCGACGCGGCGGCGCGTATCGCCGACGGCCTCCCCGTCAAGAGGGACGATCTGTCCACGGACGACATGATCGCGCGGCTTGAACGGGCGATCTCTAAGGTGATTTCCGGGAAATGAACTACCGACGTGTAGGGGCGACTTTAGGTGATTTCCGGAACACCGGATACCACCCACCATCGGCTCGGATGTAGGTGCGACTTCAGTCGCACCGATTCGGACGCAGGTGCGACTGAAGTCGCACCTACATTGACCGGTATCTAGATTATCGGAAATCACCTAACCCCATGAAGGTCGATATCATCCTCAGCAAACGGGGCAGCGGCTACCTGGCACAGGTGAGCAACCTGCCGGAGATCCGCGCCAAGGAGGCGACCCGCGAAGCCGCGTTGCGCGGGGTCGAGCGGCGGCTGCGGGCCTATTTCGACCGGGTGGAACTGGTCCGCTTAGATCTCGGCGACAGCCGCTCGCTGCTTGAGCACTTCGGCAGCTTTTGCCGACGACCCGACCTTCGACGATTGGCAGGCGGAGATCGCCACCTACCGTCAGGAACACAACCGTCCGCCCCAGTAGGAAGATCGCTGCCATCGCGCTGAATCATGACGCCGTCCTCGTCACCCGCAACCGACGCGACTTCGGCCGTATCGCCGAGTTGGCGCTCGAAGACTGGACGCTCGAATGACTGAAGTGAACCGCCTGCACCAGACCCCGACGCGTCGGCCTCACCGTTGCGGGCGGCGGGGCCTTCGATCGGATCGATGCGCCGGACCGGCAGGGCGTTCCGGTTCAATTTGGCGGCCGGCCCGGTATACACTGGCGCCCACTGACGCCAGCCCTTCCGGAGCGCCCCATGACCTCAACCATCCTCGTCGGCAAAGGCCAAGTGCCGGTCGCCATTTCCTTGCGCATGGCCAACCGCCACGGTCTGGTGGCCGGGGCAACCGGCACCGGCAAGACCGTGACCCTGCAACGCCTGGCCGAGCAGTTCAGCCGCGCCGGGGTGCCGGTCTTCATGGCCGATGTGAAGGGCGATCTGGCCGGCATCAGCCAGCCCGGCGGCGGCAACAAGAAGGTGGCCGAGCGGGTCGCGGAACTGGACCTGGAACAAACGGAAGGCTTCGACTATGCCGCCAACCCGGTGATGTTCTGGGACATCCAGGGCAAGCTCGGACATCCGGTGCGCACCACCATCAGCGAATTGGGCCCCATGCTGCTGGGCCGGCTGCTGGAACTGAACGACGTTCAGGAGGGCGTGCTCAACATCGTCTTTCAGGTGGCGGACGAGAACGGCTGGCTGCTGCTGGATCTCAAGGACCTGCGCGCCTTGCTCACCCATGTCGCCGAGCAGGCCGAGACGCTCCAGACCCGTTACGGCAATGTCTCCAAGGCCAGCGTCGGGGCCATCCTGCGGCGTCTGCTGGCCCTGGAGCAGCAGGGCGCGCAGGTGCTCTTCGGCGAGCCCTCGCTGACCCTGGCGGATATGATGCAGACCGACGAGCACGGGCACGGCTATGTGAACATCCTGGCCGCCGAGACGCTCATCCATACCCCGGCGCTCTACTCGACCTTCCTGCTGTGGCTGCTCGCCGAACTGTTCGAGACCCTGCCGGAGGTCGGCGACGCGGACAAGCCGAAGATGGTCTTTTTCTTCGACGAGGCGCACCTGCTGTTCAACGATGCGCCTAAGGTCCTGCTCAACAAGATCGAACAGGTGGTGCGGCTGATCCGCTCCAAGGGCGTGGGGGTCTATTTCGTCACCCAGAGCCCGCTTGATGTCCCCGACACCGTCCTGGGCCAGCTCGGCAACCGGGTTCAGCATGCCCTGCGCGCCTTCACGCCGCGCGATCAGAAGGCGGTGCGGGTGGCGGCGGAGACCTTCCGCCAGAATCCGGATTTGGACACCGCGACCGTCATCACCGCGCTGG
Organism: Lamprocystis purpurea DSM 4197; assembly: GCF_000379525.1. Taxonomy (GTDB): domain Bacteria; phylum Pseudomonadota; class Gammaproteobacteria; order Chromatiales; family Chromatiaceae; genus Thiodictyon; species Thiodictyon purpureum. The sequence goes on along the minus strand of NZ_KB902520.1, from coordinate 23,987 downwards.
GCGTCGGCGAGGCCTTGGTCTCCACCCTGGATGAACAAGGCATTCCGGGTATCGTGCAGCGGGTCACGGTCGCCCCGCCGGGGAGCCGGCTCGGTCCGGTGGACGACAGTGAACGCCGGGCGGTCATGGACCAGTCACTGGTCAAGGGGGTCTATGACGTGACCATCGACCGGGTCTCGGCCTACGAACTGCTGGAGCAGCGCGCCGGCGCGGCGGCCACCGCCGCCGCGACCCCCGCGGCGGCCGGCTGGGGTGACCTATTCGGCAGCGGGAGCGGCACCAAGCCCAAAGGCAGCGGTTCGAGCAGCCGGCAGAGCCCGCTCGAAGCCTTTGCCAGCAGCGCCGCCCGCTCGCTGGGGACCCAGATCGGCCGCCAGTTGATGCGCGGCGTCATGGGTTCACTCTTCGGCACCAAGCCCAGCGGCAAACGCTGAGCGGGGGGCGGTTATCGTGCGCCAGCGCAGCAATTCCAAAACTGGGGACATTGCACCACCCCTGGTGGATGCGGCGCGCGCGACCGCCGTGCCGGTTCCCTGACACCGAGCGGCGCGCCTTATCCACCCTACGACTACGACTGATTACGACGGAGCCGGCGTTTGTAGGGTGGATAAGCGCAGCGCATCCACCATCAGCCTCGCCGCCGGGACGCCGCCGGCGGCCACCAAAATTTGGAATTCCTGGCGCCAGCAGCGCACGCCGGCTTTCGCGGTAAACTAGGGCACCGTCGCAACTGGAGATCTCCACCATGGAAACCTACGCCTTTTCATGCGAACTGGATGTTCGCGACTACGAATGCGACATGCAAGGGATCGTCAACAATGGGGTCTACCAGAACTATCTGGAGCACGTCCGTCACCTGTATCTCAAGGAGGTTGGCATCGACTTCGCCGAGTACACCAGGAACGGGATCAATCTGGTCGTGGTGCGGGCGGAGCTCGACTACAAATCCTCGCTGACCAGCGGAGACCGCTTCCTGGTGGGGCTCAACCTGGTTCGTCAGTCCAAGCTGCGCTTTGCCTTCCTGCAGGACATCTTCCGCCTCCCGGACGAAAAGCCGGTCATGTCGGCACGCGTCATCGGCACCGCGCTCAACGCTCGCGGCCGCCCCCAAATCCCGCCGGCAATGGATGCGCTGCTGGTCTATGGCGGCGCGTCGCGCGCGTGAGCAAGTCTGCCCTCGCCTTCTGGACTATCGGCCCCGGCCAGGGTGAACTGCGCCCCGAGCCGCTAAACGACCCGCAAGCGGGCGACTGTCTGATCCGTGCGCTCTACAGCGGCATCAGCCGCGGCACCGAGTCGCTGGTCTGGCGTGGTGAAGTGCCGGCGAGCGAGTACGCGACCATGCGCGCACCCTTCCAGACGGGTGACTTCCCCTGGCCGGTCAAGTACGGCTATTGCAGCGTGGGGTTGGTCGAGGAGGGGCCGACGCCCCTGCTGGGCCGGGCCGTCTTCTGTCTCTATCCGCATCAGACCCGCTATCGGGTTCCGGCGACCGCGGTCCATCCGCTGCCCGCCGCGGTGCCGCCGGGACGCGCCGTGCTCGCCGCCCTGCTGGAGACCGCGGTCAACGGACTCTGGGACGCCGCGCCCCGCATCGGGGATCGAATCGCGGTCATCGGCGGCGGCACCCTGGGCTGCCTGTGCGCCTGGCTTGCCGGGCGCCTACCCGGCTGCGCGGTGACGCTGATCGACACCAACCCCAACCGGGCGGAGATCGCCGCCGCCTTGGGCCTGGCGTTCGCGGCACCGGGTGCGCACGGCGCGGACGCGGATCTCGTGATCCACGCCAGCGGGTCACCGGCCGGACTGGTCGAGGCCCTGCGCATCGCGGGCTTCGAATCCACGGTCCTGGAGCTGAGTTGGTACGGCACTCGCGCCGTCACCCTTCCCCTGGGCCAGGGATTCCACCAGCGGCGGCTCAACCTGCGCTCGTCGCAGGTGGGGAGCATCGCGGCGGCGCAGCGGGCGCGCTGGGATTACCACCGCCGTCTGGCACTCGCGCTGTCGCTGCTGGACGACCCAGTCCTCGATCGGCTGATCACCGGCGAAGATTCCTTCACCGACCTGCCCGCGGTCCAGGCGCGCCTGGCCCGGGGGCCGGGCGACACCCTGATGCACCGCATCCGGTACCCCTGAGGAGATGACTGATGTACAGCCTCTGCGTCCGCGACCACATGATGATCGCCCACAGCTTCCGCGGCGAAGTGTTCGGACCCGCCCAGCGGCTTCATGGGGCCACCTATGTGGTGGATCTGGAGTTTCGTCGCCCCGCGCTGGACGCGGACAATCTGGTCGTCGACATCGGGCTCGCCGGACAGGCGTTACGCGGCGTGCTGGCCGACTTCGACTATCGGAACCTCGATGAGCATCCGACCCTGCGCGCGCAGAACACCACCACCGAATTCCTGGCCCGACAGGTGTTCGACGGCATGGCCGCCCGCCTCGCCGCCGGTGAACTGGGCGAAGCGGCGCGCGGCATCACTGCCCTGCGTGTGGTACTGCGTGAGTCGCACCTCGCCTGGGCTGCTTACGAGGCGGATCTAGTCGATCTTGATCAGTAAGGAACCGTTCACTAATAAGTTAAACAAGTCTATTGGGGGGCACCTTTGACGTCTCGGTCGTTGTCGTTGTCGTAATCGAGTTGAAGATCCCCGCGAGGATGCGTTTGTTCCGTGCGTGGCGATCGAAGCCTTCCAAGCGCTTGACGGCCTTGGACGCCCAAGCGACGGAGCGACTCGAAACCCGATCGCCATCGGGCTGCTCATTCCTAACTTGAATCGCTTATCCGATTACGATTACGACAACGACAACGACAACGACCGAGACGCTAAATTCGCGTTCACCTGGAACTGATTCTTGATGACCCGCCCCCCGCCGCCACTGTGGTTCCTGGTCCCCGGTGCCCTGGACACGCCCACCGGCGGCTACGAGTATGACCGGCGGGTCATCGCCGGTCTGCACGACCTGGGGTGGCAGGTGGAGGTCGGCCGCCTGGATGCGAGCTTCCCCGACCCGAGCACGGACGCGCTGACCGCCGCAGCGCGCACCCTGGCAGCGCTCCCCGACGGGGCAGCGGTGGTGGTCGACGGCCTCGCCTTCGGCGCCCTGCCCGCCGCGGCCGCGGCCCACGGCGGGCGCCTGCGGCTGATCGCCCTGATCCATCACCCCCTGGCCGCCGAGAGCGGGCTCGCTCCCGCACGGGTCGCCGCCCTGCGCCAATCGGAGACCCGCGCGCTCGCCGCCGCGCGCGGGGTGGTGGTCACCAGCGTCGCGACCGCCGACCTGCTGGGGGACTATCAGGTGCCGCGCACGCGCATCCGGGTGGTGGAGCCGGGCACGGACCCGGCCCCGGCCGCGCGGGGCTCGACGGGCGGACTCCTGCAACTGCTGTGTGTCGCCGCCCTCACCGAGCGCAAGGGGCACGACCTGTTGCTCCAGGCGCTCGCACCCCTGCGCGGTCGCGACTGGCATCTGACCTGTGTCGGCAGCCCCGCGCGTGATCCCGTCTATGCCGCCCGGTTGACCGCATTGTGCGGCGCCCTGGACCTGGCCGGGCGCGTCGCCTTTGCCGGCGTCCTGGACGATGCGGCACTGGTACGCTGCTATGATGGCGCCGACCTGTTCGTTCTGGCCACCCGCTTCGAGGGCTATGGTATGGCCTGCGCCGAGGCGCTGGCGCACGGCCTGCCGATCCTCGCCACCCGCGCCGGCGCCGTGCCCACGACTGTCCCACCCACGGCCGGACTGCTGGTCGCGCCGGACGACCCGGCCGCGCTGACGGCCGCACTCGCCCGCCTGCTGGACGAACCAAAGCTCCGTCACCGCCTGGCCGCCGGCTCCCGCGCGGCTGGCCTGGGCTTGCCGACCTGGCAGACCGCGGCGGCCGCCTTCGCCCGCTCCATCGAGGAACTCTGTGATGTCTGACTTCAGCCCGACCTGGCTCGCCCTTCGTGAGCCGGCGGATGTCCAAGCGCGTTGCGTTCACTTGGCGGAGCAGCTCGCCCAGTGGCTGGCAACCCGCCCGCTGCCCGCACCGGACGCTTCCCTGGACATTCTGGACCTGGGCTGCGGCACCGGCTCGAACCTGCGCTGGCTGGCCCCGCGCCTGCGCGGCCGTCAGGCCTGGACCTGTCTGGACCGGGACCCCGCGTTGCTCGCCGCGCTGCCGCACCGGACCGCCGCCTGGGCGCGCGACCGCGGCCTGGAGGCGACTGCGGAAGCGGCCGGGCTGCGCATCGACTGGGAGAATTCCCGCTGGGACATCGTGCCGCGCGCATATGACCTAATCCAGGGCGCCGCTGGCCTGAACCTTAAGGCCGGGACCCTGGTGACTGCCGCGGCCCTGCTCGACCTAGTCTCCGAACCCTGGCTGCTCGACCTGCTGCGCACCGCCGCGGCGGCCGGTTCGCCGCTGCTGCTGGCCCTGACCTACGACGGCCGGGCGGGGCTGGAGCCCCGTCACCGACTCGACGGCCCGGTCATCGGCTTGGTGAACGCGCACCAGCGCCGCGACAAGGGCCTGGGACCCGCGCTGGGACCCAGCGCGTCCGCCCGGCTCGCGTACCTGGCGCGCACCCTGGGATTCACGGTGGAAACGGCGGACAGCGACTGGCTGCTGGCCCGTGAGCAGACCGCGCTCCAGGAAGCCCTGGTGGCTGGCTGGGCCGCCGCCGCGACCGAACAGTCCGCGGCTGAGCTTAGCCCGGCCCAGGCGGCCGAGCGTACCGCGGTCATCGCCGATTGGCGCGACACCCGTCTGGGGTGGATCGGCACCGGCGACTCTGAGATCACGGTCGGGCACCAGGACGCCTTGCTCCTGCCGCCTTAAGCCGATTTCCGAAGAACTTCGTACCACGCGGGCTCAACCTCCGGTGACCAGACCGACGCGACCGGAGGTCGACGCTTTAGCGGGAGGCGGCGCCGCGTTCGGCTGAAACCTCGCCCTCCGGTCTGTTGTGCGAGTGCAGCATGATCCGCAGGGGACTGTCGGGGCGACTAAAGTCGCCCCTACACGTCGCTAGATCATTTCACGGCAATCCCCTAATCACAGGATGCGCGTCACCGGCGTGAGCAGAGCCGCGGTGCTCCCACGCCTCAGGTCCAGGTCATACAGCAGGTCAGCGCCCATGCGGAAGAGCCGGACGACCGGCCGCGGCGCATCGGCGAGGCGCTCGGGGGCGGGGATGCGCAGTCCGGGCCGGCCGGTCCCGATGAGCAGGGGAGCGACGGCGATCTGCAGCCGGTCCAGCAGCCCGGCCGTCAGGAAGGCCGAGACGGTGGCCCCGCCGCCCTCGACGAAGATCCGCCGCAAGCCCAGTTCAGCCAGCGTCTCCAGCAGGGCAGTCAGGTCCAGACGGCCATCGCGGGTCGGAAGACCGATGATCCGCGCCTGGCCCTGACGATCATGGCCCGCGGTGACCTGTGCCCGATCGCAGCACAGCAAGGTCACGGCGGCCCCGTCGGTAAAAACCCGCAGATGAGAGCCAAGCCGACGCTGGCGGTCCAGGATGACCCGGACCGGATTCGCGCCCGGCACCAGCCGGGTGGTGAGCCGCGGGTCGTCGCGGGCGGCGGTCTCGGTCCCGACCAGCACGCCGTCGCTGAGCGCGCGCATCCGATGCAGGTGGCGAATGTTGTCCGGGCCGGTCACGAAGCAGGAGTCGCCGTTGGCGGTCGCGATGTAGCCGTCCAGGCTCTGTCCCAGGTGCGCGGTCACCCGACAGCCGTCCACCACCGGGACGCACAAGGGCAGGTAGAGGTCGAGCAAATCGCGTTCGACCGGGTCCGCGGCCGGACGCGCCGCGACCCAGCCCTGATCCGGGCGCCAGGTCCAGTGACGATTCCCAGGATCTCCGACCCGCAGTGCGTCCGGGATGCCATCCGCGTCGCCACACAACCGCGACGGATGTCGCGGGTCCGTCGCGGTGCGGCGCGCATACCCCGCGAGCGCACGGATCACGCGCCAGGCGCGCGCCTCCGCCGGGAGTGGAACCCCGTGCTCAACCGTGTCGCCGCATGCCATCAAGGTTTGATCCATCGCCGATTGGACGGGACTCGTGTGGGAAGAATGCTGTCGCGAACGACTCGTACCTCGTACCAACTTAGGTTGCACCGTCATTCCGGCAGGATGCCGGAAGGAAGTCGCCACGGATGGTAACCCTCAGCGAGTAAGTATCCGCAAGATAAGCTGGAACGTCCTACTATAGCCGCCGGACGTGATAACCGGCTGTAGTGGCGGGTTTGAAACCCGCCCCTACACCAAGGTCTGTCCGGATATTCGATGCGATGGCGATAGCATTGGGGCGCACCCACGGGATCTCGACCGGACCGCGGGGGCTCCGCCGCGCGGGAATCGACGCGTGCGCACAGCGCTCGCGACTTGGCTAATCGTGATTCTCCCCAAGTTCGGGTAGATCGCCGACAAGACGTCGGCGCAACGCGTCACCACCTGTCCCGCCGAGGCCCTCTATGCCTGCCGCACTACCGCCGATCACACCGATCGACTACCGCCCGCGCCGCTGGGCCTTCGCCCTGCTCGTGACCTGCACGGTAGTCGGGATGGCCGCCCTGATGGTCGCAGCCCTGGCGGGCAACGGGTTCGACGCCTGGGACTGGGCCTTGACCCTGTGCTTCGTACTCACCCTGCCCTGGACCGTCATCGGGTTCTGGAACGCGGTCATCGGGCTGATCCTGATGCGGCGTCCGCCCGCTGCCCGCTCTGGACTCGATGACGGTGATCAGACGGCGCCCATCACCCTGAATACCGGCATCCTGAGCTGCATCCGCAACGAGTCGGTGACGACGGTTGCCCGCAACCTGGACCGGATGATTGCCGGACTCACCGCGTCCGGCCACGGTGACCATTTTCAGATCTGGGTCCTCAGCGACTCGGATCGTCCCGATTGTCTCGCGGCCGAGACGGCGGCCGTCGAACGGCTGCAACGGGACTGGGCCGGCCGCCTGACGATCGGCTACCGCCGCCGCGACCGGAACCCGGGCTACAAGGCGGGCAACATCCAGTCGTTTCTGGCGGATCAGGGCAGGGACCTGGACCTCGCCCTGGTCCTGGACGCCGACAGCCTGATGGAAGCACGCGCCATCCTGCGCCTGGTGCGGACCATGCAGGCAAACCCGCGCCTGGGCATCCTCCAGACGCTCGTCGTCGGCCTGCCCACCGCGAGCGCCTTCGCCCGCGCCTTCCAGTTCGGGATGCGGCTGGGAATGCGCTCCTACACCCTGGGCAGCGCCTGGTGGCAAGGCGATTGCGGACCCTATTGGGGCCATAACGCACTGCTGCGGGTCGCACCCTTCCGGGAACACTGCGCACTGCCGCGGCTGCCGGGCCGCCCGCCGCTGGGAGGCTGGGTGTTGAGTCACGACCAGGTGGAGGCGGTGCTGATGCGCCGCGCCGGGTACGCGGTGCGGGTGCTGCCGACGGAGGGCGGCAGTTGGGAGGAGAACCCGCCGACGCTGCTGCAGTTCATTCGCCGGGACCTGCGCTGGTGCCAAGGCAATATGCAATACCTCAGGCTGCTGCGCCTGCCGGGGCTGCGGCCGGTCAGCCGGGTGCAACTGGTACTGGCCATCCTGATGTTCCTGGCGTCACCCGCGTGGGTCGCCCTGATGGCGATCCTGGCACTGCGTCCGGGCCTGGCCGCGGACCCTGGGGCACTGGTGGACCCGGCGCTGGGGCTCATGCTCTTCACCCTGCTCATGGTGATGGTCTTCGCGCCAAAGCTCGCCGCGCTCACCGATCTGCTGCTGACCCCCGACGCGCGCTGCGCCTTCGGCGGGGTCGGGCGGGTGCTCGCAAGCACCGTGGCTGAAATCCTGTTCTTCACCTTGCTGGCCCCGGTGATGGCCATCGCCCACACCCTATTCATCGGCGGCCTCGTAGTCGGCCGCACCCTGGGCTGGGACCCGCAGCAGCGCGGCGGTCATCCGGTCGGTTGGGCCGAAGCGCTGGTCCGACTCTGGCCCCAGACGCTGGTGGGAGTGGCCGCCTTGGTCTGGCTGGGAACCACGGCGGGCGCCGCGGCCTTCTGGTTATCCCCCTTTTTCCTGGGAGCCTTGGTCGCGGTGCCGCTGGCCGTGGTCAGCGCCTCGCCGCGGCTCGGCATCGCGCTCACCCGACTGGGACTCTGGCGGATTCCGGAGGAGACCGCGCCCGGCCCGCTGCTGCGTTCACTGGACCTGCCGGCGCTGGCGGCGATCCGCGACGACCCCGACCGCCGAATCGCCGCGGCTGCCGCTGAAGCGGTCGAGTAGATTGCCTTAAATGATGCCTTCGCGCTGCAACTGCAGGGTCAAGACCTCGAGTTGGACGTCGAGCTGATCCAGATCGCTCGCCAGCAAGGCCTGCTGCTGCTCCCGAAAGACCTCCTCGACCGTGATCAATGCGCGGAGAAAGCGCTCGTCGATATCGGGCGCACTGATATGCTGGTGCGTCTTCGCATAACCGGCGACGACGCGCTGGACTCCATCAAGGTAGACGTTGAGAAACTTGCGGGCACGGCGCAGATCGCGCGGATCGTCCTCCAGTCGGTTCAGGATGGCACGCGCGAGCCCGGTGATGCGCCGCAACCGGGCGCCGAGGTCAGGCTGACGGATGTCGCGGCCTGCCTGCTCAATCGCGGTGATGGTTTCCTGCGCCTGCGCCAGGGCGGCGCGCGCCTGTTTGCCCAGCGCGCGATCGTTGGATCTCACGGGGGACCAGTCGAAGCCGTAGGCGAGGTAGCAGCCGAGCAGGGCGAGGAGCGCAAAGGCGGCGGCAATGACCGGATGGTGACCGACCCCGAGCCAGGCGGTCACCCCTGTGGCAAGGCCGATGAGCACGCTGCCCAGCAGCTTGAAGGGCCGACGCCCGCCGACGGCAACCCCTGGGACCAGGAGCCCGCGCCGGACCAGCAATGCGCCGCCGAGGAACAGTCCGTAGCCGAGCGTGTCGCCGAGCAAGGGCCAGATCTGTCCGCGGGCGAGTGCGACGACGGCCGCCGCCGCGACCGGCAGCGGCACCAGAAACAGCAGCAGCCCCGCGAAGGGTGAGGGCGACGCGGCGTCCGGTCCGGCGTCGTGGCGCATCACGTGCCGCCACAGCAACAGCAAGCCGACGGCGGCAACCAGGAAGACAGCAGTCAGCAACAGCAGGCGCGGCATGGCGTCACTCCGTCAGCCGGGCGCGACAACGGCGCGCTGCACGCTGCCGGCCGCGGCGGGGGTGGAGCAGGAAACCAGCAGCGCCTGCCCGGAGGCGACACCGGCGGCGGCTAGAATCAGCAGGATGCCGATCAGCTTGCGCAGACGTTCAGGCATGGGTAAAGCACTCTAGGGGTGATGGGTGAATTCATGTAGCCTTCGGACGTGTTAACCGGCCGTAGGGGCGGGTTTCAAACCCGCCCCTACACGAAGGTCTGTCTGGATATCAGGTGCGAACGCTATAGATCCTAATTCCTGTGACATCTGCGATGGAAATCAGCCGCGCTGACGCTCCTCCCACAACCCGCGCACCTCCCCGACGCTCAAACCAGTCTTCTCCGCCAGCAACTGGTCATCGGCAATCAAGTCGAGCAGACTTTGCGCAATACGCCTGCGTTCCTGCAGTTGACCTTCCTCCCGCCCCAGTTTCCGCCCCTGATGCACCCCCCAGCCATAGGAGGATTCCACCATGCTGGCCTGCTGGTGCAAATCGTCCTGATAACGCGCGTAGGCCCGCCGCTCGGCCTCGGGGAGTTTGAGAATATCCAATTGCTCCTTGGCCTCTTGCAGTCCCCGCGCGGAGAAGCCGTCCGGCACTTCCTCGTGCTTGAGAAAATAGATCCATTGGTCCAGTGAGTCACGGGCCACGTCATCGAACTGATTGACCTTGATCAGATAATATTCCGGAAACAGCGCGTGCGGCTCCTGGCGCCGGTAGAGGTCCTGTTGCGCCTCGCTCAGTCGCAATTCATCCTGCCGATGCAGGCCGATAAACCGGGTGGCACCATGATAAATGTAGTCCTCGCCCTGGCCCAGGTCGAAATACAGGATGCTGACCGAGACGACCTTGACCACCTCGCCATAGGGCTGGCCCTCATCGAGGTTCTCCACCACTGTCCGCGCCGTGCTGTGCAGAATGCGCTGCAAGTAATCAAATTGCCGCTGGTACTGCACCTCGATCAGGATGATTTCACCACCCGCATTGCGCGCCTTCAAGTCCCCGCGATTCTGTTTGTCGGCCGCCGTTTCCTTATTGCTCTCGCTCTCCAGGATTTCCAGGATTTGAATCTCCTCGCGCAGCAGCTCGGTGAGAAACCCTTCGAGAATCCCGAAATGGGCTTTGCTGCGCAGCAGGCGCTTCATTGCCCAGTCGAAACTGATCAAGCGGCGATGGCGTTTCATACGAAAATCTCAGTCTTGAAACTGGCGATTAGCGTCCATCCGTTTTTGCAGGACACGAACAATCAAAATGCGGTCACCCACGGTACGGTAGAAGACAACGTGGCTCTAGTGGCCGAAGCGCCGATAGCCCGGTCGAGTCTCATCCGCAGCGCGACCCATCCCCGGGTTCTCGCTCAAGAGACCGAGGCAGCGGCTCAGCGACTCGAAATAGCGTTCGGTATGGATGGGGCCAAAATCGATGATCGAGCGGTCGAGGATCGCCTCGATGTCCTGGGCAGCGGCCTGTGACAATTCATACATCGAGTCCGTGCCGCGCCTTCACGGTATTCCAGATCTCGACGAGCGTCCGTTCGCAGGGGCCACTGGCCTCGCCCGCGACCAGCGCGGCGACCAGAGTCTCGCGGCGGTCCTGATACTCCTGGTCACGACGAATCAGGTCCAGGACATAATCGCCGGCATTGCGGTACTGGCCGCTCTTGATTTGCGCCTCGACCCACCGCTGTACGGGGTCGGGCAAGGACAGGTTCATGGTTGCCATCGGCGATACCTCCTGCTGCAAAGATGACACACCGTACCGATTTTTCCAACCGTCGCCGGCGGGGAACCGCACGGTGGGTGGGCAACGAAGCGTTCCTCGCCAAGTGGCGGGGGCAGGTCGCGTTGCCGGCCGGGAAATGGCAACGGCCTTACCTCACCACCGTCAACCGCGCCGCCCTCGGCCGCTCGGTCTCCGTCGCCGCGGCGGGTGTCATCGCCGGCAGGGTCCCGCGCTGGTAGGAGACCGTCACCGCCTCATTGCCGAGCAATCGCCGCAGTTGTTTCAACAGGGCATCGCGCGGCTGCACCCGCCACGCCTCGCCGCACAACAGCCGGCCGCTTACGCCGGGGCGGCGGTAGTCGATGACCACGCGTAGGTCGCCGCCGCGGAAGGGCTCCAGAGCGGCCTGGACCTGGGCGACCAGGGCCAGGCCGCTGGCATGCGCCGCCGGGTCGGCGAGGTCGAGTGTCAGCGCCAGATGGTCGGCCTGGGATTCGCGTGCCTGCTCGAAGGTGCGCAGGTCATCCGCGCGCAGGGTCCAGGCGCCGCGGAAATCGTCGAAGTTCAGTGAACCGGTGACGGTGATCAACTGATCCGGAACCAGCAGGTTACGCGCCTGCTCATAAAGCTCGGAGAAGACCGTGACCTCCATCCGCCCGGTGCGGTCGTCGAGCAGCACCGAGCCCATGCGTCCGCGCGGGGTCTTGCTATGACGCACGCTGACCACCAGCCCGGCGATGCTGCGGCGGTCGCGCTCGCGGCGCTTGCTGTCCCAGCGCTCGGTCTCGGCCGGGTCGCGCTCGGTCTCCAACAGGCGGGCGATGCGGTTGGTGGTGCCGACCATGGCGTCGATCTCGGCGGCATAGCGGTCGATGGGGTGCCCGGTCAGATAGAGTCCCAGGGTCTCACGCTCACCCGCCAGGCGCTGCTCCTCGTCCCAATCCTCGCGGGTGTCGGCCGCGATCTGCGGGTCGGGGGCGCGGGCCGGCGCCGCCGCGCCGCCCGGCGTCCCGAAGAGGTCACCGAACAGGTCGCCCTGCCCCGCCGCCTGGGTCTCGCGATGCTGCTCGGCGAACTTCAGCGCCAAGGGCAATTGTGCCATCAGGGTCGCCCGGTTGGGGGCGAGCCCGTCCAGCGCGCCGGCGCGGATCATGCTCTCCAGCACGCGCCGGTTGGCCTTGTGCAGGTCGATGCGTCGGCAGAATTCCCACAGATCCTTGAAATGCCCGCCGGTGCGGCGCGCCTCCAGCATGGCCTCGATGGCGGACTCACCCACCCCCTTGATGGCACCCAGGCCATAGATCACGGTGCCGCCGTCGGCGATGGTGAAGCGGTATTCGGAGGCGTTGACCGCCGGAGATTCGACTTTGAGACCCATGGCCCGACATTCCTCGATCAGGGTCACCACCTTATCGGTGTTGTCCATGTCCGCCGAGAGGACGGCGGCCATGAAGGCGGCCGGATAATGGGCCTTGAGCCACAGGGTCTGATAGGAGACCAGGGCATAGGCGGCGCTGTGTGACTTGTTGAAACCGTAGCCGGCGAACTTCTCCATCAGGTCGAAGATGTGCGCCGCCACCGCGCCATCCACACCGCGCTTCTCCGCACCTTCCTGAAAAAAGGCGCGCTGTTTGGCCATTTCCTCGGCCTTCTTCTTGCCCATGGCGCGGCGCAGCAGATCGGCCCCGCCAAGCGAGTAGCCGGCCAGGACCTGGGCGATCTGCATCACCTGCTCCTGGTAGAGGATGACACCGTAGGTCGGCTGGAGGATCGGTGCCAAATCCGGATGGGGATAGGCGACCTCGGCACGGCCGTGCTTACGGTTGATGAAGTCGTCGACCATGCCCGACTGCAGCGGTCCGGGCCGGAACAGCGCGACCAGCGCGGTGATTTCCTCGAAACAGTCGGGCTGGAGTTTCTTGATCAACTCCTTCATGCCGCGCGATTCGAGCTGGAAGACGGCGGTGGTCTCGCATCGCTTGAGCAGTGCAAAGGCGGTTTGATCGGCCGGGTCGATACGGTCGATATCCAGCGGTTCGGTACCGGCCGGCCGGCGCGCGTTGATCGTCTTGAGCGCCCAATCGATGATGGTGAGGGTGCGCAGCCCCAGGAAGTCGAACTTGACCAGACCGGCCGCCTCCACGTCGTCCTTGTCGAACTGGGTGACCAGATTCTCACCGCCGGGCTCGCAGTAGAGCGCTGAGAAGTCGGTCAGCTTGGTCGGGGCAATGACTACGCCGCCGGCGTGCTTGCCGGCGTTGCGGGTAAGCCCCTCCAGCTTGCGCCCCATGTCGATAAGGGTGCGCACCTCCTCGTCGTCCTCATAGGCGGCCTTCAAGTCGTCGCTGTCGGTCAGCGCCTTGTCCAGGGTCATGCCCAGCTCGAAGGGAACCATCTTGGCTACCCGGTCGACGAAGCCATAGGGGTGTCCCATGACCCGGCCGACATCGCGCACCACCGCCTTGGCGGCCATGGTGCCGAAGGTGATGATCTGCGACACCGCCTCACGGCCGTAACGCTCGGCCACATAGTCGATCACCCGATCGCGGCCTTCCATGCAGAAGTCCACGTCGAAGTCGGGCATGGACACCCGCTCGGGGTTCAGAAAACGCTCGAACAGCAGATCGTGATAGATCGGGTCCAGATCGGTGATCCCCAGCGCATAGGCGACCAGCGAGCCGGCACCGGAGCCGCGGCCGGGGCCGACCGGGATGCCGTTGGCCCGCGCCCAGGCGATGAAATCGGCGACGATCAGGAAATAACCGGGGAAGCCCATCTGGCAGATGACGCCCAGTTCCAGGTCGAGCCGCGCCGCGTAGGCGCGGCGGCGCTCGTCCGGATCGGGCGCACCCGTCAGGATACCGCGCGCGAAGCGGCGCTCCAGCCCCTGGCGGGCCTCGGCGTGAAAATGTTCATCGACGGTCATGCCCGCCGGCACCGGGAAGTCCGGCAGATAGTTCTTACCGAGTTCCAGTTCCAGATTGCAGCGCTTGGCAATCTCGACCGAATTCTCCAGCGCCTCGGGGCAGTCGGCGAACAGCTCCACCATCTCCGCGGGGCTGCGCAGGTATTGCTCCTCGCTGTAGATGCGCGGCCGGCGCGGATCGTCCAGGGTGCGGCCCTCGTGGATGCAGACCCGCACCTCATGGGCCTCGAAATCCTCGCGGGCGAGAAAGCGCACGTCGTTGGTCGCCACCACCGGCACGCCCTTGGCCAGCGCCAGGTCGACCGACAATTCGATCAACTCGGCCTCCTGCTCGCGGCCGGTACGGATCAACTCCAGGTAATAACGGTCGCCGAAGATCGTGCGCCAGTCATCCAGGAGAAACTCGGCCACCCCGCGGTTGCCGGCCAACAGGGCCTGGGCCACATCACCGCCGGGACCGCCGGACAGCGCAATCAAACCCTGCGGCGCGGCCGCGATCCAGCCCCGCTCCACCTGCGGCACGCCCAGATGCTGCCCCTCCACATAGGCACGCGAGATCAGCCGCGTCAGGTTGCCGTAGCCCTGCTTATCCTGGACCAGCAGCACCAGCCGATGCGGCTTGTTCGCATCCGTCGGATTCTTCACCCACAAATCCGCCCCGGCAATCAGCTTGACCCCGGCCGCCAAGGCCGCCTTGTAGGAGCGCACCAGGGCGAACAGGTTGCACTGATCGGTCACCGCGACCGCCGGCATCCCCCCGGCGCGCAGCGCCTTGACCAGCGGCTTGACGCCCACCAGGCCGTCGACCAGTGAATATTCCGTGTGCAGGTGCAGGTGAACGAAGCGAGGTTCCATGGCGAGCTCGACTGCTTGAAAATGACGCGGGGCGGACGGGGTTCGGGCGTGCGAGTCTACCAACCTCCCGGCACCGGCGCGGACTCTTCTCGTGGTCGATTTCTAGTGCGTTGTTTTCCTGTGGAAGCGCGGACAGGCGGGGCAGCCGGATACGACGCTATCAAGAATCAAGCGCCGTAGGAGCCCGCTTGCGGGCGACGTGACCTGCCGGAATCGAAGCCATTGTGCCCCCACCCGTCGCCCGCAAGCGGGCTCCTACGATCCGACCGAGGACGATGGCAGCGACCACATCAGCGCGTAGGATGGGCAGAGCGAGCGCGATGCCCATCCGGCCACCGCGACGCTTGAGGATGGGCATCGCGCTCGCTCTGCCCATCCTACCGAAAGGTCTGGCCCCAACAAACCACATCACTTCTGATCACACCCGGGGCATCCCAGCCCAGTCCCGGCGCCCGCTGTTCTATGCGATCATCCCGCACCATAGCGAAACTGCCCAGATCGACCGGCGCACACCGCGCAGGAGACCCCCATGACCCCGGAAGCCAAGGCACGCCAGCGGGTCGAACAGCGCCTGATCGGCACCCGCAATCTGGGCCAGCAGGCCCACCAGGAGTTCATGGCCTACACGCCGCCGGACGACGCGCGCACCTCCAGCGGACTCTACAATGTCCAGCGTCTCGCCGGCAACGCGATCTACCCCCAGGATGACCCTATTGCAGCAAGAGACCGTGGGCGGCCCTCCGATCTCCCCTGAAGCGTGCGTACAGTCCGGGTAAACCTATGAATGAATTAGCCAATTACGCGGGTTTGTTGACCGAGATCAAAGATCGCATCCGGGCCGCGCAGACTCGGGCGGTACTGGCTGTCAATGGCGAATTGATCGGCCTGTACTGGCGGATCGGCGGCTTGCTGGATGCCCGGCAGACGTCGGAGGGGTGGGGCGCGGCAGTGATCCCGCGGCTGGCGCGCGATATCCACAATGAGTTACCCGAGCAGAAGGGCTTTTCGGAGCGCAACCTGAAGCGGATGCTCGCCTTCTATCGCGAATATCACGAGACGATCTGGCCTGACGGTGAGCTGGTGCCACAGGCTGTGGCACCAGCGGTTTGCAACGGCGGGGCAGAGAAAGTGCCACAGGCTGTGGCACTAACGGAGGCCGCCCTGCTGGCATCAGTCCCTTGGGGTCACCACCTGCTCTTGATGGAGCGTGTGAAAGACGGTGGGACGCGGCGCTGGTACATGGCTCAGACGCTGACCAACGGCTGGAGTCGTAACGTGCTGGCGTTGCAGATCGGAGGTCGGGCTCATGCCCGCCAAGGCGCACTGCCGAATAATTTTGCGGAGCGCTTACCATCCCCGCAATCCGACCTGGTACAGCAGGCCCTGAAGGACCCCTATGTATTCGACTTCCTCACCCTGGATGAGCCTTTTCGTGAGCGAGAGCTGGAAACCGGCTTGGTCCAGCACCTTGAGAAGTTCCTGATCGAACTCGGCCAGGGCTTCGCCTTTGTCGGTCGGCAATACCATGTCATGGTGGGCGAGAGCGATTTTTATATCGACCTGCTGTTTTATCACCTGAAGCTGCGCTGCTATTTGGTGATCGACCTCAAGCGCGGTGACTTCAAGCCGGAGTATGCCGGCAAGCTGAATTTCTACTGCAATGTCGTCGATGACACGCTGCGCCATGCCACGGACGCGCCGACCATCGGTCTGATCCTGTGCCAGGGCAAGGACCGGGTGCTGGCCGAATACGCACTGCGCGGTATCGACAAACCGCTGGGCATCGCGAGCTATGAACTGATGCGCGCCTTGCCCCAATCGCTGCAAAGCGCGTTGCCGAGCATCGAGTCGCTCGAAGCCGAGCTGGCGGACGCACTGAATGGCTCCGCGCCGGGCGCCGATCAGGAAAGCGAATTCATCCGTGCCTGGGACGAAACGGGCACCGGCGAGTAGACCCTGACCGCTTGCCCCGGGTACTGAACGTCCGTCAGCAACTCGTCGCCATGGCCTGAAGTTGGCTCCAGCTCAGGAAAAGTCGGTGGTTATGACCAGGCAGCGGGCGGAAATCCCAACGCCGGTAAAGGGAAGCGGTTGGCGCTCATTCCCCGCGCATCAGTGCGCCGAGTGCCTGCTGCGCCGCGGTGAGGGCGGTCGGCGTTAACGCGATAACCTGCTGCTCCGCGGCCTGGATTTCGCGACGTGCTTGGGCGACCACGACCGAGCGAACGTACTCGCTAACGCTGACATGGCTCAGCTCCGCCGCACGCGCAACGAACGTCTTGCTGTCCGGATCGAGACGGACCATGAGGCTGGTGGAGGCGTTGGCCATCAAAGGAGTCGCCGGATTGACGGTAGCACGTCGAAAATGTATCGCGCTGTGCAATACGTTGCAAGGAATCCGGGTCGGGTCAATGGCTGAGCGGCCTTGATCATCAACCGGGCTATCGCGTGATCGGCACGGTCGTCGGTCCGCACAGCGGACCCTACGGCCGTACGGTTCCAGGGCTCAAAACACCAGATTCAGCATACCGAGCGCCACCGCCAGAAACAGCAGGGTCATGATGCCGCCGGCACGCATGAAGTCGACCACGCGATAGTCGCCCGGCCCCATCAGCAGTGCGTTGACCTGGTGGGTGGGAAGGAAGAATGAGTTGGAGGTGCCGATGGCGACGGTCAGGGCGAAGACCGCCGGATTGGCGCCCACCCCCAGCGCGATGTTCACGGCGAGCGGCACCAGGAGGACGGTGGCGCCGACGTTGGACATGACCAGGGTAAAGCAGGTGGCGAGCCCCATGAGCGCGGCCTGGACGACCCACACCGGCTGGTCACCCATCACCGACAGGGTTTGATCCGCAATCCAGGCGGCGGTGCCGCTCGATTCGACCGCGAGCCCGAGCGGAATCAGCGAGGCGAGCAGAAAGACCGAGCGCCAGCTCACCGCTTTGTAGGCTTCCTCGATGGACAAGACCCCGGTCAGGATCATTCCCAGTGCCCCGACAAAGAGGGCGACCGCCAGGCGCAGGTCCGTAAACAGGAGCAGGAACAGCGTGATGACAAAAAACAGCAAGGCCGCCGGCACCTTGTGAGGACGCAGGTCCTCGTGAGGATATTCGGTGGTGACGACGACGAAATCCCGGTCGCGCTCCAGCCGGGCCAGATCCGCCCAAGTGGTGTGCACCACCAGCGCGTCACCGATCCGGAACGGGGTGTTGCGGACCCCGCCGGTCGCCACCGTCAGGTTCCCCTCGCCGCGCTGAATGGCGAGCAGCGAGAGCCCGTAGGTCTTGCGCATCCAGACATCGCGGGCGGTCTTGCCGATCAGACTGGAACCGGGGGCGATGACGAGTTCGGCGATACCGGCCTTGGTCTTGGAGAGCGCCTCGGCAAACAGATCCAAGTCCGGCTTGAAGGTCACTCCATAAGCCGCGGCAAACTGCTCGAAGGACTCCGGCTGCCCGAGCAGCGCGAGCGTGTTGCCCGCGGCGATGCCGAGCGTGCGGTCCACGCCGTCCGCGCCCAGCCGCAGCCCGTCGCCCTTCTCCACGGCGACCACCCGCACCCGCCACTCCCGCTCCATGGCGTCTACGCCGACCCCGACCAGGGGGCTGGAGGCCGGGACCCGCAACTCCCGGACCTCGACCGGGCCCAAGCCATAGGTCTCGGCGAAGTAGCGCATGGGGTCGCGTTCGTCAAGCTTGGCGGCGGCACGAACCGGCAGCACGAAACGCCCGGCGACCACGAAATAGATGATCCCGGTAAGCAGCAGGGCCACACCGATCGGGGTCACGTCGAACAGCTTGAAGGTCTCCATCGGCGCCACCCCGGTCGGGAGCGCCTGATTGGAGGTCAGGATCAGGTCGTTGAGCAGGATCAGAGGGCTGGAGCCCACCATGGTGATGGTGCCGCCCAGCAGGGCGCAGAAGCCCATGGGCATCAGCAGGCGCGACATCGGCAACCCGGTGCGGGCGGAGATGCGACTCACCACCGGCAGGAACAGGGCGGCCGCCCCGACGTTCTGCATGAAACTGGAGATGATCCCGACGGTACCGGAGATCAGGGGGATGATGCGCTTCTCCGTGGTGCCGCCCACCCGCATAATAAAGCCGGCCACCCGCGACATGAGGCCGGTGCGGTCAAGTCCAGCCCCGATGATCATCACCGCGATGATGGAGATCACCGCGTTGCTGGAGAACCCGTCGAACAGGTGCGCGGTCGACACCAGGCCCTGCTCCAGGCCCATCCAGGGGGCGAGCAGACTGGTCAGCCCCAGCAACACCATCACGGTGACCGCGGCAACGTCCACCCCCACCACCTCGAAGGCGAACAGATACACGGTCAGCACCAGAAAGCCCATGACCCAGGCGATTTCCACACTGGGGACCACCCCCGCCAGCCAGATCGCGCCGACGGCAAAGAGGACGGCGGCCAAATCCTTCTTGATACGGGACCAGAAAGTCGGGTGCATGGGTGCCTCGTGTACATTGTGGTGCGAGGTGCAATCGCTGGGGAATCGCACGGAAACATAATACCCCGAGTGCGACCTGTTTGACCCCCCCCTCTCGTCAACCGACCGGCCGACACCCGCCGACCTTCGGCGAACGCTGTCAATCGCCTTAAGAAACATCGGTAACCGGAAGGGAATAACGGAAGACGATGCACACAACCGCCCGAGAGTTCATGATAGCGATAACTTCCTTGGAGATTCTCCCCCGATGCTGTCGAAGACCACCACGCAACGCCGCCACCGGTTCGAGCATCTGGTCGATGAGGCGGAACGCGCGTTCCGCGAAGACCCGCGGCGCTACAAGCGTCGCCTGCTGTGGCTTGGCCTACTCGGTTACGCGGTCATCGGCGGCGCGCTGTTCCTGATCGTTGCCCTGATCGGCGGCACCCTCCTGGCCGCGACGCTCAGCACGGCCATGCTGGTACTGCTGATCAACTGGCAGTTGGTGATCGTGCTGCTCCTGCTGGCGGGGGTGCTGATCAAGGCGCTGTGGATCAAGATCGAGGCGCCGGAAGGCTATCGTCTGGAGCGTGCGAAATTCCCGGCCCTGTTTGCGGAGCTCGATGCCCTGCAACGCACCCTGGGAGCCGCACCCATTCATCGGGTCATTCTGACCGATGATTTCAACGCGGCCATCGTGGCGGTGCCGCGAATCGGCATCTTCGGGCCCTATCGCAGGACCCTGTCGGTGGGGCTCCCGCTGCTGCTGTCGATGGCGCCGGAGCAGGCGCGGGCGGTGCTGGCCCACGAGTTCGGCCATTTATCGTCCAACCGCTCGGGCTTCAACGCCTGGGTCTATCGGGTGCGTGCCAGTTGGGGGCGCATCCTGGAGGCCGTCGCGCAAACGCGGGGGATTGCGGCGGGCACGCTGCACCGTTTTTTCGATTGGTATACCCCCTATTACTGGGCCTACAGCTTCGCCCTGGCGCGCGCCAACGAGTACGAGGCCGATGCCGCCGCGGGTCAACTGACCTCCAGCGAGGACGCGGCCGCGGCCCTGGTCGCGGTTCACACCTACGGCGATCTGGCGGGGGAGCATTTCTGGTCGCCGCTGCTTGCCCGTGCCGATCACCAACCGCAGCCCGCGGTCCGTCCCTACACGGCGCTGCGCCAGTTCTTCAAGCAGCCGGTCATGGAAGCGGACGCATTTCAGGCGCGCATCGCGCCGCTGCTCGAACGCCGCACCGACCGCAGCGATACCCACCCCTGCCTGCGCGATCGTCTCGCCGCGCTCGGCCAACCGGCACGCCCACCCGGTCCGGTCGAGCAGTCTGCCGCGGAAGCCTGGCTCGGCGAGGGACTGCTGCCGATCCTCGCCACCTTCGACCATCATTGGATCAGCCGCAACCGGCTGCGCTGGCAGGGCCGCTACCGCAAGACACAGGAGACGCGCGCCGCGCTGGCGCAGCTCAAGACCAAGCCCGAGCGGGAACTGACCGCGACGGACCGCTGGAACCTGGCCTCCTGGAGCGAGCGCCTGGAACCGGGGCTGGACCCGCTGCCCCTGTATCAGGCGTATAAGGACATGAAGCCCGACGACGCGGATGTCGACTTCATGATCGGCAGACACCTGCTCGCCCGCTCCCAGCCGGAGGGGCTCGCTTATCTGGAGCGTGCCGCCGGCCAGCGTTCACTCACCCTCGACGCCTGCAACCTGGCCATCGCTTACCTGCGGCGCACCGGGGACGAGCCGGCCGTGGAGCGCTGGCGGATGCGCGGGGAGCAACATCAGGATCGGGAGGAGGCCGCCCGCCGGGAGCGGACCGGGGTCTCGCCGGACGACATCCTCATCCCGCCGCAGTTGCCGGGAGACGCGCTGCGCGACCTGCGGGTGCAGTTATTGGAGATCGGCAACATTCGGGATGCCTGGATCGTCCGCAAGGCGGTGCGTGAGTTCCCGGAGGACCCGGTTTATCTGATCGTGGTCCGGCTGCTGCCGTTCGCCAGCCAGCATTTCACGATGCAACGACTGGCCACGGAGATCCTCTGTCCAGGCTCCACCCTGTTCATCCTGCGCCGGAGGCTCCATCGCCGCTTACGCGGACAGGTGCGCGATCAGGGGCAACGCCTGCTGTAACCTTCGCACCGGATATCCAGACATGGCGTAGGGGCGGGTTTGAAACCCGCCCCTACGTCCGGTTATCGCGTTCGACGCCTGTATGAGGCGATTGGCCCTGCGGGCCAGGCGCGGCCCCCACGCGACTATTTGAGCGCCCGCACCTGATCCAACAGCTTGGGATCGTCCCACGCCCGCTCGCCGGCGGCGCTGTAG
Organism: Lamprocystis purpurea DSM 4197; assembly: GCF_000379525.1. Taxonomy (GTDB): domain Bacteria; phylum Pseudomonadota; class Gammaproteobacteria; order Chromatiales; family Chromatiaceae; genus Thiodictyon; species Thiodictyon purpureum. The sequence goes on along the minus strand of NZ_KB902520.1, from coordinate 2,515 downwards.
ACCAGGCGGCCCTGCGGATCGATGACATAGGTCGTGGGCAAGCCCTTGAGTGGATAGCTCTGGGCAACCTTCGAGTCCAGGTCCATCGGCAGCGGAAAGTCGACCGGGGTCTCCTCCAGGAACTCACCGATCGCCTGGGCATCATCACCGACGTTGACGGCGATCACCGCAATCCCATCCGCCGACAGCGCCTCGTGAGCGCGCTGCATCGACGGCATCTCCGCCCGGCAGGGCGGGCACCAGGTGGCCCAGAAGTTGAGGATGACGGGCTTACCCCGGTAATCCGCGAGCCGCTGCTGGCGCTGCTCCGGGTCCTTGAGATCGAAAGCCGGGGCCATGGGCTGATCGGGTACGGGGGTCAGCGTCTGGTTGTCCTTGGCCGGGAGCCCGCCGAACGGCGCGGTCAGCAGCAACGCGGCCAGGCTCAGGAGCATCACGGGGCGCGACCGTCGTGATAGGGGTTGCATGGATTTCATAGGAGTCGGGTTACACGGAACTGTTGGGGGTTTACGACTCTATGGTACCGCTATACTCGCACCTCAACCGCCGCCCGCCAGTCCAACGACCGCAAGCCCCGTCATGAACCAAGCCAACCCGTCCCCGTGGCAACGCCTGGACACCCTGATGTGGTCCAACCGACTCGACCGCTTGCCGCGCTGGCAGCGGCGGCTGGTCTGGTTGGCGCGCCTCGTTTATGCCCTGTATCGCGACGCGACCCAAGGTTATCTGTCACTCCAGGCCATGAGCCTGGTCTACACGACCCTGCTCTCGCTGGTGCCGCTGCTGGCAGTGAGCTTCTCGGTACTCACAGCCTTTGGTGCCCACAATGCATTGGAGCCGCTGCTGCTGCACCTCATGGAACCGCTGGGCGATCAGGCACCGGAGATTGTGGGGAGCATCATCGGTTTCGTGGACAACACGCGGGTGGGTGTGCTCGGCTCAGTCGGCCTGGCGGTGCTGGTCTACACCGTGGTCTCGATGATCCAGAAAATCGAGCAGGTGCTGAACAACACCTGGCGGGTCGAGGAGTCGCGGCCCTTTGCCCAGCGGGTGAGCCAGTACCTGAGCATACTGCTGATCGGCCCCGTGCTCATCGTGACGATCCTGGGCCTCTCGACCGCGGCACGCCACACCGCCGTCGTGGAATCCATGCTGGCCGTCGAGCCCTTCGGTACCCTGATCGATGCCGGCGGTAATCTGGTGCCCTTCTTCCTGATCACCTTCACCTTTGCCTTCATCTACAGCTTCGTGCCGAATGCCCGGGTCAATTTCTACTCGGCCCTGATCGGCGCCCTGACGGCCGGGACCCTGTGGCAAACGGTGGGCTGGCTGTTCGCCCATTTTATGGTCAGCTCCACCAAGTACACCGCCATCTATTCGAGCCTGGCGATCCTGATCCTGTTCATGTTCTGGCTCTATATCGCCTGGCTCATCGTCCTCATCGGGGCCAGCATCGCCTTCTACCATCAGCATCCGGAATATCTCAGCAGCCGCTCGCGTGACCTGCGCCTCAGTAACCGCCTGCGCGAGCGCCTGGCATTGTTGGTGGCCGGCCATATCGCACGCAATTTCCTCCTAGGCACCAAAGCCTGGAACACGGCCGGCCTCGCCGCCGCCCTGGGCCTGCCCAAGACCAACATCAGACGGAGCCTGCACCTGCTGGAGCGCGAGGGCTTCTTACTGCGCACGGCCGATGAGCCGCCCTGCTTCATCCCGGCCACGGCCCTGGACAACACGCCTGTCAAATCCCTGCTGGATGCGGTGCGCTGCTTTGAGGAACGCGAGAGCGGCTGCCGTGTCGCGGTTGCGGATCGGGGCATCCAGGAGGTGGAGCGGCGGATCGATACGGCCATCGGGCAGGCCTTGGGTAAAATGACGCTGCGCGAACTGGCCGCGACCTTGGACGACCCAAGTGGATCAGCGGCGAAAGGAGCCGCCGAACAGACCGATCAGGCGGCATCCGGATAAGGAGCCGTTCACTCCGCGCCGATCAGTCTTTACGCGCGCCTGTTCACGGACGTGCGGCGGCGATGTGACTAAACTAGACTCAGGGCAGTATAAAGCCAGCAGTTGCACAAGAGGCCCCGACGTCCGTGAGCGACCAAATCAGTTTACCGGCCCTGTCGTATCCGAACGGTAGCAATGGTGCCGCCGTCGCGGCCACAATTCTGATCGTGGACGATCTGCCGGACAATCTAACGGTGCTGGCAGACATCCTGCTCCCCAATTATCGCGTGCTGGCCGCCTCCAGCGGAAAGCGTGCACTGAAGCTTATAGTGGACCCCATGTCCAGGACAGTTTTCCCCCGAATTTAAGTTGTCGTGCCGACGTTCATCGCAGCGGTTTGGCGCTGCCCCAGCCACCGCGGAGCGGTCGTTAAGACGGCATCCGCGCAGCGATTAAGAAAAGATCTGTTGCTGTTGCGCCGCAGGCGTTCTCAGCCAGCTCCGGCGGCCGTGCGGCGCAGTGTGGGCAAAGGGTGAATGAGTGTGGGCAAGGTGGGGGCAACGCGCCC
>NZ_KB902519.1 GCF_000379525.1 Lamprocystis purpurea DSM 4197 | reverse complement strand
CAGATACAACCGCTCCAGGTCGCTGCGCGCGTCAACATCGCGCCAGTCAAATAAGCTCGGTTCAATGGCCGCCATGGGGTCCTCCTGCAAAGGATCGTCTCGATAACGATATGATCCCTTGGCGGCCGCCTTTTTGCACGACCCCGCCGCTACGCTGGGGTGAATTTTCGCCCGCCGCCCCAGCCCACCCGCGCAACTGACTGATTGTTCGTTCCGGGCTGGGGTAAACGAAAGTTTTCCACCGCCGGGCGGCTTTTCAGTTCAGGGGGTTGCGGACACCGCTAGAGGCTCGCCACCACCAACGAGGACAACACGATAACTGGACGAGCGGCCGCGCACACCCGGCAGCAGCCGCGCAGCAAATCACTTCTTGCACTGACTCACTGGAACGCTCATAATGCCCGGTTTTCCGCGATTCCCCTCTGCCTGACCCCCTCCTCGGACGCTCTCCCCGGATGCACTCCAGGCACCACTTACTCTGCGAGGTCCCCCATGGACTCCCCCAAGACGACCGAGGACGCCGGCGACACGCCGGTTCAGGCCAATCCCGAACTGACATCCGATCAGACCCCGGTCGAGCCCGACCAGGATGGTGTGCCAGCCGCACCGTTCACCGAGCCGGACGACGACACGCCGCGCATCCAGGAACCAGAGACTCGGGAGCCAGGGGTCGACAAGCCGGAAATTCGCGAACCGGCCGCTGACGCGGCCCGTGTCGACGCCACGAACCAGGGCGCACGCGAGACGGCGACCGAGCCCACGGCAGCCGCACCCGAGCCCGCCGACCTGCCCCCGGCCGACGGCTTTGGCGACCTGGGTCTGGCCCCCGCGGTCGCCCGCGCAATCGCCGAACTGGGCTACGAGTCCACCACCGCGATTCAGCGTGAGTGCATCCCGCATCTGCTGGCCGGGCGCGATCTGCTTGGCCAGGCGCAGACCGGCACCGGCAAGACCGCGGCCTTCGCCCTGCCGCTGCTTTCCCGGCTCGACGCGAACTGTCCGCTGCCCCAGGTGCTGGTGCTGACGCCGACCCGCGAACTCGCGCTCCAGGTCGCCGAGGCCTTCCAGCGCTACGCGCACTATCTCAAAGACTTCCAGGTTCTACCGATCTACGGCGGCCAAAGTTACGGGTTGCAGGTGCGCCAACTCCAGCGCGTTCCTCAAGTCGTGGTCGGCACGCCGGGGCGGATCATGGATCACATGCGCCGCGCCACCCTGTCGCTCAGCGCACTCAAGACCCTGGTCCTCGACGAAGCCGACGAAATGCTCAACATGGGCTTCGCCGAGGACATCGACTGGATCTTTGAGCACACCCCGCCCGAACGACAGGTCGCCCTGTTCTCCGCGACCATGCCCCAGGAGATTCTGCGGGTCGCCCGTGATCACCTGAACGATCCGGTCGAAGTCCGGATTCACTCCGCCACCGCCACCGTCGACACCATCGACCAACAGCATTGCGTGGTCACCCGTTTCCACAAGGTGGACGTGCTGACCCGCATCCTGGAGCTCGAAACCTTCGATGCGATGCTGATCTTCGTCCGCACCAAGGGCGGCACCACCGAACTGGCGGACCGGCTACGCTCGCAGGGATTCGCCGCCGAGGCGCTGAACGGCGACATGAATCAGGAGATGCGCGAGCGCACGGTGGAGCGCATCAAGGGCGGCAAACTCGACATCCTGGTCGCCACCGACGTGGCCGCCCGCGGGCTCGACGTGGAACGGATCAGCCATGTGGTGAACTTCGATATCCCCACCGACCCCTCGGCCTATGTGCACCGCATCGGTCGTACCGGCCGGGCGGGACGCACCGGCAAGGCGATCCTGCTGGTCGAGCCGCGCGAGCGCGGCCTGCTGCGCTCCATCGAGCGGACCATCCGCCGCTCCATCCCGGAGATGAACCCGCCCTCGGCCGCCCAGCTCAGCGCCTCGCGCATCGATCGGTTCACCGCCCAACTGCGCGAAACCCTGACCGAGCAGGATCTCGACTTCTTCTACCGCCTGATCGCCCGGATCGAGAAGGAGCAGGAACTGAACCTGCTGGATATCGCCGCCGCCGCGAGCTACCTGATCCAGCGCGAGCGCCCGCTCGAAGTCAAAGAAACGCCGCGTGAGCCGCGGCGCGACAACTACCGGGAGGGCGGTTACGAGCGCCCGCGGCGCCAGGACGGCGGCCGCCCGTTCGAACGCCCCTACGAGAATCGGCCCAGGCGCGATCAGGATGACCGTGGCCCCCGCCCGGAGCGCGACGCCGCGGGCGGCGAACGCCGCTACGACAACCGCGCAGAGCGCCCCGCACCCGCCTACAACCGGGAGCGCACGCCGGGCCGCGACGATCGTCCGCCGCGGGCCGACCGCGGTGGTCAACCCAGCCAGGTGCCCTATCAGGGCGAACGCGCCCAGCGCCCGGACGAGCGGCCTTTCCCGCGCGACCGAGAGGGCCGCGGCGATCCGCCCCGCTTCGACCGGGGACCCAGCCCGGCCCGTGACGACCGTGGGTTCCGGCCCGAGCGCGACGCCCGGCCGCCGTTCCGGGATCAGGGTGCGGCCCCGTTCCGCGAGCGCGACGGCAATCGGGACAGCGGGCGGAGCGACCCCCGTGACGACGACCGCGGCAACCGCTTCCCGCAAGGCGAGCGTGACCGGCCCCAGGGCGACTATCGCGACGCGCCCCGCACGGATACCCGCCCCCCGCGCGACCGTGATGACCGGGGGCACCGTGATCGTCCGGACCTGATCCAGCACCGCATCGAGGTGGGACACCGCGACGGCGTCACCCCGCGCGAGATCGTCGGGGCCATCGCCAACGAGAGCGGACTGGAAGGCCGCTTCATCGGTCATATCGATATCCAGGACGACCATGCCATCGTCGACCTGCCGGCGGGCATGCCGCGGGAGATCTTCAGCCACCTGAAGCGGGTCTTCATCCGCGGCCGGGCACTGCAGATCTCCGTCCTGGACGGCCCCCACCGCCCGCCGCAACCGCGCCGCGATGATCAGGACGGCCGCCCCCCGCGGCCGCGGGATGACGGGCGGGCGCCGGCCCCCCGGCGCTTCGGCGGTGAGGACGGTCCGCCGCGCGGGCCGCGACCGGATCAGGGCTTTCCGCGCAAGCGTCGGGACTGATTCCCCGTCCCTCGGCTCAGCGCGGCCAGCCGGGCGCGCTGTTGGGCCTCAATCAAGATTCCGGCCACTTGGGCTCGCCGGGTGCGTAGTCAGGCCATCCTGGCCTGACATCGTCAGGGCTGGAAGCCCTGACTACGCACACTACTGGCCGGAATACGATCAAGGCCAGTGAACCATTCCTGATCCGCACCCTGGCCACTATGCAAGACCCTGATACCTCAAACGACACTCTGGCCGAATTTTTGGCACTGGAGGAGCGGATCGGCCGCACCCACCTGCGCCAGCGCCTGGGGCTGGAGGGCGACCACGAGGTCTTTTGCTTTGCCCGTGCGGGGGCGCATTTTTTCTATCCGGAGAACTGGTATTCGGTTCACGGCTTCATCCGCACCGCCTTGCGACTGGTCGGTCTCTATGAGCGCGCCCAACGCAATGCCCGGACCATCCGGCTCACGCACAACCGGCTGACCATCGCCGGACTGCCGCGCCCGTTCGAGGGGCTGCGGCTGCTGCACCTGAGCGATCTGCACACGGACCTGGACCCCCGCATTACCCAAGCAATCTGTGAGCGCCTGCGCGGACTGGACTATGACCTGTGCGTGCTCACCGGGGATTACCGCGCCCGTACCTATGGCCCCTTCCAACCGGCACTGGACGGCCTGGCACGGATCCGACGCAGTTTGCAGGCACCCATTTACGCGATTCTCGGCAACCATGACACGATCCGCCTGGTGCCGGGGCTGGAAGCCATGGGGATCAGAGTCCTGCTGAACGAATCCGTGCCGATCGACCGGGCCGGCGCCGTGCTTCACCTGGCCGGCATCGATGACGCCCATTACTACCAGGTCCACAATCTTCACCAGGCCGCCGCCGCCATCCCCCCCGACGGCGTCGCCCTGCTCCTCTCACATACTCCGGAAGTCTATCGCCAGGCCGCCCACGCCGGCTTCCAGGCCATGCTCTGCGGGCACACCCATGGCGGTCAGATCTGCCTGCCCGGCGGCTATGCGCTGACCTGGGACGCCCGCTGCCCGCGCCGCCTCGCCGCCGGGTCCTGGTCCTATGGGACCATGAGCGGCTACACCTCGGTCGGCGCCGGCAGTTCGGTAGTCAACGCCCGGCTCAATTGCCTGCCCGAGATCACCCTCCATGAGCTGCGGCCGTGAGGACGCGCGCCACGGCAATCGCTGAGTCGTCGGCGGATGCCGGATGATGGAGCATCTCGCCCAGATCCTGATGTTGCTGAGCGTGGCCGTCGCCGTGGTCCTCGCGTTTCAACAAGTCCATATTCCAACCAGCCTCGGTTACTTACTGGTCGGTGTCATTCTTGGGCCGCACACGGCGGGACCAACGGTCCATGTGCCGGAGTTCGAAGCGCTCGCCGAGTTCGGTGTCGTCTTCCTGTTGTTCACCATCGGTCTCAACTTCTCCTTACCCCAACTGCACGCACTCAGGCATCAGGTGCTTGGACTGGGAACCGCACAAGTCGGATTCACCACGGCCGTCGTCGGCATCATCGTCTGGCTGGCCGGACTCCCCGCCGCCGCCGCGTTCGTGATCGGGGCCGTGTTCGCGCAGTCATCAACGACCATCATCGGCAGCCAACTGGCCGAGCAAGGGGAAGACAACAGCCCGCACGGCCGGCTCGGACTCGCCCTCTCCGTGTTTCAGGACATCATGGCGGTTCCCTTCCTGGTGGTCATCCCCGTCCTGGGCGCGGCGGTCGGTGCCGGTGTCCTGGCCGGCGCACTCGGCTGGGCGATGATCAAAGCCGTGGCCGCGTTCGCACTCGTCTTCTTTGTCGGCCGGTGGTTGCTGCGCCCGTTGTTCCATCTGGTCGCCAAGCGGCGCTCCGCCGAGCTGTTTACGCTCGCGGTGCTGTTGGTGGCATTGCTGGCGGCCTGGACCACCAGCAGTCTTGGACTGTCGCTGGCATTCGGTGCCTTTCTCGCCGGCATGATGCTCGGCGAGACCGAGTTCCGTCATCGAACTGCACCTGGGCCAGATCGCACTGACCTCAGTGCTCTTCGCCATGATCGCGGGCGCCCTGCTGATTCGCTTCAACCAGGCTATTGCGACACGCTTGGCCGGCCTCGGCCAGGGCCCGACGCACGGGGTCACCGAGCCGTTACCGCAAGCGCCGACACCGCAGGTCTTGATCGGCGGCTATGGACGCGTCGGACACGCCATCGCGATCCTGCTGCAAAGCAGCGGCGTTCCATTCATGGCCTTTGATACCGACCCGAAGCGGGTGGCACAGGGCCGCAGCGCGGGTCATCAGGTCTTGTACGGCGACATCGCCGACCCCGAACTACTGGCGGCGGCCCACGCGGAACGGGCCTCGTTGATCGTCATCACCGTCGACCGTTCAGCGACCGCGTTACGCGCCGTCTCCGCACTGCGCGGTGCTTGCCCCCAGGTTCCGATCATCGCGCGGGCACGCGACCTCGAAGCAAGCGCTCAACTGCTTGACGCCGGCGCGACCCATGCCTATCCGGAAGCAATTGAAGCGAGCTTGCGCCTGGGGGCGACGGCCCTGCGGATGCTGCATGTTCCGGGTGACGATATCGATCTGATCCTCCAGGGCGTCCGTGACTGGGGATACCTGCCCGTCGTGGAAGAAAAACAGGAACCTGGCCCCTAGCAGCCTGTCGGACTTAGCCCCTAGCATAAGGGCATGAGTCAACAAAAAGGCTTTTTATTGCTCCACAATCTAACGTAAGGTGATTTCCGCGAGAAACCCAACCCGTAGGAGCCCGCTTGCGGGCGACGGGTGGGGGCACAATGACGCGATTCCGGCAGGTCACGTCGCCCGCAAGCGGGCTCCTACGGAGCTTGATTCTTGATAGCGTCTTATTCGGAAATCGCCTAAAGTCCGACAGGCTGCTAGCCCAGGCAGCGAAGCGGCCTTGCCGTCGCGCTGCGGCGCATCGCACAGCGGATCACGGGGGCACACTCAGCGCCGTCGCCGTCCGGCCAGCCGTTTGCCCACCGGGGTCAGCACCAGGTCCAAGACCACGAAGGCACCGATGGCCAGACCCAGATCGACCCAGTCGAGACCCATCGCCTCGGCAACCAGCAGGGCCGGCAGCAGCGTCTCGGGCAACTGATCAAATACCGGCACCGACGCACTGGAGACGAGCCCCAACCGGCGCTTGGTGAAACTCGCGAGCAAATCGCCGACCATGGCGGCAAGGGCGATGGTCAACCCCACCTCCCAGCCGCACCCCAGGATCCAGGCAGCGACCGGTGTCAGCACCAGGGCCGCGGCCAAGCCCCGCCAGGTCTTGGATCGCCCGAAGACCGGGCGGCCGTCCCGCCACACCCGCCCCCCGTCCACTGGTCCGGCGGCAGCGCCGAACAGCAGACCCAACACGACCGGAGCCCCGTTGGCCAGCAGCAAGAGCAGGAGCAAGGTGAGCGGCAGGCCGCAGTGGGACAGCATCTGAACACCCAACATTCAGCGGATCGACGATAGAACCTTCGTATTCGGATATCCGGACAGACACGCGTGTAGGGGCGGGTTTGCAACCCGCCCCTAGGTCCGGCTATCACGTTCGACGGCTATAGGAGGGGCCTGTCCGACCATCCGGACGTCGCTCAGTCGGGGACGAATAACTCCGCCTGGTAGCCGGCATCGACCACGGCGCGAATCAGGGGCTCCGCCGGCACCTGACCTTCGATCAGTGCCATGCCGGTTTCCAGTTTCACCGCGGCACCCTCGACACCGGGGACCGATGCCAGCGCCCGCGAGACGGCACGGGCGCAGTGTTGGCAGGTCATTCCGGTGACCTTGAGTTCGATTGACATCAGCGTTGCTCCAAGTGCAGGTAAGCCGCCGCCGGCCGGCGGCGGTCGAAAGCGATCAGCGGGCAGTCATGTAGCGCGCTGCCCCAAGCAGCGGCGTGTCCCCGCACAGGATGACCCGCACCGGCATGCGGCGCATCAGCGGTTCCATCCGGCCCTTGGCGAAAAAGCCTTCCAGAAACCGGCTGCTGCGCAGCGCCTCCAGATTCTTGGGGGCGATCCCCCCGCCCAGATAAACACCGCCTACGGCCAGATGTTTGAGGCCCATGTTGCCGGCCTCGCGTCCATAGAGTTGGAAGAACATCTCCATGGTTTCGACGCAGATCGGACAACGGCCTGCCGCGGCGGCGGTCGCAATGGCTGCCGCCTGATCCGCCGCGGCGAACTCGGCGGCCAGCCAGTCGGGGGTCAGCGTCCGGCGCCAGGTGAGTAGAAAAGCATAAAGGTTGGCGATCCCCATCCCGGAAACGACACGCTCCCAGCTCACTCGCCCGAAGCGCTCTTGAAGATAACGCAGCAGGGCGAACTCCCGTTCATCCACCGGGGCAAAATCGGTGTGACCGCCCTCGGTGGCGAAGGGGTGATGACCGGCACCGTCCCAGAACAGTCCGGCCTCGCCCAAACCGGTGCCGGCCGCGACCACACAGGCATGGCCGACACCGGCCGCACCAGGGTGCAGCTCCGCCAGGTCGTCCGGCCCCAGGGCGGGGACCCCCCAGGCCACGGCCTCCAGGTCATTGAGCAGACCGACACGCTGTAACCCCAGCGCCCCCTCCAAGCGGTCCGCGTCGACATCCCAGGGCAGATTCGTGGTCTTACTGCGCCGACCCTCCACGGGTCCGGCGATGGCGAAGGCACCGAACGGGCAGTCGGTCGCCGGGGTCTGCCCGGTGTCTTCCAGATAGCGGCCGACGATGGCCTCCAATGAGGCAAAGTCGCCGCTCGGATAGCGGCGCTGACCGCTCAGACTCACCACCGAGCCGTCGATCACGGCTACCCCGAGCCCGGTCTTGGTACCACCGATATCGCCGACCAATACGCGCATGACCCAGCCTCCGTCTGTCGAATCGAATCGGCCCCGCTGCCCGCGGGCGCGCGGAACCGACTATGAGGTCGGAATCATAACAAGACGGGGAGGGGCGGCGAAGCCGTAAGCAGTCCTCCCACGAAACATAGCGGTTGCGGGCCGGGCGACGACTGCCCGACCACGCCGGCAAGACTAATACCTGTGGCAGTGCCCCGTATTGATCCAAATCAACTACCCCGAATCTCAACGACGACCGGATTGATCCGTTTCGAAGCGAAACGGCGCGGCGAACAGTCCGCGCGGAGTGGTCAGCAGAACCTTTGCCTCCCAAAGCATCCGGGCCCGCACGCAGGTGGGCAGCATGCCCGCACCACGCCAGGATCCTGAGCCAACGGGTGCCAATGATGGCCGGTTGTAGCCCATGTTCATATCAACGCCTGCGAAGTCCACGGCAACCGTGCTGACCTCGAGACCCCGGACCACAACCCGCAGGACCAAAGGACGGATCACCGGGATGCCGCGTGGCTCCAGATCAAGAGTGACCTCGCCGCCGCCCGCGAAGCGCGCGATGCAGGGTCCGGCGCGCAGATCACAGTCGGGCTCGGCGACGGCCAGCACGCGCGGCGCGGGGACGAGCAGGGGTCCGAGTTTGACCGCGATCATACCCACCAGGGCGGCCGCCACGAACGCCGCCAGCACCCAGAGCGCGCGATGACGCATGTCAGGGTGGCCCGTCAGGCTCCTTCCGATTGCCAGGACTGGCGTTTGCGATAGATGGTGGACGGACTGACCTCCAGCAGCACCGCGGCGCGCGGGATATTCCCCTCGCAGAACGCGATGGCACGCTCGATCGCCTCCTTTTCGATGACATGCAGCGGCCTGATCTCCTGCGCGCCGGTCTCGATCACCCGCGCTGCCGGGGCCGCCGCCACCGGGGAAGCGGCGCGACCGGTGAACCGATTCAGCGGCGGCGGCAGCATCGCCAGGGTGACTTGTTCAGCGTCGTAAAGCACCACGACGTTGCGCAGCACGTTCTGCAACTGACGAATGTTGCCCGGCCAGTCGTACTCCAGGAAGACCGCTTCGACCTCCGGAGCGAACTCACGGAACGCCTTGTGCTCCTCCGCGGCGAATTTGCGCAGGAAGTTATTGGCCAACAGCAGAATGTCATCCACCCGATCGCGCAGGGCGGGCAGGTGGATCGGGATCACGTGCAGGCGATAGAACAGATCCTCGCGGAACCGCCCCTCGTCGACCTCCTTCTGAGGATCGCGATTCGTGGCACAGATGAAACGGACATCCACCTTGACCAATTGGGTCGCCCCGACCCGCGCAAAGGACCCGGTTTGCACGAAACGCAGGAGCTTGGTTTGCAAGTCCAGGTCCATCTCCCCGATCTCGTCGAGGAACAGGGTCCCGCCGTCCGCCATTTCGGCGGCGCCCTCCCGATCCCGCGTGGCCCCGGTGAAGGCCCCGCGGACATGGCCGAAAATCTCGCTCTCCATCAGATCGCGCGGGATGGCGCCGCAGTTCAGCGGGATAAAGGGCTTGTCCCGGCGGTTGCTTTGCCGGTGAATCGCCTCGGCACAAACCTCCTTGCCGGTCCCGCTCTCCCCGGTGATGAAGACCGTCGCCTTGCTCGGTGCGGCGCTGTCGATGATGCGATAGACCGCTTGCAGCGCCAGCGATGAACCGATGAATCCGTGGTAATGATCGCGTTGGAAGTCGTCGCGGATTTGCTCGACCAGCGTATTGAGGTTCTGCCGATCCACCGCGTTGCGCAGCGTGACCTTGACGCGTTTGGCGCTGAACGGCTTCTCGATGAAATCGAAAGCACCGTAGCGCATGGCGTCGATCGCCACATCCACCGAGGCATGACCGGTGATGATCACCACCGAGGTCGGAATCTGCCGATCATGGATGTACTTGAGGATGTCCATGCCGTCCATATCCGGGAGCTTCAGGTCCAGCAGCAGCGCCTCGGGCGGGTCGCGCTCGATCTCCGCCATGCCGCTCTTGCCGTCGCCGACGTGCTTGACCTGGTAGGGCTCCCCCCGCAGATAGCTGCGATAGACCTCCGCCAGGGCGGGGCTGTCCTCGATGATCAGAACTCTGGGCTTACTGGTGGACATGGATATCGCCTTACCCGGCGCATACGCCGCGGCCGGGTTGTCAGGGCCGTCACGGGCGGCCTTCAGTGGTCCCGGTGCGGGGAACTGTGACCTGTCCTTCCGACGGATCAAGGGGTGCAAGGATGATGATGGTCGCGTCGTCCCGCGGGGTCTCGCCGGCGACCGCGAAGAAGGTCTCCATCAACGCGTCGGCCTGCGCCGCGAGCGGGGCCGCCAGGCCGTCACAAGCCGCGGCAAGCAGATCCTGTTCCAGCACCTTGCGGCCAGGTCCGGACACGGCCCCTTCGAACAGGCCATCGGTGAACAACAGCAGCCGCTCACCCGCCTGCAACTTGAGCGAGAGAGTGTCGTAAACCGACTCCGACTGCAACCCCGGCAGCACGCCCCCGATGTCGAGCTGATGGGCACCATCGGCATCCAACAGCAGCGGCGCCGGATGACCGGCACAGGCGATCTCGACCCAGCCGGAGGGGGCCAGGTGCACCGCCACGCAGGTTAGCAGACTGTATTGATTAAGTTTATCCTCAAAGACGCGCTGGGAGATGGCCCGGCACAACTGGGCGGGTTCCCAGGCATCCGGCCGGGAGTGCAACAATCCGCCGACGTAGCCCGCATGGGCGTGCGCGAAAAACTTGGCGGCGACCCCGTGGCCCATCACATCGACCAACACGACACACGCATGATCGGCGCTCGACGTAAACGAGATGAAGTCCCCACCCCCGGCCTCGGCCGCCACCGAACGCACCGCCGCCTGCCAGCCCCCGAGTTCCTGGGGCAGCTTGGGCTTCAGGGCTTCGGTGATCGCTGCATCGATGCGATGACCGAGCCGCGCGCGCACACTGCGGCTGCGATACAGCGTGCGCTGAATCGCCGCGATCAGTTGGCGCTTGCGTATCGGCTTCAGCAGAAAATCATCGATCCCCAGCAGATCCGCCTGCTCCCGCACCATTTCGTCGCGGGTTTCGGTCATGAAGATGAAGGGGACCAACTCGGTGGCCGGATCGTCGGCCAGGCGGCGGCGCAGTTCCAGGCCATCCATTCCCGGCATATGGATGTCGGCGAGCACCAGATCGGGCGGCGCCCGCCGCAGTTGCTCTATGGCGACCAAGGGTTGAGAGAACGGCATGACCTGGTAAGCCTCGGAGAGATAGGCCGCCATCACCCGCAACTGCACCACGTCATCATCGATCACCGCGACGCTGACACTGCTCTCGCCCAGACTGAGGCGCCACCGGTTGAAATCACGCGCCGATGGACGAGGCTCGTAGAGCGCATCCGGAAACATGGCGGCGACCAGGGCAAGTCCTCTGCCGTGATCCCGCGCGACAATACTCTCTCCGTCGATATCGGCCGTGCTGAGTCGCTCCCGCCAATCCTGCAACGGCGCGCCGTTATCGATGATCTCCAGGCGCCACTGACCCCGCTCACGCGACAGCCGAACGCGAATCCAGTCCGGTACCGGTCGGCTGTGTTGCACCAGATTCGTCGCCAACTCGGAGACCGCCACCAGGATTTGGCCCTGTCGCGCCTCGGACAAACCGGTACAACCCAGGCCCATGGTCACTTTCCGCCGCAACTCACGCACCCCCTCCAACGTCGGAGGGACTTCAAAGGTCTGGAGATTACTGCGTATCATGGCGCCAGGAAGGGATAATCGGCACACAACCGAGCGCGGGTAGCAACGACCACAAGGCGCAGTTCCGGCAGCAGCGCGGCGAGACGTTCGCACGCCCCCGCGCGCCCCGCTTGCTCCAGTTCGTGCACTATTTGACGAAATGCCATCGCCCCGAAGGTCCCCGCACTCCCCTTGAGGGCATGGGCCTGATCGGCAGCACCTTGCGGATCATTGGCACTGACCCGCGCTTCGAGGAGGCCCACCCGGCGCTCACTCTCCAGTAAAAAGGTCAAGAGAATCTCGGGCAATTGCTCGCTCCCCACGTCTTCTTCCAATTGAATCAAAGTCCGCCGATTCACCAGCGGCGGCGTCACGCCAGGGCGCGCTGCCAGACCCCAGGCTGGGTCATCCGCCGCCTCGACCCAATGAGTCACCGCCTCCAGCAAGTCGAGCCGATCGGTCGCTGTGCTCAGAAAGCCGTCGATGCCGGCGGCGGAGCACCGGTCCTTGTCCTCCGCGCCGGCAGTCTCCGTCATGGTCAGAATCGGCACGTCGCCGCACGGGTGCGGCAGGCGCCGAATGCGGCGCGTCGCCTCGACGGCATCCAGCCCAGGCATCGCCAGCGCCATCAGGATCAGGTCGTAGCGGCACGCGGCGGCAGCCTCCACCGCGCTGCGGCCATCCGCGACCTCATCCACGGCATAACCGGCCTGCGCCAACACCTGGCTGGCCAGCATCCGTTTGGAACGGCTACCCTCGGCGAGCAGAATCCGATGGCGCTGGTCGGCAGTGCTCACAGGTGCGGCTCCGGATAGCCAACGAAGATTGGGCCTCGGCGCATCACCTCAGGTCTCCAGATTCAGCAGTTGCGACGCACGGATCCGCCCCCGCAAGCGTTGCGTGAACCCCGGCAAGAGACGATCGAAGCGCTGGGTCTCGCGCCGCAGTTCCTCCGCCAGCGAGGGGTTGTAACGATCGTTCAAGACAGTCCCGAGCGGCGTGACCCCCGCCGCTTTGAGGCGATCGAGAGCGGCGCGCACGGCAGAGGCCGGGGTCATGCCCGCGAGCACCACCAGGATCGACCCCGCGCATCCGTGACACACCCGCTCTGCCGGGATATTGCCCTTGTTACTGCCGTTCACTGGGGTGGTGTCAAAGAGGACAACATCATACTGGCTCAGCCAGACGTCGAGATACTCCGCGAAGTGATGTGAATCGCGAAGGAGCACCGCCTCGCCGCGATTCGCGGGGGCCGGCATCACGAAGAGTTTGTCACCCAGATCGACCCGCGGCAGGGCATCCGGACCGTGGGCACCATCCGGAATCGCCGGGATGAAACTCAGACCAAAGCGCTGGTGCAGAGCCGGCCGGTGGAGATTGAGATCGACCACCAGGGTCGATCGCCCCGAGTGACGGTTGCGCTTGGCCAGGGCGACGACCAGCGTGGTGACACCCTCGCCCTCGTCTGCCGCGGTGACGGCCAGCGAACGCACCCCCAACCCGATAGTCAAGGAGTAAACGCGTTCGAGTTCCGCATAGTGTTCAGGTAATTCGACTGCCATCTAATCACTCCCCAATCCCTCGATCAAGCTGAAGAGAGAAAGAATCCGGACCACATCGGTGATCCCCTGGCGGACCTCAAACGCCGTACTCTGGGTCTTATCCGGAACGTACACCGTATCCCCGGCCCGCACCACCGGCAACACCGCGAAATCCGGCTTGCGCATAAAACGTTCCATATCGAAGACGCGTGCCTGGTCCTTACAACACGAGAGATTCACGACGGTAATCCGGTCGGTCCAGGCATTCGCCGTCGTACCCCCGGCATGGGCGAGCAGATCCAGCAAGGTCAGCGAATCATTGAAGCTGTAACGACCAGGCTTGGCCACGGCACCCAGGACCCTGATCGTCTCCTCCTTGGTCTGCTCCCGCCAGTCCGGTTCACGGTCAGGAAAGAAAATGGTATCGCCCGTCCTGATCTTGGGCAGCAATGAATCGTCGCCGGTCTCGAAGTAGCGCGCCAGGTTGACCGTCGTGACCTCGACCCGCTTGCCGTTGCGGTGATTGACCCGGACATTGTACAGATCAGCACTTGGGCTTGGACCATCGGCCGCGGCAATCAGGTCGAGGAACCCCATGCTGTCATTGAAGGCATAGCGCCCCGGGGCATTGATCTTGCCGAACAGATAGACCGTGTCCGCGGCGGGCAGTCGCATCCATTGCGCCTTGTTGTCACTCGGGTCGTCCGGCATCGCCGGCAGCACGATGGTGGCCCCGGCCCTGATCTCGGGCAACTCACTGATATCACCGCCGCGCAACAGAAACCGCTCCAGATCGAAGGTTTCCACGCGGCTTTTGCCCGCCGCGTCGGTCTGCACCACCCGCAGATGCGCGGTATCCGCCTTCATCGTCGGTCCGCCGACGTGCGAGAGGAGATCCAACAGGTTCATCTCATCGGACCACTCGTAGCGGCCCGGCCGCACCACCTCGCCGATGATGCGCACGGCCCGCGTGGGCGACACCTTGATCCATGATTTCTCGTTCTGGTCGGTCTTCTCGGGCACGAAGATCGCGTCCCCCGACCCCATTTTCGGCGGCCGGGTCTTGCTCAAACCCTCGGTGAAGGCATGCAGATCGAACCGCTCGACGCTGCCGTCGGCCCGCAGGATGGTGATGTTGCGCGTCTCCGCATAGCGCGTCGGACCGCCCGCGTTGGCCAGGATGTCCATAAAGGTCGCATTATCGCTGTTTTCAAAGGCTCCGTTGCGTGCCACCTCGCCCATCACATAGACGGTATTGCGGCCGGCCTTGATCTCCTCCTGCTGGCGCGGCACGAAGACGGTCGCCCCGGGCTGGATCCCGAGCAGCAGCGCGGGATCGCCGCGATCGAGGTAGGTGGTCAGATTGAACTTCTTGGGTTCGCCCTCGGAAATCAGCCGGATCTGGTCGACCGCGGCGAATTGGGTGACACCCTGAGCGCGCATCAGGGCATCGACGATGGTCATGGCCGGCTTATAGGCGAACAGACCCGGACTGCGCACCTCGCCGAAGACTTTGATGCCGACATCCTCCTCCGCCGCGTCGCCGCTCGCCGCGAGCTTATCGCCGCCGAGTGCGCCCTCGACATTCCCCACGAAGGGCGAGGCCGGCACGAATAACTCATCCAACGACTCGAGTTTCGGTATCACCGTCGGGTCACCGGTATCGAGATAACGTTTGTAGTCGAACTTGATCGTCTCATCACCGCGCCGAATCTGCATGCGATCGAGTTGGGCCCCGACCCGGAGCCCCCCGGCCGCCTCCAAGGCACTCTGCACGCCGCCGTCGGCATCCAAGGTGACCATCCCCGGTTTCACCACATAGCCCAGCACCTTGACCAGCACCGTCGACGCCTCACGCGCGACACTCAGCCGCGACAGATCCCGCAACACTTGCGACAGCGCCAGACGGATACGGCGTTCCGATTCGGCGAGACTATAACCCGCCACCTTGAGGTAGCCCACCTCCGGCAGGCGAATGCGCCCTTGCCGATCAACCGGAAACTCGAGGTTGAGGGTGTCCTCCCCCGGCAGATCGATACGCAGCACATCGCCGACACGCAACACCGCGTCATCGTCGGCAGCGGCGCCCTCGGCAGTGTCCGGGGTGTCCGCGGGGTCCGCGGGGTCCGCCGCGGCTGGTTCCCCGACCACCGGATCCACGGCGACCGGCTGCAGATCGTCGAGCGCCGCCGCGGCACTGCCGACGATCAAAAGCCCAAGCAAGAGCCACCAGACCCCAAAGCAACGGGTCGCACGACGCGATGCGCACCGCTCAACCGGGGTGCTTGCCCCTTGCCACATGACGTTACCCGCCGCCGCGGACTGCCGCACCCGCCATCGCGGGTGTCACGCAGGCGCCGTTTGCTTGAATGTAGTCCAAGCGCCGCTGCATTTCTGCGAGGCGCTCGCGCAAGATGATGAGGTCGTTCGCCGCATCCAGGGGCAGCCCACCGTACAGTGCCCGGACGATGCGCCGCTGGCGCTCACGGGCGGCAACCACGTGCGCGGGCAGACACAACTCGGCCCCTTGCAACACCAGCGCTTCCAGGTGACAGTCGGTTTGTCGACGCTGCTGATCCAGTTCCTGCCAAGCCGAATCGCCGCGACCAAACCAGCGGCCGAACCAGCTACCGGATACCGGGCGCGCCGGCGGGCGCAGCTCGGCCATGCCGCCGGCGCCGGATGCCGGCCAAAAGGTGCAGGCCGCCAAAGCGCAGGCGACGCCGAGCCACAGCACGAGCGCAGGGAGGATCACGGCAGCCCGCGTCAGCCGCCGCCCGGCGCACCGACCGTTCACTGCTGCGGCCGGGCCACCAGCGTCTGGTTCACCGGGATCACACTGGTGATGCGCAACAACGCCAGCAGGTCCATCGGTTGGCCGGTCACTCCCACCAGTGCCAGCGCCCGCTTCTGGCCCACCAGGCGCTTGTGCAGGAACACCAGTGCTCCGGCCCCCGAGGAGTCCATAAAGGTGACACCGCTGAGATCGACGATCACATCGCCAGCCTCGTCATTCACCAGACGTTCGAATTCAGAGCGGGTCACGGGAGCACTCAAGGCGTCGAATTCGCCCTCCAGCACGATCACCGCCGCATCTCTTTCTTGCTTGAATACCTTGACTTTCACGTCACTGCTCCAGATCGAATCGAGGCCTCGTCGGCGACGCGTGCGCGCCAACGGCCGTCACGGCCGCCGCGGACGGGCGCCGCGGATACACACCCGATGCACCGGCCTGGCGGCCGTTCACCACCCGACGGCGAATACTCATGTTTCCGGGGTCTCCGGGGCCGCCCCACCCGAGAGTTCCAGCTTGGCCCGATGCCAGCGCCCCCGCTCCAGACCCAGGAGGTAACGGGCCGAACCAATCAGACCGACCAAGTGGCCCTGCACCAGATAATGGAGCGCCTGAAGCGGCCACGGAACCTGCTCCGGACCAACCCCTTGTACCACGAAGGCCGCCGCGTAGACGATGACTTGGACCACAAAGAGCACCAAAAAGAACCAGGAAGTGCTCGCCAACAGGGCACTTCCAATCAGGATCAGCAACAACAGGAAGGGCATGACGGCGCGCAGTGCTTTGCCGGACGCGAAGACGAAGGCCACCCCGCGCAACGACGGTCGCAGCAGGGACGTCAAGCGGATCAACTGTTGCATGTTGCCCGCCGCGATGCGTCGGCGCCGCCGCCGGTCAAGATCCAGTGAGCCGTCCTCGAGTTCCAGGGCCAGGATGCGCGGCTCGTAGCACGCCCGATACCCTTGGGCCACGATGCGCATGGGCAGGATGAAATCGTCGTTGATGACATCCAGCTCGAGCTGCTCGAACAAGGTTCGGCGAATCATATAAAAGGCCCCATGCACCCCCATGGTGGCGCCCAATGCACCCTCGCGTTTCTTGATTTCGCTCTGATAGTCCCAGTAGAGCGCCTCGCCGCTGGTGTGCCGTCCGTGCGATTGATAGGAACCGAACAACCGATAGGAACCGCTGACGACCCCAACCCTGGGATCCGCGAAACGGGCCACGGCGACCAGCAGGGCATCGACTGAGATCAGCGCGGAGACGTCGCTCAAGGCCAGCAGGTCGCAGTCGATATCGGGGATGATCGCATTGAGCATCGCCACCTTGCCGCGATTCTGCGCGAATTCCAGGATCTGCAACGGCAAATCCCGACATTCAGGCTCCAGACCGGCCTGCGCCGCCCGCTCCGCCGTCGCGTCCGTGCACCCATCACAAGCCAGGATCACACGCAACCGATCGCTTGGGTAATCAAGCATCGCCAGATTGCGAATCTTATCCGCAACATGGTCCGCCTCGTTGTACGCCGGGATCAGGACCGCCACCACCGGGAGAATGGCATCCGCGCTCGCCGCCCGGTACGCGCGCTGCGGTGTCTCCTGCGCGGCGGGCTCGGGAAGCTCGCCCGCCAGCCATTTCAGCAGCAGCGGATAGCCCACATGGTGATAGATCACCAGGAGTCCGGCCACCATGATCAGAACGCCGAGAAAGATGTGCGTCATTACAAATAAGTCGTCTATTTCGGCGCTGGAACAGCGTGATTCTGAACCGGTTGGCGTACCGCGGCAAGGCGCCGCGGCGTTCCCGCAGACCGGCCGGGATTACTCATAGAGCGCCGCGTAGGCATCGACCATGGCGCGCGCATTGCCGTGCTCCAGCACAAATGGTCGGGGGTTCGGACCGCCCACGCGTCCGAGTTGCCCGGCGATCGCCGCGGCGAGGGCCGCCGCGTCCCCCGGCGGCACCAGACGCCCGCTGGCCGGACACAGGGTCTCGCCGGCCCCGCCGACCGCGGTCACCACGACCGGACAACCGCACGACTGGGCCTCCAGGGGAGACAAGGGCATCCCCTCCGCCAGGGACGGCAGACAAAACAGATCCAAGGCCCGATAGAACCCGGTCATCACCTCGACCGAACCCAGGAAGTGAACCCGTGCGGCGAGACCCAATGTCGCGCTTTGGGCGCGCAGGGCGTCCTCTTCCTCACCGCTGCCGGCCAAGGCCAGGTGAACCCCATCATCGAGCCGGGCCAGCGCGTCGAGCAGAAAACGATGGCCCTTGACCGGGTGCAGCCGCGCGGCGCAGCCGACCAAGGGGGCGGTCGCCGGCAGCGCCGCCCCGCATCCGAGCGCCGCCCGTGCGGCGACCCGATCGCCGGGAGTGAAAACATCGGTATCGATCCCGTTGCGAATGACCGCCACCGGCCATCCGGGTAAATGATCGCGCACCGCCGCGGCCACCGCGTCCGAGTCCGCAACCAGCCGGGGGCGCACCAACGCCAGGATCAGCCGCTGCAGCCAACGCCGCCGCGGGTCCTGCAAGTGCCAGGCATCGTGCTCGGTGTGGATGATGCGCGGCACGCCGGCCAGGCGAGCGGCAATCCCGCCGTAAACCAGCGGCCCAACATGGTGTGTATGAACCGCACGGGGCCGCGACTGCCGCAGCCGGCCCCGCAGCGCCGCGATGAGACCGATCCGCCAACCGGGATCCTTATCGAAAAACCTCAGTTCAGCGCCGGTCCGCGTCAGCCGCGGCCAAGCGGCCAACGCGGCCGCGCGCGTACCTTCCAGACTCAGGATGTCGGTGACCTGCCCGGCGGGCGCCAACCGCGCCAGTTCCAGCACCAGGGTCTCGATCCCGCCGGGCCGCAGATGCTGAACCACTTGACAGACGTGAGTCATGCGCTGGCCCTGCGCTTGAGCACCACCACGGGCTTCAACACCGGCGGACTTGGCATCTCCGCCGCCTCCGCCTCCCGCAAGGGTGGAATGCGGCTGAGCATCGGCACATCGGCGTCGGGCAAGACGGACTTCGTGAGTGCTTCCAGGGCCCGTCGGCTGCGGATACTGGAGTCCATGAGTTCCAGCACGGTGGCCAGACTGGCGCCCAGTGCGATGCCGGCAAAGACGCCGCCGATCACAAAAATGGCCAGCGGCGGAGTGGCCGATGATTGGGGTGTGAAGGGAGCATCAATGATCTTGATGCGTTCGGACTGCTCGAAGCGCCCCAGCGAACTGGTCACCCGCGCCCGCTCCCGGCGCGCCAGCAGGTCCTCGTAAAGATCGCGCTGCACCTTGATGTCACGTTCCATCTCCTTCAATTGCTGCGCGAGCGAGCTGACGTCCTGGGCGTTGACCTCCCCCTCCTTGAGGGAACCGCGTAACTGTTCGATCTCGCGCTGCAGCGTTTCCACGTCGGTCTTGGCGGTCGAATAGCGCTCCAACTGGGACACCAGGAGACTGTTGGTGGAACGAGGATCTTCCGCCGACGATGGCCCTGAGGGCGTATTCAACATGCGCTCGATATCCGCCAGTTGATCGTTCTCGGCCATCAGGCGTCCACGCTCCGCCTCCAGCCGCTCCAACTGGCGCGTCACCCCCTGCACCTTCGAGTGTTTGGACGTGTAACGGGCGCTGAGTAAAGCCAGTTCACCGCGCAATTCGACGATCTGCTGCTCCAGGTGACCCACCACCGGATTATTGCGGGCCAACTGGCGGCCGATACTCGCCAGGGCCTCCTGGGCCCCGGCCAACTGCAATTCCTTCTTGGCGATTTCAGTCCGCATCTGGGCCATCCGGGCCATGTTCTGGCTGAAAAACTCCGGCAGCCCGTCCGTATTGGCGTCCTTGAAGGCCGCAAGCTCCCGTTCCTTCAGGTCCAGGCCGACCTTCTGCGACTCCAATTGATCGCTCAAAAACTGCACCGAGGACTCCAGGGCGGAGCGCTCCGGGGCCAGGATCTGTTCGACGAACTGGTCGCTGATCCCTTGCAGAATGGCCTTCATATTCGCCGAGGAGCGGGCGTCATAGGTGATCCGCAACATGTCCTTGCCGATGAATGCCACGCCCAGACCGCCGCGCAACTGACCGATCATACCCTCCCGCCGCCGCTCTTCATCAGGCCCAGGCGGAACCAACGCGAGGTCATCGACGACCTTCCCGATCACCGAGCGGCTCTTAAGCTGTTCGGTGAGGCCGGCCTTGCGGTCCGGCAGCGAGACTTTCACGGCCAGATCCTCCATGATCGGATTCTGCAATGCCGTCTCGACGATGAGCAGCGAGGTATGACTCTGAAACTTCGGAGGAGTCATGGCGCCGACGAATCCGCCCAGAATCGGCATCAAAAACACGGGCACGGCGACGACATAGCGCTGCCGCCAGCCGGCCGCCAGAATATCGTAGAGCTTGTGCGATAGATCGGCTGCCACTTGGTGCCTTCGCCGACGGTTACTCGTTGCTCGATGCCGCGTCCGGTCTCCCCGGTGACGCCGCGGCCCACCAGGTTCTCGGAATTCCGGGACCGCCGTGTCGCGCGCCCGAGCGCGCCGGTCATCATGACGCCCATCATAGTATCGGACGACTTGAATGGCATTTCCGTTCCCCTCATCAGGAAATCGGAGATTGATGCCCTAGCCGAGGGCGTCGATCAGCGCCGCGGCCTCGGCCGCCCGCGCCTGCCAGGACTCCCCCGCCACCCGGGCGCGGCGCGGCGCGGCGCGCCCCGCGGGCTCCAGCCGCGCCGCCGCCACAGCCGCGGCGAAGTCGGCGGGCCCGGTGGCGACACTGACCAGATCGCGGTAGCCGTCCAGCCAGGGAAAGTCCGTGCTCACCACCGGCTGACCGGCCGCCAGATACTCCCTCAACTTCAGCGGATTGGCGGCACGCATGGTGTCGCCGTCACGAAACGGCAGGAGCGATACATCCCAATGCTGGGCATAGGACGGCAGACGCGCATAGGGCCGCGGCCCGGCCAGGGTCACATTGCCGAGGGCCGCCAGGGCACTGACATTGGTTTTCACCGACCCGATCAGAAAAAAGTGCCAATCGGGCAAGCGCCGCGCCAAGTCGGCGAGCAGGTCCGTGTCCACCCAATCTTCGATCATACCGAAGAAACCGGCGACGGGACCCGAATCCGGCAGATCGGGCGCCCGGACCGCCGGGGAACTGAACAGATCGAAGTCGACGCCTTGAAGCAAGAGCCGCGTCTTCGCCGCCGGAAATCGCGCAAGCAGCGGCTGACTGACCACGAACACCAGGTCGGCAAGCTCGACCAGTTCCTGCTCCATGCGCAGCACCGGGGCATGATCGACCCCGGCCAGGGCGCCGAAATCATCCCCGCAAAAATAGACCACCGCATGCTCGCCGAGCGTGCCGACCACGTCCACCGCCGTCGGCAGGGACGTCCACAGCACCGGCTCGCGCATCCCATGATCCGCGGCGGCACGCGCCACCTGACGCCCGAGCACCCGGCGATTGACCGCCCGTGCCAGCGGATTGCCGGGCCACGGCAGAGCACGCGGCGCCAGTACCGGGAAGGGCGGCGGCTCAGCGCTCGGTCCCGGCCGCCCGGCACCGCTCAGCATCGCGCGGACCTTATGCCCCAGGCGACCGAGGTCACCGGCGGTCAAGCGCGGTCGACGCATCCCGATCGAGTTGACCCAGAGCACCCGGCGATCACGGGCCAGGTGCCGCACCAGGTGCTGGGTACTGCTCGGCAGCCCGCCCCAGTCCTCGCCGAATACGATGAGATCACGCGCCATGCTGTTTAACACCTGATACCGCGGCCACTTCGGAACCACACCCGTGCCGTCCCCGCCGTTGTCGTTGTCGTGGTCGTAATCGAGCTTACGATATCCGCGCGTTGCGGTCGAAACCGTGATCATGGCCCCCGATCGACAGCGGGTTGTTCATGCTTATAGTGAATCGTTTCTCCGATTACGATTACGACAACGACAACGACAACGACAACGACAACGACAACGACACGGCTCCGGTAGACGGCCTAGCCGGGCGCCGCGGCGATCGACCGGATCACCCGGGCCGGAACCCCGCCGGCCAGCACCATCGGCGGCAGATCTTTCGTGACCACGCTGCCCGCCGCCACCACCGTACCGCGGCCGATGCGCACCCCCGCGGTCACCGTGACCCCGGTCGCCAGCCAGACATCATCCTCCAAAATGATGTCTCCGACCTGATCTTCGGTCTCCGCCAAGCCTTGCGCGCGCGCCGACGGGTCCAGTGGATGGCCGGGATAGCCGACCAGGAGGCAACGCCCGGCCAGGCGCACATTGTCGCCCAGGACCACCCGGGTGCCGACGGCAATGGTATTTTGCCAGCCGATATCCACGTTCGATCCCACCTCCAGACTGGGCGTCACCCGCCCGCTGGTTCGTCCGGACAGTGTAGTGATTCCGGAGACGCGGCAGTCCGCGCCAAGCCTGATCCGCAGCGCACCGCTCAGCAGCGGCAGACCGCTGTAGAGATACAGACGCGGCGCCGGCCCCTCGAGTTGACTCTTGAATAGCGGGGTGTAGTAACCAACCCGCAACAGGGTTGCGATGGTGGCGGCGACCCCGCGATGCAACTGATAGAGGGCACGGTGCAAGCCTGGGATGACCGGGACCTCGATGCTCCGCACGGACTTCGCACCCGCGTACAGCAGTCGAGAGACCGCATGGTCCCTGCGCTTGACCCAATGTCTAAACGAGCCAACGGCCATCAGTGTTCGTCACCACTTCAGGTAATTACCCGAAGCATTGTCAGTGATCGTCCGCGGGTAAGCAACCTGAGCAGGCCGGCAGTTCCCAATCTTGAGTTGCTGACGCGCACACCCGGCGGCACCCGAAACAGATATCCTTGACGACGCGTGCCTTGATCGATCAACCCAACGCGGATGAGCCGCCCCATGCGTATCCTTTACGTGCTGTTCAACGCTCCGCCCCTGCATTCGGGCCGTGCCCGCCAGGCCTTGATGCTCGCCGAGGAACTCAACCGCCACCCCGGGGTGCAGGTCCAGGCCATCTCGCTCGACCAGGGCCAGGTGATCGCCCCGCCCTATCCGCCGCCGCTGCGCCGCCGTCTGGACGTCTGGCAGGCCAGGCGGGTGTGGCGTGTCATCTTCACCTTTTGTATCCGCGAGCGCATCCAGGTCGTGCACTTCCATGGTCACAACTATGCCACACATCTGACCCCGGTGCTGCGCCTGCTCGGCATCCGCTGTTTCCAGCACATGACCCAGAAAGGCTTCGATGACCCCGCCACCCTGCTCGACGGGCGCGGCAGCCGCCTCCAGCGGTACGCCCTGAGCCGACTGTCCGCCTGGATCGTCCAGAACCCGGACGATGTCGTCGCCCACACCCGCCCGCCCGTGATCAACATCCCCAACGCCGTCGCCCCGCCGCGCCCCCGCCTGGAGACGCCAGGCAAGCGCACCCTCATCCTGTCCGGCGTGGTCTGCCCGCGCAAGGGACAGTTGGAGGTGCTGCGGCTCTTCGCCGCCCTGCCCGCGGCGGTCCGCGCCGGGCTGCGGCTGCGCCTGGCGGGTTCATACACCGACGACTTCTGGGAGTTCGACGCCGACTATGTGGCGCAATGCCGGTCACTCGCGGCGACCCTCCCCGAGGCCGCCCTGCTTGGGCACCTGTCAAAGCAGGAACTCACGGACGAACTGCGGCAAGCCCATTATTTTTTCGCCATCTCCGCCGTCGAAGGTCTCAGCAACGCCTACCTGGAATGCCTCAACCAAGGGCTCTTGCCGATCACCTACACCGATCGCCACGACCCTCTGTTCAACACCCTGACCATCACCGACGCCCTGATCCGCATCCCCGCCGGCGACCCCGCGCGCGGTGCCGCGGCCCTCGCCGCCGCGCTTGCCGGTGAGCCCTGGTCCGAACCGCTCGCCAGGGATATTCAGGCGCGGGTGGCCGCCGGTTTCGGGCTCACCCGGATCGCCGATCGGCTGCTGGCGCTGTACCGCAACCCGCTCGCGCCCGAGCCTGGGGCATCGATTCAGTAGAGCACCGTTGTCGTTATCGACGGATCGGATAAGGAACATCAGCCACCCCGGACGATGAATGACCCCCGTGGGAGCGGCGTCCCGCCGCGATGCGGTGCCGCGGTGATCTCGAACGCTGCGGTGACACGCCCGACCCCATCGCGGCGGGACGCCGCTCCCACAGGGTCGCTACGCGACTTTCGCGGTAAAGCCTCGACCTCCAGAAGGGAGCAGGTTCGCTATTTAGCGCCGCACTCGGCCAATCGACAGTGATTCACTTCCACGGTCACATGCAGCAGACTCGGTATCGCGTCCAGCAACGCCCGATAGTGCTCGACCGGGCGCGGCTGATGGGTGACCAGGGAGACGATGCAGGCGCGACCGGCCGGTCCGACCCGCCAGATGTGCAGATCGGCCACCTGATTGTCCGCGTCGGATTCGATGGCCGCGCGCACCTGGTTGGCGATGGCGCTGTGGTCACCGGCATCCAGTAAATCCCGCGCGCTGTCGCGGGCCAGCCCCCAGGCCCAGCGACTGATCAGCGCGGCGCCGATGATCCCCATCAGCGGGTCCAGGAAGGCCCAGCCGTAAGCCATCCCCAGGCCCAAGGCGACGATCGCCAGCACCGAGGTCAGGGCATCGGCGATGACGTGGAGATAGGCCGCCCGCAGGTTATGGTCCTGCTGGAGCTCCGCGTGGTCCGCATGAGCGTGATCATGGTCATGCACATGGCCGTGCGCGTGATCATGATCGTGATCCGGTCCACCGTGGCCCAGGAGCCAGGCCGACAGCAGGTTGACCGCCAGACCCAGTGCGGCCACCAACAGCGCTTCCCCGTAGTGGATCGGCAGCGGGTCGATGAGTCGCCCCAGCGAGGCCCCCAGCATCCACAGGGCACCCCCGGCCAGCAGCAAGGCGCTGGTATAACCAGCCAGTGACGACACCTTACCGGTGCCGAAGGTGAAACGCGGATCAGCCTCGTGCCGCCGCGCGAAGGCATAGGCGTAGGCGGCAATCCCCAGCGCGGCGGCATGGCTGCCCATGTGCCAGCCGTCGGCGAGCAAGGCCATGGAGCCGGTGAGCCAGCCGGCGATCAATTCGCCGGCCATCGCCGCCAGTGTCAGGCCCACCACCCAGCGGGTGCGCTGCTCGGCACGCCGCTGCGCCGCGTGACTGAAGTCGTGGGTGTGACCCCAGGCACGCGGATCGTGGGGGAGCGCAGCCTGATCTTCGGTTGGGTTGGACAAGGCCATGACGAGAGGTCTCCACTCGCAAGATCATTGGACACCGGGACCTTCGACAACCAATGCGCCGGGTTTCAGTCCCCGCTGCGCCCAGCGGCGCATCCCGAAGATCAGGACGACGAAGCCGATCGCCAAGCCCGCGATCCAGGCGGCCGAGGTCGCCGGATCACGCGCAAAGATGGCGGTTTGGTAGAACACCGTGGCGATGAGGTAACCAAGCCCGGTCGTCCAGGCGACGGCAAACAGGGTCCAGCCCGTGCCGCTCTCCCGCCGGATGGCGGCGGTCGCCGCCACGCAAGGGAAATAGAGCAGGATGAACAGCAGATAGGCGAAGGCACCGGCCGCGCCGTCGAAACGCGCGGCCATAGCCCCGAAAGTGCCGGCGGCGACCGCCTGCGCGGCAGCGACGGCCTCGCGGTCGCTCAGGTCGCCGACCTTGAGACCCAAGGGGTCGGCCCAGGACCCCAGCGCGACACCCAGGTTGGTCGGGATGGTCGCCAGTGCGGCCGTCCAGCCGCCGATCAGACTGAAGGGCGGCGGTGGCGGCGCAGCGGCGCCGGTGTCGGCGACCGCCAGGGCCGAGTAGGCGGCATCCAGGGTTCCCACCACCGCCTCCTTGGCCAGCACACCGGTAAAGATGCCAACGGTTGCCGGCCAGTTGTCCGCGGTGAGCCCCAGCGGGGCGAAGGCCGGGGTCAGGGTGCGTCCGAGCGCGGCCAGCACGGAGCCGTCAACGCTCTGCGGACGCAGACTCCCGTCGGTGCCGATACTGCCAAGCACGGTCAGCACCAGCACCATCGGAACGATGACCTGGCCGGCGCCCACCACGAATCCATGCGTGCGTTCCCAGGTGCGGATCAGCACCCCCTTGACGGTCGGCAGGTGGTAGGGCGGCAGTTCCATCACGAAGGGGCTGCTCTCCCCCTGGAGCAGGGTATATTTCAGGATGTAGCCGGTGAGCACCGCGACGATGATCCCGATCAGATAGAGGGCGAAGACGATGTTCTGGCCGCCGGTCGGGAAGAAGGCGGCGGCAAACAACACATAGACCGGCAGCCGCGCACCACAGGACATGAAGGGTGCCATGAGCATGGTGAGGATGCGGTCGCGCGGATTCTCCAGGGTGCGGGTGGCCATGATCGCCGGCACGTTGCAGCCGAAACCGACCAGCAAGGGCACGAACGACTTGCCGGGCAGGCCAATGGCACGCATGAAGCGGTCCATGACGAAGGCGGCACGCGCCATGTATCCCGAGTCCTCCAGCACCGAGAGAAAAATATAAAGGAAGGCGATGATCGGGATGAAGGTGGCGACCACCTGGATACCGCCGCCGATCCCGTCGGCAAGCAGCAGCCGCACCCAATCGGACGCACCCAGACTGGCCAGGACCCAGCCGGTACCGCCGACGAACAGGGTGCCGGCCGCCTGGTCGAAGAAATCGATGAAGGCGCCGCCGATGTTGATGGTCAACATGAACATCAAATACATCACGGCGAGGAAGATCGGAATGCCCAGCACCCGGTTGAGCATCACCCGATCGATGGCCTCGGAACGGTCGCGCGACGCCTGCCCGGTGTGCACCACGCTCGCCTGGGTCAGTGCGTGAGCCAATCCATAGCGGGCATCCGCCAGCAGGATGTCCACGTCATCCGCCTGGTCGGCGAGCAAGCCCCTGACTTCCTCGCGGCTCACCCGGTCCCCGACCAGCGCCTGAGCCAGATCGTCCCCCTCCAGCAGCCGGGAGGCGATCCAGCGCGGGGGGTCTCCGGCAGCACGGGCGACTGGTTCCACCCGCGGCAGCAGGACCCTGATCGCGGACTCCAGGAGGTGGCCGTAGGTGACCTCGACGGTCGCGGTCGGCGGGGCCTCCGCGGCCTGGAGCAAGACGCGTTTCAGGTCTTCGATGCCTTCGCCGCTCGCCGCGGACACCGCCACCACCGGGCAGCCGAGCCGCAGTGCCAGCCCCGCCACGTCGATGCGCAGCCCGCGGTCACGGGCCGCGTCGATCATATTGAGCGCCAGCACCAGCGGCCGCCCCATCTCGATCAACTGGGTGGTGAGATAGAGATTGCGCTCCAGACTGCCGGCATCCAGGATATTGAGGATCAGGTCCGCCTCGCGCGCATGCACGAAGTCGCGGGCGATGCGTTCGTCGAGCGACACCTCCTGATCCGTCCCGGCGCCGAATACATCCAGCGAGTAGGTCCCCGGCAAATCGACCAGATCGAACCCGACATCGGCGAACCGATAATGCCCGGTCTTACGCTCCACCGTGACACCCGGCCAGTTGCCCACCCGCTGATGGGCACCGGTCAGGGCGTTGAACAGGGTGGTCTTGCCGCAGTTGGGATTCCCGACGACACCGATGGTGAAGACCTTCGCGTGCACCGCGCTCATGTTCATACCCTGGTTCGTGCGCCCGTGCGTGCTCGTGCTGATGCGGCTCGATAGAGCCTTCTCACCTGATATCCAGACAAACCCTTGGTGTAGGGGCGGGTTTGAAACCCGCCCCTACGTCCGGTTATCACGTTCGACGGCTATCCATCGACCGTCCGGTCTCCGGCGTTGCGCAGACAGAAAAGCGTACAGCATACCAGTGTCGCCGCCTCACCGGCTTCATCCTGCCGGTGGGCAGCAGTTCTAAATTTGGGCGGCATCGCGCGACCCCTGGTGGATGCGGCGCGCCCGACCGCCGTGCCGAGTCCCTGCCACCGAGCGGCGCGCCTTATCCACCCTACAACGGAGCAGGTTTCGTAGGGTGGATAAGCGCAGCGCATCCACCATCGGCCTCGCTGCCGACACGCTTTTTGGCGGCGGCTACCCAAATTTGGAACTGCTGGCCGGTGGGTCTCGCGCTCCGGCGCAGACGAGTGCCTGTTCGATCAAACGGCGGGCGAAGGTCCAGTCGGCGGGCAAGCCGGCACCGGCGGTCGGTAAGAACACCTCGATCCCGAGGTAGCGAAACGCCGCGTTGTCCCAGACGGATCTGGGGATCACGGTGTGAGCGGACAGCAGGGCGTCGCCGACCCGCGGCGGGTCATCCGGACCGGCGAGCAGCACCCCCCGCACCAGTTCGCCCGACGGCGGCGGCTGGGCCGGGCTCCGCTGGTCGAGCAGACACGCCAGCAGGTGTCGATCCGCGCAGATCAGATCGGCGCACCGCCCGGGCTCGTTCACTCCGGCGTGCAGATCCAGCAGCAGATCGTAGTGTCCGCGCACCTGCGCCAGGAGTTGCAGGTACAACTCCTGGTGGTTGGTACGGTAGTAGAAGGCCTGATCCTGACTGGGGCGAACCCCCGAAACACCCGCGGGAATCCGCAACAACGCGAGCTGCGACAGGTCGAGCCCGGCGGCCACGGCCTCGCCGAACGCCAGTTCCTCCCGGTGGATACCGATGACCAGGACCGCGCGCATCGGTCGCTGCGCGGCGAACTCAGGCCGCGGGGCTGCCGACGACCGCGGGCGGGGCCGTCTCACCCACCCACTCGTAGGTCTCGACGCTGGCCTGGTCGCACTTGCAGCACCCGCTGGAGCATGCGGCCCCGTTGGCAATGCGGCGCACCCGACCCTTGCGCTCCAGGGCCGCCAGCATCCCGCGCAGGGCATCCTCACTGGTCTCGAAGCGCAGCGCCATGTCCACCAGGGGCGCGCGCTTGCGCTCGGTCAGATAGGCGGTGAGCTCGGCAAGGATCATCTTGAGTCTCCTGTGGTGTCGTAGCGCCGGTGTCCGGCGTGCGGGAAACGCGGCTGCCTCAGGCCGCGGCCCGGACCAACCCCTCCGGACTCGGATCACGCGCCGCCCACCAGCGCAGGCCGATCAGCACCGCGGCGAACAGCCCGAGCATCCCCAGGATCCAGAGCGCCGAGGTGGTCGGGTCCCGGTCGAAGATCGCGGCCTGATAGAAGACCGTCGCCGTGATGTAACCGAGCCCCGTGGTCCAGGCCGCGGTGAAGATCGCCCAGCCGGGCGTGGTCTCCCGATAGATCGCCGCGATGGCCGCTACGCAAGGCGCATAGAGCAGGATAAACAGCAGGTAGGCAAAGGCCCCGGCCGCCCCGTCGAATCGCGCCGCCATGGCGCCGAAGGTGCCGGTACTGACCTCCTGGGCCGCGGCCGTCGCCTGCGTGTCGGTCAGGTCACCGACCGCCAACCCCAAGGGGTCGCCCCAGGTGCCGAGCGCAGCGCCCAGATTCGCCGGGATGGTGGCCAGTGCTGCCTGCAGACCGCCGGTCAGACTGAAGGGCGCGGGCTCTTCCGGCTCGCCCGCGTCCGTCGCGGCCAGCGCCGAGTAGGTCGCGTTGAGCGTCCCCACCACCGCCTCCTTGGCCAGGATCCCGGTGAAGATGCCGACCGTAGCCGGCCAGTTGTCCGCATCGAGCCCCATGGGCGCGAAGGCCGGCGCGATGGTGCGGCCGATCTCCGCCAGCACGGACTTCTCGCTGTCCTCGTTGCCGTAGGTTCCATCGGTCCCGATGCTGTTGAGCACATTGAGGATCAGCACCATCGGCACGATCACCCGACCCGCCCGCACGACGAACCCCTGGGTGCGCTCCCAGGTGCGGATCATCACGCCTTTGAGCGTCGGCAGGTGATAGGGCGGCAGTTCCATGACGAAGGGCGTGCTCTCACCCTTGAGCAGCGTGTGCTTCATCGCAAAACCCGTGAGCACCGCCGCCGCAATCCCGATCAGATAGAGCCCGAACACGATATTCTGTCCGCCCGCGGGAAAGAAGGCGGCAGCGAACAGGACATAGACCGGCAGCCGCGCCCCGCACGACATGAAGGGCGCCATGAGCACCGTCAGAATCCGATCGCGCACGTTCTCCAGCGTGCGCGCGGCCATGATCGCCGGCACATTGCAGCCGAACCCGACCAGGAGCGGCACGAAGGCCTTGCCGGGCAGGCCGATGGTGCGCATGAAGCGATCCATGACGAAGGCCGCCCGCGCCATATAGCCCGAGTCCTCCAGGGCCGACATGAAGATATACAGAAAGGCGATGATCGGGATGAAGGTCGCGACCACCTGAATGCCGGCGCCGATGCCGTTGGCAAGCAGCACGATCACCCACTCGGGAGCGGCCAGCCGGGTCAGCACCGCGGCGGTCCCGTCCACGAAGATGGTCCCGGCCGCCTGATCGAAGAAGTCGATGAAAGCCCCGCCGATGTTGATGGTGAACATGAACATCAGATACATCACGACCAGAAAGATCGGGATGCCCAGGGCGCGATTGAGCATCACCCGGTCGATGGCGTCCGACCGGTTGCGCGACGCCTGACCGGTGCGGACCACGGTCGATTGTGTCAGGGCATGGCTGATCCCATAGCGGGCGTCGGCGAGCAGGATGTCCACATCGTCCGCCTGGTCGCCCAGCAGGGCGCGGACCGTCTCGCCGTCAATGGCATCCCCCACCAGACGGCGCGCCAGATCGTCACCCTCCAGCAGCCGGGCGGCCAGCCAGCGCGGCGCATCGCCGCCGGTCGCGGCGATCGGCGTGAGCCGCGGCAGCAGAGCAGCGATGGCGGACTCGATGAGCGGATCGAAAGTGATCGCCAGGCTGGGCACCGGCCGCGCCGCCGCGGCCTGCAACAGCACCGCCTTGAGCTCATCCACCCCCTCCCCGCTCGCCGCCGACACCGGGACCACCGGACAGCCGAGTTGCCGTGCCAACCCGGCCGCATCGATGCGCAACCCCTTCTCGCGAGCCACGTCCATCATGTTCAGGGCCACCACCAGCGGCCGGCCCGTTTCGATCAACTGGGTGGTGAGATAGAGATTGCGCTCCAGGTTGGAAGCGTCCAGGATGTTGAGGATCAGGTCCGCCTCACGGGCATGCACGAAATCCCGGGCGATGCGCTCATCCAGCGAGACCTCCTGATCCGTCACATCCAGGGAGTAGGTCCCCGGCAGGTCGACCAGCGTGAACTCCGCTCCCTGGAAGCGATAGCGCCCGGTCTTGCGCTCGACCGTCACGCCGGGCCAGTTGCCCACCCGCTGACGGGAGCCGGTCAGGGCATTGAACAGCGTCGTCTTGCCGCAGTTCGGATTGCCGACGACGCCGATCGTGAAGGTCGCAACCGGACTGGTGTTGGGGTCGATACGGCTCATGGCATGCGCTCTACATTCAGCGTGGCCGCCTCGTCTTTGCGCAGACTCACCGAGGTCCCGCGCACCCGCACCTCCACCGGATCGCCCATGGGCGCCACCCGCACCACCAGGAACTCGACCCCCGGCGTCAGCCCCATGGCCAGGAGCTTGCGCCGATACGCCTGGCCGCCCGCGGCGAAGCCCTGCACCCGGCCCTGGTCGCCGGCTTTCATCTCTTTCAGCATGATCGACATCTTGAACCTACTTAAACCGCGCCCAACGCGGTGTGCGATGTTATTGGATGAGATCGGCCCCGACAGACTCGACGATGACTGGAGCTGACGCGGTTTAACAGCTGTGCCGGGTATCCTGGGCGCGGCAAGCACCGCTGGCCCAAAAACGCATCATAATGGTGCGACCAGGATCTTGGCGGCCATCCCGCCGCCCAAGGCGATGCGCGCCTCACCGCGGGCGACCAGCAGGCCGCCGCCCTGACGCTGCACCACCTGGATCTCCGCGCCGACATTGAGCCCCAGTTCGGTCAGGCGCAGCGACAGCGCCTTACCGCCGCGCAGGGCGAGGATACGCAGCGGCGCTCCTTCATCGGCCATCATCAGCGGAAAGCCCTTGGGCTCGGTGTCCATGATTGACTCTGGGTTTACGACTGTGGATTGACGACTTTGGGACTCGGGCATTAATGCGAACGATTCGCATCTTACTACCTGCCGACCAGTTAACGCAAATCCTTCTCATCTACGCTACAGTAGCGCAGCGTCGCTCCGACACCCCGTCGCACGCGGCCTGACATCGCATTCCTTACGTTCTGGAGCCCGACATGACTCGTGACACGCAGCCGGCAACACCCCCAACGGACGACTGGGAGGTCTTTCAACTCGATGACCTGGTGGCGCAGGTCGCACCGGGCGCACTGTCCCTGCGTGAGTTCCTGCGCACGCCCTCGTTGAGTTGCTCCATCTACCATCTGCCGGTCGGCTCCCGTGACATGGCGAGTGCGCACGAGGAGGACGAACTCTATCTGGTGCTCAGCGGACGCGCCCGACTGCGGGTCGGGACGAGCGAGCATGAGGTGCGCCCCGGCACCCTGATGTACGTTCACGCCGCCTGTGATCACACCTTTTTCGACATCGAGGAACACCTGACCGTCCTTGCCTTTTTTGGTGCACCCCTGCGCGGACGCTGGTCCGCACGGGATGCTTAAGCCTGGAATAAGCATATTCCGCGCCAGGACGCCTGGGATGGCGCTTGCGCAGCGGCTCCAAATTTCGGTGACCGTCGCCGGCAGCGTGCCGGCGGCGGGGTTGATGGTGGATGCGCTGCGCTTATCCACCCCACAAGACCGGCGCTGCCGTAGGGTGGATAAGGCGCGCCGCTCGATGTCAGGGGCCTGGCACGGTGGTCGCGCGCGCCGCATCCACCAGGGGTCGCGCGATGCCACCCAAATTGGGAATCGCTGGCGCCTGCGGGTCCAGTATGATGAATTTTAATTTCGTCATACAATGCGTCGGAACGCGGGCCCCAGGTCCGTGAACACGCACTCGCGACCCACTCAGGAGCAACCGCTATGCCCGGCACCCCCACGCGCATCCCTGGTCCGGAAATCGTCCTGATGGGCCTGCTCGCCCTCGCTCTGACACCGGCAACGCCGGCCGCGGCGCACTTTCAGGAACTGATTCCATCGACCGAGATCATCACTGAGGGGGGGAATACCCCGGTCGGCCTGAGTCTGGCGTTTACCCATCCCATGGAGCGCGGACCGGTGATGGAAATGGCCGAGCCGGTGCAGTTCGGGGTCCTGGGTCCAGCCGGGCGGGAAGACCTGAAATCCGCGCTGAAACGGGTCGCGGTCGACGGGAAATCCGCCTACATCGCCGAGTACCGCATCAAACAGCCGGGCGACTATGTGTTCTTCGTCGAACCCGCGCCTTACTGGGAGCCGGGTGAGGGCAAGATGATCGTCCATTACACCAAGGTGGTGGTCGATGCCTTCGGCGCCGAAGACGGTTGGGACGCCGCCCTTGGCCTGCCGGTCGAAATCGAACCCCTGGTGCGCCCCTACGGTCTGTGGACGGGCAATCTGTTCCGCGGCATCGTCAAACAGTACGGTAAGCCGGTCCCCTTCGCGACAGTCGAGGTGGAGTGGCGCAACGACGGGTCGGTCAAGCCCCCGGCCGACCCCTTCATCACCCAGACCATCAAGGCCGACAGCAACGGCGTCTTCAGCTATGCGATGCCCAAGGCCGGCTGGTGGGGCTTCGCCGCCCTGCTGGACGGGCCGGCCCCGCTGACCAATCCGGACGGCAAGGAAGTCCCGGTGGAACAGGGCGCGCTGATCTGGGTGCGCACGCGGGATATGTGATCCATGGCCCACATCCCAGACGGCGTCCTGTCCGCCCCGGTGCTGATCACCGGCGCCATCGCGTCGGCCGGACTGCTGACGCTGGCCCTGCGGCGCCTGGACTATGATCACCTGCCCGCGGCGGCGGCCCTGTCCGCCGCCTTCTTCGTCTCTTCACTGATCAGCGTCCCGGTGGGTCCCAGCAGCGTCCATCTGCTCCTGAACGGGCTCATGGGCCTGCTGCTCGGTTGGACCGCCCTGCCCGCCCTGTTCGTCGCCCTGGTGCTGCAAGCCGTTTTCTTTGGCTACGGCGGCTTCGCGGTACTGGGCGTCAACACCCTGAACATGGCCCTGCCGGCCCTGCTCTGCGCGCTGGCGTTGCGCCCCTTGCTGCGCCGCGAACGGCAGCGGCCCGAAGCGCGCCCGGTGTTCCGGATCGGCGCCGCGGCGGGCGCCGCCGGGGTCCTGCTGACGGCCCTCATGCTGGCCCTGAGCCTGGGCCTGAGCGGTCAGGCCTTCATCCCCGCCGCCCAGGTGCTGGTCATCACCTATGTGCCGCTGGCCCTGGTGGAAGCCCTGATCACCGGCACCGTGCTGCGGTTCCTGCAACGGGTCGAACCCGACCTGCTGCCCGGGCCTCGCGCACTGGAGGTCGAGGCTTTACCGTGAAAGTCGCGCAGCGNCCCCGTGGGAGCGGCGTCCCGCCGCGACGGGGCCTGGCGCGCAGCCGCTACGTTCGCGGTCACCGCGGCACCGCATCGCGGCGGGACGCCGCTCCCACGGGGGACTTTCATCTTCTGGGGTGGCTGATGTTCCTTATTGTCGTTGTCGTAATCGAGGTTCTCATGGCGCCCCGGCCGATCCCCTCGCACCGCGTACCGATCCTGGTCATGGTCCTGGTCCTGCTGGGTCTCGGCCTCAGCCCCCCCGCCCAGGCCCACAAACTGCGCGTTTTCGCCGCGGCCGAGGGCCCGCTGATCACCGGGTCGGCCTACTTCGCCGGGGGCGGCGCGGCCGGCGGCGCACGAATCCGCGTCCTGGATGCGCAGGGCCGCACCCTGGCCGAGCCGACCCCGGACGCCGCGGGCCGCTTCAGCTACCGCGCCCAAGCCGCCGCGGACCTGCTGATCCTGGCCGAAACCGGCGACGGCCACCGCGCCGAATGGCGGATACCCGCGTCCGACCTGGCCGGGTCCTTCCCGACCGGAGGCACAGGCGCGCCCGAGCAGCCCGCGGCGGCCCCAACCGCGCCCGCCGCGGCACCCCCGACGCCCGCGCCGACCGGCCTCGACCCCCTGCTCACGGCCGCCATCGAAGGCGCGGTCGCCCGGCAGATTCGTCCGCTGCGCGAGGAGTTGCAGTCCTTTCAGGAGCAGGCGCGGCTGCGCGACGTCCTGGGCGGCATTGGCTACATCCTCGGGCTCATGGGTCTGGCCCTCTGGTGGCGGAGCCGGCGAACGGCGGCCCGAACTTGACCGCGGCACTCTTTCCCACCGACGGGGCGGCCGCAGCCGACTGGCTGGCGGCGCGGGACGCGCGCCTGCGGCTCCTCGCGGCCGGCCTGTTCGCCCTGATGACCCTGAGCCTCACGCAGATCTGGACCACACTGACGGCCGGGCTGATCGCACTCGCCCTGGCCGCCGCCGCGGGGCTGAGCCCGCGGATGCTGGGGGGCCGGCTGCTGGCCCTGGAAGGCTTCATGCTGATTCTGCTCCTCACCCTGCCCTTCACCGTCCCCGGCGAGCCGCTGCTGAGCCTGGGCCCGCTGACCGCCAGCCGCGACGGCGCCGCGCAGGCGCTGCTCATCCTGCTCAAAGCGAATGGGATCGTGATCACCCTGCTCGCGCTGGCGGGGAGCCTGGAACCGGTCGTCTTCGGCCATGCCCTGGCGCGACTGGGACTGCCCGAGAAGCTGGTGCACCTGCTCTTGTTCACGGTCCGCCAGATCCACCTGCTGCATCAGGAATACCAGCGGATGGATCAGGCCATGCGGGTGCGCGCCTTCCGCCCGCGCAGCGACCGCCATACCTGGAACAGCTACGGCTGGCTGATCGGGATGCTGCTGGTGCGCAGCCTGGCCCGCGCGCGGCGCATCATGGGCGCCATGCGCTGCCGCGGCTTCCACGGCCGGCTCTATCTCCTGGACAGGCCCACCTGGAACCGCGGCGACACCTGGTCGGCCGCGGCCCTGGGGGTGATGGTGACGGCACTGACCACGGCGGACCGGCTGTGCTGACGGACCCCGAAACCGAATCGCTGTACCCGCCCTTGCTGGAACTGCGCGCGGTCCATTTCCGCCGCGGCGACCGCGCGGTGCTGCGCGGCGTCGATCTGGTCTTACAGGCCGGCGATCGGGTCGCGCTGATCGGACCCAACGGCGCCGGCAAGACCACCCTGCTGCACCTGCTGGTCGGTCTGGCCCGCCCCAGCGCCGGCGAGGTCCGCGCCTTCGGCCAGACGCGCCGCACCGAGCCCGATTTCCACGACGTGCGCACCCGGGTCGGTCTCCTGTTTCAGGACTCGGACGACCAACTGTTCTGCCCCACGGTGCTGGAAGATGTCGCCTTCGGCCCGCTCAACCTGGGCCGCACCCCCGCCCAGGCGCGCGCCGATGCGGAGCAGGTCCTGGCGGCACTGGGTCTGTCCGACTATGCCGACCGTGTCACCCACCGCCTCTCGGGCGGGGAGAAACGTTTGGTTGCGCTCGCCACCATCCTCGCCATGCACCCCGCCGTGCTGCTGCTGGACGAGCCCACCACCGGTCTGGACCAGGCCACCCAGGAACGGCTCATCGGCCACCTGTCCGCCTTGCCCCAGGCCATGCTGATCGTCTCGCACGACCACCGCGTCCTGGAGCAGTTGGTGCAACGTGCCGTGCTCCTGGTCGACGGGCAACTCGCCACGGGGACCCTGCACCAGCACCCCCACACCCATCGCCATGCCCACCTGCATGTGCACGCCCCGGACGAAGTTGCCGACCATGAGGACCCGGCGGCGGCCCCGCTCCACGGCGCGCATCACGAGCCGTGATGCCTGACCCCAGGAGCCCACTTGTCAGGCTCTTCATTCTTTGAGGCAAACGTCTTGTCCTCCGCAAGAACATCGTAACCCTGATTATCCACTTCCGGTTTCGCGACTTCGAGAGAGCAATCGCCTCTCGCCCAAGAAATTTTCAGCAACTCGCCAATAAGCAAATGCTCGATAAGCTTTTCGCGGAATGCCGATTTGAGAAAATGCTGATCCATCCTTCTATTACGCCTAACGACCCCGCTAAAGCGGCGCCCGCCGACACGAACCCGCGGATAAAGAGAACGCTCGTGGCGGGCGCTCGCTTTTGAGCGGGCTTGTTAGCCCAACAACTGGTCATACTCGGCATGACTGCCAATCCAAAACCACTGCACACCGTCGGGGACGGGTACGCCAAGAGCCCGAAAATGCTTTCCCACACGAACGCTTCGATACTGTCCATTCTTGACTTGTTTGAAGCGCAGGGACGGATGCGACGGGTCTTGGCGCAAAAGTTCGTAGTTCGCTCTTGCCAACTGCTGAATGGACTCTGGAAGATCGCCGAAGCATCCCCAGAACTTGGTTGATGCGTAGTGTTTCAAATTTCTCTAGCCGACCCGGAGCGGTACTCGGCGAGCGCTTCTGCCGCTAAGGCGTCCAACTTACCAGCTTGGGCATCTGCCTCTATTTGGCGGTCCCAGGCATCGGCGTCCCATTCCTGAAACCAGCGGCGAAACTCGTAAAGCTCCTTTTCAGACAACGTCTGAACCTGAGCTTCGATTCTTTCTAGTACAGTCATTTCTGTTGCCTCTAATGTTACCTGTGCTATTAGGTGCCTAATGGCTTTTCGGCGGACGAACTACCCCATAACGCGTTGTCTTTTTCGGATTGCATCAGGGTTTATCCGGGTTGTCAAGCCCTTGCGCGCAGTTCCTCGCTGCACCGTTCGTGCGCTATGAGGCAACATTGCCTAATAACGCACGAACGAGTTGCGGATACGCGACATAGACCGGAGGATGCCTACGTGATTCTGACAAAGGAATAGGCGAAAAAACAATCGTATGAAGT
The DNA here is from genome assembly GCF_000379525.1 of Lamprocystis purpurea DSM 4197. Lineage (GTDB taxonomy): Bacteria > Pseudomonadota > Gammaproteobacteria > Chromatiales > Chromatiaceae > Thiodictyon > Thiodictyon purpureum. The sequence goes on along the minus strand of NZ_KB902519.1, from coordinate 14,598 downwards.
GCCTTTCTCGGCGAATACTCAGGGTGTTTAGAGGCACCGGCAGGGGGTCGCGCTTAGCCTCGCTTCGTTTTCGCGTTATGAGGCGATTTTGCCTCATAACGCCCGAACGGGTCGGGATAAGCCGACCGGTGCTTGGGTCGTCATGGCATCAAGACATACCGAAAAAACAATAATATGGAGAAATTGTCTCGAATGCTTTTCAGGGTGCTTAGGGTGGGCCTTGATCACGGTTCCGGCCAGGGGACATCGTAGGGTGGACAAGCGCAGCGCAGTCCACCAGCGACGGCGCGGGATTCGGTGGACTACGCTAGCGCTTGTCCACCCTACGGCCGGAACGACGATCAAGGCCTTAGGGTGCACCGACAGGGGACCGCAGGCCTGATCATCGCTTAGGCCGTAGACAAGCGTAGCGCAGGCGCCGCTGGTGGACTGCGCTACGCTTGTCCACCCTACAACACCGGCCCCGCTGTAGGGTGGATAAGGCGCGCCGCTCAGTGTCCGGGACCCGGCACGGCGGTCGCGCGCGCCGCATCCACCGGGGGTCGCGCGATGCCGCGCGAATTCGGAATGAATCCGGTTGCGATGCCGGCCCAGTGCAGCGGCTGTCGGATGCTATGATCCACCATCATGGGGCAATCACGCATCCTTCGGAGGACGGACTCATGCGCTGGAAAACCGGCAGACGTAGCGAGCATATCGAGGACCGCCGCGACGACGGCAGCCTGGGGGGCGATCCCTTCGGCGGCGGCCGGCGGCCGATGCGCGTCGGACGCACCGTCGGGATCGGCGGCGGTCTGGGCGGGTTAGTGCTGGTGGTCGTGCTGATGCTGCTGGGCGTCGACCCCTCGGTGCTGCTGACCCGCGACGGTCAATACGGGCCGGACCCGACCGCCCGCCAGGACCCCATGGCCCATGCCGGGCCGGGCGGCGACCCCCAGTTCCGCGTCCCCTCGGCCAGCGTGGAAGACGAAATGAAGGAATTCGTCTCGGTCGTCCTGGCCGACACCGAGGATACCTGGAACGCGGTCTTCAAAGAGGCCGGCAAACGCTACAGCGAGCCGGTGCTGGTGCTGTTCAGCGGCGTCACCCGCTCCGCGTGCGGGCTCGGCGAGGCGGCGATGGGTCCCTTTTACTGCCCGGCCGACCACAAGGTCTATATCGACCTGGCGTTCTACGACGAGTTGCGCAACGACTTCGGCGCCCCTGGTGACTTCGCCCAGGCCTACGTGATCGCCCATGAGGTGGGCCATCACGTCCAGAACCTGCTCGGGATTTCCGATCAGGTCGAAAATCTGCGCCGCCGCGCCGGCCAGCGCGAAGGCAATCAGCTCTCCGTGCGGCTGGAACTCCAGGCCGACTGCTTTGCCGGCGTCTGGGCCAACCGCGCCCACGCCGCCCGTCGGATTCTCGAACAAGGCGACGTGGAAGAAGGCCTGAACGCCGCCTCCGCCATCGGCGATGACCGCCTGCAACGGCAGACCCGCGGCTACGTGACGCCGGACAGCTTCACCCACGGCAGTTCGCAACAACGGGTGCGCTGGTTCAAGCGCGGCCTGGCCGAGGGCCGGCTGGCGGCCTGCGACACCTTCTCGAACGACACCTTGTAAACCGTGAGCCGTGATCGGTCCGCACAGCGGACCCTCGTAGGGTCCGCTGTGCGGACCGCCGACCGCGCCGATCGCGAACTGACTAGGTTGATGACCAAGGTCGGAAATGGTCTGCCGAACCCGGAATCCATCTCTATCAAGCATCACTCCAGCGAGGTCCCTCATGTCGCCAAGCGCCCCTGAAACCACCTCCGCCGCGGATACAGCGCTGCCTCCGCTGCTCGCCCTCTGGAACTTCATCTGGAACTCCATCGTGCGCGTCCTGTGGCTGTGCGGCTATGCCACGGTCACCGCGGTCGGCGCCGCGGTCCTGTTCATCTATGTCGGTCAGGGGCAAGACCTGCTGCGCCTGTCCGCCGAGTTCGGCTTCGCCTGGTCCAACCTGTTCTTTCTGTTGAGTGCCCTGCTCCTGGGTCTGGGGCTCTGGTACAGCTCCCGTCTCCTGCTCGCGCACACCCTCGATGGCGATCAACTCCGCTGGCAGCGCTCCCAGTTCGGCCGGACCTGGCTGCCGCGGGTCTATGGCACCCTGGTACCGCTGGCCATCGGCATCGGGTTCCTGCGGCTCGAGACCAGCGCCCAGACCGGGGCCTGGGTGTTGGGCGCCCTCTTTCTGCTGCTGGCCGCGGGCCTGTGGTGGTTCTTCTACAAACGCCGCGACTGGTTCATGAAGGCGACAGCGCGCGGACGGGGGCTGACCGAACCCGGCGAAGCACGCGACCGCCGCTCGATGCTGGTGATCCTGTCGCTCGGTCAGGTCATGGTTTTCGTCCTGCTCGCCGCCTTCGTGGTCTGGCCGGTCAGCCTGCCCCAGACCCTGGGCACGCCGGCCATCCTGCTGGCCGGCTTCGCCGGCATCGCCCTCTTCGGCAGTCTGGTGCTCACCTACGCGTTTCTCGTCAATGGCCTGCCGGCCGGCACCGCATTGGCTCTGGTCCTCGCGGCCGGCTTCGGATTCTTCAACGACAATCACTGGATCCGCGTTGCCGACCAGGCCCCGGCCCTGCAACGGCTCGCCGCCGCCGCCCACTATCAGGCCTGGCGGGAGGTCAACCCGGCACCGCGGCAGATCGACGGACGCGATCCGGTCATCCTGGTCGCCGCGGCGGGCGGCGGCATCCGCGCCGCCTACTGGACCGCCTCCACCCTGGCGACCCTGGAAGCCAAGATCCCCACCTTCAGCCAATCCCTGTTCGCCATCAGCAGCGTCTCGGGCGGCAGCGTCGGCGCCGCGGTGTATGCGGCGGTCAAGCGTCAACAACTGGAGAACCGCGCCGCGCCGGCGGATGCAAACACCACCCTGACCACCCTGGCCACCGTGCAAAAGGCGCTGAGCCATGACTTTCTGTCACCGGTCGCGGCCGGCATGCTGTTCCCGGACCTGGTGCAGCGCTTCATCCCCTACCCCTTCCCGGAGGCGGACCGACAGCGCTTCCTGGAACTCGGATTCGAACAGGCCCTGCCGGAGGCGGACAACCCGTTGACTCGACCCTTCACGGCACTCTATGCCGACGGCTACAAGTTCCGCCTCCCCGGCCTGCTGCTGAACACCACGATCGTCGATTCGGGCCGGCGCGCGGTCACGTCCAACATCGCGCTCACCAATTTCACCGACACCCTGGATCTGCTGGCGGATGGTTTCCAGACCCAAACCATCCGGCTGTCCGCCGCCGCCGGGGCCAGTGCACGCTTCACCTACCTGAGCCCGGCCGGCAGTTTCATCGGCCCGGGTGCCCAAGGCGAACAGAAAATCCGCCTGGTCGACGGCGGCTATTTCGAGAATTCAGGCGCCACCACCATCGTCGATCTATTAGACCTGATCAACAACCCGACCCTCTATCCGATCCTGATCCTGATCCGCAACGACCCGCAGGCACCCGCGGTCTGTCAACGCCGCCCGCAGGTCACCGGGTTTGGGCCAGGCCCCGAAGGTCCACCCGCCAACGACTTCCTGAGCGAGGTCGCCTCCCCCGTGCGCGCCCTTCTGAACGGCCGGACGGCGCGCGGGCGGCTCGCCGAGGTCAGCACCGCGAAGCTGGTCGAAGGGGACATGCGCGGCGCGGTCATCGAGGTCTCACTGGCCGCCGTGGTCGAAGCCGAACTGGACCGCACCCAGGGTGACCCGGCGGCGCGCGGGCGGATCGAACAATCGCTGGTCGAGCCGCCGCTGGGATGGTCGCTTTCCCAGGCGGTGCGCCAGTCGATGGAATGGGTGATGGCCGAGGGCGGCGGCGGTCTCAAAGACGAGTTCGCCAACCTCACCGCGGTCCTGGAAGGCCGTCTGGCGGACTATCGACCCTGCAACGCACGCTGACCGATTCATCCAGGATCAATGCCGATGCCATTCAGATTCAGACGCTCTGCCTGTCTCATCCTCGCGCCCCTGCTCTGCGGGGCCGCGCCCGCCGGCGCGGACAACAACTTCAAGCTGGACCCGGAACCGATTCGACCCAGCAACATCCAGGAAGGGGCCGAACGGCAGGAAGCGGCCGTCACCCTCCCGCCCTGGCCGGGCGATCAGGACCTGCTCGCCTTCACCCCCGAAGGACCCGTGTCGCCGTTCAAATTCTTCATCGACGGCAAGAACCTGCGCATCGACGAACCCATCGCGGCGGTACGCTACACCCTGGTCATCGAATCCCCGAGCGGCGCCCGCACCATCTCCTACGAGGGCATCCGCTGCACCCTCAAGGGTGCCTGGAAGACCTACGCCTACGGCAGCGACGGCGCCTTCGCCAAGGCGCCGGCCGCCGAGTGGCAGCCACTGTCCACCGGCCCGTCCGACGCCTACCGCGACGACCTGCGCCGACACTATCTGTGCGTCCCGCGCGAGACCCGCACCCGACCGCTCAAAGACATCCTACGCGCGCTGCACGGACGTGGACGGACCAGCGAGATCACCGGCTTCCAGGCCAACTGACGCTGCCCGTGGGGACCTGAAAGCCCATCGTGCATGGTACTCGAAGGGTCGGGACTGAAATCTTTGAGCTGCCGTGACCGTGCGTTTTCACATACACCGCTTCCCTCTCGCGATGGGGAGAGGGTTTCTCTCCTCGCCTCTTGTGGGAGATGCCGGGGTGCGGGGAATGGTGTCGCCGTGAACGGCCAAAATCCATGAGCCATCATCCTAAGACTGACGCCACCAAGAATCTGATCGGTCGCAGTCTGGCGCTGCTGGCGCTGCTGCTGGCGCCCTTTTCCGCTGCCGGCGACGACACGGTGCGGCTGCAACTGAAGTGGCAGCACCAGTTCCAGTTCGCCGGATACTACGCGGCCCAGGCCATGGGCTACTACCGGAACGCGGGGCTGGAGGTCGAAATTCTACCCGCCGAACCGGGAGAAGACCCGGTGCGGCAGGTGATCGAGGGCAAGGCCGAGTTCGGCGTCGGTTCCACGGAGTTGCTGCTGCTGCGGGAACAGGGGGTACCGGTCGTGGTCCTGGCGGTCATCTTCCAGCATTCCCCCCTGACGCTCATGACCCTGAAGGATGATGGTATTCAGACCATCCATGACCTGGCTGGCCGCAAAGTCATGATCGAGCCGGGGTCAGCCGAGCTCCACGCCTACCTGCGCAGAGAGGGGATCTCGGCCGACAAGTTCACGCTGATGCCCCATACGTTCGACGTCCAGGCGCTGCTCTCGGGAGCGGTGGACGCCATTTCCGTCTACGTCACCGATGAACCCTTTGCGCTGAAACAGGCAGGGCGGGAGTACCTGCTCTATTCCCCCCGGGCGGTGGGCATCGATTTCTACGGCGATAACCTCTTTACCACCGAGGCGCTGCTCCGGCGGCGGCCCGAGTTGGTCAGGAAGTTCCGGGAGGCGAGTCTCAAGGGGTGGGACTACGCGATGCAGCACCAGGAAGAGGTGGCACGGCTTATCTACGACCGTTACAGCCGGCGACACAGCCTGGAGCACCTCCGGTTCGAGGCCCGGCAGATGGAGTCGCTGCTCCAACCGGCGCTGATCGAAGTCGGCCACATGAATCCGGGCCGGTGGCGCAATATCGCCGAAGTTTATGCCGAAATGGGCATGCTGCGGCGGAGCTTCGACCTGAAGGGTTTCCTCTACGACCCCCAGCCGCGCGACCTGACCTGGCTCTATGGTGTAGTCGCCGGCGTGGCCTTCCTGCTGCTGATCGCCGTTCTGGTGGCGGTCCGTTTCGCCTATCTGTCCGGGGCTTTGCGCAAGAGCAATGACCAGCGGGACAAGGTCGCGGTGGCGCTCCGGGAGAAGGAAGAGAAATATCGCATCCTCTTCATGGATTCGCCGGATGCCTATCTGATCATCAGCGACGGTGTGTTTGTCGATTGCAACCGAGCCGCCGAAGTCATGCTGGGAGCCGGACGGGCGGAGATTGTCGGTCTCGCGCCCGAGGGACTCTCCCCCGAATTCCAACCCGACGGCAGAAAATCGATGGTTGCGGCTCAGGAAAAGATCGCCCTGGCCTTGCAATGCGACAGTCTCACCTTCGACTGGGTCCACCGCCGCCGGGACGGCACGGATTTCCCGGTCGAGGTCTCCGTTGCGATGATCTGCCTGGACGGAAAAGACGCGCTCTTTACCACCTGGCGCGACATCAGCGAACGCAAGCGGGTAGAAGCGGCACTCGCAGAGCGAGAAAAACAATTCCGGAATCTATTCAAACATGCCCCGGTGGGAATATTCCATTCCAACCTGGAAGGACGGATGGTGGAGGCCAACCCTGCCCTGGCGCACATGTTGGGATATTCATCTCCGGATGAATTGACAACAGCCATCGCCGACATGACCACTCAAATCTACAATAACCCGGAACTGCGCCCACAGATCATGGCTGCATTGCTGGATACCGATGGCTGGGTCCACTACGACGATGTCGTGTGGCGATGCAAAGATGACCGCCTCATCACGGTTGATATGACCGGGCGGAAAGTGCTGAGCAACACGGGAGCCGTCGCCTACCTGGAAGGCTTTATCGAAGATATCACCGGGCGGAAGCAGGCTGAGGAGGCTCTGCGAGAGAGCGAGCAACTTCTTAAGAACGTCATCGACAATAACCAGGACGGCATGCTCGTGCTGAATCGGGGGCAGCGCGTGGTGCTGGTCAATCCGGCGGCGACGACGTTACTGGGTACCACCAGCGATGCGTTGCTGGCGCACGAGTTTGGTTATGTGGCGGCCGATGTCCCCGTTGAGATTCAGGTGCTCAGTGCGGCAAGCAGCACGACTCTGGAAATATGGACCACCGACCTGGCATGGAAAGGCGAGCCTGCCCAATTGGTGACCTTGCATGACATTACCGAACGCAAGCGGGTGGTAGAGGAGGTCTTGCGCAGCAACACCAGGTTACAACGTTTGGCGGACATTCTTCAGCATCCTTCCGAAACGATTCAGGAATTTCTTGATTACGCCCTGGAGCAGGCGCTCCAACTGACCGAAAGCAAGCTCGGCTTTATTTACTATTATCACGAAGATAACCAGGAGTTTACCCTCAACACCTGGTCTCGGGACGTCATGCCGGAATGCGCCGTGGTCAATCCTCAAACCTGTTACGCGCTGGACCAGACCGGGCTATGGGGCGAAGCCGTCCGCCAACGCCGTCCGATTCTGGTCAACGATTTTCAAGCCGCTCATCCCTTTAAAAAGGGGTATCCGCCCGGCCATGTTCACCTGTTTAGGTTCCTGACGGTCCCCGTCTTCAGGGGTGGGCGCATCGTCGGCGTGGTGGGTATGGCCAACAAGGAAACCGATTACGCGGAAACCGACATTTTCCAGATCTCCTTGTTGATGGATGCCGTCTGGAGCGTCACCGAACGCCGACAGGCGGAAGCGGCGCTGCAAGCCAGTGAGGCGAAGTTTTCCCAGGCATTCATCGCCTCGACCTATGCCATCATCATTACCCGCGCGGCGGATGGCGTCATCTTGGAAGTTAATCCGGCCTTCGAGACGATGGTCGGCTACGGTCGGGCCGAGGTGCTGGGAAAATCCACCCTCGACCTGGCGCTTTGGGAGGATAGCCAGGACCGTCAGCGCTTCCTGTCGCTGTTAATCGAGACTGGGCGCGCCGATACGCAGGAATATCGTTTCCGAAAAAAGAGCGGCGCCATCCTGATCGGGCTGCTTTCCGCCCGCCTCTTTATGCTGAACAATGAGCGGGTGTTACTGGGAAACATTACCGACATCACGGAACGCAAGCAGATGGAGGAGGAGTTGGCCCGATCCAGGGACGCGGCGCAGGCGGCCAATCGCGCCAAGAGTGAATTTCTGGCCAACATGAGCCACGAGATCCGCACCCCCATGAACGCGGTCATCGGCCTGACTCACCTGGCCCTCCAGACCGACCTGACGCCGAAACAACAGGATTATCTCCACAAGATCCAGAGTTCGGGCCAGGCCCTGCTGGGACTCATCAACGACATCCTCGACCTGTCCAAGATCGAGGCGGACCGGCTGGAGCTCGAACAAATCCCCTTCAGCCTGAGCCAGGTTCTGGACCGCATCGCCACCATGACCAGCCTGAAGGCCGAGGAAAAGGGTCTCAAATTCGGCTTTCACCTGGACCCGGCCACGCCGCGTCGCCTGCTGGGGGACCCCCTCCGACTGGGGCAGATTCTTCTCAATCTGGTTAACAACGCCGTCAAGTTCACGGCCCAGGGCGAAGTTGTCGTCTCCGTGTCACCCGCGGCCCGGGCCGGCGCTCAGGTTCGGCTCGGCTTCGCGGTGCGGGACACCGGCATCGGCATCCTGCCGGCACAGCAGGCCCGGCTGTTCGAGGTGTTTTCCCAGGCCGACGGCTCGACGACGCGCCGCTACGGCGGCACCGGGCTGGGACTGGCCATCAGCAAGAAACTCGCGGACCTCATGGGGGGTGAGATCAGCGTCGAGAGTGCTCCCGGTGTCGGGAGTACCTTTACCTGTACTCTGCCCTTCAGTTTGGATACGGCTGCTGCCGACGCGGAGCAGGAGGTCACGCCGACCGTCGGCGTTGTTGAAGTCGCCGCTGAACCGCGGCCCACCCTGTCCGGCGCGCGGGTGCTGCTGGTGGAAGACAATGACATCAACCAGATGGTGGCGCGGGAGATTCTGGAGCGCTTCGGCCTGGTCGTGGAGGTCGCCCGCGATGGGCACGCGGCCGTGGAGCTGCTGCGCGCCAATCCCACCCGCTGCTCCCTGGTCTTCATGGACCTGCAGATGCCGGAGATGGATGGCTTCGAGGCCACCCGAATCCTCCGCGAGGAGTTGGGGCTTACGGACCTGCCGATCATCGCCATGACCGCTCATGCCCTGGCGGACGAGCGTCAACACTGTCTGGCCGCTGGTATGAATGACCACGTGGCCAAGCCCATTGATCCGCCAACCCTCCGAACGGTGCTCTCCCGCTGGCTTCCCCCCCGCGGCGATGCGCAGGAGCCTCCGAACGAGACCGTTGCGGTCCCTGATTTCCCCGCCGCGCTGCCCGGGGTGGACCTGCCGGCTGCGCTGCGTCGGCTCTCGGGCAACCGGGACCTGCTCCTGAAGATGCTGCGGAACTTTGGTCAGGAGTGGTCAGGAGCGCATGAATCCTTCCACGTCGCCCTATCGGCGGGCGATCTACAGCAAGCGCGCCAAAGGGTCCACACGCTGCGCGGAGTGGCGGGTAACCTGTCGATGAGCACCGTCGTCGCCGCCGCCGAAGCACTGGAACGGGCGCTGAAGCGGGAGGAGAGCCACGAGATCGAACGCTGCCTGGGGACGCTGGCCGCGACCCTCGCGCCGGTGCTGGCGGGACTGGAACGGTTGCCGCGCGCGTCGCCGCTCCCGGTCGACGTCGGCGCCTTGGATTACCCGCGGTTGGAACGTCAACTCTCGGATCTGGCTGAGTTACTGCGCCGGCAGGACATGAAGGCCGACGCCCGCTTTGCCGAATTCCGGGAGTGCCTGGGAGCCGGTGAGTGGGCGTACGCGATGGCGCGCCTGGAGCAGCAGCTTGACCGGCTGGATTTTGCCGCGGCCGGGACAACGCTGGCGGAAGTGGCGGAACTGCTGGGAATGGCGGCATTGGACCGATGAAGCAACAGGGACGTTGCATTGAACAAGTCATGGTGATGAAAACCGCGCCAACTCCAACTTGTCGAGTCTGCTCGGGCCGATCCCGTCCATCTGCGCGGCTTTGTATGAACTGCTTGACCGATATTTCGCGTTGCCGAACTTGGCCTTGATAATCGTTGCGGTCCAGCGACTTTAGTCAGCAGAATCCTTGATATACTCCAAGAATGAACCGCGACCAACTCAAGCAACTCGAAGACGACCTCTGGTCCGCCGCCGATAACCTGCGAGCGAACTCCGACCTCAAGGCATCCGAGTACGGCACCCCCGTCCTTGGCCTGATCTTCCTCAAATTCGCCGACATCAACTACCGCCGTCACGAGGCCGACATCCAGGCCGAGCACGCCGCACTCAAGGGCACCCGCCGCGAGAAGCCGCTGCACGAGATCGCCGTCGCCAGGTGCGGTTTCTATCTGGCCGACTACGCCCGCTACAACCACCTCCTCGATCTGCCGGAGAGCGAGGACATCGCCAAGGCCATCGTAGCGGCCATGGAATCGATTGAATTCTTCAAGCCCGAACTCAAGGACTGCCTGCCCAAGGACGAATACTTCCGTCTCACCCGCACCCCGGAGACCAGGGACCTGCCGTTCGAACTCCTGCGCCAGTTCGACAACATCCCGGACGATGCCACCGGCGACGTCTTCGGCCAGATCTACGAATACTTCCTCGGCAAGTTCGCCATGGCCGAGGGCCAGGGTGGGGGCGAGTTCTTCACCCCACGCTCGGTGGTCCGCCTGATGGTAGAGATCATCGAGCCCCATGGCGGCACCGTCTTCGATCCCGCCTGCGGGTCCGGCGGCATGTTCGTGCAGTCCGCCGACTTCATCGCCCGGCACCGCCGGGAGTTGGAGGCCCAGGGCAAGGACACCAGCGTCTACGTCTACGGGCAGGAGAAACAGGGCGAGACCGTCAAGCTCGCCCGCATGAACCTGGCGGTGAACGGGCTGCGCGGTGAGATCAAGGCCGCCAACACCTACTATGCCGACGAGTTCAAATCCTTCGGCACCTTCGACTATGTGCTGGCCAATCCGCCCTTCAATGTCGACGACGTGGCTCTCTCAGCCGTTGAGAAAGACAAGCGCTTCAACACCTTTGGGCTACCGCGCAACAAGACCAAGGCCAAGAAATCCGAGCAGGGCAAAGAGACGGTCCCCAACGCCAACTATCTCTGGATCAACCTCTTCGCCACCTCGCTCAAGGCGACGGGCCGCGCCGCCCTGGTCATGGCCAACTCCGCCTCCGACGCCCGCCACGGCGAGGCCGACTGCCGCCAAACGCTGATCGAGAACAACCTCATCTACGGCATGCTCACCCTGCCGTCGAACATGTTCTATACGGTGACGCTGCCGGCCACCCTCTGGTTCTTCGACAAGGCCAAAACCGATCCGCGCATCCTCTTCATCGACGCCCGCAACATCTTCACCCAGATCGACCGCGCCCATCGGGAACTCACCGAGGAGCAGATCCAGAACATCGCCGTGATCAGCCGCCTGCACAAGGGCCGCCGCGGCGAATTCGTCAGCCTCATCGACCGCTACTTCGGCCAAGGGATGGAGCGACTGGTCGAGAACCGGCAACAGGTCGAACCGGTCTCGGCGCAACTGCTGGCCGTCCTCGCCGGCCAGGCGGGCAAAGCCGCGGTCGCGAGCCTGGTCAAGGCATGGGACGGGCTCGACGCCCTGCAACAGTCCTACGCCGCCTATCAGCAGCACAACGCCGCCCTGGCCAAGGTGGACGACAAGAACACCGCCCAACGGACACTGCGCGCCACCTTCGACCCCTTCTTCACCGCCTTGCACGACTGTCTCAAACAGCTCGACCGCGCCGTCCGCCACCAGGAGAAGCAGGTTGCCGACCAGGCCAAGGCCGACGGCAAGCGCGGCGCCGTCGACCGCCAGACCAAGGCGCTCAAGACCGCGCTCGAAGCTATCCATGCCGAGGTCAGGAGCGCCGAAAGCTGGTTCTCACACATCCATTGGCTGCAAGAGCGCTTTCCCGAGGCGCGGTACGAGGACGTTACCGGACTGTGCAAACTGGCCGACCTGGATGAGATCAAGGAGCAGGACTATTCGCTCAATCCGGGGCGCTATGTGGGGGTGGTGATTGAGGAGGATGGGAAGACGGAGGAGGAGTTTCTTGCCGAGTTCCTGGAACTCAACGCACAACTCATGTCAGCCCAGAGCGTAGCCAATGGTCTTGAACGGCTGATCCAAGAAAACGCAAAAGCACTCGCCGGAGAATAGATGAGCGCGTTTTCGAAAATCAAGCTAGGAGACGCGGTGACTTTCCAGCGTGGTTTTGACATCACGAAGGTAGAACAAACCCTGGGCGAAGTGCCAATCATTTCTTCTTCTGGAATATCCAGCACTCACAATCAGTCTAGAGCAAAAGGACCTGGGGTGATTATTGGTCGCAAGGGAACGCTTGGCACGGTGCACTTCGTTAGACAGGACTATTGGCCCCACGATACAACACTCTGGGTAAAGGACTTCAAGAATAGCAACCCGGAATTTATCTCTTACTTCCTTCGCACGCTGAAGCTAGAAAACTTTGATACCGGCTCATCAAACCCAACACTGAACAGAAATCATCTTCATAAGATCGGTGTTGTCTTTCCGAAAGAACCTGCGACGCAGCGCAAGATCGCCGCCATCCTAGCGGTCTACGATGACCTGATCGAAACCAACAAACGCCGTATCACCCTCCTCGAAAAGATGGCTGCGGAGACCTACCGCGAATGGTTCGTCCGCATGCGTTTTCCGGGCTACCGTGACAGCATTCTCGTCAAAGGGGTGCCAAAGGGGTGGGAAGCTACTCAGTTCGGACAAATTGCAAACATAACAATGGGGCAAAGCCCCAAATCGGAGTTCTACAACAATAGCGGTCAAGGTCTTCCCTTCCACCAAGGGGTTGGCACCTACGGAGACAGATTTCCCAGAAAGGTTACGTTCTGCACAGCCAACGGCAGGAAGGCCAAAAAGGGGAGTATTCTCTTCAGCGTTCGCGCCCCGGTAGGGAGACTCAATATCGCTGATTGCGAAGTAATTATCGGTCGAGGCATTGCTGCGATTCGACATAAGGAGGGTAAAAACTCTTACCTATATTATCTACTGAAAACGATATTTGCTAACGAAGACATTATCGGTAACGGATCAATATTTAATTCTGTCGGAAAAGACGAACTCGCACGATTCGCAATTCTAACCCATCCTAACGCTCTAATCGCCAGGTTTGAAGAATTCGCGCGTCCGATAGATCAACAGATCGAGACTCTGATTCATTCCAACTCAGTCCTGACCGAGACCCGCGACCTCCTCCTCCCCCGCCTGATCTCCGGCAAACTCTCGGTCGCCGACCTCGACATCCAGTTCCCACCCAGCATGCGCGAAGGTGACGAGGAGGCCGAGCGAAAAGCATTAGATTCAACATCAGAGTCCGGCCAAGTCCATCGACTCTAGACAGAGCACCGGATGGAATTTACCTGGCACGACACGAAAACGATGAAATCGAAGACTTCTTCTCCCACCTCTGAGCCCCGTCTCCGGGTCGGGCTCAAGGATGTCAGCCGCGAGGAATTCGCCGCGGCCGTCGGTGACCGACTGGGAACCGAGCAGGTTAGTCTCGTTCCCACGCTCCAGCGTGGGAATGCAGTTCGGCCGCTCCAGCGGCCCGTGGGGTTACGCGACGCTGGAGCGTCGGGACTTGCTCCCACGCAGGAGCGTGGGAGCCAGATACGCTCAGCCGTCGTAATGAAACCGACAGGCAATGATGACCAACTCGGTGTCGGTCGCACGGTAGACCAGGCGATGGGTGTCGTCAATGCGCCGCGACCAGTAGCCCGATAGATTGCCGCGCAGCGGTTCGGGTTTGCCGATCCCGGCGAAGGGATCACGGACGGCCTCGTTGATCAGGAGGTTGATGCGTTTTAGCGTCTTGCGATCCTGCTGTTGCCAATAGAGGTACGCATCCCAGGCGTCCGGGACGAAACGAATCCCGCGCATGGTTAATCGCCGTTCGCATCGATCAGGGTCCGCGGTTGCGCCTCGCCCGCCTGATCCTGCCGGATGGCGCGCGCCAAGGCCTCGGCGTTGGCGGGGGTCGACAGCAGGTGCAGGGTCTCCATCAGGCTGTTGTAGTGATCCAGTGACATGACCACCGCATCACCCTCGGCATCCCGACGGCTGATGATGGCCACGTCCGCATCCCGCACGACCGTATCCAGCAAGGATTTCAGTGCATTGCGTGCATGGGAGTAGGTGACGACTTTCATGGCATCAAACTTGTTCAATAAGTTGATCAAGTGTAACATGTTGGCGCGCGGCGGTGCCATGGGCCGGTGGGGGGCTTTCATCGATAAACCGCGTCAGTGACAATGCTCCTGATCGTCGAAGGGCACGTTGCCACTGAAAACCTTACCTATCGCTCAGGACGCGGTTTATGCCGGCCTTCATTTCCGAGGACCAGATCGAAGCGGCCATGCTGCAACGTTTGCAGTTGCTCTATGGCTACGACGTGCAGGACTGCCACACCGCCGATCCGGCGGATCTCAACGACGGCTCGGGACGCACCGATAAACGCGAGGTCATCCTGTACGACCGCCTGCGGGCGGCGGTGATCGACCTGAATAAGGGCATCCCTATAGTGGACCCTGAAAACCGGACAGTAATTTAAGCTCGCGTCGAACCAAAAGGGGCATATCATAATGGGCGAAGCGAAGCGCAAGACGTACACGGCATCCTTCAAGGCCAAAGTCGGCCTGGAGGCGATCCGCGGGGTCAAAACGACGAACGAGATCGGACAGGAGCATGGAGTCCATCCGGTCCAGGTGGGGCAGTGGAAAAAGGAGATCCTGGAGCAGGCCGGGACGCTGTTTGAAACCAAGCGTGGACGTCAGAAAGTGGACGATCAGGCTGGGCCGGAA
>NZ_KB902518.1 GCF_000379525.1 Lamprocystis purpurea DSM 4197 | reverse complement strand
CGCGTCTTCATCGGCATCACTGACCCCGTACAGCTCCCCCAGCGTGCTGTGGTCCCACGTCCGCGTGGTGGCTAGCTTACTCTGTGGATCAAGGACCCGGGCGGCGATCATCGCCAAGACCAGGTCGCGCTCCCGACACGCCTCGCGTCCCAACAAGGCACTGATGCGCAATCGCCCCATGGCCACGTCNATCGCTTGGACCGCCCCATGGGCGCGCGAGCGAATGATCTCGAATACCTCATCGACTGCAGCGAGTGGCTGGCCTTTGAGGACGGCCCGAATGGCTTGCGCTTGCGCGAGGGTCAGCGATGAGAGGTTCGCCAGGGTGCGCTTGATGACCCGCTTGCCCTCGCGCACCGACTCGCGCAGCAAGATCGCCGGGGGGGAGTTGCGGTTCGGCACGATGTCAATGTACATGCATACAAGCATAAAACATATACGCAGATTTACAAGTGTCTAAGAGATATTTACATGGGTACATTTATGGTCAAGATAGCGGACCCCAATGATCAACGCTCTAAGAGATCAGAGACTTAAGGTCAAGATGAGAATGGTTCTCGATGGAACTTCGGGCTAAAGCCTCGACCTCCAGTGGCCGGAACGATGACCAAGGCCCGCCCGCAAGAGGTATAGCCGTCAGTGAGGCCGGGCGCTCGAACACTGATCGCAGCGATCGGCCGCGACGAACTCGATAATGGCACGCGTGTCGTCCGAGCAGTTCTTGAAGACGATGCGGTCAAGAATATCGGGACCATGACGCAGGATCAGTGCGCCGATCAACTCATCAACAAAGGACTGGGTCACCGCCAGACCGGCGAAGTCGAAAACCACCTCATGGCCTTGCAGCAACGCCTCTTCAGCCTGCTGTCGAGGGGGCACGGCAACGGAGCGCAGGCCCGCAAAACGACCCTTCGATTGGGCGCTGAGCAGCAGATGTTTACGGTGGGTGGGCGTGTCCATCGCAGGATAATGGGGTCGAAGCCAGAGGAAAGTAAAGCACCTACGAAGAACGCAGCGGTCTGCGCGCCTCTTCAGCGGCCGTCCCGGCCTTGTTCGTAATCGCGGCCAGCGGCGTGCGTACTCAGGGCTTCCAGCCCTGACGGTGTCAGGCCAGGATGGCCTGACTACGCACCCGGCGCGCCCAAGTGGCCGGAATCTTGATCGAGGCCGCCGTCCTCAGCATTTCAATACCCGGCCAAATTCTCCAACCGAAACACCTGATCCTCTTCGCAGCGGTTCGTCTTTTCGATGTAGCGAACGGTCATGAATCGGCCCTGGGCGTCCTGCTTGAGGAATAACGCGGGGCCATAGAACTTGTGCTCCGCATTGACCTTCTCGATGGTATCTGCGCTATTCAGAAGATAGTCGCCCTTGGTCTCCACCAGCACGAAACCGCCGCCGCGGATGCGCCCCTTGACCTTGACGATGAAGTCCGGAAAGAACTGGTAACCGGTGGGACGCACCACGGCGACCGACCAGGGCTTGTGCGGTTCGTTACGGTACCAGTATTCAACGATCCCGGACAAGTCGGCATCCAGCAGGGCGGCAAAGGCCAGTTCCGGAGCATTCAGGCCATCCGGCATGACCCCGTAGACGTTCAATCGGGAACGCTCAGTCACCGCCGGTATGGCCGCGGGCCAGCGCCCGGCATCAACCACCTCCTTGAAGCTGCCGGCACACTCCCGCTCGGCCCGTCGCAAGAGGGCCGGCTGGGTCGCCATGAGCAGGTTGAGCGCCCGCTCCAGCGTCCTCTCGTCATCGGGCAGGCCGCGATGTCTGAACTCGGTCCGCAGCCGCCCGAGCAGGGCCTCAAAAAGGTGCGCCGGGTGCAGGCACCCGAAATGTAACAACTCAGACTGCGCGCGTGCGGCCAGCGCCTTGGCCTCCAGCCGCGCCGGCGCCTCTGCCAATTCCTCGGAGCCGTCGAACACGCCGATCGTCTTGCGGGTCAGGGTCACGCTGACCCGCAGACCAGCGTTGATCACGGTATCGTCGAAGCCGATGCGGGCGGCGATACAGGCGAGTAGCTGGCTGGTGGAGATCGGCATCCGCTCGGTATTCAGAACCGCTTGCGCGTCCGCCCGCAAGGGGTGTAGCGGCGCTCCGGCCGGCGCAGCCATCGGCTGACCCAGGCGCGGAGGGTGCTTGATCGAACGCTCATTTGGAAGGCTAGCCCCAGTCCCGTCGAACAAATCGTCCATCCCCGGCAGGGAATAGCCGAAACCGACCGGTAGGCCCGTCCCGACTACCATCGGCGCGGTCTCCCCGGCAGGGTCAGGGTCTGCGGCCGAATCCGGAGGATTGCGTTCGACCCGGAACAGACTGGCTTGACCATTCACCGCGGCCTGAACCTGGGTCTCCCCTCCCACTTGGACCACGATGGTCGAGGGGCAAATCTTGGCCAGTTCGTCGCGAATGGCATTGATTCGCTCACCGGCGCTCGTCAGGCCAGCTTGGTTGTCCGCGTCCGCCAAGAAGCAATAGCCGCGGCGCAGACCGGTCGGCAGCGTGCCGTCCAGGGTCCCCGGTTGCAGGAGCCGATGGACCCGCAGGATGCGGCCCACCACCTGTATCCCGAAGTCCGTATCCTTGGCTCCGCGCAGGGCGGCCAACACAAAGGCGCGCGGCGCGTCGAAACCCAGGGCGACCGCGACCTTGAAGATCAAGACCTCAAACTGTTCGTCCAGGGCGACGGCCAGCAGGTCATTGGTCGGCTCCTTGGCGGTATAGGACGCGATACCAGCCTCCGCCACCCCCAACCCCATCAATAGTGACTTGGCCTCCGCCACCGCCTGATCGCTATTGCCCACCTGCACCAGCATCAGCGGCACCAAGTCGATGCCCGCCACGCGCAGACCGCGCGCGATCTCCTGATGCGTTGCCCAAGCCGCGCCCAGCGCGTTCTCGGCAAAATTCACCAGCGTCTGTTGCTCTGATCCGGCCAGAAAGGCGACCGACTGCACCCCCTCCTTGATCAGGCCCGCATCCACGGCGGACTGACGGCTCACCGCGTTGCGGTGGACCTCGACGATGCCGCCGGCCTGCTTGAAGCGTTCGATATCCCGATCATTCGGGGTCGCGGTCACCATCAGCGTGAACTCAGGCGCCAGAACCTCGCGATAGAACCGCACCGCCTCACTGGTTGCCTTGAAAAACGTATGGTGCGCCTCGTCCACCACGGCCCCGATGCGGAACCCGTCCTGGCGCAACTCCGCAATAAAGTCATCCAGCGCGGCGTTGGCATCGCTGCTCTTGCGCACCCGCCGTGTCTCCTGGTTGTTGGCCGCCACCGCCGCCCAGGTGGTGACGAAGCAGTCCCCGCTCCGGGCGTTGCGGGTGGTGCGGTCGATCTGCAGGTCGCGCACCCGCAGTCCGGGAAAGTCCTTTTTCAGGGCGCCGCGCGCCTGATCCACCAAGCCCTTGAAAGGGGTGAACCAAAACCAGACCATGCGGGGGTTGTCCTCCCGCCCCGGTTGGCTGAGCGCTTCCGCAATCATCCCCGCCATCAGCGTCTTGCCCGAGCCGGTCGGCGCCTCCAGCAGGACGCAGCCGTTATACGCGCTGGCGATACGTCGGTCCTGCGCGTCCGGCGCCCGGCGGATCTGCCCTTCCGCATAGCGGAAAATCTCCAGCGCTTGGTCGACGGCATCGTGCTGGTAGCGCTTGGGCGCGATGCGAGTCATCGCGCGCCCCCCCGTGCCGAAGCGGCTGACCAGAGACTCCGGAATCGGCTCGAAACTGGCGCGGGAATCGTGGATGCGTTGGGCGAGCAGCGGGGCCTGCCAGGAGTAGACCACCACCTGCGCGGCACCCATCAGCGCGGCCTCAACCGCGGTGACGGCCGCGTCGCTGACCTGGGGCAGGTAGATGACTTTAGCCGGTTTGGTGGCAAGCACCTGGATGTCGGCCGTCGGATCCAGTGGTGTCAGGGTGTCACCGTGGATCAACTGGAGTGCGATCCATACCTGTTCATGCTGGATGGCGCGAAAGACCGTCTCGGCTGGAATACGGCGGGTGCGCAGGTAGGCAAAGTCACCGCCGAAACCTGGCACCAGTTCGGCCTTGCGGTTGGAATACCCGGCCATGACCCGGCGCACCCGCTCGGCGCAAACATCGCGACACAGATTCTTGCCGGGTTCATCCGCGGTCGCCTCGGTATTGGAGACCAGGATAAAACGACGGTCGCCGCCGTCTTCCGCATTGAGCTTCAACAGCGCCTGAGCGGTGGTTCCGGAGCCGGCAAAGAAGTCGAGCACGAGGTCACCGGGGTTGGTGGCGATACGCAGGATCCGATCAAGCAGGCGCAGCGGCTTGGGCGTTGAAAATACCGATGCCGAATCGTCGAACTGAAGGACGTCCAGCAGTTCCTTCTTCGCATCCTGCGTATGACCAACTTCTTCATATTTCCATAGTGTTTGCGGAACCACACCCTGCTTGACTTCGGAAAGGAACCGCTTGATCGCCGGGACGTTGTTTCCGTCCCTGCCCCACCAAATACGATTATCGGCATCCAGTTCCTTGAATTTTTTCTCGGAAACACGCCAGTAATTACCCGATGGCGGCCCCAAAATAACGCGCCCGGAAGGGCAGGTTATCGGGTAGGTGCCAAGGCTATAAGGATTGCGTGCTGAAAGATCAGATGATTTCCAGAATCCGCGCGGATCATTGTCCGCGTTCTTGTACATTTTGTCTTGCGCCGCGGTCCGTGGCATTGGATTGGGACGCCATCGCTCGCCATTGAGCGCATAAATCAGCAGGTACTCATGATCATCAGAAAAATGCATGGCACTGTTCTTCGGAGAATACGCCTTCTGCCAAATGCAAATCGCCACCCGATTTTTCTCGCCAAACACCTGATCCATCAGCATCCCGAGGTGAAAAGCCTCATTGTCATCGATGGAGACAAAGATCACCCCATCCTCGGCCAACAACTCCCGCGCCAGGTCCAACCGCCGATACATGAACTCCAGCCACTTGCTGTGCCGGAAACTGTCCTCCCGATCAATGAAACGGTCGTTGTAGATGAAGTCGCGATTGCCGGTGTTATAGGGCGGATCGATATAGATGCATTTGACTCGCCCGGCATGGGTCATACGCAGGCTGCGCAAGGCATCGAAGTTGTCCCCCTCAATGATGAGATTGCCAAACGGGGCTGCCCCATGCGACAACTCGGGCACCAGATCGAGGGCTACGAAATCACCGTTCACCGAGCGGTCATGGTCGATCAGGTCGCGCTCCCACACCAACCCGAAGCGCGGGCGCCGATCGCGCTCGCGCAGCAGCCGGATCAGTTCGTCCTTGCTGTAATCCTGGTATTTATCGGCCATCACGCATTCTCGTTACCAACATCGTTCACCAGACACGCGTGACCTCATACGCATCAAAGATGCGATCGGCGGACACCAAGGTCAGCCCCTCCTGCCACGCCTGCGCAATCAACAAGTGATCAAAGGGGTCGCGATGGTGAAAAGGTAAGGTCTCCACCCGGGTCACATGGTCCAGCGCGATCGGTAGGAGCTTAAAGTCATTGGGCGTGAGATTCTCATGAAAATAACGCGCAACGGACACGGCGAGCTTGAGCTTACCGGTGGCAGCCTTGATCGACATCTCCCAGGCAGAAATCAAGCTGACGTAGCATTCGCTCTGTTCGTCGCCAATCTGGCGCCGGGCCTCCGGGGAGAGTTGCGGATCATCGTCCACCCACCAGAGGAGGCTGTGGGTGTCAAGCAAGAGCCGCATCAGGTGTAATCCTCAAATTCTTTGGGGGTGGCATCGAAATCCGGCGCCATCCAGAGCAATTGCCCTTTACCTGAACCGGGCTGCCTGGGTCGCTTGGGTGGCTGAACCGGCACAAGCCGGACCAAGGGAACGCTGTCGCGCGCGATAACGATCTCTTCCCCGGCCAAGGCGCGGCGGGTCAATTCGGAAAGTTGGGTCTGGGCTTCGGCGATGTTGTACTGGCTCATGGTGGAGTCTCGGTGAGCAACCTGCTCGTTATTCTAACCCCTTTACGAAACGCTATCTGACCGCTGGTGACGGTCACCCTGACGGCGCAGAGCTGCGTGGTCGCACCGGCCAGCTTCGTTGTGGCCCTAGGGCGGGAATTACATCCACAGATGTCACAGATGAACACAGATTCTTCATCTGTGAACATCTGTGTCATCTGTGGATAAATCCGGGGGATCGCTGCGGCCGGAACGACGATCGAGATGCTGGGCCTTGGTCGGTCCCCACCGGCTACAGCCTCGGCCTCCGGTTGTGGTGCAGAACCGGAGGCCGAGGCTTTAGCCGGTGGGTGCCCGAAGGGCGGTGCTTGCCTTGAATGGGGCCACCGGCTAAAGCCTCGGCCTCCGGTTGGGGGTGTTCTTCTTCAGCCCGATGCGGTTCGACTGGGCCATCCCGTCGGGGTCAGTGCGCCACCGGCTAAAGCCTCGGCCTCCAGTGCGTGACGCCCGGCCACTGGCCGGGACGCTGATACCGCCGTGCGGCCAACAAGATACAGTGACAGATTCTTCCTGACGACGGCGATGCGGGGCAGAACTCAGTCGGCCATTGCGCATAGGTCATCCTTGATGATCATTGGGGGTAATAATCCGGGTCGCGGGTCTCCGTCAAAGCATAGGGGCAATCCCGCGGAAAGGTGCTCTCTTCAAGATTGGTCTCCTTGACCGCAAACAGACGGGCCAGGCGGTACGCCTTCGGGATCGCCTGCTGCTCCAGCAGCGCCTCGAAGCCGGGATTTTCATCCACCAGGTCTTGGAGCGACAGGCGCTGCTCCTTGATCGTCGCTTCCCAACTTCGACTCCGCATCTGCGGTTGAAATTGCCATTTGAGCAACTGCGCCAGCAGCACCTTCAGTCGACTGATCAATTCCCGACGCTCGCGCGCGCCCATGGCATCGAGATCCTCGATCAGATGATCCAAATCGATCTCGGCAAAGCGCTGAGCGCGCAACAAGTCCGCCGGCTCCTGCGACCAGGCATGGAAATCTCGGTCATAGGTCGAGACAGTCATTGGCTCACTCAGTGAATCAGGCCAAACAAAAAAGGGCGCCCTGAGGCGCCCTTCATTTTTTTTGGCGCTAGCCAAAAAAGCCTACTTGATCTGGGGATCAAGCTCGCCCTTGGCGTAGCGAGTGGTCATGGCATCCATGGAGAGTACCTTGATCTTGCCGGCGTTGCCGGCCGTACCAAAGGCTTCGTAGCGGTCCTTGCAGATGCCCTTCATCGCCTTGGTGGCGACCGCGAGGAACTTGCGGGGATCGAATTCCTTCGGGTGTTCCGCAAAGAACTGGCGGATGGCGCCGGTGGAGGACATGCGCAGATCGGTGTCGATGTTGACCTTGCGCACGCCGTGCTTGATGCCCTCGACGATTTCGGAGACGGGCACGCCGTAGGTCTCACCCATGTCACCTCCGAACTTGTTGATGATCGCCAGCCATTCCTGGGGCACCGACGAGGAGCCGTGCATCACCAGATGGGTGTTGGGGATGCGGGCGTTGATCTCCTTGATGCGCTCGATCGCCAGGATGTCGCCGGTGGGCGGCCGGGTGAACTTGTAAGCGCCATGCGAGGTGCCGATGGCGATAGCCAGGGCATCGACCTTGGTCTTGGCAACGAAGTCAGCGGCCTCTTCGGGGTCGGTGAGTAACTGGCTGTGGTCCAGCGTGCCCTCGGCGCCGACGCCGTCCTCTTCACCGGCCTGGCCGGTCTCGAGCGAGCCCAGGCAGCCCAGTTCACCTTCGACCGAGACGCCGCAGGCATGGGAGATGGCGACCACGGCCTTGGTGATGTCGACGTTGTACTCGTAGGAGGTCGGCGTCTTGCCGTCCTCGCCGAGCGAGCCGTCCATCATGACGGAGGAGAAGCCGAGCTGGATGGAACGCTGGCAGATGGGCATGGAGGTGCCGTGATCCTGGTGCATGCACACCGGAATGTCCGGCCATTCCTCGATGGCGGAGAGGATCAGGTGGCGCAGGAAGGGCGCACCGGCATACTTACGTGCCCCGGCGGAGGCCTGGACGATGACCGGGGAGTTGGTCTCGGCGGCGGCCTCCATGATCGCGCGCATCTGTTCCAGGTTGTTGACGTTGAACGCCGGGACGCCGTAGCCATGCTCGGCGGCATGGTCCAGCAGTTGACGCATTGTGATCAAAGCCATGGTGGTTCTCCTCGTTCTTGGTGGAAAGGTGGGTTAGGGGTTGATTCAGGTCGAGCGGGTGCGGCTAGTCCCGCACCAATGTTTTGTGCTCGCCGACCCGCATGATCTTCATGATATTGGTCTGGCCTCCGACACCGGAACGGTCACCCTTGGTGATGATGACCAGGTCGCCATTGCGCACGGTTCCGCGCCGCAGCAGCTCCTCGACGACCTCCATGTTGAGTTCGTTCACATCCTTGCTCGCCAGCTCGAAACTGACCGGATAGACACCGCGGAAGATTCGCACCTTGCGGCGGGTCTCGGCATTGCGGGCCATCGCCAGGATGGGGATGCCGGAGCTGATACGGGACATCCATTTCACAGTGGAACCGGTCTCGGTCAAGGCCGCAATCGCCTTGACCCCCAGATGATTGGCCGTGTACATGGTGGCCATGGCGATCGCCTCGTCGACCCGGCCGAACACCGTGTCGATGCGATGCCCGGAGCGGGTGACGTGCCGCTCGGCCTCGCTGCAGATGCGGTCGAGCGCTTCCACCACCTTGGCCGGATCCTTGCCGATGGACGACTCGGCCGAGAGCATCACCGCGTCGGTGCCGTCCAGCACCGCGTTCGCCACATCGAACACCTCGGCCCGCGTCGGGATGGGGTTGTCGATCATGGACTGCATCATCTGGGTGGCGGTGATCACCACGGTGTTGAGCGAGCGGGCGCGGCTGATCAGATGCTTTTGCACCGCCGGCAGCTTGGCATCGCCGATCTCCACGCCCAGGTCGCCGCGGGCGACCATGATGACATCCGCCGCCTGGATGATCTCGTCCACCGCGTTGAGCGACTCCGCCCGCTCGATCTTGGCGACGATGCCGCCGCGGCCGCCGGCCGCCTGGAACAGTTCGCGCGCGAGTTGCACATCCGCGGCGTTGCGCACGAACGAGACCGCCAGGTAGTCCGCGCCCAGTTCGGCGGCCAGGCGGATGTCGGCCTCGTCCTTGTCGGTCAGTGCGGGGGCGGAGAGACCGCCGCCCTTCTTGTTGATGCCCTTGTTGTTGGAGAGCTTGCCGCCCGCCACGACCTTGCAGTCGATGCGTCCGCTGCTCACCGACTCGACCCAGAGTTCGATCGCCCCATCGTCCAGCAACAGCGTATCGTCCGGGTAGACGTCATCCGCCAGGGTCGTATAAGTGGTGCCGACCCGGGTGCGGTCGCCCTCGGTGAGCGGACAGGCGGTATCGATGGCGAAGGCGTCGCCCAGCGCCAGGTCGATCGGCCCGTCTTTGAAGCGGCCGATACGGATTTTCGGTCCTTGCAGATCGAGCAGAATGGAGATTTCCTGGCCGGCCGCCGCGGCCCGCTCACGCACCAGGGCCACCCGTTCGCGGTGACGCTCATGGGTGTCGTGGGAGCAATTGAGCCGCACCACATCGACACCAGCGGCGATCATCGCGTCCATCATGGCCGGCGGGTCGGTAGCCGGCCCCAGGGTCGCGACGATCTTGGTACGTCTGGGTATGCGCATGATCGTGCCCCCGGCGCGGCGCGCTCAGCCCTTGGCCCGCGCTTCGAGCATCGCCACCGCCGGCAGCGTCTTACCCTCCAGGTACTCCAGGAAGGCGCCGCCCGCGGTGGAGATGTAGGACACCTTGTCGTAGATATCGTATTTCTGGATGGCCGCGATGGTATCGCCGCCGCCCGCCAGGCTGAAGCCCGCGGCATTGGCGATGGCCATGGCAACGGTCTTGGTGCCGCCGCCGAACTGGTCGAACTCGAAAACGCCGACGGGGCCGTTCCACACGATGGTTCCGGCCTTGGCGATGATATCGGCCAACTGCTGGGCGGACTTGGGGCCGATATCGAAGATCATGTCGTCGTCGACCACGGCGTTGGCGTCCTTGGTGACGGCCGGCTCGGTCTCGGCGAAGTTCTTGCCGGTTACCACGTCGACCGCGATCGGGATGGTGGCGCCACGCGCCGTCATCTTTTCGATCAGGGCCTTGGCCGTGGGGATCAGGTCATGCTCGCACAGCGAATGGCCGATGTTGTGCCCGGTCGCCGCCAGGAAGGTGTTGGCGATGCCGCCGCCGACCACGAGTTGGTCGACCTTCTCCGACAGGGCTTCGAGCACCGTGAGCTTGGTGGAGACCTTGGAGCCGCCGACGATGGCGACCATGGGGCGCGCCGGACTGGCCAATGCCTTCTTCAGTGCATCCAATTCCTCGGCGAGCAGCAAGCCGGCGCAGGCGGTCGGCGCAAACTTCCCGACCCCGTGGGTGGACGCCTGGGCGCGGTGGGCGGTGCCGAAGGCGTCCATGACGAAGACATCGCACAGGGCAGCGTATTTCTTGGCCAGCTCCTCGTTGTCCTTGCCCTCGCCCTTGTTGAAGCGGACGTTGTCCAGCATCACCAGTTCGCCGTTCGCGACCTCCGGCGTGTGCTCGAAATAGTCACGGATCAGGCGCACCGGCTTGCCGAGCTTCACCGACAGGTCATCGGCCACGGGCTTGAGCGAATCCGCCTCGGAGAAAACGCCCTCCTCCGGCCGGCCCAGATGGGACATCACCATGACCTTGGCACCGGCCTTGATGCAGTGCTCGAAGGTGGGCAGGGAGGCGGTGATCCGGGCATCCGAGGTGACCTTGCCGTTCTTGACCGGGACGTTCAGGTCGGAGCGGATCAACACCCGCTTGCCGGCGAGGTCCAGGTCGGTGAGCTTGATGAAGGACATGGGGCAACCCTCTTTATCTGGTGGTGAATCGAGCCATCTGGAAAGCCGCGGGGCTTTCCGGAGGACTCTGCGGACTGGCCGCGGGGCGCGCGAAGCGCTCCGCGATCAGTGCCGGGACGTCCGTGCCGATGGTGGGTTACGGCGCGCGCGGAACTCGGAGCAGATCCCAAACCTTGTTCCGGCGCGCCTAACCCACCCTACGCGATGTGCTCGACCAGGCGCAGCATGTTGCAGGTGTAGCCATACTCGTTGTCATACCAGGAGACGACCTTGACGAAGGTGGGGTCCAGCGCGATGCCGGCGCCGACGTCGAAGATCGAGGGGGTGCCGCAGCCGCGGAAATCGGTGGAGACCACCTTTTCCTCGGTGTAGCCGAGCACGCCCTTGAGATCGCCGGACTCGGAGGCGGCCTTCATGGCGGCACAGATTTCCTGGTAGGAGGCGCCCTTGTTCAGCTCGACGGTGAGGTCGACCACCGAAACGTCGGAGGTCGGGACGCGCAGCGCCATGCCGGTCAGCTTGCCGTTGAGTTCAGGCAGCACCACACCGACGGCCTTGGCCGCACCGGTGGAGGACGGGATGATGTTCTCCAGGATGCCGCGGCCGCCGCGCCAGTCCTTGGAGGATGGGCCATCGACGGTCTTCTGGGTGGCGGTGGCGGCGTGAACCGTGGTCATCAGCCCGCGCTTGATCCCCCAGTTGTCATGCAGGACCTTGGCGACGGGGGCCAGGCAGTTGGTGGTGCAGGACGCGCCGGAGATGATGGCCTGGCCGGCATAGGTCTTGTGGTTGACGCCGTAGACGAACATCGGGGTGCTGTCCTTGGAGGGGGCGGACTGCACCACCTTCTTGGCACCGGCGGCGAGGTGCTTCTGGCAGCTTTCTTCGGTGAGGAAGAAGCCGGTGGACTCGATGACGAGGTCCGCACCGATCTCGTTCCACTTCAGGTTGGCCGGGTCTTTTTCCGCGGTCAGGCGGATGGACTTGCCGTTGACGATCATGGTATGGCCATCGACCGAGATGTCGCCGGGGAAGTTACCGTGGACCGAATCGTACTTGAGCATGTAGGCCAGGTACTCGGGGTCCAGCAGGTCGTTGATGCCGACGACCTCGATGCCGGGGAAATCCTTGGAAATGGCGCGGAAAACCATCCGCCCAATACGGCCGAAGCCGTTGATACCAACTTTGATTGTCATGCAGTCTCTCCTGTGGAGTGGTAAAAATCGTGCCCCGCCGACGGACGGGGCTGAGTCAATCGTGCGGCTATAGCTTTCGTACCTGAAATCCTGACAGACCCTTGGTGTAGGGGCGGGTTTGAAACCCGCCCCTACGTCCGGTTATCACGTCCGACGGCTATAAGCCCCAGGTATGCGGCTTTAGTGCCCGGCCGCAAAGGGGGTGAGGTTAGAGGACGCGCCGGACCGTGGCAACCACATTGTCTACGGTGAAACCAAATTCCTTGAACAGCGCACCGGCCGGCGCGGACTCGCCGAAGCGGTCGATACCGACCACGGCGCCGTTGGTGCCGACATATTTCCACCAGCCGTCGGTCACCGCGGCCTCCACGGCCACCCGCGCGGTCACGGCCTTGGGCAGCACGGACTCCTTGTAGGCGGCGTCCTGGGCGTCGAAGACGTTGGTGCTGGGCATGGAGACGACCCGCACCTTCTTGTCGGTCATGGCGTCGGCCGCCTTGACCGCCAACTCCACCTCGGAGCCGGTGGCGATCAGGATGGCGTCCGGGGTGCCGGCGCAATCGCGCAGCACATAACCGCCGCGGGCGATATCGGCCACCTGGGCCGGGGTCCGCGCCATGTGGGCCAGATTCTGGCGCGAGAAAATCAGGCAGGACGGCCCGCTGCGCCGCTCGATGGCAAGCTTCCAGGAAACCGCGGACTCCACCGCATCGCAGGGGCGCCAGACGCTCATGTTGGGGATCATGCGCAACGTCGGGATCTGCTCCACCGGCTGATGGGTGGGGCCGTCTTCGCCCAGACCAATGGAGTCGTGGGTATAGACGAAGATCGTCGGAATCTTCATCAGGGCCGCCATGCGCAGCGCATTGCGGGCGTACTCGGAGAACATCAGGAAGGTGGCGCCGTAGGGGATGAAACCGCCGTGCAGCACCAGGCCGTTCATGATGGCCGACATGCCGAACTCGCGCACGCCGTAATAGACATAGTTACCCGAGGCATCGGCCTTGCCCACGCCTTTGCAGCCCTTCCACAGGGTCAGGTTGGAGCCGGCCAGGTCGGCCGAACCGCCCAGAAACTCGGGCAGCAGCGGGCCGAAGCCGTTCAGGGCGTTTTGCGAGGCTTTGCGTGAGGCGATGGTCTCGGCCTTCTCGACCACGGCGGCGATAAAGGCGTTGGCCTGCTCACTCCAGTCGGCGGGCAGCTCACCGGCCATGCGGCGCTTGAACGCGGCAGCCTCCGCCGGGTGGGCGGCGGCATAGGCATCGAAACGCGTGTTCCACTCCGCTTCGGCCTTGGCGCCGCTCTCCTTGGCGGACCAGCCGGCATAGATGTCGGCCGGGATTTCAAAAGGCGCATAGGGCCACCCCAAGGCCTCGCGGGTCAACGCGACCTCAGCGTCACCCAAGGCCGCGCCGTGGCATTCTTCCTTGCCCTGCTTGTTGGGCGAACCGAAGCCGATGATGGTCTGGCAGCAGATGAGCGAGGGCCGATCCTCGACCGCCCGGGCCTCTTCGATGGCCGCCTTCACGGCTTCGGCGTCATGCCCGTCCACCTTGGGGATGACATGCCAGCCGTACGCCTCGAAGCGCTTGGGGGTGTTATCCAGGAACCAGGCGGGGGTGTTGCCGTGGCCGCGCACCTCACCGTCGATGGAGATGTTGTTGTCGTCATAAACCGCGATCAGCTTGCCGAGCCCCAAAGCGCCGGCCAGCGAACACGCCTCATGCGAGATGCCTTCCATCAGACAGCCGTCACCCAGGAAACAGTAGGTGTGGTGATCGACGATCGCATGTCCCGGCTTGTTGAACTGGGCGGCCAGGATCTTCTCGGCCAGGGCCATTCCCACCGCATTGGTGACGCCTTGACCCAGGGGACCGGTGGTGGTCTCCACGCCGGGGGCATAGCCGTATTCCGGATGACCAGGGGTCTTGGAGTGCAGTTGGCGGAACTGTTTCAGGTCCTCGATGCCGAGCCCGTAACCGGTCAGGTGCAGCAGCGAGTAAATCAGCATGGAGCCGTGCCCGTTGGAGAGCACGAAGCGGTCGCGGTCAGCCCAGTGCGGGTTGCCCGGGTTGTGCTTCATAAAATCGTTCCACAGGACCTCGGCGATGTCCGCCATGCCCATGGGTGCGCCGGGGTGGCCGGAATTGGCCTTCTGGACCGCATCCATGCTGAGCGCGCGGATGGCGTTAGCGAGTTCTCTGCGTGAGGACATGGCCCCTCCTGATCGTTGTAAGCTGACTCATTAAATTGTGCGGCCCGACACCCCCGACCCGACAGGTCGGGGGCGACGGCACGAATGCGGGTGGCGCAATGCGGGAAACCTTAAGGCCGGGCGTTCGGCCGCGACCGACGCCGGGCCGGCCCGTTCGCGGCCCACGGGCGAAAACGGGATACTCTACCGCCGAGCGGACTCAACGGCGACCTTCTCCAGCGGCCCGGTATTGTGACCGAAAGACCGTATCCGGGACATCAAAACAAATTGATGCCGGCACAAGACGATTCATGATATCAGAATATTCAATATTGACAAAGATCATGGCGCTTTTTGGAGTCGGCGCGACGGGCGGGCGTGCCGCGCCGGCATCAGGTCTTCCACTTGATCGAACAGCCCATGCTGGGAATCTGGTCGGCGGGTCCGCGCCCGGTTGCGGCAACCTCCCGCATCGCCTCGAACAGATCCCGCCGCACCCCGGCGGGCGCGGTTTCCTTGCGGCTCTCGTCGAGCCGGCCGCGGTACTGGAGACCCAGATCCGCGTTGTAACCGAAAAAATCCGGGGTGCACACCGCGCCATAGGCACGGGCAACCGCCTGGGTCTCGTCGAACAGATAGGGAAAGGGATAACCGAAGGTCTCGGCCACCTGCCGCATGTTCTCGAACCCGTCTTCCGGGTAGTCGACCGGATCATTGGACATGATCCCGACACAGCCGATGCCGAGCGCCTGCAGCTCCCGTACGTCGCGCACGATGCGCTCGCGCACGGCTTTGACGTAAGGGCAATGATTGCAAATGAACATCACCAGCAACCCACGCTCGCCGGCGCACTGATCGCGGGTCCAGATCCGGCCGTCCACGCCGGGAAGTGAGAAAGCAGGCGCGGGAGCGCCGAAGTCGCAGACTGGGGTTTGCAACGAGGCCATAGCAGTCCTCCGGTCTCTTGAAGTGGCGGTCGGGTCCGGGCGACCCAGGTTCCCCATGGTAACCAAATTGATCGGGATTCCAAACCCCGTGTGCATGGCACTGACAGTCTCCCGTGGGAGCGGCCTCCGGCCGCGATAGGCCCTCGCGTGATCATGACCATCGCCGTTCACCGCGACATCGCATCGCGGCCGGAGGCCGCTCCCACAGGGTCGCTGCGCGACCTGCCCCTGAAGGTCATAATCTCCCGTGGGAGCGGCCTCCGGCCGCGATGGGGCCAAGCGCGATCTTGACGATCGCCGTTCACCCGATCTGCGCTTTTGGATATTCCGGCCGCCGCCGGGCGCGGCGGACCGCGGCGGCGTTCATGTGCGCGAACAGCGCCCGATAGAGGGCGCAGTAAGGGTCTTTCTCGAACAGGGTGCCATGGACGGTGAAGGCCCGCACCGGGCAACCGCCGTGGCAGAGCGCCAGGTAGTCGCAGGCGATGCAGTCGCCCTGCATCAAGGCGGCGGGGCGTCGACGGAAATCCTCCCTGGCGGAGCTGACGGCCAGCAGCGTTCCCAAGTCCGCGTCGGCGAACAGGTTACCGAACCGGTACTCGGGGTAGCTCGTGACCCAGCAGTCGCATTGCGCCACATGGCCGTGCGGATCAATGGCGAGCAGATGGTTGGTGCAATCGTCGGTCCAGATGCAGGGCAGCACCGCGTGAGCGCCGCTGAAATAGCGCAACAATTCATCGAAGGGTCCGATCCGCACCCCCGCGGCAGCGCCGCGCTCCAGCCAGAGGTCGGCCAACGCGATGAAAAAACGCACCAATGCCTCGGTCTCCAGGGGTAACAGACGCTTGACCGGATTGGCTTGCCCGCCCGGAAAAGGTGTGTTGACCTGAAAGCTGTCGACCCCGAGTTCATCGACGAAATAGCGGTAGAACCGCTCGGCGCCGAGATCCAGGGTGGCCGGGTTCGCCACCGCGATGACCTGCACCTCGATCCCGACTGAACGGGCCAGGCGGACGTGACGCTGCCAGATGCGGTCATACTCGGCCGGCTCCCGTCCCCGCCGATGGCGGTAGTGATTGGGATAGTCCAGCGAGGTGCTGAGGCTGTTACCGAACATCGCGCGGATCACGCCGTCCCAGGCCGGGCTGTAGCCGATCATGTTGGTCTGCAGCGCATGGGTCACGGTCCGTCCGCGCGCGGCGGCGGCGGCGTCGATCAGACCCTGCGCCTGGGAGAACCAGGACGGCGGCAGCGTCATGACTTCGCCGCCCTGCCAGTGAATCTGGAGTTCGGCGATGTCCTTGGCCACGAGATGATCCAGGACTTTGCCGATCAGCACCGGCAGGCGGTCCAACGTCAGCCAGGTCCCGTCCTTGTCCTCGAAGCAATAGTCGCAATCGGCATTGCACCGCAGCGTCGGCAGCAGGATCAGCGAGAAGACCCTAGGCCCCATCGCCGGGTCCGTCCCGCTGCGCGGCATAGGCCGCCAGACCCTGGCGCAGTTCGGCGGCGGCGGACGCCAGATCCGCGAACAACGGCTTGACCCCGTCGCAGGCAACATCGGTCCGGGGCCACTTGAAGTACCCGCCGCAGGAGGCGAACCAGGGACACCCGCAACACTCGGCCCCGGCGGCCAGCAGGGTCTCGCGAAACGCGGTGACGGACGCCGGCCCCTGGTCCGGCAGAACCTCGCCGCGCGCGTCCAGAACACAGGTCTGCTCCGGATCGCGCTCCAGCAGGTCCCAGAGATCGACCGGCGTGTCGTGGAGGAACCCGCTGAGCAACCCGTGAAAGGGCTCCACGGGCTGGGCCACGGTGGGGTTGTGCAGGAACAAATCGAGCGCCCGGCGCGCCTCGGCGGCAGCTTCCGCGGCCGGCTGAGCGCCGGCCAGACGGACCGGAAAGCCAAGCGAAACAGCCAGCTTGACGGCCCGGGCCAAACCCGGCAACCAGGGGATGGTCACCCGCACCGGATGCCGGGCCAACAATGGCGTGCAGCCGTAGAGTAAAGGCAGCTCAGTCGCGGGATCCGCCATGACCAGATCGACCGCCAGCCCGTCGCCCCAGTCCGCGAGCGGTGCCATGTCGCCGGTGAGGGCGGTGAGCTGCACGAACGCCACCCCGTCGGGGACCGCATCCCCCAATGCCCCCCGCAACTCGGCGGCGGCAGCGGCCCGCACGATCAGCGGGCGATCCGGGAAGGTCCGAAACAGGGCCGCCGGGATGTTGTAGACCATCATGGATAAATCCGAGTGGTCGCGGTGGCCGCAACGGCGCTCATGGCCATGGCGGCACCATCGAGTCGGCGACCAGAACCAAGCCCAGGTGAGTCCAAACCGTGTCGATCAGCGCCGGTTGATCCAACTGCCGCCGCCAACACCACCCCGGCGGTTGATCCAACCGCCACCCCCGCCATTGATCCAGCCGCCCCCGCCGCCGCGGCGGTTGATCCAGCCGGCCTCGGCGTTCGTCCCGCCCCCGGCCAGGCCGCCAAAGACCGCGACACCGATCGCGATCTTCGACCAGCGACCCAGGCCGATCAGGAAGTCCCGACGACCTGGTTCGTCGAGGTGGTCCAGGTCGGGATCGGGCACGGTTACAGGCTTATCGCTCATCATGGATTCTCCGCAGCGGACACTGTTGGCCTCACGATTGCACTCTAAAAGGACCGTTCACTAAGGCGGCGTCGGATTGGAGTAGTGCATGGTGCGCAGCTTCCAGGCCCCGTCCAGTTTCTGGAGGACCACCGAGACATTCAGTGTAAAGGTGCGGGGGGCACCCTTGCGCGCATCCTGGTAATCGCAGGTGGCCGTGAGCCAGCCGACATCGCCGCTGCTGTCGCTGATCACCCACGGGCAACTGCGCTTCACTGAGCCGGCGTCGAAGTCCGCGAAGAAGTTCCGATACGCCTCCTCGATCTGCGCACTGCCGACCCAGCGCTCGGCGGGGATGGTACCCATGACCACGGTCGTCTCACCTGGGGCATACAGCTTCATCACACCGGCCAGGTCGTGGGCGTCGAGTGCCTTTTCGTGGGCCTCGAACACCTCGCGCAAGCCGGGTACCGGTGCGTCCGCGGCGCTGGCCGGAACCCAGCACGCCGAAAGGACGGCCGCGAGCAATAGAGGTCTGGAAGTCATATCTTGCACCTATGGTCGACCGGGACCGGCCGTTGCCGGAAACCCTGGGAAGCGGTTGCAGTCAGGCCGGCCTCGAATCGGCCGGCACGACGGGTCCGCGCCGGCTCGAAATTCGTTGCCCCGACTGTGTGAATCAGCATAGCAGTATTTCCGGTGCTGATCAGCGTCCAATGCAATTACCGAATGTAGGGGCGGGTTTCAAACCCGCCCCTACGCCAAGGCCATGTTCGGACATAGCATTCGGACGTGATAACCGGACGTAGGGGCGGGTTTCAAACCCGCCCCTACACCAAGGGTCTGCCTGGATATCAGGTACGAAGGCTATATCAGGTGCAAAGGCGACAACAGCGAAGCACCCTCAGGGACACGCATCAGGCGCGACATAGGTCACACGATTGCGCCCGTCCTGCTTGGACCGGTACAGGGCACCATCCGCGATTTTGAACAGCGTCGTGATATCACGTCCCTGCAGGGCGGGGACCATGGTGAGACCGAAGCTCAAGGTCAGGCTCAAGGTGTCATGCCCCTCATCGGTCAGGGCGGTCGCGGCAACGCGCGCGCGCGCCCGCTCGACCAGCCCGCACAACGCTGCCGGATCGCCGTTGCGCAGCACCAGCCAGAATTCTTCGCCGCCCACCCGGGCGACGATCCCGTCAGGCTCGAACAATCCGCGCAGCAGGCCGGCGATCTGCTTGAGCACCAGATCGCCGCGATCGTGCCCGTGGGCATCGTTGACCCGTTTGAAGTGGTCGATGTCCGCCACCGCGAATCCGAGCGGGGCGTCCGCCGGACAGCTGTGCGCCAGCGTCTCTTGCAGCCCGCGCCGATTCAGCAGCCCGGTGAGGGGGTCGGTCATCGCCAGCCGCTCCAGCCGCTCGGTGAGTTCGATGATGCGCTGTCCGGCGCGGATGCGCACCGCCAGTTCGTCGTTGTCGAACGGTTTGTGAATGAAGTCGTCCGCCCCCGCGTCCAGGGCTTCCACAATGCCCGACTTCTCGTCGCGGGCGGTCAGCAGAATCACATAGACCCAGCGGTCGAGGCTGCGCCCGCGGATGGCGCGGATCAGATCCAGACCGCTCATACAGGGCATCATCCAGTCGGTGATGACGAACCGGATCGGTTCGCGGGCCAGCACCTCCATGGCCTCGCAGCCATCTTGCGCTTCCGCCACCGCATAGCCCGCGCTGGTCAGAAAGCTGGCCAGCATCCGCCGGGTGAAGCGCTGATCCTCAACCACCAGAATCTTCATGGTGCCGCTCCGTCCAAATAAGCACGCAGCCCGGCAAGCAGGTCGTGGATGCGCCGGGCGGCCAGTGCCACCGGGGCCGCGACCGCCCCGTCGGCCCCCTCGCCTCCCAGCCCCTCGATGCGGCTGAACAGTTCACCCAACTCACTCAATCCGACGTTGCGAATCATGCCCTTGAGCGAATGTGCGAGCCGCACGATCGCGGTCGCGTCGCCGGCCATGGCGGCCGCCTGCAGAGCGGCCAGATCCCGCTCGGCATCTTCGATGAACAGCGCGACCAGTCCCGCGAGTCCCGACGGGTCGTCACCGAAGGCAGCCGCGATCCGCGCGAGCGCCACCGCGCTGTCGGGATGGATCGGCGCACCCACCCTCCCCGCGGGGCGCGGCTCGATCCCCGCGGACACCGGCGACGGCGCCCCGTCCGCGCGTCCCGACCATAGCCGGACTTTCTCGCAGAGCCGTTCGGCATCGATGGGCTTGGTCAGATAGTCGTCCATGCCGGCGGCCAGGCAGCGCTCCCGATCGCCCTTCAGCGCATGGGCGGTCATCGCGATGATCGGGGTGCGCCGCTGGGGCCGGCCCGGCGGCGCGACGGCCGCGGACTCCCGCTCCCGGATCGCGCGGGTGGTATCAAAGCCGTCCATCACCGGCATCTGCACATCCATCAAAATCAGATCGAAAGGCACGGACGCGTGAATCTCCAACGCCTGTCGACCGTCGTCCGCCGTGGTGACCAGCACCCCGCGCCGGGCCAGCAACTGGACCGCCAAGCGCTGGTTGAAGGGTTTGTCCTCGGCCAGCAGGACGCGCAATCCGGCGAGACTGGTATCGCGTGCGGGCCGCGCGGACCCGGCGGGCGGCGGCTCCCGGCCCTCGCGCGTGCCGACCGCGGGCGTCCGCTGCATGGCCTGGGTCAGCGTTTCGAAGAGCTGGGCGCGGCGGATGGGTTTGAGCAGACAGCCCACGACACCCTGACCGGCCAGGCGCTGCGCCTCCCCGCGATGCCCGACCGAGGTCAACACGATGACCCGCGGCCGGCCGCTGGCGGGGTCGGCCTGGATCAGTCTGGCGGTCTCTTCGCCGTCCAGATCCGGCATCATCATGTCCAACAGCACCAGGTCATAGGGTGTGCCGGCCGCGGCCGCCCGCGCCAGTTCCACCAGCGCCTCGCGCCCGCCGGTCACCGCGGCGACCCGACAGGACCAGACGCTCAGCGTCTTCTCCAGCACCAGCCGATTGGCGCGGTTGTCATCGACAATCAGACAGTGTGCCCCCGCCAGCACCACGGCCGCCCCATCCGCCGGCGGCGCCGGGGACTCGGCCAATCCGAAGCGCGCCGTGAACCAGAATCGGCTGCCGCCCTCCGGACGGCCCTCAAGACCCATTTCCCCGCCCATCATGCGCGCCAGTTGGCGGCTGATGGTGAGCCCCAACCCGGTGCCTTCGTAACGTCGACGTGTACCGTTGTCGGCTTGAATGAACGCCTCGAAGATCGCCGCGCGCTTGTCCACCGGCACACCGATACCGGTGTCGGTGATCGTGAAGCGCAGCATCAGGCCCCCCGCGTCCTGGATCTCCGGGGCCACTTCGAGCAGCACCTCGCCGGTCTCGGTGAACTTCAGCGCGTTGCCGATGAGATTGACCAGAATCTGGCGCAGACCGCTGGGATCCCCACACAGACTGGCCGGCACCGTATGCTCGATCAGGTGCACCAGTTCGATCCCCTTCTGAGCGGCACGGTAGCCGAAACTGTCCATCACGTCCTCGACCACCCCGGCCAGTTCGAAGTCCACCGCCTCCAGCTCGACCTGCCCGGCCTCGATCTTGGAAAAATCCAGCACATCGTCGATCAGCGACAGCAAAGCCTCGGCCGAGGCTTCGACGATCTCCAGATTTTCCCGCTGCTCCGCGTCCAGGTCGCTGTCCAGGGTGAGCTTGGTCATGCCGATGATCGAGTTCATCGGCGTGCGGATCTCATGGCTCATCTTGGCCATGAACTCGCTCTTGACCAGGGCCGCCTGCTCGGCCTGCTCCTTGGCGGCCCGCAGGTCCTGCTCGGCCAGCTTGCGCTCCGTGATATCAACGAAACTCTCCACCAGCAGGCGCCGCCCGCTCAGATCCAGAGCGACCCCGCTCTTCAGCACGGTGATGGCGCGCCCATCAGGACCACTGAGGCTGATCTCGTTATGACTGCGCTGGTGCAGGTCGGACAGGAAGGGACAGGCGAGCGGGTCGGCGCAAAAATGCGCGTAGCAGCGCGCACCCACCAGCGCCTGACGGTCGATCCCCAGGATTTCAGACGCCTTCTCGTTGGCATCGACGACACGGTGCGCCTCCAGATCGATGATGGCGATCCCGGTCTGCACGGCGGTGAAGACCGCATGCAGGCGGTGCTCATTCTCCTGAAGTTGGTCGGCAACGCGCTTGCGTTCGGTGATATCCGTGTGGGACCCGGCCATCCGCAGGGGCCGGCCGTCGGCATCGCGCACGCAGGCGGCACGCGCCAGAATCCAACGCCAGGTGCCGTCCTTGTGGCGCATCCGGAACTCGATGTCCAGGTGATCGACGGCGCCCTGCAGATGGGCATCGATGGCCGCCAGCGCACCCGGCAGATCGTCGGGGTGCACCCGCGTGCGCCACTCCTCGAAGCGACTGGGAAGCTCCGCGTCGTCATAGCCCAGCATCGCCTTCCAGCGCGGCGAGTAGTACACCTGATCCTCGGGGACCTTCCAGTCCCACAGACCGTCATTCGCACCGGCCACGGCCAGGGCGTAACGCGACTCGCTCTCACGCAATGCCGCCTCGATCGCCTGCGCTTCGGACAGGTCGGCGACCACCCAGACCACCCCGTCGGTCAAATCGCGCCCGTTCAGCGGCTTACCCGACAACTCGGCCGGAAAAACCGAGCCGTTCGCGCGCCGTAGGGGATAGCGGATATTGAACACGCCCCCTTCGTCGACCTGGGCGAAGAACTGGACACCGAAGCGCCGGTAGTGTTCGGGGGAGCAATGGAGCAGCGCGACCGAACTGCCGACGGCCTCCTCGACGGTGAAACCGAAAATCTCACAGGCGCGCTGGTTGATCTCCTCGATCACCCGCTCGCGATTCACCGTGAAGATGCCGATCAGGCTGTTCTCGAAGACCGACCGGTAGCGGTTGCGAATGGACACCTGGGCGCGGTCCGCGGCCACCCGTGAGGACTGATCCTCGAAGACCGTCGCCAGTTCGCCCGAGGCCAGGCGGAACACCCGGTTGGCGGCCCACATGTCCAGGTGGTCGTCCTGATACCGGCTGGCCTCGATCAGCCCGGGCTCGCCGGTGGCGTGGACCTGCCGCAACAGCTCCAGCAAACCCATGGCCGCCGCGCCGGGGAAGGCCTCGCGCAGCGTCTGCCCGATCAGTTCGGCACGGTCGCGGCGCACCAGACGGGCCGCCGCCGGATTGAGGTAAGTCAGCAGAAAGTCCTGACCATCCGGGGTCGGCCGGTAGACCGCCACGCCCTGGGTCAGACCCTCGATAATCTCTTGAGTGAAATGCACTTGAACTCCCCGTCAGCCGGGCGCGTACCCGCTGACGCCCCGACCGGACGGCCCGATTTGACGATAAGCATAAGCTACCCACGCGGCAAAATGGCAACCGTCGTCACCGTCCCGCTACGCGCCGCGCCGCGCCCGGCGCTGGATAGGTTTCGTCGGGTGGAGCAGCGCATCCACCATCAGCATCGCTGCCGACACGCTGCCGGCGGCGGCCACCCGAATTTGGAACTGCCGTCGCGGGGCTAGGATCTCTCCCGACGAAGCTTTATCCTTAGCGGCTGGGTTTTCCACACTTGGCCGAACAAACCAATTCAAGTCCATGAGCAAAGATTACATCTTCACCTCCGAGTCCGTTTCCGAAGGCCACCCCGACAAGATGGCCGACCAGATCTCCGACGCGGTGCTCGACGAGATCTACCGGCGCGACCCCAATCACACGAAGGCGCGGGTCGCCTGTGAAACCCTGGTGAAGACGGGCTTCGTCATGCTGGCCGGTGAGATCACCCTCACCGACGCCGACCTGAAAATCGACTACGAACGCGTCGTGCGTCAGGTCGTGAACGAGATCGGCTACGACAACTCGGAGGTCGGCTTCGACGGTCACACCTGTGGGGTGCTCGTCGCCCTCGGCGAGCAATCCAAGGACATCAACCAGGGCGTGGACCGGGAGACCGAGGAAGCGCAGGGGGCCGGCGACCAGGGGCTCATGTTCGGCTACGCAACCAACGAAACCGACCTGTTGATGCCGGCGCCGATCGACTACGCGCATCGCCTGTGCAAGCGCCAGGCCGAGGTGCGCAAGAACGGCACCCTGCCCTGGCTGCGTCCGGACGCCAAATCACAGGTCACTTTCCGCTACCAGGATGGCCGGCCGGTGGCGGTCCAGGCCGTGGTGCTCTCGACTCAGCACAGCCCCGACGTCACCCAGGAAATGCTCCACGAAGCAGTCATGGAGGAGATCATCAAGCCCGTGCTGAGCGAGACCGGCTGGCTCAAGGGCGAGACCCAGTACCACATCAACCCGACCGGCAAGTTCGTCATCGGCGGCCCCGTCGGCGACTGCGGACTCACCGGACGCAAGATCATCGTCGACACTTACGGCGGCATGGCACGGCACGGCGGCGGCGCCTTTTCCGGCAAGGACCCATCCAAGGTCGACCGCTCGGCGGCTTACGCCGGGCGTTATGTCGCGAAGAACATCGTCGCCGCGGGCCTGGCCGACAAGTGCGAAATCCAGGTCTCCTATGCGATCGGCGTCGCCGAGCCGACCTCGGTCTCGATCGACACCTTCGGCACCGCCAATGTCAGCGAACACCGGATCATCGAGCTGATCCGCGAACATTTCGATCTGCGGCCCTACGGTATCATCCGCATGCTCGATCTGGGCAACCGCGACCTGATCAAGTACCGCACCACCGCCGCCTATGGTCACTTCGGACGCACCGAGCCGGGTTTCTCCTGGGAGCGCACCGACAAGGCCGAGGCGCTGCGCGCGGCAGCCGGAATTTAAGCCGCCGGCGACCGCAGACAGACGCGAACTGAGTGATGCGGTAGGATCCGCTGGTCGGCAAGCCTCGAGCGGACCTGGGCCGTCTTCGCCGCCGGCGGGCGTCGGCTGGCCCGCGGACTTGATTTGCGCTGATTCGCGTCCATCTGCGGACGAACATTTTTCCAACACCTCGCCACCGAGGAGCGTTGCGACCTGGGACCTGACGGCTCCAGGCCAGGCTCGGCGGCCGGGTCGACTCTGACAACGGCGCTCACTCACGTTTAACACTGGAGCTTAAACCCATGAGTGAGTTCACCGACTACAAAGTAGCGGACATGTCCCTGGCCGATTGGGGCCGCAAGGAAATGCGCATCGCCGAGACCGAGATGCCGGGCCTGATGGCCCTGCGCAAGAAATACGGTCAGTCCAAACCGCTGACCGGGGCGCGCATCACCGGCAGCCTGCACATGACCATCCAGACCGCGGTGCTGATCGAGACCCTGGTCCAGCTCGGCGCCCAGGTCCGCTGGGCTTCCTGCAACATTTTCTCCACCCAGGATCACGCCGCCGCCGCCATCGCCGCGGCCGGCGTGCCGGTCTACGCCTGGAAGGGTGAGAGTCTGGAAGACTACTGGTGGTGCACCGAGCAGGTGGTCAACTGGCCTGACGGCGGCGGCCCCAACATGATCCTGGACGACGGCGGCGATGCGACACTGCTGGTCCACAAAGGCGTGGAATTCGAAAAGGCCGGGCGCGTCCCCGCCCCCACGGCGGACGATAACGAGGAGTGGACCGCCATCCTCGGCGTGCTCTCCCGCACCTTCCAGCGCAATCCGCGCCACTGGCACCATCTGGCCGAGGCGATCAAGGGCGTGACCGAGGAGACCACCACCGGCGTGCACCGCCTCTACGATATGGCCAAGGCCGGGACCCTGCTCTTCCCCGCCATGAACGTCAACGACTCGGTCACCAAGTCCAAGTTCGACAACCTCTACGGCTGCCGCGAGTCGCTGGTGGACGGCATCAAGCGTGCCACCGACGTGATGATCGCCGGCAAGATCGCCATGGTCTGCGGTTACGGCGACGTGGGCAAAGGCAGCGCGCAGTCACTGCGCGGTCTGGGCGCCACCGTCTGGATCTCCGAAATCGACCCGATCTGCGCCCTGCAGGCCGCGATGGAGGGCTTCCGCGTCGTCACCATGGAAGAGGCCGCGCCGCTCGCCGATATTTTCGTCACCGCCACCGGCAACCTGGGCATCATCACCCACGACCACATGGCCGCCATGAAGGATCAGGCGATCGTCTGCAACATCGGTCACTTCGACAACGAGATCGACATCGCCGGCATCGCCAAGTACGAGTGGGAGAACATCAAGCCGCAGGTCGACCACATCATCTTCCCGGACGGCAAGCGGATCATCCTGTTGGCCGAAGGGCGTCTGGTGAACCTGGGCTGCGGCACCGGCCACCCGAGTTTCGTGATGTCCAACAGCTTCACCAACCAGGTGCTGGCGCAGATCGAGATCTATGCCCACACCGAGAAGTATCCGATCGGGGTCTACATCCTGCCCAAGCAGTTGGACGAGGAGGTCGCGCGGCTGCATCTGGGCAAGATCGGCGCCAAGCTCACCACACTCACCAAGACACAGGCTGACTATCTCGGCATCCCGGTGAATGGGCCTTACAAGCCCGAGCACTATCGGTACTGAGGTACTAAGCCGCCCGCCGCCCGCCGCCAGCGGGGGGTCGCAAGGCCCGGTCGACGGCGGCTGGGGCTGGCTCCACCGTTTGCTTGACCTCCGACCACCCGCGGCCACTCGCGGCTCAGGGTTTTACCCCTGATCCCGAGTCGGCGGCCGGCGGCCGGCGGCTGGAGGCTCCCCACGCATGTCCTCGCCAACCGGTTCCAAACCTTCATTCAGCTTCGAACTCTTCCCGCCCAAGACCCCCGAGGGCATGGAGAAACTCAAGACCACGATTGCGGAACTCAACGCCGTCGGTCCTGAATATTTCTCGGTCACCTACGGTGCCGGCGGATCCACCCGCGACGGGACCTTCGAGACCGTCGCCTGGCTACGCGGCCAGGGCATCGACACCGCCCCGCACCTCGCCTGCATCGGCTCGAACCCGGACGAGGTGCGTGCCATCCTCGCTCGCTACCAGACGCAGGGCATCCACCGCATCGTCGCGCTGCGCGGCGACCTGCCTTCCGGCACCGGGACCGGTACCGCCGGTGCCTTCCGCTACGCCAACGAACTCGTCGAGTTCATCCGCGCCGAGCGCGGCACCCACTTCCATATCGAGGTCGCGGCCTATCCGGAGTATCACCCCCAATCCCCCAACCCCACACAGGACATGCAGCATTTCAAACGCAAGGTGCAGGCCGGCGCCGACTCCGCCATCACCCAATACTTCTACAACGCCGATGCCTATTTCGGCTTCATCGACAATGCCCGCGCCCAAGGCATCGCGATCCCCATCATCCCGGGCATCATGCCGATCACCAACTACACCCAATTGGCCCGCTTCTCCGATGCCTGCGGCGCCGAAATCCCGCGCTGGGCGCGGCGCCGGCTGGAAGGCTGCGGGGACGATCTGGACGCGGTACGCGCCTTCGGACACGAGGTCGTTCTGCGTCTGTGCCGCAACCTGCTGACCGGCGGTGCGCCCGGTCTGCACTTCTACACCATGAATCAGTCCGGCCCGACGCTGCGGTTGTGGAACGACCTGGGTCTCAGCGAC
The DNA here is from genome assembly GCF_000379525.1 of Lamprocystis purpurea DSM 4197. Classification (GTDB taxonomy): domain Bacteria; phylum Pseudomonadota; class Gammaproteobacteria; order Chromatiales; family Chromatiaceae; genus Thiodictyon; species Thiodictyon purpureum. The sequence goes on along the minus strand of NZ_KB902518.1, from coordinate 25,052 downwards.
TAATCATCCGTCACGCTACAGGCCGGATTGCCGCAGTGCAGGAATTTGAGATTCCCATTGGTCTCGTCGTAGTAACTCACGATCGGCAGTCCATCGGCGCCGATGGCGATACTGATATGCCACCCCACGGACGCCTCGGTGTCCGGCGCGGAGATCCGCACCCGAGCACAGCGCGGATCCTCGCAGTAGGCGACCTTGAGGTCACTGTTGGTATGGTCGTGATAGCCGATGATGGGATGGCCGTCGCGGCCCAGGGCGATGGCGGCATTGGAGCCGACCGCTCCGGTGCTGTCGATGACCCGCACATTGGCCTTGGTGCACTCCGGGTTGGCGCAGTGCGCAAGCTTGAGGTCGTCGTTGAAGAAATCCCAGTAGACGATGAACGGCAGTCCGTCGTCGGGCACGATGATGCCGGTCCCCAGACCGACCCCACCGGTATCCAGCACCGTGACCGTCGCGGACGTACAGGCCGGATCTTCACAATGCGCCACCTTGAGGTCACGCCGCGTCACATCGAAGTAGCTGATGATCGGATAGCCCTTGGCACTGATGGCCATGCTCGTGTACCAGCCCACATTACCCGCGCTGTCGACCACCGTGTGAGTGACCTCCGTGCAGTCCGGATCACGGCAATGCGCCACCTTCAGATCGCCGCGGGTCTTGTCGTAATAGCTGATCACCGGCAGTCCGTCGCTCCCCAGCAGGAGTGAGACATGCTGACCGACCTGGCCCTCGGTATCGATCGCCTGTGGCTGGAAGACCCGGCACTCCGGGTCCTGGCAACGCGCGAATTTCAAATCCTTGTTGGTATTGTCGAAATATGCGATCTGCGGCAGGCCGTCGGCGCCCACCACCAGCGCGTTGCACCAGCCCTGGTCGCCTTCCCGATCGAGCGCGTGCGTGCTCGCGCTGCCGCACGACGGGTCCTGGCACTGGATGACCTTCAGGTCGCGGTTGGTGTAATCGAGATAGGCAACCAGCGGATTGCCGTCACTGCCCACCGCGGTCGCAGTGTGCCAACCCACGTCTCCGGTCGAATCCAGAATCCGCACCTGATTCGGCCGAACCTGCGCCGCGGTCGCGATGATCGCGGACTGCTGGCCGACGACCAGGCTGTAGACATCGAAGCGGGTCCGGTCGTTACCCGCCACCACCGTCACCAGATGGGTGCCGACATCCAGCGCCCGCGGCAGCGGGTCAGTGACCAGCATGTTATCGGTGGATCGGGACAAACTCAGGAAGAGCGCACCCAGCTTGACCGTTGGCAAGCGGTGGCCGCCGAAGTTCTGGCCGTTGATGGTCAGCCGCCGCGTCTCCGGGTCCAGGGTGACACCGGTGATCAGCAATTGCGGCTCATCCGACCAGAACTCATCCGCGGGCACACGCGTGCCCTCCGGCGCCGCGGCCGCCGGCGCACCGTCAGGGGGAGCGGCGACAGCGACGGTGCACGCCATCAAGGCCGCCAGGATGAGACAGGTACTTCGCATCTGGAAACAGTCGACGATCAGGAATGGAGCTTATGGATGGATGTTAGGCCGTCAATCACGCGCGAAGTGTCGCCTAGTTCTGCTATTCAGCGAATAATCGTCTTTTTTACACATCGCCGAGGCCGGCGGCGCCTGGCGCGGGTGCATCGGGAAGACTCCCGTCCGATCAGACGCCCGGCAACAGCCGGGGCGCTGGTCACGCGCGCGACTGCCCAACCCGCGACCGCCATGCTACCGTTGTATCTTACCCCGCGAGGACTGCGTCCATGGCCGCCAAGTATCCCCTGCTGTTGATCGACGGTTCAGGCTATCTGTTCCGCGCCTATCACGCCCTGCCCAAGTTGACCAATTCCCAGGGCGAACCCACCGGCGCCGTGGTAGGCGTGCTCTCCATGCTGCGCAAGCTGATCGAGGCGCAGCGCCCGGAATTCATCGGCGTGGTCTTCGATGCCCCCGGCCAGACTTTCCGCGACCAGATCTTCCCCGCCTACAAGGCCCAGCGGCCGCCGATGCCGGATGAACTGCGCGCCCAGATCGAACCCTTGCAGGCCGTCGTCCGCGCCATGGGGCTGCCGCTGCTGGTCATCCCCGATGTCGAGGCCGACGACGTGATCGGCACCCTGGCCACCCAGGCGGCGGCGCAAGGCATCCCGACCCTGATCTCCACCGCGGACAAGGATCTGGCACAACTGGTCGACGCGCATATTACCCTGGTCAACACCATGACCGACACCCTGCTCGACCGCGCCGGGGTCATCACCAAGTTCGGCGTGCCCCCGGAGCGGATCATCGACTATCTGAGCCTGGTGGGCGATACGAGCGACAATATACCTGGTGTTCCCAAGTGCGGCCCGAAGACCGCCGTGAAATGGCTCCAGGACTATGGCGACCTGGACGGCGTCATCGCCAATGCCGACCGGGTGTCGGGCAAAGTCGGCGAGAGCCTGCGTCAAGTGCTCGACCAACTGCCGCTCGCCCGGCGCCTGACCAGCATCAAGCGCGATGTCGCCCTGGACCTGGCGCCAACCGACCTCACCCCCGCCGCCCCGGATATCGCCGCCTTACGCACCTGGTACGAGCGGCTGGACGCGCGCCGGCTCCTGGCCGGCCTGAACGACACCGCGGGCAGCGCGCCTGACGCGCCGCCACACCCGGCGCCCGCCGCGGACTATGAAACCGTCCTCACCACCGCGGCACTGGACGCCTGGATCGAGCGCCTCGCCGCCGCCGACCTCTTCGCCTTCGACACTGAGACCACCGGTCTCGACTACATGCGCGCCGAACTGGTCGGGCTCTCGTTCTGCATCGCGCCGGGCCGCGCCGCCTACGTGCCGGTCGCCCATGTGTACCCCGGCGCACCGGATCAGTTGCCCCGCGAGCAGGTCCTCGCCCGCCTCAAGCCGCTGCTGGAGGACCCGCGCCGCCCGAAGGTCGGCCAGAACCTCAAATTCGACATGAGCATCCTCGCCCGCCACGGCGTCAACCTGCTGGGCATCGCCCATGACACCATGCTGGAGAGCTATGTCCTCGACAGCACCGCCACGCGCCATAATATGGACGCGCTGGCCAAGAAATACCTGGACTATGACACCGTCCAATTCGAGCAGATCGCCGGCAAGGGCGCCAAACAGCTCAGCTTCGACCAGATTCCCCTGGAGCCGGCCGCCCATTACGCGGCCGAGGACGCCGACATCACCCTGCGCCTGCATCAGGCGCTGTGGCCGCGGCTGGAAAGCACCGGCCGTCTGGCACCGCTCTACCAGGAGATCGAAGTCCCGCTGATCCCGGTGCTGTCGCGCATCGAGCGCACCGGTGTGCGCATCGACCCCGACCTGCTGGCTGAACAGAGCCAACAACTGGCGGCGCGCATCCACACGCTCGAGTTGCGGGCTTATGAGAACGCCGGGCGCCGTTTCAATCTGGGCTCACCCAAGCAGATCGGCGAGATCTTCTTCACCGAACTCAAACTCCCGGTGATCGCCAAGACCCCCACCGGCGCCCCGTCCACCAGCGAAGAGGTGTTGGAACAACTCGCGGCGGACGGGCACGAACTGCCCAAACTGATCCTGGAACACCGCGGACTCTCCAAGCTGCGCTCGACCTATACGGACAAGCTCCCACAGCAGATCGACCCCTACACCGGCCGCGTCCACACCTCCTATCACCAGGCCGTGGCGGCGACCGGCCGGCTCTCCTCTACCGACCCCAACCTGCAGAACATTCCGATCCGCACCGAGGAGGGCCGGCGCATCCGCCGCGCCTTTATCGCCGAGCCGGGCTATCACATCCTGGCCGCCGACTACTCGCAGATCGAATTGCGCATCATGGCCCACCTGTCCGGCGACGAACGCCTGCTCGCCGCCTTCGCCAGCGGCCAGGACATCCACCGTGCAACCGCCGCCGAGGTGATGGGAATTCCCCCGGACCAGGTCACCGCGGATCAACGCCGTTCGGCCAAGGCCATCAACTTCGGACTGATCTACGGCATGTCGGCCTTCGGCCTGGCCCGCCAGCTCGGCATCGAGCGCGGTGCCGCCCAGGACTATGTGGACCTCTATTTCAACCGCTATCCGGGGGTGCGCACGTTCATGGACAGCATCCGCACCCAGGCGCGCGCCGACCGCTATGTCGAGACCGTCTTCGGCCGCCGCCTCCATCTTCCCGAGATCGCCCACAGCAATAAGGCCCGCCGCGCCGCCGCCGAGCGCACCGCCATCAACGCCCCCATGCAGGGTACCGCGGCCGACATCATCAAACGCGCCATGATTACCGTCGACCACTGGATCGAAACCGAACGCCCGGCGGTGCGCATGATCATGCAGGTTCACGACGAACTCGTGTTCGAAGTCGCAGAGGAGTCCCGCGGCACTGCCGCCGCGCGCATCCGCACCGCCATGGAGGGCGCCGCCGACCTCGCCGTCCCGCTGGTGGTGGACATCGGCATCGGCGAAAACTGGGATCAGGCGCATTGATCCGGCCGGCGCGGACAGCTTGAAGAAGAGGCTGGCCGCGCGCACCGGGGTCCATCGTGTCTGATCCGACGAACGGTAGAAGAAATTTGACAAACAGCCCCCACCAGCAGAGGAACTTCGTCGGAATATGGCGCTCTGAAAGATCATGCGACGAATGCTCGGAGCCGCTGATCCCCCCCGACAGCGGTTCCTAATTCCCGGCCGGCCAAGCCGGGGAAGCGATTGCCCCGTAGCCCGCTCCCGGACTACGGGGTTTCTTTTTTCTCAATTCTTGTCACTATTCGCGGGCAATCGGCGATCCCGGAGACGGTCGTCGGGTCCATGGTCGGGGCCGGCATCTTCTCACTCCCCGCACGCTTTGGCGGGGCGACCGGGCCCTTCGGCGCCATCGTCGCCTGGCTGATCGCGGGCGGCGGCATGCTGATGCTGGCCTTCGTCTTCCAATCGCTGGCGATCCGCAAACCCGATCTCGATGCCGGTATCTATGCCTACGCCAAGGCCGGTTTCGGCAATTATCTGGGTTTTGCCGCGGCCTTCGGATTCTGGGCCGGCACCTGTCTCGGCAATACCACGTACTTCGTCCTGATTAAGTCCACCTTGGGCGCGGTCTTCCCGATCTTTGGCGACGGCAATACGCCGCAGGCGGTCGCCGCCTCGTCCGTCATCCTGTGGGCCTTTCACTTTATGATCCTGCGCGGCATCAAAGAGGCCGCCTTTATCAACAAGGTGGTGACGATCGCCAAGATTTTGCCGATCTTTCTGTTCATCATTATCGTCGCCTTCGCCTTCAAGGCGGACTTGTTTACGGGCAGCTTCTGGGGCGGCGGCGCCTATAATGCCGGCGAGGTCTTCAACCAAGTGCGCAGCACCATGCTGGTGACGGTCTTCGTCTTCATCGGTATCGAGGGCGCCAGTGTCTACTCGCGCTTTGCCAAGCGGCGGGAGGATGTCGGCTGGGCGACGGTGATGGGCTTTATCGGCGTGCTCTGTCTGCTCGTCCTCGTGACCCTGCTTCCCTATGGCGTCATGCTGCGGCCGGAATTGGCGGAGCTGCGTCAGCCCTCCATGGCGGGGGTCTTGCGGTTCATCGTCGGGGACTGGGGCGCCTGGTTCGTCAGTGTCGGTCTCATCGTCTCGGTACTGGGTGCCTATCTGGCCTGGTCGCTGCTCGCCGCGGAGGTCTTGTATTCCGCCTCCAAGAGCGAACTGGTACCGAAATGGCTAGGAATCGAGAACAAGAATCAGGTGCCCGTCGCCGCGCTCTGGTTGACCAACATCCTGGTGCAAGTCTTCTTGATCTCGACGCTCTTCGCCCAGGAGGCATTCAACCTCGCGCTGGAGATGACCAGCGCCATGACCCTGATCCCCTATGTGCTGGTGGCGGGCTACGCGCTCAAACTGACACTCACGCGGGAGACCTATCTGTCCGGCGACCGGGACCGGGGATGGGATCTGACCTGGGCGGGGATCGCGACCATCTACACCATCTTCATGATCGTCGCGGGCGGGCTGACCCATGTGCTGCTGTCCTGCATCCTCTTCGCGCCCGGCACGCTGTTGTTCATCTTCGCCCGGCGCGAGCAGGCCAGGCAGGTGTTCACCGCGGCCGAGATCGCCATCTTCGCCGTGATCCTCGGCGGGGCGGGCATCGGTATCTACGCGCTCGCCACCGGCGTGATCGCCATCTGATCGCCAGCTGATCGCCAGCTGATCGCCATCCGGCAGCGTCTATCCAATAACCGACATCCATCACCAGAGGACAGTCCCATGCGCTCGATTCGTGACGCGAATACGCCGGTCTACGGGGTTCACTCAGAGGTCGGAACGCTGCGCAAGGTGATGGTTTGTGCGCCTGGGCTGGGGCATACGCGCCTGACGCCCAGCAACAACGACGACCTGCTGTTCGACGATGTGCTGTGGGTGCAGAACGCCAAGCGCGACCATTTCGACTTCATGACCAAGATGCGTGACCGTGGAGTCGAGGTCGTGGAGATGCACAACCTGCTGGCCGAGACCGTCACCGACCCGGCGGCCCGCGCTTGGCTGCTGGATCGCAAGGTCACGGCCAATAACGTCGGCCTGGGGTTGCTGGAAGACACGCGCGGCTTTCTGGAGAGTCTCGACCCGCGCGCGCTCGCCGAGTTTCTGATCGGCGGGCTCTCGGTCGTCGATATCCCGGATGCCTATGCCCAATCGGAGTACCTCTCACTGGTCCGCGAGGCCCATGGCGTCTACGAGTACCTGCTGCCGCCGCTCCCCAACACGATCTACACCCGCGATACGACCTGCTGGATCTACGGCGGCGTGACGCTGAATCCGCTGTTCTGGCCGGTGCGGCGGGAAGAGACCCTGCTGGCCGCGGCGATCTACAAGTTCCATCCGAGCTTTGCCAACGCCGGTATCAAGGTCTGGTGGGGCGACCCGGACCAGAACTTCGGGTCGGCGACCATGGAGGGCGGGGATGTCATGCCCATCGGCAATGGCGTCGTGCTGATCGGAATGAGCGAGCGGACCTCGCGCCAGGGCATTGCTCAGGCCGCCGCCGCACTCTTTGCCAAGGGGGCCGCCGAGCGGGTCATCGTCGCGGCCATGCCCAAGCTGCGCGCGGCCATGCATCTGGATACGGTCTTCACCTTCGCCGACCGGGACTTGGTGACCCTCTATCCGCCGATCATGGATCAGGTGCATGCCATCTCGATCCGACCCGGCGATGGCCCTTCCGGCATCGAGGCGACGTTGGAGAAGGCGCCCTTTACGGATGTCGTCGCGCAGGCGCTCAACTTCAAGAAATTGCGGGTCATCGAGACCGGCGGCGACCACTATGCCGCAGAGCGCGGCCAATGGGACAGCGGCAACAACCTGGTCGCTCTCTCCCCCGGCGTGGTCGTTGCCTATGACCGCAATACCTGGACCAATACCGAGTTGCGCAAGGCGGGCATCGAGGTCATTACCATTGTCGGTGCCGAATTGGGACGCGGACGGGGCGGCGGGCATTGTATGACGTGCCCGCTGATTCGGGACCCGGTCGACTTCTGAGCCTTGAGCGGGGTCTAGCGTAACCCGGCTTGCGGTGCCGCGATGTCGGGTTACGGCGCGCGCTTAACAGCGGTTTCATCTGATGGGCCGTTTCAGGCGCGCCTGACCCGACCTACGGGACTGCAAGCGAGGTGCCGAGCGACGTGAGCACACATCAAGACGGGCCGATCGGCGCCGGGTTGGCAGCCGGTCTTCTCGGGACCTCGCTGCTATTGGCCGATGCGGGATACGCCGCGCCGCCGGTCACACTAGCCGCGGTCAGCCCGGATGCCGACCCGGTCGCCACTCACCTGGCGTTGGGCCGGGCCTATCTGGAGCGCGGCGAGTATGCCCGTGCGGTCCTCGAATTCGAGCAGGTACTGCGTTTCGACAACCTGCCGCCCGATCTGCGTGAACGCAGTCGCGACATCGCCGAGGTCACCGCCAGTTGGACGCGCGCCTTACTGGACGGCCGGGCGTCGCTGACCCTCGCGGTCAACGGCGGTCGTGAGTGGGCGACCCACAACAGACCCGATGGCGACAACACCTTCTTCGGGACCGAGTTCAACTTTGGTATGGACTTTACGCCAAGCCTCGGCGGCTTTTTGTTCGGACTCTGGGAACACAATGCCTATCTTGGCGACCGCACCCTCGTCGATACGGATTTCGAGCCCGTCGCCGTCTATACCCGTAGCGACGACATCTATGAACTCGGCGGCGGACTGACCTACGGTTTCGCGCGGGGGTGGTCCCTGCGCCCGGAGGTGCTGTATCTGCGCGACGAGAGCACTACGGTGGGGGGCAATTACAGCTCGACGGAGCTGTGGTTGACGATCCGCAAAACGTTCTAGACTTCACGAGCGATCATGTCCGAACCAACCGCGAGCGCTGCCGCGCCACCTGAATCCCGGAAATGGACATTCGAGTTTCCGAGCGCCGTCACCACCTTGGTCATCGTCAGCATCCTGGTCTGGTTGGCGGCCCTGGTCATCCCCGCCGGTCAGTATGCCAGGGACGCCGACGGATCGCCGATCCCCGGCACTTACCAGCGGATCGAATCGCCGCTCACCTCCGGCCAACGGGTGGAGCAACTGATCCTGGCCCCGGTCAACGGCATCTACGGCCTGCTGAGCCCCGTGCGCGGATTTGTGGACACCGGGACGGTTGGGCGCCTGTTCGGGTGGCGAAGATGAAGGAAAAGGAGATCGTGCGGCTCATCGCCGCGGGTGCCGCGGACATGATGGGACCCGCTATGGTCATGCTGCTCGCGGGAGGTGTTTCGGTAATCATGACCAACACCCAGACCCTCGACACCATCCTCCATGCGATGGAACAACTCATTACCGGCGCCTCGGCGGGAGCTTTCGCGGTCGTGACGCTGCTTGCGAATATCCCGCTCGCGTTCCTGATCCCGTCAAGTTCCGGCCACGCGGCGCTGGCGATGCCGATGCTTTCGCCGCTCGCGGACTTTGCGGGCGTCAGCCGTCCTACGGCAATCACTGCATGGAGCCTGGGCCACGGCCTGGCCCTGCTGGCCTCCCCAACCAACGTGGTGGTGGTGGGGGGCCTGGCGATCGCGAAGGTCGGCTACGACCAGTACCTGCGCTTCGTGTGGCCGCTGCTGGCGGGCTTGATGGTGGTCGCTGCCGCTGCCGTCGCGATAGCCGCCACCCTGGGATGACCCAGTCCAACGCGCTCTCGCATTGTGATGCGAGCCGCCTTGAGCAGCCCACCCCAACGCGATAACCGCACGATCGGGTCGGGTTTCAAACCCGCCCTACACCAAGGGTCTGTCTGGATATCAGGTGAGAAGGCTATAGACCCCGCCAACTGCGGCAATCGTCGACTCCGCAGCCTGGGCCGATCCCATCCAAAAACATCGCGAACCGCGCTGGGCGAGGTTTAGTTCCCTTTCTTCTTTCTTAGCCCAATTTCAGCCTAGACCGCGCTAGAATCCCGACCAGGGCCGCCCGGCTCTGCTTCGATCACTCCCCCAGCCGGACCGCAACGCGGCCAAGGTGTCAGTCATGAGTATGTTCACGCGAATCGTTGAGGGTCTGCATGGCGCGAAGATCGAGGGTCTGGCCAAGACCTTTTCCCGTTTGGGGAAGATCGGTTTTTGGCTCCAGGTGGTGCTCGGCTCGATCCCCCTGGTGGTTACCTTCTATATCTTTGTGTTTTCAGGCAGCATCTCCGGCCCGCGCAGCGGCCTGCCGATTGTCGGGCTGCTGAGCTTGGCGAATATGCTGGTGCTCCTGTTTACGATCGTCTGGTTCTATCGCTATACCGGTCTCGGCAGGCGGATTGCCGATCCCCAGTCGCGTCCGACCGAGTCGGCGGTGCTCGCGACCGTGTGGACAGGCTTGCTCGCGAGCAGTCTGGGCGTTTTGTTCTCCATGGTGGTGATGCTGCTGGAAGTGGGGCAACTCCTCTTCTATTTCCTCGCCGCCCCCCAGGCGGGAGTCGCCACCATCCAGACGGCCGGCGGGGCTGCCAGTTGGGTCTCCGCGGTCGATCTGTTGAGCTTGTTGGCCCTGCTGCAGATGCTGGCTGCCGAGGTGATTACGCTGGTGTTGGGTCTCTGGCTGATGTTCCGTACCACCCAGGCCGCCGGTGAGTTCCCCGAAGCTGCTTAGACCGGCCTTGATCGTAATCCCGACCAGTGGCGTGCGTAGTCAGGGCTTCCAGCCCTGACGCTATCAGGCCAGGATGGCCTGACTACGCACCCGGCGAAGCCAAGTGGCCGGAATCTTGATCGAGGCCCTTAGACCTGACCTCAACCCAGTTCACTCAACCCCAGTGCAGGAGCCATTGCGGCCATGAATGTCCTATCCACCTTCTCTGCGCCCGCCCGCGGTCTGATCATCGCCGGGGCCGTCGCGCTGGTCATCACCTTGTTGAAGACCGCGGCGCCGCTGCTGACGCCGATCCTGCTCGCGATCTTCATCGCGATCGTCGCCACCCCGGCGCTGGCCTGGATGCGCCGCAAAGGCGTGCCGAAATGGGGCGCCCTGTTCCTGATCGCGTTTGTGCTGCTCGATGTCGGCAGCCTGCTGGCGTTGGTGACGACCGGGGCGCTCGAGGGCTTCAAGGACAGCCTCCCGAGTTATCAGGAACGCTTTGCGCTGCTGGCCCAGCACTTCGGCGGCCTGATGGCGGGGACCGGTGTCGACAACCCGGCCGCGGCGGCGACGGACCTGATGGACCCGAGCAAGCTCATGGCCCTGGTGCCGCGGTTGTTGTCCAGCGCCGGCGGGGTCTTCGCGACCGGACTCCTGGTGCTGCTCACCGTCATCTTTATCCTGCTCGAAGTGCCGACGATGGCGCCCAAGCTGCGGGCAGCCTTTCACATCACGGAGGACGGCGAGGCGCGGCTGCAGCGGATGCTGAACAACATCAATCGCTACATGCAAATCAAGGCCCTGACCAGTCTCGCCACCGCCGTCTGTGTCTGGCTGCTGCTGTGGTTTTTTGGGATCGACTTCGCCGTCCTGTGGGCCGTGTTGGCCTTCTTCCTGAACTTCCTGCCGGTGGTCGGCAACATCCTGATGATGATCCCGGCGGTCCTCCTGGCACTGGTGCAGGTTGACTTGACCACGGCACTGCTGGTCGCGGCCGGTTACCTGGTGATCAACACCGCGATCGGCAATGTCATCGAGCCGCGGATCATGGGTCAGGGGCTCGGCATCTCGACACTTGCGGTATTCATCGCTCTGCTGGTCTGGGGCTGGCTGTTCGGCACCGTCGGCATGTTCCTGGCCGTACCGCTGACCACGGCACTGATCATCGCGCTCGATGCGAGCCCGCATACCCGCCCGCTCGCCATCCTGATGGGGCCGGCGATTACCGAGGAGCCGGCGGACGCCATGGCAGCGGAGCCGGACGCAGCCGGAACGGATCACTGAGGGGCCGCACGCGTCGCGTCTCGGTCATCAAGCCGACGCCTCGCCGGCTCGGTCGGCGTCGTGCTCACCTACGACTATCTCGACTACTCATTCTCAAGCCCCGGCGCGCTGGGGCTTACCGCGCCTTGGAGCACCGTCCAGCGCTATGGCGTTTCGGCGCCATTGTCGTTTAGCCTTCCGGACCGGCGGGCCTGGAGAATGTACAGGTCTTTCTGGCTCGACTGGTTGTCGTGCTGTCGATCATTAACAAATCTGACGCAGGTCGACGCCGAGCATATCGGGTCTCGGGCAATTGAAATTCTTATCCCTGAATGCCAACCTGGCGCATCGGCGATGAGGAACGCCTCAGTCGCGAGGGCGTGCCAGCCACTTCAATAGTGTTGCGAACAGCGTATCCGGGTCAATCGGTTTTCCAACGTAATCGTTCATCCCGGCAGCGAAACAGAGCGCCTGGTCCTGCGCAAAGGCATTCGCCGTCATCGCAAGAATGGGAACCCGAGAGCCGTCCGCCTGCTGCCGTATCCGCCGAGTGGCTTCGAGCCCGTCCATGTTGGGCATCTGCATGTCCATCAGAATCACGTCGTAGGCGTGTCGACTGGCTAGTTCCACCGCTTCGGCACCATCGGCAGCGACCTCCACCACCAAGCCGGCGGCCTCCAGCAGCTCTCGTGAAACCTCCATGTTGACCGGTTCATCTTCAACCAGCAGGATACGGCAACCACAATAGTCGCGCGACAGAGTGGCTTCGATGGTATCGGCAACCGGGGGGATTGCAGTCGCCGCGGCCGACTTGCCGATCTTGATCCGTGCCGTAAACCAGAAGGTGCTGCCGCTGCCGAGGATGCTTTGCGCCCCGGCATCCCCGCCCATCGACTGGGCCAGGCGGCGGGTGATAGCGAGGCCCAGACCGGTGCCGCCATATTGTCGAGTGAAGGAGTTGTCCGCCTGCTCGAAGGCCGAGAACAGCCTGGGCAGGGTTTGCGGCGCGATGCCGATGCCCGTATCCTGGACTTCAAAGCGCACCAGGATGCTGTCTGCTCCTTGCGTCGCGGCGGCGGCACGCAACGTCACGGTACCGCTTGGCGTAAACTTGACCGCATTGTTGGCGTAGTTCAACAGCGCCTGCTGGAGCCGTGTGGGATCACCCAGCAGCCTGCAGGGCATGGGCGGCACCTCGACCAGCAGCCGGATATTCTTGGCCTGCGCCTGGCTCGTGAGCATGGCCACCACATTGGCTGCGATGGCACTCAGGTTGACCTCTACCTCCTTGAGAGCCAACTTGCCCGCCTCGATCTTCGAGAGGTCGAGAATGGCATTGACGATTTCAAGCAGGTGTTGGCTGGCGGCCTCGATCTTGTCGAGCCGTTCGGTTTGTTTCGGGGACACGCCGTCGCGTTTCATCAGATAGGCCATGCCGGTAATCGCATTGAGTGGGGTGCGTATTTCGTGCGACATATTGGCGAGGAACGCGCTCTTGGCCGCGTTGGCGGCTTCGGCAGCGTCCTTGGCGGCGGCCAGTTGTTCAGTACGCTTCTCAACGAGTTGTTCGAGCTGAGCGCGATATAGGGCGAGTTCCGCCGCGGCTGCTTTGGCGGCGGTGATGTCGGTCAACATGGCGAACGAACCGGTATATTCGCCCTGTTCGTTCTTTAGCACGGTCGCACTGACCAGGCACCAGCAGGCGCGACCGTCTTTGCAACGGAAACAGCGTTCGTCGTGGGAATCCACCTTGCCGGCATGCCCTTGCTGAATGTGCGAATCCGGGTCCGCCAAGTGTTGCTCGACGATGAACGATTCGACGGTCAGCCCCATCATCTCTGCGGGCAGATAACCCAGTATCCGGCACATCGCAGCATTGACAAAGATCGTGCGGTCGGCGGCATCCGTGGCCCAGACGCCTTCGTTGGCCGACTCGACGAACCGGCGGTACTTCTCTTCGCTGGCGTAGAGTGACTCTTCGGCCAACAGCCGTTCCAATTCCCCGGCGGAGCGCACCGCCACGAGCTTCAATGCGGATTCGGCGAACTGGCGGTTGTGCAGCGGCTGCCGTCCGATCACCGCAATCAGGCCGATCGGCCGGCCATCATGGCTCCACAGCGTCGTGCCGATGTAGCTTTCCGCCCGCAAGTCCTGGAGCACCTGGTCACGCGGGAAGGACTCGCAGACGCCGGCGGCAAAGCAGCAGATCTGTTTGCCGACGACATCGCCGCACGGCGTGTCCCTCAGGGCATAGCTGACGTTGTCCTCGAACTGTCCGTCGCACCAAACCGCAAGGGTGCGGGCCGTCAGCCCATCCCCTTCCAGACGGTCGATGCAGACATAGAACACATCCAGGGTTTCGGCGAGGTAGCGTGCCAGGACATGGAAGAATGTCTCGTCCGGAGATCGACCGCTGGTTCGCGCCAGAAAGGCTTGAACGTCGGCGGCCTGTTTGTGCTCGGTAATGTCCAGGTTGACGCCGATATACCTGACAATCGTACCGGTGCGGTCGCGTTGTGGCGTAGCCAGCCCGTGCACCCAGGTCATGACCCCACCCGGCGTTCGGAAGCGGTAGTCCTGGTCCCAACTTCCACCGGACTCAACCGTCCGTTGCCAGTCCGAGGCAACGGATGCGCGATCCTCAGGATGCAGTGCCGCTAACCAACCGTTCCCGAGCGCCGCCGTCGGGGCCATCCCCGCCATGCCACACCAGCGTTTGTTGGCATACAGGCAGCCGCCATCGGGCGAGGTCAGATAAATGCCGACCGGCGCCAATTCCGCCAAGGTCCGGAACGTTTCCTCGCTATCGCGTAATGCCGCCTCCGCCTGCTTGCGCGCGCTGATGTCGATGCAAATGCCGGTCATGCGCAGGGGCTGACCCTGCGCATCGTAAGTCGTGTCGCCGGTTGCGTAGATCCAGCGGACCTGTCCCGATCCCAGAATGATGCGATATTCGTTGATCAGTGGGACATGGGCACGCATGGCATCGCCGATACGTGCTTCAGCCGTCAACAGGTCTTCCAGGTGCAGCGCGGACCGCCAGGTGCTGAAGCTCGCTTCCGTCTTGGCCGGATCGAGGTCGAAGAGATGAAAAAATTCATCCGACCATGACAGCTTGCCGCTGGCGATGTCCCAATCCCAAACGCCCGCATGGGCCGTGCTTTGCGCCAAGGCCAGACGCGCGTTGGACGCCAGCAGGGAAATCTCCTGCTGCTTGCGCTGAGTGATGTCATGGATGATGGAAAACAGCAGCGGCCTGCCACCGACGTCGACCGGCGTCGAAAAGACCTCGACATCGCGCACTTCGCCGTTCGCGATGCGGTGCCGAAAATTAAAATAGTTGCGCTCCTCGTGCAGCGCCCGTTGCCGCTCCAGCGCGACCTCGTCGGGGGGCAGGGTGTTGATCGCGCTGATGAGCATGCCGACCGGGCCGGGCCGCGGGTAGTCGTAATAGGTGACCGCGGCCTGATTGGCGGCCATGATTTCACCGCTTGCCGGATCGATGAGCAACATCACCGAGGTATTCTTCTCAAAGAAATGGCGGAAGCGTGTCTCGCTCACTCTCAGACGTTCACGGCTTTGGCGCAACGTCCACGCCCAACTCCCAAACAACAGCAACGCCAGTCCCAGTCCGCCGCCCGCCCAGGCAAGCAGTTTCAGCGGAAACGGTGACGGCTCGTAAATGCCCAGCCAGCGATCGTAAATCTGCTGGTATTCGCCGCTGGTCTTGACGATCAGCAGCCCCTGGTCTAACTGGTCGCGCAGCATCGTATCGCCTTTCTTCACCGCGAAGGCGTAATCGCGGCGGTATTCCTTCAGCGGCGGACCGGCCTCGATCCCATCGAGCCCGTACTTACGAAGTATCAGGCTCCCCTGTACCAGCGGTGCGAGCACGGCATCGTGCCGGCCGGCGGCGAGCATACCCAAGGCGTCGGGCAAGCTGTCGGCAAGCACCAGGTCACTGGCGAAACCCCGGCCGGCGAGGGCCTGGTGGCCGGCATCAGAGCGCATAACGATGATCTGCCGACCGCGCGCGGCGTCGATCGAGGCCAGCGTCTGACTGCCTTTGCGTACGAAGAAGGCATCGAAGCCGCTGGTATGGGTCTTGGCGAATTCAACCAGTCCTTCACGCTCCTTGATCTGGGCCACCAGCGGCAGTGCATCGACGTTACCGTTCAGCAGCCCGTTCCAGGTCTGGTCCCAGTCGCTGACCCGGTACTGGATCGGGATATCCATGACGCGGGCGACGGCGGAAAAGAGGTCCACGGAGAAGCCGACCGCCCGGCCGCTCGCGTCTGTGTCGGCATACGGCGGGAAGCCGCTCTCGGAACCGACCAGGATCGGGCGAGGCGACGCGCTTCTGGCGCCAGGGGCAACCAGCAGGCAAAGTACTGCAAGACCCCAGGCCGCGATTGCCGGGATGATACTGCGGTACCTTCCGAGAATGACCAACATGCGGGGAGGAAACCCAACCGTCTAAGTGCGAGACTAGGGTCGAGGGTAGTCCCGATGCGGATGGGAATGCAAGGCCGACGGAAACGCCGTGCGGCCCTTGCGGTCGAAGGCGGGGTCTGACAATCTTCGGAAAGATTATGCAAGGGTTGCCGCAACCGTTGAGAGGATGTCGAGACCCCGAGCCCATTGGGAGCGCGAACGGTTAAACTCAGCTGAACGGCACCGCCGACTGGACCCCCATGACCGCCTCCGAACCCGAGAGCCGACCGACCCTGCCGCTGACCGTTTTTCTGGTCAGCGCGGCTTTGTTGCTGCTGGTCGCACTGGCCGTCTTCCATGGCCTGCGCGCCGAGCGCCAGGCCAGCGTCGAGGCCGCCTTGCAGGCGGTGGCCGAGCTGAAGATCGACCAGCTCGATACCTGGTTGAATGAGCGCACCGCGGACGTCGCCTTGTTCGGGTCGGACTCGCAATTGGCGAGCGATTTCAATCGCTGGTTGAGCCAGGACGGACAGGATGAGGCGGCACTGGCGGAGATTAAGGCGCGTCTCGCCGCGATGAAACGCAATGTGGGCTATGACACGATTGCGCTCTTCGATGCCGCGGGCAATGAACGCATTCGCAGCGAAGGGATTGCCTCCCAGGCGGAATTCGGGCCGCAGGCCAGCGCGGCAATGCGGCAGGACCAACCCCAACTGGTCGACTTTCACCGGCAGCCGGGCCAACCGATCCGCATCGGCATGGTCGGACCCATCAAACGCATCGCGGTACAGGGCACTCAAATCGTCGGCGCCATCTATCTGGGCGCGCCCGCGCAGCGGCAAGTCTTCCCGCTGCTGTTGCACTGGCCGCTGCCCTCCCAGACCGGCGAGACCGTGTTGGCCAGACCCGAGGGCGAGAGCATCCTGAACATTGTCACGCGCAAGGCGCCGCCGATGACCATCCGGGTCCCGATCGACCAGCCGGGACTGCTCTCGGCCCGCGCTGTGGGTGGCGAGTCCGGCATCCAGCGCGGCTCCCGCGACTATGCCGGCGACCCGGTGCTCGGCTACGCCGCCCGGGTCACGGGGACACCCTGGGTCCTGGTCGCCAAGCAGGACACACGCGAGGTCGATGCCCCGCTGCGGCAATGGGCGCTGTGGGTCATGCTGGTCACCCTGTTGCTGTTGGGCGCAGCGGGTGGGGTGAACTGGTCCTGGTGGCGCGCCCAGACCAGCCACTGGCGCGCGCGCATCCTCCAACAGGGGTTGGATCAGGCCTTGGCGACTCAGCAGGCCACCGCGGCCCTGTTTGCCAGCGAGGAGGTCAACCGTGTCACCTTCGAGCAGGCCGCCATTGGGATCGCCCATGTCGGCGTCGATGGGCGCTGGCTGCGTGTCAACCACAAGCTGTGCGAGATCCTCGGCTACCCCATTGAGGAATTGCCGCGCATCGCCCTCCAGGACATCGAGCATCCGGACGACCTTGAGTCCGATACCGCGGCGATGCACAAGCTCCTGACGGGGGAGCGGCCGGTCGATTCGGTGGAGCGGCGTTATGTCCGCAAGGATCGCTCCCTGGTCTGGATCAACCGGACCATCTCGCTGGTGCGGGGCACCGACGGCGAGGCGCTGCATTTCATCTTTCTGGTCGAGGACATCGCGGTGCGCAAGCAGTTGGAGGCGGAACGCAGTGCCTATCGGATTCGCCTTGAAGCCGACGTGGCATGCCGGACCCAGGAGCTGGAAACCGCCAACGCGGACCTGGAGAGTTTCAGCTACTCGGTCTCTCACGACCTGCGCGCGCCGCTGCGCGCCATCGACGGTTTCAGCGCCATCCTGCGCGAAGACTATGCGCCCCAACTGGATGCAGAAGGGCTGCGGCTGTTCGGCGTGGTCAGCGACAACGCCCGCAAGATGGCCCAATTGATCGACGACATCCTGGCCCTGTCCCGTGCCGGGCGGATGGACCTGGAACTGGCGCAGCTGGATATGAATGGCCTGGTCGACGCGGTCTGGGCGGGGCTCGCGGAACAACGTACCGGGCGGCTGGTCGAATTCCATCGGGCCGACTTGCCGTCGGTCTGTGCCGATCGGCGCGCCTTACAGCAAGTCTGGCAGAATCTGCTCGACAACGCCCTGAAGTTCAGCCGCCACCGCGACCCGGCGCGCATCGAGGTCGGCGCGGAACGCCGGCATGACCTGATCTGGTTTGAGGTCAAGGACAACGGGGCCGGCTTCAATGCGGACTATCGGGACAAGCTGTTCGGCCTGTTCCAGCGGCTCCACGGCATGGACGAATTCGCCGGCACCGGCGTCGGCCTGGCCATCGTCAAGCGCTTCGTCCAAAAACACGGCGGACAGGTGGCGGCCGAGGGTGCCGTCAATGTCGGGGCCAAGTTCCGCTTCGGGCTTCCGGTCAGACCGGATCAGGCCCTGTCCGGGAAGGAGTGAATCATGAGCATGACCGATTCGGTGGTCGATATCCTGCTGGTGGAGGATAACCCCAACGATGCTGAGCTGGCGCTGCGCGCACTGAAGAAACACAACCTGGCCAACCGGGTCATCTGGGTCAAGGACGGCGAGGCCGCGCTGGATTATCTGTTCCATCGCGGCCAGTACGCGGGGCCTAATGGCCTGCCACGCGTGGTGCTGCTCGATCTGCGACTGCCCAAGGTCGACGGCATCGAGGTGCTGACGCAGATCCGCGCCAATCCGCAGACCCACGATCTGCCGGTGGTCGTGCTCACCTCGTCGAAGGAGGAGCGCGACCTGGTCTCCACCTACAAGCTCGGGGTGAACAGCTTCGTCGCGAAGCCGGTCGCGTTCGACGAGTTCGCCCGGGTGGTGGCCGATCTCGGTATGTACTGGGTGCTGATCAATCGCGTGCCGCCCGATATCCGTTCGCCGTCGTGAACTGCCCATTGCGCATCCTGCTGCTGGAAGACAATCCGGCCGATGCTGAGCTCAACGAGCGCAATCTGCGCAAGGCCGGGATCGACTTCGCGTCGCGACGGGTCGAACACGAGGCGGACTTCGTCGCGGCGCTGGACACCTTCCGCCCGGATCTGGTCCTGGCGGACTATCACCTGCCGGACTTCGACGGCGGCCGTGCACTGGCCCTGGTCCGGGCGCGGGACCCCGATCTGCCGTTCATCTTCGTCAGCGGCGCCATGGGTGAGGACCTGGCGGTGGCGGCCCTGCACCAGGGCGCCAGCGACTATCTGCTGAAGGATCGGCTCTCCCGCTTGCCGGAGGCGGTCACGCGGGCCCTGGCGCAGGCCGAACAGAGGGTCAACCGCAAGCGGCTGGAGGCGGATCTCGAAGGCTATCGGCAGCACCTCGAACAATTGGTCGCGCAGCGCACCGCAGAATTGGTGGAGGCCCGCGACCAGGCCGAGTCCGCCACCCGCGCCAAGAGTGCCTTCCTGGCCCGAATGAGCCACGAGATCCGCACCCCCATCAACGCCATCGTCGGCCTGACCTATCTGTTGCGCAAGCGGCTCACCGACCCGCAGTCCAGCGCACAACTGGCCAAGGTCGGTGAGGCAAGCCAGCACCTCTTGTGCGTCATCAACGACATCCTGGACCTGTCCAAAATCGAGGCCGATCAACTGAGCTTGGAAGAGGTCCCGTTCGTCCTGGCCGAGGTGGTCGATCATACACTCGGCATCCTGGGTGAACGGGCGCTCGCCAAGGGCCTGACGATCGAGCGGGACATCGACTCCGCGGTCCCGGCGGCGGTGCGCGGTGACCCCCTGCGCCTGGGACAGATCTTGCTCAACTATATCGGCAATGCCATCAAGTTCACCGAGCAGGGCCGGGTCCAGGTGCGTGTCCGGGTGGCGGAGGATCAGGGGGAGACCCTGCTGCTGCGTCTGGAGGTGGAGGATCAGGGGATCGGACTGACGGCGGACCAACAGGCGCGATTGTTCGAGGCGTTCGCCCAGGCCGACGACTCGACCACCCGTCGCTTCGGTGGTACGGGTTTGGGGCTGATCATCTGCCGCCGCCTGGCGAACCTGATGGGCGGTGGCGTAGGCGTGACGAGTACCCCGGGCCAGGGCAGCACCTTCTGGGCGACGGCCCGGCTGACCCGGGTCGCGGTGCCGGAGGCCGCGCCGGCGTGCGCCGGGATGGGGCCAGGGGCGGAGCCCCCGGAGGTGGTCCTGGCGCGCGATTACCGGGGTGTGCACCTGCTACTGGCGGAGGACGACCCGGTCAATCAGGAGGTGGCGTGCGAGATCTTGAGCGGCCTGGGTCTGGTCGTGGACGTGGTCGCAACGGGTCACGAGGCGGTCGAGCGCGCCATGGCGAGGGAGTACGCGCTGGTGCTGATGGACGTGCAAATGCCGGAGATGGACGGGTTGGAGGCGACCCGCCGGATCCGCGCGCAGCCGAGACATGCCCGCTTGCCCATCTTGGCCATGACCGCCAATGCCTTTGCGGAGGATCGGCAACGCTGTCTGGACGCCGGCATGGACGATCACATCGGCAAACCGGTGGAACCCGAACAGCTCTATGCGGTCCTGTTGCGCTGGCTGCCGCGACCCGCCGCGCCGGGACTGGCCGACGTGACCGCACCGGCTGCGCAGTCCGAGGACGTGACCTTACGACAGACTTTAGACGGCATCGCCGGAATCGACCTGGAGGCCGGGTTGCGCTGCGTGCGCGGCAATCTGTCGAGTTACATGCGATTCTTGGCCCTGTTCACGCAGTGCCACGCCGACGACATTGCCGCACTGCGTCGGCACCTGGCGACCGGTGCGCTAGACGAGGTGCTGCGGTTGGCTCACGCCCTAAAAGGCTCCGCCGCTACCCTCGGGGCCGCGGCCGTGTGCCTGCGGGCGCAGGAACTTGAAACGGCCCTGCATGTGCAGGCGCCACGGGCCGACCTGGAGGCGCGCATCACTGCCCTGGACGCCGATCTCGCCCCCTTGCTGGTAACGCTTGCGGGGTTCGGGCATGTGCCGCCGCCCACGGTGCCCGTATCGTGCGAGCCCGATTACGTCCGGGAGCCCCTGGCCTGACTGGAGTTGCGGCTACAACCTGGTGCCCTTTTGCCACCGATTGATCGTTCTATGTGAAGTGGGGCGCATCAGGAGCTAGGAGACGGCGATCAGGCGCCGTCGCGTTCCGGCGGCTCGCGCATCCATCTGGAAATCGATGATCGCCTCGACTGTGGCATTCCCGATGCCCCTCCCAGTCGCCGACCAAGGGGTGATCCAGCCACTCCGGCCCCAAGGGGCCGTCGTTGGCGATCAGGAGCAACATCGCTTCCTTCAGCCTCCGCATGTCGAACCGCCCGGATCGCGTCAGTCGCTGCCAGTCCTTGAGGAACGACTTCGTGTAGTCCGCCGCACGCGGCGGGATTGCACGCTTACTCGCGGCTGGCCCTGTCGAGGTCATCGAACAGAACGGCCGCGGTGGTGAAACGGGCGTGGTGCTGACGGGCGATCGTATCGGCCTCGGACATCGCCGCGCGGGTTTCGGCGTTCGGCGCCTCCAGGGCGAAGGGAAGCCGCTGTTCGGCGGCGACGCGCGTCAGGAATACGCGAACGGCATCGGACATGGTCAGGCCCATCGCTGCCAGCGTCGCGTTCGCCTGTGCCTTGACCTGCTCGTCGATCCGCACATGGATCATGGATGTGGTCGTCATAGGGTCCTCTGCTCAGCGGGATGAGATACATTGTAGCGCAATGGGCGCCTGTGCGGGCACCTGCAGGGCGGCGCAGCCGCCTCGATCCGGCGGATCACCCCGGCGGCCTCAGTCCATCCGCACCTCCAGCCGCTCACCGCTCGCGCGCAAGCGGCCCGCCGGTGCCCCCTTGCCCGCGCTTGCGGGGCGATCAGAAATGCATTTCGTGGTACGTCCCCTATTTCCCCAGGTCGCGTCGCGGCTGAAGCCGCTCCCACCGGGGCGGTGCCGCACGGTCATGGTCAACGCGAGGGCGTTGGTCCGCACAGCGGACCCTACGGGGGGTCGGTCAGGGCGGCGAGGGTCGCGGGGTCGGCGATGGCCTGGAGGATGGTGTCGATGATGACGGCGTCCTCCGGGTCCAGGGCGGCGCAGAGGGTGTCGGGGTCGCGCTCGCCGGTGCGCAGCAGGCGGATGGCGGCGGCCAGGTTGGTCCGGCCCTTGGCCTCCAGTTGCGGCAGGGCCTGCTCCAACTCGGCCTGGAGGTGCGCGGCGGCGGGGCCGGGGGCGGGTGCGCGCCGGAGCAGCCGGCCGATCAGCGGCAGGCGGGCGAGTCGGCCGGCCCGCCCGGGGGCCGGGGCGGCGAGGGCCTGCACGACCAGGCGGATCAGCGGCAGGTGGGGCTGGAGCCGGTGGCGGGTGCCGGGGAAGGCGCGCAGGGCCGCGCGGGCGCGGCGGCGGTGGGCGCTGGACTGGGCGGCCAGCGCGGCGGCAGTCGCGGGGTCCGGGGCGGCGGCGCGCTCGCAGTCGGTGATCTGGGCGAGTATGTCGTGGGTGTTCCAGATCTCGGCGGCGCCCGGGTCCAGGGTCTCCTTGATTGCCAGCGACTCCTCCGCCAGGCGCCTGGCCTCGGCGAGTCGGGTGGGTTGGGACTGGAGCAGGTTGGCGAGGTTCCCAAGACCATTGGACTGGTTGACCCGGTCGCCGACGGCGCGGGAGCCCTCAATGGCCTTGCGGTACCAGTGCTCGGCCGCCTCCGGCCTGCCGGCGTTCATGGTGACGATGGCGAGGTTGTTCCAGGTCCGGGCGGCGGCGGCCAGGTCGCCACGCTGCTCCTTGATCCGCGCCGATTCGCGGTAGTGACGCTCCGCGTCGTCCCAGCGGCGCGCATCCTGATAGACCACGCCGAGTTGGTGCCATAAGACCGCCTCGCTGGCGGGCTCGCCCAGCCGCTGGAAGAGGTCCAGGGCTTCGCGGTAGCGGCGCTCCGCCTCGTCCAGCCGGCCCTCCCGCATGGCCAGGGTGCCGAGCTGGCCGAGGCTGACGCCCTGAGCGCGCTCGTCGCTCAGGCCCTTTGCGACCTCCAACCCGTCCTCATAGGCCCGCCGCGCCCCGGCATAGTCCCCGCTATTGGTGAGTGCATCGGCCAGTTCGGTCAGTGCGAACCCCCGCTCGCGCCTGACCTGATCCGTCTGTTCCAGCCGGTCCAGTACCGCGATTTCCGCGCGTTGGCACGCGGCGGCCAGGTCCGGCCGGCCGTCGGCCGTCAGACAGCTGCCGAGCAGACCCAGGATGACGGCGCGCTGATAGCCCGGTGCCTCACCGAGCCGGGCCAGGATCGACTCGAAGCACCCCATGGCCTCGCCGATCCGGCCGGAGGTACGCAGCCGCTCGCCCCGGTTGAACTCGGCCAGGTACCAGTCTGCCTGGTCGTCCACCCGAGCGGCGGCACCGGCGCGGGCGAGCAGGTCGTCGGACTCCCGGCCGAGCCCGAAGACGCCCAGGAACCGGTTGAGGCTGTCGGCGAAGTCGACCGCCCCCGGCTCCCCCGCGGCCAGTGCGCCATGGCAGGCGTGGATCAGGTTGGGCAGTTCCAGCCGGGCGATGGCCCGGGCCTGGTGCGGATGCTTGGGGTCCTCGACATACAGGTAGCGGGCCGTCTGCGCATAGCGCGCCCGGTGTGCCTTGGTCAGCCGCTCCCGCTCGGGCGCGTCCAATTCGGACCACAGGAGCGGGGCCAGGCTGGGGTGGAAGCGCAGATAGGGCCAGCGGACGCCGGGAAGCGGCTCGGGCTCGATCAGGGCCGCGGCCACGAGTTGGTCGCGGACCTGGGTCCAGGCGACGGCCTCTCCCCTGCCCCCTGCTGCGGCCGGGGCCGGGGCCGGGGTTGGGGCGGCGAGCCGGGCGCGGAGTTCATCGACCTGCCCCGCGATCTGGTCGCGAATCTGCGCCAGGACCTCCGGCGGCAGGACGGTGCCCTCCGGCATCCCGCTCGCCCGCAGGACCGGCCCCAGGTCCCCGGACTCCAGCGCCTCCAGGAGCATCTGCAACTGGGCGCGTCCCTGCGCGTCCGGCGGCGCCTCGTCCGGCACGCCCAGCCCGGTGACGGCGAGCAGGTCGTCCTCGCAGGCGCCGCCCTGGAAGACGCCCAGGCGCGGGATCAGGGCGCGGGCGGTTGGGTCCAGGCGGTCGAGCGAGAGTTGGATGGAGGCGTGGAGGGACGCGGGCGTCTCGCCTGCGGCGTCGGGGCGGGACGCCCCGGCTCCTTTGAGCAAGGCCTCCAGGCGCTCGCCCAGGGCTTCCGGGCCGCGGTCCTTGAGCTGCTGCGCCAGCACCCGGATGGAGAGCGGGTGGAAGGCGACCCGCTCGAAGAGGTCGATCAGGGCGGCGCGCCCGGGGGGCGGGACGCTCGGCAGCGGAATACCGGGGACAGACCACGATTCCCTGCCTTTCTTGCGGCAATACAAAAACCATGGGCTTTCGCGCGATTTCTTTGTCCCGGGAATCCCGACCACCTAATCCACTCCAACTCGGGAAAGGNAAACCCGGCCCGGACCCGCTCGACCAAGCGTCCGGTCGACGTCTTCGGCACGCCGAGGTCGTCGGCGAGCGGGTCGGCTCCGCTGGGGGGTTCTTTGCGCAGCGCGGCTTGCGCATAGCGATGCTTCTTGGAATGATTGACCGTGTCGGCGCAGCCGGCAGACCGGACCACCCCTGGGGCCGCCACACCGGCCCGGAGCCAGTGCCATGAACCCCTTGTTACGTATCGACCCGGATGATCCCTACCCGGAGAGCGACGGAGCACCGATGGCGGAGAATACGCTGCAGTTCGATTGGATCGTCAAGATCAAGGAGAACCTGGAGATCCTGTTCGCGGATCGCGCCGATGTCTTCGTCGCCGGGGATCTCTTCTGGTACCCGGTGCCGGACCGGCGGCTCATCGGCCCCCTGACACCGGACGCCATGATCGCCTTCGGCCGGCCCAAGGGCCCGCGCGGCTCGTACCGGCAATGGGAGGAAGGCGGCGTCGCGCCTGCGGTGGTCTTCGAGATCATGTCGCCGTCCAACAGTGTGAAGGAGATGCGCGACAAGCTGGAGTTCTACGACACCTATGGGGTCGAGGAATACTATGTCTACGACCCCGAGCACAATCGGCTGGAGATCTGGCTGCGCCAAGGGGGCAGCCTGCGGCAGATGTCCCACCTGAACGGCTGGACGAGCCCGCGGCTCGGGATTCGCTTTGCCGTGCTTCCGGAAACCCTGGAGATCTTCGACCCGGCGGGCCGTCCCTTCCGCAGTCCGGTCGAGCTGGCACGGGAAGCCGAGCAGGAGCGATTGCGCGCCGA
>NZ_KB902517.1 GCF_000379525.1 Lamprocystis purpurea DSM 4197 | reverse complement strand
CGCGTCTTCATCGGCATCACTGACCCCGTACAGCTCCCCCAGCGTGCTGTGGTCCCACGTCCGCGTGGTGGCTAGCTTACTCTGTGGATCAAGGACCCGGGCGGCGATCATCGCCAAGACCAGGTCGCGCTCCCGACACGCCTCGCGTCCCAACAAGGCACTGATGCGCAATCGCCCCATGGCCACGTCNATCGCTTGGACCGCCCCATGGGCGCGCGAGCGAATGATCTCGAATACCTCATCGACTGCAGCGAGTGGCTGGCCTTTGAGGACGGCCCGAATGGCTTGCGCTTGCGCGAGGGTCAGCGATGAGAGGTTCGCCAGGGTGCGCTTGATGACCCGCTTGCCCTCGCGCACCGACTCGCGCAGCAAGATCGCCGGGGGGGAGTTGCGGTTCGGCACGATGTCAATGTACATGCATACAAGCATAAAACATATACGCAGATTTACAAGTGTCTAAGAGATATTTACATGGGTACATTTATGGTCAAGATAGCGGACCCCAATGATCAACGCTCTAAGAGATCAGAGACTTAAGGTCAAGATGAGAATGGTTCTCGATGGAACTTCGGTCTAACCAGCCCAGGGGTGACAGGGGGATCACTGATCGGGATTGCCTGTCGCCGCATCCGACTTTGGAGATTGCGATGAATGACCACATCGAGGCGGCCGTAGTCCGCCAACACGCTCGCGGCCAATGGTTTGGCATCTTGGGGCGGCTGGCGCCGAGCTTGGAGCCGGCCCTGGTCCGTCCGGGTCGGCATGTCCCTTGTCCCGTCCATGGCGGACAGGACGGCTTCCGCGTCTTCAACGATGCCAACGAAGGCGGGGGAGGGATCTGCAATACCTGCGGACCCCGCCGCGACGGCTTCGCCCTACTGATGTGGGCGAACGACTGGGGGTTCCGCGTGGCCCTGGAAGCGGTGGCCCAGGATCTCCGGCTGGATGGCGGCGGGTTCTGGAGCGCCGCGAAATCGACACCTCGGCGAGCACCCGTTTCGGCGCAACACCGGGATCACGCGGGCGCGGAATCCGCCCTGCGGCGGATCTGGTCGGAGACCTTGGACCCTTATGGGCGCGAGGCCCTGCCGCTGCGGCGCTATCTCCTGCGCCGCGGGATCGACGCGATGCCGGACCCCGCCGTTGTGCGGTTCCATCCCGCACTGGGGTACTACGAGGAGCGGGTGCGGGTTGGGACCTACCCGGCCATCATCAGCCGGGTTACCGATGCCGCCGGGCAGCCGGTGACGCTGCATCGGACCTACCTGACCACGGACGGCGCGAAGGCGCCGGTGACGAGCCCGAAGAAACTGATGCCCGAAATGGGCACTTTGAGCGGTGGGGCGATCCGGCTCTTTCCGGCCGGCGCCGAGTTGGGTGTCACCGAAGGCATCGAGACCGCTCTGGCGGTCCGGCAGCGCACCAATATGCCGGTGTGGGCCGGCGTCTCAGCAGCACTCGTAGAAGCCTTCGAGCCCCCACCTGGGGTGACCCTCGTCGTCATCTGGGCGGACCTCGACCGCTCCGGACGAGGGGCGTTTGC
The DNA here is from genome assembly GCF_000379525.1 of Lamprocystis purpurea DSM 4197. Classification (GTDB taxonomy): domain Bacteria; phylum Pseudomonadota; class Gammaproteobacteria; order Chromatiales; family Chromatiaceae; genus Thiodictyon; species Thiodictyon purpureum. The sequence goes on along the minus strand of NZ_KB902517.1, from coordinate 53,220 downwards.
AGCCAACAAACTGCGAGCTCGGCTCCTGACGATGGGCATCCAGGTGGCGGTGCATCTGCCACCGGGACCGATCCCGGGGGGTGCGAAGGGACTCGATTGGGCCGACGTCTGGAGCCTCAAGATCCGGGCGGCAGCCTAGATCAGTACGGACCCTATCTGTTTATCCACCTTTTTCTCCCCACGGCGTGCCGTGGGGGCTTTTTATTACTGGTGGAAAATATATTTTTTATGTATTGTCATAAATATCTTTAAGCTATATGTTGGAGTCCATGACACCGGAAACGCAAAGCGAGGAGCGCGACTGATGGCCCCTCACACGGGTGAAAGTGATCCCGGTAGGAGGGCCCAGGTGACCGAGACGCTGCTCTGGAGTGTAGACGAAACAGCGCGGCAACTGGGTGGCATAAGCCCTCGATTGGTCAAGCGCTTACTCGCGGAAGGCAAACTGACCCCGGTGCGGATCGGCCGTCGCCGCCTAATTGACCCAAGCAGCGCGCGGGCGCTGGTTGCAAACAATGCTTTCGGAGATAATCCGCCCGGGGTGGCGGTGCTGGAGCAAAGCACATGCCAATACGACCGACAAGGCGGAAACAAGGCGGGATCTTCAAGCGGCAGGACTCGCCGTACTGGTGGGCATCTGTCCCGACAGCAGGCGGCGGACGATCTCGGCGCAGTACTGGCGTTACCGTTGAGGATGACCCGAACGGACTGAAAGCGCTCGCAATTCGTGCGAACTGGATGGCGTCCGGTGAAACGCAGGCGACTGGTGACGGCGCTTCGTTCGATGACCTGATGTTGGCTTACCTCACCAAGGTGAGCCCAACGAAGCGTGCGCCGGAGCGCGACCGCTGGAGTGCAAAGGCGCTGTACGCGATTTTCAGCGGGCGCACGTTGGCTAGCATCGGAGCGCCGGAGGTGCGCGGTTACATTGCCAGCAGGACCGCGGACGGGATCGCACCAGGGACGATCAACAAGGAGGTCGGGCTGATGTCGGCGGCCCTGAATTGGGCTCGTCGAGAGTTGGAATGGGACACATTGAACCCGTGGCAGAGTCGGCGTCAGCGGGAGCCTTCTGGCCGTGAGCGCTGGCTGACGCAAGAGGAGGCGCAGTGCCTACTGAGTGAAGCTCAGCGCCGCGGGGATCGGACGGCCCATCTGGTGGATTTTATCGTCCTCGCGCTCAACACGGGAATGCGGCCCGGGGAAATGCTCCGACTGGAGTGGGGCAGAGTGGACTTGCCGAGGTGCCGCGTAGAGTTCGGCGCAACCGACCAGAAGAACGGCAAATCGGGTCAGGTGCCGCTGAACGAAGCAGCTCGCGAAGCGTTGTCGTCGCGAGCCAGTTTTCGGGCCTTGCATTGTCCTGCGTCGCCGTGGGTATTTTGTGCCAAGGATGGGGAGCGCATCGTCAACATCCGGAAGGCGTTCACCTCGTGCGTCCAGAGTGCGGGCTTGGAGGATGTGCATCCTCACGATCTACGCAGGACATGCGGAAGTTGGCTCATCCAGGCAGGCGTGCCGATTGAGCGAGTGTCGGAGCTTCTGCGCCACGCCGATGTGGCGATAACCCACCGGGTCTATGCCCGGTTGAGGCCCAGCGACCTGGCGGATGCCATTTCGGTGCTGGATCACGAAGGGATCAGGTTGTCACGTTAGTTGTCACGCACACCCGCCACGGGCGGGAGGAGTAGAAAAAAACCGGTCGTAACCGGTTGATATAAAGCGGGAATTTGGTCGGGGTGACAGGATTTGAACCTGCGACTTCTGCCTCCCGAAGACAGCGCTCTACCAAGCTGAGCTACACCCCGTGAAAAAGGGTCGATCGCAACGACACGCGCGGGATCAGGCGTCGTTACTTGCATCCGATAAAGTAAACCGCCACGCATCAGTGGGTTCGGCTCACCGCAAAATCGGCCAAGGCGGCAAGGGCTTCGGCTGCGTCTGAGGGTGGGAGGGCTGAAAGCGCCTCACGAGCTAGACGGGCGTGATCCAATGCAAGCTGCGTAGTGTACTGGATTGCGTCGGTGGACGCAATCGCCCGGATGACGTCGTCGATGCGTTCGCGTCCGCCGCGCTCGATGGCCTCGCGCAGCAGTTGGCGCTGCTCCGCGGTGCCCACCTGCATGGCGCGCAGGACGGGCAGGGTTGGCTTGCCTTCGTCGAGGTCGTCGCCGACATTCTTGCCGAGTTCCGCGTTGCCGGTGTCGTAGTCGAGCGCGTCGTCGATCAACTGGAAGGCGATTCCCAGGTGGCGGCCGTAGTCGGCCATCGCCGTCTCGATGTAATCCGGACTTTCGGCGAGGACCGCGCCCAGCCGGGTGCCGGCCTCGAAGAGGGTGGCGGTTTTCCGCACGATGACTTCCATGTAGCGTGCCTCGTCGGTGTCCGGGTCCTTGGTGTTGAGGAGTTGGAGGACCTCGCCCTCGGCGATGCGATTGGTGGCGTGGGCCAGGATCTCCATGATGCGCATATTGCCCACGTCGACCATCATCTCGAAGGCGCGTGAATACAGGAAGTCGCCGACCAGGACACTGGCTTCGTTGCCCCAGACCACGTTTGCGGTCTCTTGGTTGCGGCGCAACTCCGAGCTGTCGACGACATCGTCGTGCAGCAGGGTGGCGGTGTGGATGAACTCAATGACCGCGGCCATGTCGATGTGGTGCGCGCCCGAATAGCCGCAGGTACGGGCCGCGAGCAGCACCGACAAGGGTCGCAGGCGCTTGCCGCCGCTGTTGACGATGTAGTGGCCGATCTGGTTGATCAGCACGACGTCCGAGCGCAGCCGCCGCACGATGAGTGCGTCGACGCTCTTGGAGTCTTCAACGACGGGAAGGCGGATCGCGGAAAGGTCCATGCGCTGGGGAGTTCTTCAGATCACGAAAAATAAGGGTCGGATGATGCCCGCGGATGCTAGGTGCGTGTCATGGGGCTGTCAAGGTGGACGCCGGATTGTGCTGCTTGTGTTTTGGCGGCGCAACTGTTTTCTGTTGACGTGGCGAGTGTACGCGGGTATTGTTGTGGGTCTTTCACCCGGCGCGGAGCGTCGGCTTTTGACTTTGCCTGGGGAAACTCAAGATCATGTACGCGGTGATTCAGACCGGTGGCAAACAATACCGGGTCTCCGAGGGTGACACCCTCAAGGTCGAAAAGCTCGTGGTCGAGCCGGGTTCCGATGTCGCGCTCGACAAGGTGCTGCTGGTTGCGGACGGCGACACGATCAAGGTCGGCACGCCCTATATCGACGGCTGCACAGTGACCGCGACGGTCAAGGCACACGGGCGCGGCGACAAGGTTCACATCATCAAATTCCGGCGGCGCAAGCATCACCTGAAGCGCCAGGGCCACCGCCAGTGGTTCACGGAGATTCAGATCACCGGCATCAGCGCAGGCTGATCGGGAGGCAACGATGGCACACAAAAAGGCAGGCGGTAGTTCGCGTAACGGTCGCGATTCCGAGTCCAAGCGACTGGGAGTCAAGATCTACGGCGGCCAGACAATCACGGCCGGCAGCATCATCGTGCGGCAGCGCGGTACGGGTGTCCACAATGGCGTCAATGTCGGCCTGGGCCGGGATCACACGCTGTTCGCCCTGAAGGACGGCGTGGTGCGCTTCGTGGTCAAAGGCCCGAAGAATCGCAAATTCGTCACCGTCGAGGCCGCCGCATCCTGAGTCATTCCGGTGATGTTCGGGAGCCTGCCCGGCGGGCTCCCCGACACATCATCGGTGATCGGGATTCCACTGGCGTCGACGCGAGAGCCTCGTCCTCCGGGCGGGGCTTTTCGCGTTTTAGGCTTAAGGCCGCGGACAGGTCATGAAATTCGTCGACGAGGCATTCATCCGGGTCGAAGCCGGTGACGGCGGGAGTGGCTGTGTCAGCTTCCGCCGGGAAAAATATATCCCCAAGGGTGGTCCGGACGGTGGCGATGGGGGCGACGGCGGCAGTATCTATCTGGTCGCGGACAACAATCTCAACACCCTGGTGGACTTCCGTTTTCAGCGCATCCATCGGGCCGAACGCGGCCACAACGGGATGGGCAAGGACATGCGCGGGCGCAGCGGCGCGGATTTGATCGTGCGCGTGCCGGTGGGAACCCGAGTCTTCGATCCGGAGACCAACGAGTCCCTGGGTGAGTTGCTGGAAAACGGCCAGCGTCTGCTGATCGCCCGCGGCGGCTTCCACGGCATCGGCAATGCCCGTTACAAGTCCAGCACCAACCGTGCGCCCCGACAGTTCTCGCCGGGCTCCCTTGGGGATCGGCGCGACCTGCATCTGGAGTTGATCCTGCTGGCCGACGTCGGCCTGCTCGGCTTTCCCAATGCCGGTAAGTCGTCGCTGATCCGCCAGGTCTCCAGTGCCCGTCCCAAGGTGGCCGATTATCCCTTCACGACGCTCTATCCGAACCTCGGGGTGGTGCGGCTGGGGCGCAGCCGCAGCTTTGTCATCGCGGACATCCCTGGGGTGATCGAGGGCGCGGCCGATGGCGCCGGGCTCGGCATTCAGTTTCTCAAACACTTGGCGCGGACCCGGCTGCTGTTGCATCTGGTGGATATCGCCCCCTTCGACGAAGATCAGGACCTGGCAGGCGAGGTGCGCAAGATCGAGACGGAACTGGCGGCTTTCGGCGGGGACTTGGTCGACAAGGAACGTTGGTTGGTCTTGAACAAGTGTGATCGTCTGCCGGAAGATGTCATGGTGGCGCGCCGCACCCGGATACTGGACACGCTGGGCTGGCAGGCGCCGGTTTACGAGGTCTCCGCCCTGACCGGTGCCGGGACCGATCGGCTCATGGAGGATCTGATGCGTCGGCTGGAGCAGATCAAGCTCGAGTCCGGTGAGGCCACCCGCGCCGATGACCCGGAGGACGCCGAGTGGCATCCGCTCGATTCACAGTAGCTGGCCGGCGGCTACGCAACGCTCAACCCCACGATGGATTAGGATGTCGTCTTGATCTCCCGTAACACGCTTCCGACGACCCGCCGTTGGGTCGTCAAGATCGGCAGTGCACTCCTGACCCGCGACGGGCAGGGCTTGGAGCGGGGCATGCTGATGCCCTGGGTGGAGCAGATGGCCGCGCGCCGGGCGGCCGGGCACGATGTGGTCCTGGTGTCATCCGGGGCCGTGGCCGAGGGCATGGCGCGGATGGGATGGCGCGAACGCCCCAAGGCATTGCATGAACTCCAGGCGGCGGCGGCCATCGGCCAGATGGGTCTGGTGCGCGCCTATGAGGATTGTTTCAAGACCTTCGGTCTGCACACCGCCCAGGTCCTGCTCACCCGTGACGACCTGGCCGACCGGGCACGCTATCTCAATGCCCGCAGCACCCTGCGGACTCTGCTCAGTCTGAAGGTGATCCCGGTCATCAATGAGAATGACACGGTCGCCACCGACGAACTGCGCTTCGGCGACAACGATACCCTGGCCGCCCTGGTTGCCAATCTCATCGAGGCCGAGGTGCTGATCCTGCTCACCGATCAGGATGGCCTCTTCGACCGCGATCCGCGGGGCGATCCGGAGGCGCGCCTGATCAGTGAAACCCGCGTGGACGATCCGCAACTCGACGTGGTGGCGGGCGGCAGTGTGACCGGGTTGGGGACCGGCGGGATGGTGACCAAGGTGCGGGCGGCCCGCCTGGCGGCCCGTTCCGGGGCGGGGACCATCATCGCCCCCGGGCGCGGGGAAGGGGTCCTGACCCGCATCGGCGCCGGGGAGGCCGTCGGCACCCTGCTGGTCCCGGTGCAGTGCCCTCAGGCGGCACGGAAACAATGGCTCGCCGGTCACCTCCAGGTGCGCGGCCGACTGATTCTGGATGCGGGCGCGGTGCGGGCACTGCGCGAGAAGGGCACCAGCCTGTTGGCGGTCGGCGTCAAGGCCGTGCATGGCACCTTCAACCGCGGGGAAGTGGTGGCTTGCGTGGACGAGGAGGGCAGGGAAGTGGCGCGGGGCCTGGTGAATTACGACGTGCAGGAGTCACTGCGCATTCGCGGCGAACCGACCAGCCGCTTTGAGTCGATCCTGGGGTATGTGGATGCCGACGAACTGATCCATCGGGACAATCTGGTGGTACTCTGAGGGGCGGCGGCTTGGTAACGGGTCAGAAGTAAGTTATACAACGAATACAATCGTTGTCGTTGTCGTTGTCGTAATCGGATTCGGATAAGCGATTGTGTAGTCCTGTAATCTGCATGCGGTCTTGATCATTGTTCCGGCCGACATACGGGCGTCCCGAACAGGAGGTCGAGGCTTTATTAGCCGGACGAGGGCCGCCCAAACGCGAGATCGACCGGCGAAAGCCTCGACCTCCGGTTTTCTTGGTCGTGTGGCGCCACCGGCCGCTGGAGCGGCCGGACGGCATTCCCACGCTGGAGCGTGGGAACGAGAAAGCACGCAACTTACTTGCTTTCGTTGGTCTCGAACAGGCGGTAGACCACGCCGGCGATCGCGCCGCCGATCAGCGGTGCGGCCCAGAACAGCCACAGTTGCGTGATGGCCAGCCCCTGCCCATTCAGGAACAGCACCAAGGCCGGGCCGGTGCTGCGCGCCGGGTTCACCGAGGTGTTGGTGACCGGAATCGAGATCAGGTGGATCAGGGTCAGCGCCAGGCCGATCGCCAGGCCGGCGTGGGAGCCGATGCCGCGCTTGTCGGTCGCGCCCAGAATGATGAACAGGAACATGGCGGTCATGACGACTTCCATGATGAAGCCGGTCAACATGGGGTACTTGCCGGGCGACAGTTCGCCGAAGCCGTTGACCGCCAGGCTGTTGGCCGCCAGGACGAAGTCGGGTTGGCCCTTGAGAATCATCAGGAGCAGGAAGGCCGCCCCAATGGCGCCGATGGTCTGGAAGAGGATATACATAGGCGCTTCAGCCGCGCTGAAGCGGCCGCCGGCCACCAGACCGACCGTCACGGCCGGATTGAGATGACACCCTGAGATATGTCCGATCGCATAGGCCATCGTGACGACTGTCAGGCCGAAGGCGAAGGCGACGCCGAGCAGGCCGATACCGATATCGTTGGTGCCGGCCATAAAGACGGCCGCCAGGGCCGCGCTGCCGCAACCGCCGAGTACCAGCCAGAAGGTGCCGATCATCTCGGCAAGGGAACGGGAGATCAGAGGCATAGCTAACTCCACACCAAATTCTAAGTCTTCGATCGAACGCTAAGGATACCGGGTGGTTGCCATCGCCGAAACCGCCAAGGATGAAGCGGATCGCCGCGATGGACCCGGCGGTGTCTTTTTCTCTCAGGCGCGCCGCCTGAGCCGGGCGGATTGTAAGCGACATCCAGGCTGATTGGCAGACGGCGCCATAGTGTATTTTCCTTGCTTGCCGGGCTAAGGGACCCGCCAGGTGTCGTTTTCCTTGAGCAAGACGACCTCCCGGCGCGTGAGTGCCGGGGCAGCATCACCAACCGCGGACTCGACCACGATCGTGCACCGGTACAGATCCAAGCGCTCTTCGAAAGGGTCGCACTCGACCAGGTTGACTTTGATCAGCCGGATGCCGAGTTGCGCGGCCGCCCGGGCGCCGAGGTACTGCTCGGTACCGGCATTGATGCTGTTGATCTTGTTGGTATAAGCGGCGCGGAGATCGCTCTCGGCTGGGCCCGTGCTCAGGGTCCCCGAACGGGTCGCGGGTGACGGCGGTGATTGCCCGGGCTGTTCCGCGGCCTGGGTGATACCGACGGTTGCGGCAACGAGCACGGCAGCGATCAGGGGATTGCGATGCATCGAACAAGGTCCGGGTCACATGGGTTCGGCGGGGGGTGCGGCGGAGCGGAACATAGCATATCCGTGGGCGTACCGATGCCTTCCAAGGTTGCACCGCCGGGCAGAAGTTCGTAGCCTTAGCCGTTGCACAGTCGTTGCCCTGAAGCCCAGTGGAGGCCCAAGCGTGGACACGCATACCGAGATCGCCCGCTTTAACATGATCCAGCAGCAGATTCGCCCCTGGGGGGTGCTGGACGATCGCGTCCTGGAGGCCATGGCCGCGCTCAGGCGGGAATCCTTCGTGCCGGATGCCTACCAGGGGCTGGCCTATGCGGACATCGAGGTCCCGATCGGTGAAGGTCAGATCATGCTGGCCCCCAAGGTCGTGGGGCGTTTGCTGCAGGCGCTGGATGTGCAGCCCGGCGCGCGGGTGTTGGAGGTCGGGACCGGCAGCGGTTACCTGACCGCCTGTTTGAGCCTGCTCGGTGCCGATGTCATCAGCCTGGAGATCGACCCCGTGCTCGCCGCCGCGGCGCGCGCACGGCTGGCATCACTGGGTCTGGAGCGGATCGCGATTCGGGAAGCGGACGCCCTGGCCGAACCCACCGCGGGCGGCCCCTTCGCCGCCATTGCGGTCACCGGCTCCGTTCCCCGGACGGCGATCCTGCGGGTGCTGGAGGATCAACTCGCCGCCGGAGGGCGACTGTTCTGCATCCTCGGCGATCCGCCGGCCATGGAAGCCTGGCTCATGACCCGCCTGCCGACTGGAGATTTCGCGCGCAAGGGGCTGTTTGAAACCTGTGCCCCGCGCCTCGCCAATTGTCCCGAAGTACCGGTCTTCGTATTCTGAGTCGGAGGACAACCCATGAGTATTCATCAAGCCCAGATGCCCCTGTGTCAGCGGGACTATTCGCAACTGCTCATCATCGACGCCCAGGAGCGGCTGGCCGCTGCCATGCCGATGGATGAGCTCGATCTGGTCGTCGCCAACATCAATCGCCTGATCGCCGCGGCCAAGGTCTTCGGCATTCCGGTCATCGCCACCCAGCACAATTCGAAGGGTCTGGGTCCGATCATCGAGTCGATCAGTGCGAATCTGCCTCCGGACAGCAAACCAACTGAGAAGACGGCCTTCTCCTGCTGCACCGCGACCGGGTTCGAGCGCAATATCTCGGCGCATCCGGAGCGGCGCCAGTTGATCGTGGTCGGCATGGAGGCCCATATCTGCATCTCCCAGACCGTCTCCGGGCTGCAGCGCTGGGGCTATCAGGTCTTCGTCCCGGCGGATGCCATCATCTCCCGCAAGTCGGTGTGTAAGGCCAATGTGCTGGATCGGATGCGCACGAGCGGCATTCAGGTGCTGTGCGCCGAATCAGTCGCCTTCGAGTGGATCGGCGACTCGACGCAGGACAACTTCCGCGAGGTCTGGTCGCTGTTCAGGAATACCTGATATCCAGACCGGGCCTTGGCGTAGGGGCGGGTTTGAAACCCGCTGTAGGGGCGGGTTTGAAACCCGCCCCTACAGACGGTGATTGCGTTCGACGCACGTATCATCGGGCATCGACAGCAGCCCCTCGATCAGCCCGAGCAACCGCTGCAAGGCGCCGCGGTTGGCCTCAACCACCCGTCGGCCGTGCTCGCCGATGTCGGCGCGCAGTGACGCATCAGTCAACCAATCGATCATGATCGCGGCCAGGGCCGGCGCGTTGGCCACCTGCACCGCGGCACCTTCAGTGACCAGCAATTCAGTGATCGCCGCAAAGTTGAAGACGGCCGGACCGATGGCCACCGGCACCCCGACCGCGGCGGCTTCCAGTGGATTGTGACCTCCGGTCGGGACCAGGCTCCCGCCGATAAAGGCAGCATCGGCGGCGGCCAGGAAGATCGGGAGTTCCCCCATGCTGTCGCCCAGGAAGACCGCCGTCTCCGGCGGGCAGGGCACGCGGGCGCTGCGCCGCGTCAGTGGGAAACCGGCGCGTTGGATCAGCCCGGCCACCCGCTCGAATCGCTCGGGGTGACGCGGCACCAGTACCAGCAGGACCGCGGGGACATGCGCACGGATCTGCCTGTGCGCCGCGAGCATGAGTTCCTCCTCGCCCTCGTGGGTGCTCGCGGCGACCCAGACCGGGCGATCGGCGACACCCCCACCCCAACTCCGGCGCATCGCCTCGGACTGATCTTGCAGGCTCGCCGCCGGACGTAGATCGAACTTGATGCTGCCGGTGACGACGACCCGTTGCGCCGCGGCACCCAGGTCGCGGAAACGCCGCGCGTCCGCCTCGGTCTGCGCCGCGATCAGCGTGAACCGCTCCAGGGTGTCCCGCGTCAGCCGCGCGAGTCGGGCGTAGCCGCGTGCCGAACGGGCGGACAGCCGCGCATTGGCCAGCACCGTCGGAATCCCGCGGGCAGCGCAGGCCGCCAGGGTGTTGGGCCAGATCTCGGTCTCCATGACGATCAGCAGACGCGGCTCGACCCGGTCCAGGAACCGCGCGATCACCTCCGGCAGATCGTAGGGGGTATAGCGGTGGGTCACGGCCGCGCCGAACAGGTCCTGCACCCTGGCCGCACCGGTCGGGGTCGTCGTGGTCACCAGCACCGCCAGGGGCGGGTCCCGGCTCAGCAGGTGCTTGATCAGCGGCTGCGCGGCCTGGACCTCGCCCACCGAGACCGCATGGACCCAGACTGCCGCGGGCGGCGCCGCGGGCTGATCAAGCGCCAGGCGCTCGCTGATCCGGTGCCGATACGCCGGGGCCTTGAGGCTGCGCCAATAGAGCCGCAGCAACGCCGCCGGCAGCAGCAGGCGCAGGATCAGGGTGTAGAGTTGCAGGGTCATGGGCGCGGAGTCCTGAGAAACGCCGGGTCGTTGATCGATATCGGCGCTCCCTGGTTCGAGAACGCGATGCAGTCAGGACCTCAGCCCTGGCGGTTAACATTCCGGCTACCGGCGCGTGGGCCTCGATCAAGATTTCGGCCACCTGGGCTCGCCGGGTGCGTAGTCAGGCCATCCTGGCCTGGCGCTGTCAGGGCTGGAAGCCCTGACTACGCACGCCGCTGGCCGGGATTACGATCAAGGCCGGTGCGTGACACCGCAGCGCGGTGTCACAAAGCGCAACCCAGTGCTCACGGCTTGACGCTGGTCAATCCGACACTCACCCAATCCTGCATCCCGCCGCGGTACCACTTGAGCTTCTCGACCGGATAGCCGTATTTGACCAGGGTCTGCAGGTTGGCGGTGGATTGCGGGCACCAGATGCCGTTGCAGAAGAGCACCAGCGTCTTGGCGTCGCCGAATGACCATTTGCCCCCCTCGCCCAGGGTGGCGCCGAACTCGTCGGCCAGGATGTGCTTGAAGCTCTCGGCTTCGCCCGGGGTCTCGAAGGTGCCGTTGGTGTCGATATTGATCTTGTTCCAGGGAATATTGACTGAACCAGGAATGGTACCGCGCATCACCCAATCCGGCGTGCGCGAATCGACCACCAGGATACTCTCGTCGCCTTGACCGACGCGCTGGAGATAGGCGAGCAGTTCCAGTTCGCCGACGGTCTCGACTCCGGGAACCGCCACCATTGGCTGGACGCAGAAGGGCGGGCAGCCGCGATCGGTCTTCTGAAAGATTGCCGGCAGGTGGGCCGCGGGGTCATGTCCACGCTGGACCGTGACCGGCTGTCCGTTGTGCATCACCTGCACCGAGTCGAGCTTGGGAGTGATCTTATTGCCCTCTGCCGCCGCGGGCTGAATAGCAGCGAACGCGGACAGAAGGGCGATGGCAAAGACGGCAGAGCGATTCATCTCAGGAAGCCTCCATCGGGAGCATAAGCGAATGAGGGTGCACGCGATCAGCGGCGCGACCGCCGGGCCGGCGGGTGGTGCGCTCGCCATCGCATTACTTGGCGTGCACATAGGAGGGGAAGGTGGCGCCTTTCTGGCTGATCGCCTGCGCATAGCCGAGTTCGCCTTGTTGTTTGGCCTTGTTCGCCAGCTTGACCGCCGCGTCGAATTGGCCGGATTTCAACTGTTCCCCGGCATCCTTGATCATTTTCGCGGTGTCGCGCCATTCCCCGCCGACCGCGTCGGCTTTCTTGCGGGCCGCCTCGGCCGCGGCAATCGCCGTCTCGGCCTCGGCCGCACTAAACTTGTTGGTGACGGCGGCGGCTGCAGGCGCGGCGGGTGCCGCCGCCGGCGCGGCGGTCGTTGACGCGGGTGCCGCCGCCGCGGCTGGTTTGGCGGCGGCGGCCTGGGACAAGGCGTACTCGTCCTGCTTGCGCGCCCGCTCGGCAAGCTCGACCGCCTTGGTGTACTGACGTGACGGAATCAGGTCTTGCGCCTCCTCGATCAGTGCGGCGGTCTCACTGGCCAGGCCGGCGGCCAACACCTTCTCGCGGGCGCTCAAGGCTTGCGCGATGGCCTGCTGCGCGTCGGCCCGATGGGCGGCCCACAGGCTCGTCGCCGGCACGGCCAGCAACAGGGCGGCGGCCAGTGCGCCCGCGGAAAGACTGCGTATCTTCATCTCTTGGTTACTCCTCGTCTGGCCTCACGGATGCGCGCGGCTGCGTCGGCGTCACCCGGAGGCGGGGATTCATCGAGCATGGGTCTTTATGTCTTGCGCCAATCAATCGGCAGCGTCACCGCGCGGTCGGCGTCGATCATCATTGCGGACGCGCAACCGTGCAGTCCGTCGGTCGGCGTTGGCCGTCCGACCGGCCGGTTTGCCGCGGCCCGCTGACCGAAGCCGTCGCGGACGCTACTTGCGGGCACCGGGGCCGTTGAGTTCGAGACCGTTGTCCATGTAACTCATGAAATACTCCAGGTTGCGGTACTCCTCACTTTGTCCTTCGAATGCCTTGGCCCGGACTTGCTCGTTGCAGCCCTTGTAACGCCGGTGCAGGGTGGCGATCTCGCCCCACTTCGAGCGATAGACCGGGAAGTGGGTAGTGTGACCGAGGGCCGGGCTCAGGATCTCCGTGCGCAGGGTGGAGCCCGAATTCCCCATGTGACAGTGGGCACAGGAGAAATTGAACTGGCCGCGGCGGGCGAAGTAAAACTCCTTGCCCTTCTCGTAAGCCGCCAGGGCGCGCGGGTCGTCGGCCGGGATCTCGACGTTGATGATCTGACCACGGGACTCGAAGGCCATATAGGCATTGATTTCCGCCAGCGGTCCGAGAAAGTAGCCATAGGGCTTCTCGCCATTGGCCACCCGGCATTCATTCACCAGTAGCGGCAGGGTGACCACCATGCCTCGCTCCTTGTCCCAGTGGGGGAATTTGCCGGCGATGCCCGGACCGTCCGGGAAGCAGTCCGCGTAGGTCTTGCCGTTGGCGAAGGGGGTCGCCCACAGGGTCTTGCCGTTATCGATGGCGGCCTCATAGGGCGGGAACTCTTCGATGGCCTCCCAGTTCTCGCGGCCCACCGGGTCGAGCGCATAGGCGCCGTTCTTGAAATCGTCGATGGGGACGTGCGGGAAGCGCTGCTTGAAATAATTCTGGAAGACGGCCTGGTCTTCTTGCGGGGTGCCGGCGACCGACAGCGGTGAGCCCAGGGCGCACACCAGACCGAGGGCGGTCAACATCAGGTGGGTTTTCTTCATGCGGGAGTGCCTCCGGTAATGCGCGCTCACAGGGTCCAGACATAGGCCACGACGTCGGCCAGTTCCTGCTGGGAGAGGATCGCGTGCCGGCCGAACGGCGGCATGGCGGCCTCCGGGGTCTTGACGGTCGCGTCCCAGATCTGGATGGCCAGCGCCTCCTTGGTGGGGTAGCGCGTCTGCATGGCGATCAGCGCCGGGCCGATGGCGCCCGGACTCTCGCCGCCGATGATCAGATGACAGGCGATACAATTGCCCTTGGAGCGATCCATGGCGATCGCCTTACCGGCGGCCGGGTCGCCGCTCGTGAGGTCGATCTTGGGCATCTCGGACGCCACACCGACGGCGGTGATGGCCAGGGCACCCAGGATGAGCGCCGGTGCCCGCCGCCGGGATATCGAGGGGAACTTCATGGTTGGAACCTCCTGATCTGGATCTTTGTTGTTGCGCGTGACGGGGCGGCACTGGCTGCCGGTCCCCGATCATGCGATTCTTCGCCGCACCGCACGCCTGGTCGGATCGGAACCTGTCGGATCGGAACCGCGCCCACGCACCCGCGTGTGCGGCTGATGCTAACACTTGCGACCGGTAATGGCACCCGCCGCTCGCCGACGGGCCTACGCGGTCGACCATCGCGCCCCGACTGCCCTTGGGTCGTCGCCAACTGTACTCGCTGGAGGATTATCGCCATGTCTATCTCCCGTCGCGAATTCATGAGACTCATGGGCTTGGCCGGTGCGGCCGGGATGCTGCCCAGCTCGGTCTTTGCCGCCGCGCGCCAGCCCGGCGACCTCTATGAGGTCCCCAAGTTCGGCAACTGCACGCTGCTGCACATCACCGATACCCACGCCCAGCTCAATCCGATCTGGTTCCGTGAGCCGAACGTCAACCTGGGGCTTGGTGCCGCGCTGGGCAAGGCACCGCATCTGGTCGGCAAGGCGTTTCTCAAACAGTTCAAGGTGCAGCCGGGCGGGATCGAGGCCCACGCCTTTACCTTCCTCGATTTCGACAAGGGCGCCGCGAAGTTCGGGGCGGTCGGCGGCTTTGCGCAGTTGAAAACCCTGGTTGACCGCCTGCGCAGCGAGCGCGGCGACGGCAACAGCCTGTTACTGGATGGCGGCGACACCTGGCAGGGCTCCGGCACCGCCTATTGGACGCGCGGGCAGGATATGGTCGGCGCCTGCAATCTGCTCGGGGTCGACGTGATGACCGGCCATTGGGAGTTCACCTACGAGGATACCGAGGTCATCCGCAACATCGAGGCGTTCAAGGGCGACTTCGTGGCGCAGAATGTCCAGGTCCGGGAGGAAGCGCTGTTCGACTACCGGTTCGCTGACTTTCCCGGCTTCAACGAAGACTCGGGCCTGGCCTTCAAGCCCTATGTCATCAAACCGGTCGGCGGGGTGCGGGTGGCCGTCATCGGTCAGGCGTTCCCCTACACCCCTATCGCCAACCCCCAGCGCTTCATCCCGGACTGGACCTTCGGGATCGAGGACGGGCGGATGCAGGAGATCGTCGATAAGGTACGCGCGTCGGAGAAACCGGATCTGGTCGTGGTCCTCTCCCATAACGGCATGGATGTCGATCTGAAGATGGCCTCCCGGGTCAGCGGTATCGACTGCATTTTCGGCGGCCATACCCACGACGGCATCCCGGCGCCGACTCTGGTCGAAAACAAGGGCGGCAAGACGCTGGTCACCAACGCCGGCTCCAACGGCAAATTCCTTGGCGTCATGGACCTGGACGTGAAGGACGGCAAGCTGCGCGACTATCGCTACCGCCTGCTTCCGGTCTTCTCCAACCTCATCAAGCCCGATCCGGAGATGGTGAAATACGTCGCGGGCGTGCGTGCGCCCTATCAGGACAAGCTCGCCGAAAAGTTGGCGGTCGCCGAGCAGACCCTGTTCCGCCGCGGCAACTTCAACGGGACCTTCGATCAGGTCATCTGCGATGCGCTGATCAAGGTCAAGGACGCGCAGATCAGCCTCTCCCCCGGCTTCCGCTGGGGCACCACGGTGCTGCCGGGCCAGACCATCACGATGGACAACGTCATGGATCAGACCTGTATCACGTATCCGGAGACCTATCGCCGGGAGATGTCCGGCACCGAGATCAAGGCCATCCTCGAAGATGTCTGCGACAACCTCTTCAACCCCGATCCCTATGTGCAGCAGGGCGGGGACATGGTGCGGGTCGGCGGCCTGGACTATGTGTGCGAACCCGGTGCGACCATGGGCAACCGCATCACCGAGATGCAGTTGAACGACGGCACCAGGATCGAGGCCGACAAGCAGTACGTGGTCGCCGGCTGGGCGACCGTCGGCAGTCAATCACCCGGCGAGCCGATCTGGGACACGGTCGCCACCTACCTGCGGGACATCAAGACGGTCAAGATCGGTCGGCTCAATACACCCAAGCTGAAAGGTGTGAAGGGCAACCCCGGCATCGCCGATTATCCATTGATTCTGTAGGGCGGCCGGAAGGCCAATCCCGGCGACGCGGATTCCAAATTTGGGCGGCATCGCGCGATCCTTGGTGGATGCGGCGCGCGCGAGCGCCGTGCCGGGTCCCTGCCACCGAGCGGCGCGCCTTATCCACCCTACAACGGGGCCGGTTTCGTAGGGTGGATAAGCACAGCGCATCCACCATCAGCCTTGCATCTACCAAATTTGACTGATCGCCGACAAGCTGGCGATTTCCTGCTCTACCCGCTGCCGGACCTGATCCTCCAAGCCTTGTCCGGCGCCCTCCGAATGGGCCTTCACCTTTTCCGCGATCTGATCCTTGATGTCCTGGCGCAGGCCGGCGATCTTGTCATCCGTCAGGGCCCGGGCGATGATCCAGATCGGGGTGCCTTCCCAAAGCTCGGCCCGGCGCTTGGCCTCTTCCACGCCGTAATGCAGCGCCAGGGCGCCGGCGACCACGCCGATGATGGCGCCGACCAGCAGCCCGATGGGGCCTGATGCGATCAGCGCCGTGCCGGCTCCGCCGCTGATGACGGCCGCCACGACGGCCACGATGGTCGTGGACAGCGCCAGCACGACCCCCGAGATCTCGCCATAGACATCCGGATCGGCGATCCGTAAGCCCTCTGCCATGTCCAGCGCCGGGCCGGTGCCGGCGAGCTGCTGCCTGACGGTCAACCGGTGCTCGCGATACCAGGCCTGCATCAGTTCGGTGGTGTCGGCGGCGACCCCGGTCAGCGCCTTGGCAATCTGCGTCTTTACGATCGCCTCGATCTGCGACTGAAAGTCCGCGGCCGCGGTCGCGATCCCGGCCTTCAGGGCGGCGACCGAGCCGCCGCTCTTGCGAAAGCCGTGCAGGATGGGCGCAATCCGCTCATCGAACAGACCGACCGCCAACCGTTCGGCGATCTGCTCGGCCGCCGCGTCCATGCGCCGCTCGATCAATGGGCCGATCCGGTTGCCGACAAAGCCCGGCAGTTCGGTGCGCAGGGCGCTCTGGGTCAGCAGGAGGCGTCGCTGGAGCGCCGGGACAATGGCCAGGCCCTGGGACACCGTGACATAGGGTCGGTCACTGTGGATCAGGCGCGGCGCGCGCTGCAGATGTTTCAGTTCCTCGGTGACGATGGCGGCGACGAAGGGCCAGGCGCTGCTGCCGCCGGTGAGGATCACACAGGCCAGGTCCTGGCCGCGCACCCGCGCGTCTGCCAGCCCTTGACGCAGGGTCTGGCGAAACCAATCCAGCAGGTCGAGCCCCTGGTCGAACGCCAACAGGTGCTCGCCCGCTTGCGGATTCATGGCCCGCAGATAGTCGGCGAAGGTCGCCGACGGCCGATAGTGTTGCGCCCGCGTCAGGAAGGTCTCCCAGGTGGCCCCGGTGAGGCGTCCGTACTCACCCACCGCCTTGCGAAAGACCTGCGCCCGGTCGAGCGCCATGGCCAGCGAAAACTTCTCCTTCACCTCCCGGCAGCGTACCGCCAGGACGAAGAACTCGGCCGCCTCGCGGCGCATCGCCGCGACCGCGCCCGGGTTCTGCTCGATGAACCACTGGTAGAACAGGTCGTCGAACAGGCGACCGCCCAGATGCATGTCGCCCCAGGAGTGTATGACCTCACCGCCGGCCATGAGCGCGAAATCGCAGGTCCCGCCGCCGAAATCGACCACCAGTGCGCCGGTGAGTGCCTCGATTGGCGTAATGTCTTTGCGCTGGATATGAAAATAGATGGCACCCTTGGGCTCGTCCACCGTCTTGACGTCGCCGAAGCCCGCGTCCCGGCAGATCGCGCGCAGCGCGTCCCGATACCCCTCGGATGACTCGCTCGGCACCCCGAACAGCACCTGCCGCTGCAAGGGCGCGATGTCCTTGTTCTGCCGCCGGGCGACCTCCAGCAGGCCGACCAGGAAATCACGGGCATAGCGGCGGGTCTCGGCGCTGGCCGCCAGGTCCGGTTTGAACTGCGCGTGGATGCTGTAGCCGACCCGCGCGGGGCCCGCGTCGCCGAACTCTTCCAGCGCCACATCGCCGATCAGCGGGTCCTTGCCGTCCCGGTAGAGAATGGCGGTGGCGATGCCGTCGCGGCCGTCGCCGAAATCCACGCCAACCGGGTCTTCCTTGTCTCCCGGACACTTGGTGACGTAGGTATTGGAGGTGCCGAAGTCCAGCGCGAGCACCGGTTTGGGCTGCTCCGACACCACCTGCAAAGCGTTACGAACGTTGTTTCCGGACAAGACCCTTCTCCAGCACGTTGCCGTTGACGATCACCGGCTCGTCTTCGACGATGACGGTGTCGCCCTCCTCGATCAGGCCGAACGGCCGGTAATGCTGCGCCAACTCCGGACTCCAGCGCAGCCGTGGGCGCACCGCTTGGCTGGCCTGTACGAAGCGCGGCGGGACCGACACCCCGTCCAGCCCCATCCGTCGTGCCTCCAGCAGCACCGACTCGGCGGCGGTCGGCAGACCCGCCGCGTCGCACCGATGCAATTCCTGGATCGCCCGCGCCAAACCCGCGTCCAGTGCGGCGGTTGGGGGCGTTTCGACTCGCCCGGCCGACAGACTGCAGAGCAGCAGGGCCGAGCAATCGACTGCCGGC
This sequence comes from Lamprocystis purpurea DSM 4197, assembly GCF_000379525.1. Taxonomy (GTDB): domain Bacteria; phylum Pseudomonadota; class Gammaproteobacteria; order Chromatiales; family Chromatiaceae; genus Thiodictyon; species Thiodictyon purpureum. The sequence continues at coordinate 34,878 of NZ_KB902517.1, read as the reverse complement.
CGGATCAGGTCACGGACCGTCTTACGGTAGGCGCGGTCATCGTATTGAGTACTGCCGCGGGTGAATGCCAGCAAGGACACCACACCCGCGTACACCAGAATACGCCGCAACAAACCGACGCCCGCCAGCCGACCCCAGATAGCGCCGAAGCCGAGCGCGGTGGCACCCAGCAAGTCCGCTGTCCAGGCCACGCCCATCAGTGACTTGAGTGCGAACCGCAGGGCTTTGCTCTCGGCCAGCTTGCCCACCGCGTACATCGCCGCTGCCGCACCGCCGGGGGCACCGATGAGCATCCCCACGCCACGCAGCCCCAGCGTGAGGTTCAATAGTCCACCGAGCAGCATCATGCCCAGCAGGCTCCCCACCGCGGCGGCGACTGCCAGTCGCGGTACCGACAGGCCCCGGCCAAGGGGCGGGGCCGGAAGACCCCAGGCGAGATTGAGGCTGAGCCAACTGCTGCGCAGGGCTTCGCGGTCGCCCCCGCCGGTCGGCGGGTTGGGCAAACCGTCCAGCACCGCGTCCGCGCTCAAAGCCGCGAACACCTCATCGCGGGCGCCGGCAAGGGCCCGTTCCAACTGCGCCGGAGTCGGCGGCTGCGCGGGGACCAGCGCAGAGAAAAACCGGTCGACGCCGCGCTCGGCAATCTGCTCGCGCAGCCCCTGGTGATCCGCCATCCACCCACGCATCGCTTCTTCGAGAATGACTGCCATGATGACTCCTGAACGACAAGACTTCGGCCCCGACGTCACCGTTGAACGCCTTGCGGCGATCGGCATCCGCGCGGAACACCGGAAAAAGTATATCACCATAATTCCATCATCAATTCCAAGTCCGTTCGCTGCCGCACCGAGACGGTTGGTTATAGCGCGGGCCCCCAGCAGAAAGACTCCACCTATGTGCGTTGCCGCACCGAGCTTGCGTGGTTACACCGGTAGTCTGTCGGCAGAGCGTGAGGAATCTGCATTCGACGCTCAGGTCATGGCGACTGTCATGATCACACGCATCATCACGAGATCATCATGAACAAAGAGCAAGTCAAAGGCCGTTACGAAGAAGCAAAGGGCGCGGTCAAGGAAGCTGCCGGTAAGGTCGTCGGTAATGAAGAACTGGAGATAAAAGGCAACGTTCAGAAGAACGCGGGCAAGGTCCAGGCCGGTCTGGGTGATCTCAAGGAAGATATCAAGGACGCCACCTGATCCTCCTGCCGTCAACTGAAGCCGGGCTGGCTCCAGCCCGGTCACGGACTCAGGTGACTTCCGGAACACCGGATACCACCCGCTATCGGCTCGGATTTAGGTGCGACTTCAGTCGTACCGATTCGTTTACAGTTAAAGTCGCGTAGCGACCCCGTGGGAGCGGCGTCCCGCCGCGATGGGGCCGGGCGTGAAGCCCTACCATTCGAGGTCACCGCAGCACCCATCGCGGCGGGACGCCGCTCCCACGGGGGACATTCATCTTCCAGGGTGGCTGATGTTCCGGATCGGTGGTTTAATCAGGTTGCTTCCACCCCTCTACGGTAGGCCGCCATGCACGATCGTCCACTGACCGCTGCCGACCAGGTTCAGGCGCCAGCGCAGCCGCTGCCCATCGGTGATCTCAAGCGACTGAAAGTGCTGTGTATCTCTGAAACCGGCTGGTTTGAGAACGCAACTCTGCTGGCCGACATCAAAGCCGCCGGCGGCATGGGTGAAAACCAATATCAACTGCCGTGGCCGCCGTTTGGTGACTTGCACCCCGAGAATGCAGCCGGTTCATCGGCGCTGATCGAGGCGGAAGGGTTCGATGGTCGGGTACACCGACTGCTGTTTGATACCGGCTGGAACCCGGCCTGGATGGACCGGCGTTTTGCCGAGGAAGGGGTGGACCGCTTACTGCAGGCGGATGCGATCGATTGCCTGATCATCAGTCATGAGCATTTCGATCACTTCTGGGGCATCGGTGCCACATTGAAACACTGTCCGTCGCTGCCGATCTACATTCCGGACGGCTTTCATTCCGAAGGATTGGCGCTGATCCAGCACATGGGTCACACCGGACCACTGCACCGGGTCCTGCCGAATCAGCCATTGGCATTATTCCCCGGCTGTGTCCTGGCGCAGTTCCCCATGAACACATTGTTGCAGGTCCAGGGCGAGAACGTCCTGTATTTCAACATTCAGAAAAAGGGCTTGGCGATGGTCACCGGCTGCGGCCATGGCGGGGTGCTCAATCTCCTCGACTATGCCCGACGGGCCTTCGTCGGCGCCGAGCGCATCCATGCGGTCTACGGCGGACTGCACATCGCCCCGTTCGACGACTGGGACGAGGAACGCGACCGGATCATCGCGCAACTCGCGACTTACCACATCGACCATCTGGCTTGTAATCACTGCACCGGGGTGATTGCCGCGCGCAAGATGGTCGAGGCCGGTTTACCGGTGCTCCGCGGCAGTGCGAGCAACGGGTCCAAGACGGATCTGTTTCTTGGCAATGGCGACGTATTGAATCTCACCGCGGATGCCGAGTAATGACCGCACTGGGCGCGGTTTAGTCGAGCCCAAGCTCTCGCAACGCCGCCTTGAATTCTTCGATCTGCTGTGGCGACAGCCCTCCCGGCGGACTGACATCCACGTTCACCCGCACGGTCAAGGCACCCGAGTTGACGAATTTTGCCAGGACCTTAGTGTAAAAGTTCATCCACTTCTGCGGCGGGACCTGTCCCGACCACTTGATCCCTGGGTTCTCAGGGTGCGGCTTCCGCGGGTCGACCGGGTCGATCGCTTGGCGCTTGACCCCGATACGGACGGTCGCCTTGGTGATGCCGGAGACCGCGGAGACGGTGTAATCGCCCTCGGCGTCGCCCGCGCGGAACACGCCGGCCTCGCTCATCTCACCGCCGGTCGCCGACCAGTTCAAGGCCCCGAGCGGATACTCTTGGCCGTGCTGATCCAGCCCTTTGAAGGTGAAGGCCAGGCTCTTGCCCGGCTCGACGCTCGCGTGATCGGGGTGCACCTCCAGGTACTTGAGCGTTGGCGGTTCGATGCGCTTTTTCGCCTCCTCGGCAGTCACGATGAATAGATCGTCACTGAACTCGATCTCTGCCGAGTCAAGGTCCTGTTCGAAAAAGAAGGGGTCGTAGCGCCCATCCGGGGTCTTGCCCGCATAGGCGATCACACCGCTGGTCACCCCGCGGGCGATGGTGTCTTTAAGCTTGTCGATGACGAGCAGGCGCGGGAACCGGGGCGAGGCGAAGAAGGCGTCGCGGACTGCTTTGGTGCTCCATTCGGTAAGGGCTGGCGGCCAATTGCGGACGAGGAAATTCGCATTCACGCTGTCCACGGCCTCGTCGTCCTGACGCAAGCGGCCGAGAATAAGCCCGGCCAGACTGTCCGCCGCGCTGGAATGCACCAGACCAAGGTCGATCGTGCGGATCTGATTGTCGCGCCCCAAAAGGCCGATCGTCTTGTAGGTACGCCAGACGGCCTCCCGCAGATCCCGCTCGGACTTCTTCAGGCTTTGAGCCAGTTGATGCCTTTGGGCGTCGTCCAGACGGTCGGATTCCTCCTCGTCGATGTCCTGCCAGGCCAGGAGCTTACGCGTCTCCTCTAAGAGGCTGGCGGCCGCATCGGGGATGGACCAAATCAGGGCGCTCTTATAAGTGCGGCCGGAGTTCCCGTAGTCCCGCGTGACCTGTTCAATGAAGGGTAGGGTCTGCGCGTCGCCCAACCCCTGATCCGGCGCCAGGATCACAATGGCGATCACGGGTCGGTCCGGAACCTGGTTGCTGCGCTCAGGAAAATAGACCCGTTCGACGCCCGCCTGACTGGCGAAGACCTTCTGAACTTCGGCCCTTACCCGCTCCTCAATGCGGGGCGGCTTGATGTTGGCCCGGCGGTCGGACAGGAGCTTATTGAGGTTCGGCGTCAGGCTGAACCGGTACCGGTTGTTCTGGCTGGTGAGGAAATAGCAGTTGGTTTGGAGTTCCTCCAGCACCGTCTCGACGTTGCCGATCTCCAGGCCAGGCTCGGCGACCGCCAGACGAATCTCCGCCAGACTCGCCTCCTTGTGCTGCTGTCCGCCGCTCGACTCGAAAAAGATGCTGGTGGCGACCTTGCGGTGCAGCCGTGCCTTTTTGATCGTGTCCACCGCGGCGCTGTCCAGGCGTATTGCGAACGAATCCGGCTTGCCGATGATGTCGGTGGTGATCGCGCCTTCCAGGCGATCCTCGCCCAGTTGCTCGAACATGGCCCGACGGAACAGCGGGTCATCGAGCGGCGCCGTGCCCAGACCGATCAGACCGTCCCGATGGGCACCCTTGAAGCCGTCCTGATAGGCGTTCGACACCCATTGCGCAAGCAGCCGCAACACCCCGCGGGTCTGCTGAAAGCGGGGGAGCGTTTGCCATTTGCGCTCGAAGACCGAGAGCACGACCGGATGGAAAGGGTAGGTGGCGGCGAACTGCCGGCGCCCATCGTCGATGGGGAACTCGGCGGGAATCGACTGCCGATGCTCCAACAGCCAGTCCGCATAGTCGTTGCAGGTGGTCAGTGCGTCTTTGGTGAGCAGCACTCGCCCGTCCTGGCCGACGGCACGCAGGTCCCACTCGAAGAGCCGGCGGCGGATGATCTCGGAGGTCTCCGCCTCCGCCGACATCACCACCGGCTTACCCAGGCGGTCCAGCATCTTCTTGAGACGGTCGTAATCCGACTGGTCCTCCGCCGTCATCTCCATCTCGGAGGCCGGGATCGACACCACCAGGACGCAATTGCGCTGACCCCGCGCCGTCTCGGACAGGTTGTGCAGAAAGTCATAGAGCTGCGCCGACAGGCCGCTCTTGCGGCTGCGGCTCACATAGTTCATCAACTCATCCATGAGGATGAGTGCGGGCTTCTCCTTGGGCAGGAAATCGCGGATGACGTCGCCCGCCGGGGCGGTGCCCTCCTGATCGTGGCGCGCCACCTTCTCGAAGGCCGTCGCTCCGCCCAGTTGGAAGGCGATCTCGCCCCAGGGCGTCAAACGTTTCGGGGTGCCGTCATCCCCGCCGCGTCCCCGGATGGAATCGAATTCGGTACCGACGAACACGGCGGTGGCCGCCGCCGGTACCGCACTGACCCCCGCGGCCCGGAGCAGCGTCTGGACCCCCGTCCATCCGGATGCCTGCGGGCCGTGCTTGGCCAGGTGGTAAACCAGGGTTTCGGCATGGGTCTTACCCCCGCCGAACTGGGTCGCCATGTTGAATACGGCCGAGGTTTCGGTGACCTCGCCCGCGAGGCGTCGGATCACCTGAGAGGCCAGCAGGATCAGACTCTTGGTGAGATAGGTGCGGTCGAAGAACCGCTCCGGGTCCTGGTAGTCGACGGCGGCGCGGCCGTCCCGCACATGATCCAGGTGGACCGCGAATTCAGCGGCATCGAGCGGCCGGCCTTCGCGCAGGTCCTCGCGCGGCGTTGCAACCTTGTACCAGGGCTTGATGGCCATCAGGCCACCCGCAAGGTGAGGTGATCAGCCTGCTGCGCTGCATAGAACAATGCGGCGCTGATATCATCGTCTTCGAGATAGGGATAGTCTTCCAGGATCTCTTCACGCGAAGCGCCGGCTGCGAGCATGTCGAGTACATCCTTGACCCGGATTCGCATTCCGCGCAGGCACGGCTGGCCACCACAGACTTGAGGGTCCATCGTCATTCGCTCCAAATGGGTCATATTACTTCCCCGTGCTCGACCATCCTGTGGGCGTAGGCGAGACACGCGAGTATGTCCTCCCGCTCCAGCCAGGCGTAGCCCTCCAGAAGGGTGTCAATGTCGTCGCCGGCCGCGAGCAATCCCAAGACGTGCTCCACCCCCAGCCGACGACCACGAATGATCGGCTTGCCGCCGAAGATCGCCGGGTTGACCGTGATGCGCTGTAACAGTTCGTCGTTATTCATGAAACTATTCCTGCACTTATGAATCGTGGCTCAGTCGACTGGGGGTCGAGGCTTTAGCCGGAACAGCGCCGCGCAAGAAGCGATACCGGCCGGCTAAAGCCTCGACCTCCTGTCTTCCGGCGGTGCGAACGATGATTAGAAAATGAGCAGTTCTCACACAGAGACACAAAGATCACAAAGATTATCAATGCGATATGCAGGCCGAGCAGGTCACTCGCGCGGTGATCGGCCCAACGCCTTCAATGATTCTTTTTTCTTTGTGTTCTTTGTGTCTTTGTGTGAGCAATTCCCGAAATCAGGATGATCGATGCCGCTAAGTCCTCGCGTCGGATCGCCTCCATCAACTCGTCAAAGGTCTCCTGACACACCGGAATCCGACGGCGTGCCAATGCGTCGATAAACTCCGCGCGCGACAGACCAGCGATTTCCGCCCCTTTTCCCTGGGAGACGCGCTGTTGAGCATACAACTGTGTGGCCGCCTCAATACGCTGCTCCTGGTCGAACTCGTTTGGGGCCAGACGGAGCGCAGACAGCAGGTCTTCAGCCAGTTCGGTGATCCTGGTCGCCATCTTGGTTCCTCAAAAGCCGAGCGATTTCTTGCGCGCCAGGACCCCATCAACCCAGCGCTTCTCTTCGGTTTGGGCAGGGTAGAGGGCTGAAAGTGCCTGGGCAAGTCCCCAGAAGCGCTGATCGCGGCCGGCGCCGTCGTCGACGAGGAAGCGCTTGAGTGCTTCGCTGCGACCGGCGGCGAACAGGATCATGCCCTGGTGGATGCGGTCAAGGGCCGTCTCGCCGGCCTTGGATGCGCCAGTGGCGCCCCAACCAACCTCCTCCTCGATTTCCTTGAGATCCGCGAACAGGTCGCCTTGCACGGGCTTTTTATGGCCGCGTCCGCGCGTCGGGTTCTGCGCCTCGTCTTTACCGAAGAGGTGTTTGGTGCGCTCGGAGACTGGAAGCAGTCGGGCCTGATCGCCTTTGATCTCGACCAGGTGCGGCAGTTCTTCCAGGTGGGCGCCGAGGCCCTGGGCGATCTTGCGGGCGGCGTCGTACTCCAGGGCGAATCCACCTTTCAGCTTGCCCTTGGCTACGGGTTCCTCGTCGTCCGCCGCGTCGCTGAACAGATCGTTCTGACCAGTCGGCGCGTCGGCGTTCGCGCCCGCGCTCAGGGTCCACAGCCACATGGCGGTGAGTCGTGCATCGGGCTCGAAACGCGCGGTGTCGGCCCCGGCGAAGACCAGCGACAGGGCCTCCTTGGCGACTGCTGCCCAGACCTGTTCCAGGTATTCTTTGAGCGTTACGGTCTCGCCGTTGGCCTTCTCTACACGGGCATAGCGCGAGAAGATCTCCAGAGCCGGGCCAAGACAGGCGAAGATGGCGTCCGCACCCACGACGCCCTCCTCGGCCAGGCGGGGCATCCAATCGTGGATACGCACCGGTAGTTCGGCCAGCACGTCGCGCCAGGCGCCGATGTCATCGCCGCGGACTGAGCCGTCGGGGTGCTCGCGCGGGCGGCAGACGAGGTGAATGGACGAGGCAAGCGACGCAGAACCGCGAGCAACGAGTCGTTCACCCATCTCCGTGTCTATTGGCCAAGATGCGGTGACGATCCATCCTGCCTCCAGCATTCCTGATAGCTGGGATTCCCAGCCGGCCGTACTTTTGTGGGCGAACACGACGACTCCTATGCCACCTGGCGCGGTTACCCTTCGTCCCTCGCCCATCGCGGACATCATTGCGGCTCTGAAAAATTGCTCGTCGCGTGTGCCAGTTCCTTTGGTTGTGTTCGCGTTGACCACAACTTGCTCGTCTTTCGGCGTCTCAGGTGCGGTGAATAAGCTAGGGAAAAGAGTGCTTGCCGAGCGGCGAAGCCAAACGTAGAAGAAGTCAGAAATGACCCCATAGTCAATGGCGTCGAAGTAGGGCGGGTCGGTAATGAAAGCGCTGGCCGAATCGTTAGGATATGGGTGAGACGTTGCATTGCCCTGCGCAACAACACCTGTGTTGTTGAGCGCTGACGCTTCTCTCTCGACCACCTTCGCAATCCAGTCGAGCGCTCCCGTCAAATCGCCTGTCGAGCCGGAGAACGGGTTTACCTCTGCAAAGTCCCAGACCATCTGAAGAGCCTGCCTACCAAACGAGTTTCCCATGTATTCCCCACGGGGAACCCACCGGCAAACAGAGCTACCGTAATCCGCCAAGCGGTCAAGAGCCAACGCAAGCAGTAGGGCAGTTTCATTAGAATAATTTCTTTCCGTAAGTCCCCTCTTCAGGATCTCTTGAAACCTGCATAGGGCAACCAGTTGCCGACTCGTAAACGCATCAGCCCAGGTCTCCATCCCATACATCGGAAGCCGATTAACATCGTGGTGGTCTTTGTTAACCCGCTCGACAGGACGTGGAGAGATGCCGCCGTCGGTAACCGAGGCCTCGTGCATGTTACGCTCCTTAGCGGATCGCACGGCGCTGAGGTCTCTGCCTTCGGGAAGCCGGTAACGTCGTCCTTGCTCATCGGGTGAAGTTGTTACGACAGAAGTCAAAATTGCGTCGTTGGCCCCGCCGTGCCTGATCCTGAGCTGGTCGCGGATGCGCGCGATCGGCGTCGTATATCCGCAACACGGGCAGGTAGCGGAACCGCGTTTGACCGTGCCGTCGAATTTTGGGTCTTCAATTCTCGCCCTCGGTTGGTCCTGGTCAACCCAGCCGTCACACTCTTTGCGGATGATCCGAAAGTCCACCCGCTTGGCCTTGGGCCTTGGTACCAATTGCAAGGCGATCGAGCGAGTGGACTTATTGGCTAGCCACAATGAACGAATCAACGGCACCTCTGCCCCGCAGCCCGGACCCTCGCATTGAATCGTGCGTGCCCAAAGGTAGGCAATTGGCGTCGCCCCGTCCGGGTCCTTCGGATAGAATTCGGCTAACTCCTTCTCGGCCTCCCGCTTGATCCACTCACCCCATTTGCGAACCTCATCCGCAAGCCGCTGCCCATACTTCGGGATGTATTCGAGGACGACCTTGTTGAGCAGCACGGCCACCGGATTGAGGTCACTGGCAAAGGTGTCCGCCCCCACGCGCAGTGCTTCCAGCGGGATGGAGCCTCCGCCAGCAAAGGGGTCGACCACCAGCGGGCGGGTACCCGGCACCCCACCCAACGCCTCATGCGCCGCTTGGGTCAGTGCCCGGCTGGTTTCGAGATAGGCGGGGACGGTGGAGTTGTCCCAGTTGGCGAAGTCCGCGATGAAGTCGAGCAGCGCCCGGCGCAACACCAGCGGGTCCGCGAGCCGGTCGGGGTCCTTCTGGGTGGCAACCATCCGCGCCGCACTCTCGGGACTCGCCAGCCGCAGGTGCTCCCGCGCCCAGTCGAGCATCCGTACCCGCGCCACCTGAGTGAATGCCTCCGGACACAGGTCATCCGCCGGGTCCGGCCACAGCGATGCGCAGATCACCGCCCGGCAGGCGGCCAGCGGACGCCGCGCCCACCAGATATGCAGTGTCGAGATATGCCCGTGCCGGATCGACTTCTCACGCCGCGCATGGGCGGAGATTCGCTTGATCGGCAGATCGACTTCGATCAGGCGTTTGGGGTAACGATGGTTCAAGAATCATCTCGCAAGTTGTTCAAGACCGCATAGTCGTCGAGCCATTGCTCCATTTCTTTAGCCTCAAGTCGGCGAAAGCGGGAGACGTCCGCCACCCGGTCGACGACGATGAGGTCTTCCCAGGAGAACTGATTGGCGAGCGTCACCGATTGGGTGGAGGCGATGATCTGGGTCTTGCTTGCCGCGGTACGCATCATCCCCGCCAGGATCTGCAGGGCGTAGGGGTGCAGGCCCAGTTCGGGCTCGTCCAAGAGGACGATGGTCGGGAGCCGGGGTTGCAGCAGCAGCGTCGCGAGGCAGATGAAACGCAGGGTGCCGTCGGAGAAGTCACTGGCATCAAAGGTGTCGTCCGCCCCCCGGTGCCGCCAACGCAGTCGGATCAGGCTCAGGTTGTCTTTCTCGGGTTCAAGGACGAAATCATGAAAAAAGGGCGCGACTCGCTGGATGGTCTGGACGATCAGCCGGTAGGCGAGTGTCTCGCGAATCGAGCGCAGGAAGGCCGCCAGATTATCGGCTTGGGGAAACAGGAGGTCAGTCTCGCCGATGCGTCCCGGCTGTTTGACCTTGGCGGACTCGCTGGTGTCGTGAAAATGGTAAACCTTCCAGTCGCTCAGATAGGCGGCGACTTGACCAGCAGGCGTTACCGCATTGGGTCGATCGGGTAGGCCGGACTCCCGTGCGCCGATGGCTCCCAGTGTGTCGCTTCTGGTGACTTGCAGAAGATCACTCTTGTCCTTGGAGTAGCGAAGGGTCTCGCTCTGCAATAAGAGGCCACCAGCGGCATCCGGGGCCAAGACTATCGAATAGTCATGCCGCGTAAATTCAACATCGATATGAATCGCATCCGTGCGTTTCCGGCCGAAGAACACCAGCTTATCGGCGCCGAGTTGTTGGGAAACGTAAAATTGCAGGTTCTTGCGCAGGATTTCGTGGACGAACCTGAAGACCCCGATGAAGTTCGATTTGCCGGCGCCGTTGGCACCGATCAGGATGTTCAGGTCTTTCAGCCGGACGTCGAGTTGCTCGATTGACTTGAAACCCGCCACCTGGAGCCGGTCGAGACGTTCGCGGTCAGTCATGGTCGCTTGCCTATTCTAACGCCGGACGGGGCATTCGCCCTGTCCGGAAGGTTTCGACGCTGCCGCATAAAGGCAACAGCCCATAAGAGGGTATACAACGCTCGGGACGGGGTTGCAAACCCCGTCCCGCTCGGAGTCTAGGCCGCTTTATCCAAGGACTGCGGTCGGGCGCGTTTACTCACGGACAGGATCTCGATTCCGACCAGATGCCCGTCGGCGTCGTAGTCGCCGATGATCCCCGGTTCGATTTCCTTGCTCGTTATCACCTCCACCGGGGAAATCTCAAAATAGGCGGCATCCGCCACCGAGTCGAATTCGAGATTCATAGCGACTTCACCTCGTCACAGACACTCACCCGCGATGATTTGCTCCGCGCCGACATGGTAGTGCTCGATCTGAACCACCGGTTCCCAACCCAAGCGCGCCGGGTCCTGCACCAGATGGACCTTGGGCGCCGTCGCACAGTTGAAGACGGCGTAAAGCCAGTAATCCCGCTTCAGGCGCTCCGCAGTCTTGTATTCGTTGCTCGTCAGGGCGATTTCCCCGACCGCGGCGCGTCCCTTCACCTCGATAAAGCGGACCTCGACGGCCGTGGCGGGGTCTTCCGGATGCGGCCGGCGGGAGATCAGGTCAAAGCCGCGGTTGTCCTGCTCCACGCTCTCCACCACCCAACCGCGGGCATGCTCGTGGGCGATGACCGCTGCGACCGCGATCCGCTCGATTTCTTCATCCCGCACCATGGGGGCGATGCCAGGGGATTGGCGCTGCGGATGCGGCAACACCCAGGCCCGTCCATGATGCTGGATATCGGCAATGGTGCAGTGCCGTTCTTTGTCCAGATCAGCCAGGCGGGATTCACGTCGGTGGTTCAGTTCATCGAGTCGTTCCTCACTGCGCTTGAGCGCCGGCCTGAGATTGACCTCGCCCGCCTCGACACGCAGATGCAGGTCGGCGTACTTCAGGCTTTCCCGGTTGATCAGGGCGTTGAGGCTGATTTCCAGATGTCGGCGGACGGTGTCTGTCTCTTTGAGGCGCTCATTGGCGACCTCATGGAGCAGCGGATCGAGGGCCTGCTCGATCAGGACCTGCTTGATCTGGGCATCGCCCGGAAAGGTCGCCTCATCTGGGATGGCGTGTCCCCCGTCCCCTGCAACCAAGTCGAGAAACAGGGTTGGCTGCCGGATGTTGAGGCTGCCGTCCGCCTCTGATTCGACCACAAAAATACGGCGGTGCACGACGTTTCCGCGACCGTCTTTCACGGCGCCCGAGAAGCAATCCAGCCGGGCTGGTGCGGCACGGTGGATGTCATAGAAGACCGCGCCTCGCTGTAAGTCTTCGCCGGTTTTTCCGGCCACGTCCTCGCGCACCGCCTCGAACAGCGGATGTCCGGGAGTGACCCATTCCAAGGTCGCGTCGCGTTCCAGGAAGCGCTTGTCGAAGACGATTTGACCATAGTCCCGACCCAACCGGCCGAAGCGGGGTTCCAGCCGTTCTCCGACGCTCCAGAGACCGCGCGGGACTTTGCCGATTTGGTAGATGTGAGCTTCGGGTCGCGCACCCTTTGTGCTCACCGCCTTCGTGCTCAGACTCGCGATCGGGCTCGCCTGGAGAAAAAAGTCCTCGATCACCTCGGGCACCAGGCGTCGCTCCTTGGCCGCCGCGGACCGACCGATGATGGCCGAGAGATTGAGTTCGCGCTTGGCGAGACCCTCCAGGGTGGAATGGGTGATGGAGCGGAACCGTTCGGTGTCCACTTCCTTGACGATGCGCTCCTTGATGGCGTACTCGGTCTGATTACGGGCATACATCTCGCGCACCATGCGCTCCAGGAAGTTGACCGGGAACACATCGCCCAGGACGTTGAAGACTGAACCGGTCTGCTTGGGGTCCAGGTCCTGTTCGATCTTCTGTATACGCTCGAAGAGCTTGTCCATGACGCGGCCTTCCCGCGTGTTGATCGCCACGAAGTTGATGATGAGACAGTCCTTATCCTGGCCGTAGCGATGGATACGGCCCATGCGTTGCTCCAGCCGCACCGGGTTCCAGGGGATGTCGTAGTTGATCATGAACCAGCAGAACTGGAGATTGATCCCTTCGCCTGCCGCCTCGGTTGCCACCATGACCTGGGCCGATTCGCGAAAGGCCCGCTCCGCATGGATGCGGGTGCCGGGGGTGTCCCGGTCGCCGATCTTCATGCCGCCGTGGATTTGCGTGACGGTGAGCCCCCAGGCGACGAGCTTACCCACGAGGTAATCGAGCGTTTCCTTGTGCTCGGTGAAGATGAGTAGCTTCATCTTGGGGTCGCTGAAGACCCAGTGTTCGGTAATGACGGCCTGGAGCTTGGTGAGCTTGGTCTCGATGGCGCGTGCTTCGAGCACGCCCGCGTCGGTGATGAGTCGGGTCAAACGGGCGATCTCGTCGCGCAGCGAGGCGGGGTCAACGCTCGGTACGATCTCCTCCAGGCGCAGCATGAGGTCCTGCTGCTCGTCGTCGGGCAGGTCTTCGAAGTCGTCTGGAATGCGTTTGAGGATTTGCTCCTGACGGTAGGCGTCCGGATCGGCCAGGATGCGCTCGCGGGTCGCCCTCATACGCTCCAGGCTGCGGCGGACCGCATAGACGCTGGAGGCGAAGCGGCGCTGGAGCATGGCCATGGTGAAGCCGAGTGCCCGGCCGCGGGCACTGTCGTCCTCCGACGCCTTGATGGACTGATCTTCGACATAGCGCGTCAGCTCGTCGTAGAAATCCATCTCCTCGGGGTTGAGCTTGAACGGTGCGGTCTGGACCTTGCGGCGGGTGAAGAGTTGGTGGACTTCACCCGTTTCCGGGTCGGGGAAGGAGACGAGCGCCTCCTTGACCCGCCGCAGATAGAAGGGCGCCTCATGTTCCCGCATCGCCTCTTCAAGGCTGGTGATGTCGCCATACACGTCCTTGTCGAGCAATTCCAGGAAGAGCCTGAAGTTATCCGGATCGCCTTTGTGGGGCGTTGCGGTCATGAGTAGGAAGTGATCGGTCATCTCGGAGAGACGCTCCCCGAGCTGATAGGCCAGGGTCTTCTTGTCCGCGCTGTACGCGCTCATCTTGTGGGCTTCGTCCACAATGATGAGGTCCCAGTCGCTGCGCAACAGACTCTCACGGGCGTCTTCGATGCGCGAGACCCAGGAGACCGAAGTCACGACCTGGTCACGCTCCTGCCAGGGGTTCATCCCGTAGTTGGCCCGCAGGGTGTCGCCGCGGATAACCTCAAAGGACTCACGGAATTTGTCGCGCAGTTCGCGTTGCCACTGAAAGGTCAGGTTGGCCGGGGCGACGATCAGAATGCGGCGGATCAAGTCCCGGATCTTCAATTCCTTGATCAGCAGCCCGGCCATGATGGTCTTGCCGGCGCCCGGATCGTCGGCCAGCAGAAAACGGATCCGCGGCACCCGAAGAAAATAGTCGTAGACCGCTTCCAACTGGTGCGGGAGCGGATCGACTCTGGCGATGGAGAGACTGAAATAGGGGTCGTACTCGTAGGCGAGCCCCAGGCGCATGGCCTCCATGCCGAGACGGAAGCGCTTGGCATCGCCGTCGAACGGGGCCTTCTCGGGAGGTGCCGTCAGGAGCGCGATCTGTTCCCGGCTGAGAATCGGGTCGTGGAACTGCCCGGTCTCCAGGCCCTTGCCCAGAATCTGGGTCGAAACCCCCATGGGGATCACCGCGACGACCTGGATCGGCTCGGGGATGACGGGGCCGCGGATGATGACGCCGGGCTTGAGTTCTGTGAGTTCCATTCGTGTATTATACCGCTCACATCAGACCGAAGGGAACGCGTGTGCCCAGTCCCGATCCGCTTATCGCCGCCCTCGCGCCCATCACGACGCTCGTCACCGATTGGGCGCTATGGATGATCCCGCTCGTGCTGCTCCTAGTGGCCCTCAGGTTTTTGCTGCTGCCGAAGCTGCGCGGGATCTTAGGCGAGCGGCGGGTCGGGGCAGTGCTGGAGCGCATTGGAACCGAGTGTTTGCATGATGTCATCTTCCCGGACGGCCGCGGCGGCTTGACCCAGGTCGATCATGTGGTTCTGACGGGTGCCGGCCTGGTTGTCGTCGAAACCAAGAACTACCGTGGGTCGATCTTCGGGCAGGAGCGGGAGGCGCAGTGGACTCAGCGGCTCGGGCGTCAGAGTTTCCGTTTTCAGAATCCGGTGCGACAGAACTATCTTCATACCCAGGCAGTGAAGGCACTGGTGCCGGGTGTTCCGGTCCTCGGGTGGGTGGTGTTCACCGATAGCGCCCGTTTTCCGAAAGGGAAGCCGGATGGTGTCTGCAACAGCGCCATCGCGGCAGTCCTGGTCGACAATAGCGCGGAGAACCGCGGCCGGCGCGACCGGGCCTGCGGCAAGCCGACGCCCAAGCCTACGAGTACAACCCCATGACCGGCAAAACAGTGGCTCAGCGTACCTATCTGCACATCAGTTGCCTGGAGACGGCGGGCGCCGAATTGGCCGCCTGGGTCGCGGAGGCGGAGTGCCGCGCCGGGGTCCGCCGGGCGGAGGATTTCAATGTCGTGCGTTGCGATCTGGCCGGGGGACAGATCGCGCTGCTCAACTATCCGACGTTTTTCGATGAGGCCTTTCCCGCCCTGGCGACCAGTTGGCTGGTGGATCTGGACGCCGGCACCGTCGGTTACCGGACCTATGCGGATTCGCAGAATCCGCCGATCCTGCATCGCAAAGAACTCTTGTTGCCGGCCGATCACCCGCGGCGGGAAGAGTGCGCGGCGCTGACGCTGGCCTGTGAGTCGATCGGGCTCTTCGACCAGCCGACGCGCATCGGCTATCGGCGCCAGTGGTTGGAACTGGTGCGGGAACGGGGCTATCGCATCGATGGCCTGGCCCTGCTGCCGGTGGGCAATGATGAGGGGGAAGGCGATCCGACGGTCGAGGGTCCGGCCGCCGCCCTGCCAGTCAATGAGACCCCGGTGCCCGACGGTCAGGGCGGGGGTTGGCAGGCAGCCCGCCAACTGACCGCACTGGTGCGCTATGGCCTGTCGGCACCGATTCAGGCGCTCGCCCGCCACGGCTTTCTGGATGGACGTCTGGCCCTCTTCGATTACGGCTGCGGGCGCGGCGACGACGTGCGCGCCCTGACGGCCCACGGCCTGCAGGCGGCGGGGTGGGACCCTTTTTACGCCCCGGAACAACCGCTGCGCCCGGCGCCGCTGGTCAATCTCGGGTTCGTGATCAATGTGATCGAGGATCGCGAGGAGCGTCTGGAGGCCTTGACCCGCGCCTGGTTGCTGACTGAAACCCTGCTGGTGGTCGCGGTGATGCTGGCCAATCAGAACGCTCCCCGCGGGACCGGCTTCGCCGACGGGGTCCTGACCCGCCGCGGGACCTTCCAGCGCTATTACACCCAGACGGAGATTCGCGCCTATCTGGCCCAGGCGCTGGACGAGGAGCCGATCCCGGTGGCCCCGGGGGTGCTCTTCGTGTTTCGGGACAAGGATGCCGAGCAGCGCTTCCTGATGGAACGCTATCGCAGTCGACGCGGTCCGCCGGCATTGATCCCGGCACGCATTCGCCCACCCCGGCCGGAGCGCAACGCCGAGCGCCTGCCCGAACCGGCCCGTGACCGGTCGGCCGAACGCTACGCGGCGCATCGGGAGCTGTTGGAGCGGTTGTGGGGCCGATGGCTGGAACTCGGGCGCCAGCCGGAGCCGGACGAGGTCGGGGCCGATCTGCCCGCGCTCATGGAGGCATTCGGTACGCTCGCCAAGGCGCTGCGCTTCCTCTCCGGTCAACAGGACCCGGACATCCTCGCGCGCGCCGAGGCGGCGCGGCGCGCCGACCTGCTGGTCTATCTGGCGCTCAACCAGTTCGAGCGGCGCCGTCCCTACAAGCATCTGGAACCCGGATTGCAGCGCGACATCAAGATCCTGTTCGGCGACTATGGCGCCGCGCAGCAGGCGGCGCTCGGACTGCTGTTCATGATCCGTGACACCCAGGCCATTGCCGACGCCTGTCAGGAAGCCGCCGCGCGCGGCCTGGGTTGGCTGGAACCGGGCGAGTCGCTGCAACTCCATGCCAGTCTGGTCGAACAATTGGCGCCGCTGCTGCGGGTCTATGTCGGCTGCGCCGCCGTACTCTACGGCGACTACCGCGACGCGGATCTGGTCAAGATCCACATCGGCTCGGGAAAGCTGAGCCTGCTGCGCTATGACGCCTTTGTCGAGTCCCCGCTGCCGCGCCTGATCGAGCGGGTGAAGATCCGCTTGCGCGAGCAGGACATCGATTCCTATCTCTATGGCGACAACACCGGTTACCCGGCGCCCTATCTCTATCACAAGTCGCGTTATATCAACGAGGAGTTCCCGCGCTATCCGGAGCAGGCAGCCTTCGAGGAGACACTGGATGCGCTGGCGCTGTGCGACCTGTCGGGATACGGTCCGAATGCCGCGCGGTTCGATGAGATCCTGTCCCGCCGCCGTTGGGTGATCGATGGTTTCGACCTGCGCCGACCGGACACCGGGCCGGACCTGGATGCGCCGTGCGGGCGCTTCCTGACCTTCCGCCAATTGATCGAATGCGGCGAGACCCAGAGCCGCACCGGGCTGCCCAATCTCCCGCGCCGGATGGAGAGCTTCGACGCCTTGCAGGAGTTGGCCGAGCAGGTGCTCGACCCGGTCATCGAGTGGTTCGGCATGATCCGCTTGACCTATGGTTTCTGCTCGCCGGAACTGGCCCGCGAGATCACCGGCCGCATCGATCCCCGCCTCGATCAGCACGCCGCCCAAGAGCACAACCGCCTGGGAAAACCCATCTGTTCCCGTCAGGGCGCCGCGGTGGATTTCCTCGTGGAGTACGAGGACATGGCCGAGGTCGCCCGCTGGCTGGCCCAAAACACCCCCTTCGACCGCCTCTATTTCTACGGTGCCGACCAGCCGATCCATGTCAGCTTCGGACCGGATCACAATCGCCAGGTAGTGCGGATGGTGCCGACCGCGAATGGGCGGTTGGTACCGCGGGTGGTGAAGGCGGGGGAACTCACCGGGGCGGGTTGACCGTCCCATCGGTTGAGTAAGTTCGTTAGCCCAAGGTAAACACCTCAGACGAACTTCATCGGGGCTGAGGTGCTCGGAGTCAACGCCGAAGTCAGAAAATCTCTTGCGGTAAGCCGATTGCGCAAACGACCCTCTCCGCAACGCCGCCGGAGTCGAGTGAGGACATACCGTCAGCCTATGGGCGTCCGCTTGCCCCCGATCACTTCGAGAGCAGCTTCGATGCAGTGCTCGACAGCGAGTCGGCGACGCCGGCACGGAAGTAATCGCGGAACCCGCGTAGCGCCACATGGCCCGCCTCCGTGTTTAGCAACTCGGTGCCGAGTTGGCGTGTGTCGCGGCCTGTGAGAACCTCTGTCGCCAATTTTCGAACCACGGCTGCATCGAAGTTCGACTCCACGACCTCTTGCAGCACGCCGTCGAGCCTCTTTCCGCGCGGCGCCTTCATGTTGCCGGCCGCGTCGGCCAGAGCGCGCCCGAACGACTCGGCCTGCGAGTCGGACGCGACCTCGATGCCCAGCGTCTCGATCGCCGCGGCGGCGAGGCGCGGCTCGTCCTTGGCGAGCTCCGCGGCCGCCTCACGCAGCAGTACGGGTTGATCGCGCAGCTTGCGGAGCAGCTCGTCGTCGAGCATCGCGAGTGCCTCGCGGCGAAGCGTCGCACGATCGGCACGCGAATCCGGGTGCAGTTGGCGATGAAGCCGGAGCCTGGTAACTGCCACGCGGAACCGCAGCAGGCGATTGCCGCTGTGGTCCGCCACTGCCATGGCTTCCTTCAGCGTCTGCTCGGCACCTTGGAGGTTCCCGCGTCCCTCGTCGATCACCACCATGCGGAGCAGCAACTCGAGCGCCATGTCGATCGCGCCCGCGGCGGTGGCGGACTCGACACCGCGCCGCGCCACGGCAAGGGCGTTGTCGGCCTGCCCCAGGAACCGGTAAGCCTCCGCTTCGATGCCGAAAAGCGCGCTCCTCGGCAGACGAGCGGACCGCTCGTGCAGCACCTTCAGCGCTTTCTCGGGCGCTTGACCCTGCAGGTAGCGATCGGCCGACCGCGCGACCTGCGCCTCCCATGCCGCCTGGTCCGCGGACTGCCGCACGCTTTTGTCGAGCGTCACCCCCAGGCGCTCCGCCAGCCACAGCCTCTGCTCGGCTGCAAGCTCGTCGAGCGCGCCCTTGAGCCGTGGGCCAGCCGCGTCGGTCCAGCGCGGGGCTATGGTCGCGGGCGGTTGCCGCAGGCGGAGCCGGTGGTAAATTTCCTCGGCGCGGGCAATCGGCCCGTCCTGGGTCTCGTAGTACGCGACGGCGCTTCTGTTGATCTTCTCGACCACCGACGCATCGACGTAATCGGTGAGATCCTCCAGCATGGTGCGGCGCACGTCGGGACGATGACGCAGGCTGCCATCGGCGGGATCGACCTCGACGAGCGCGGCCTCTCGGGCAAGGTCGCTCACGATCCTGAACGGCGTGCGCCCATCCTTGAACATCAAGCCGCAGGGCTCGGCGAGGACGTTCTCCACGACACCTGGGTCCACCCTGCGCACCACCAGCCCTGGATACGCGACCTTCCGCACGTCGTCCCCGTGCAGGTGAAGCAGAATGCGCCCGTACAGCAGGGCCTGGATCTTCTCGGCACGCAGCTTCGTCAGCAGCGCCGTGCGGTCCTTGCTGAGCGCCGCGACACCCTCGTCGCGTAGCAGGCGTGCGGCCAGCTTCAGGCACATCGGGTTGCGACTTACGACGCGGATGATATCGTCGAGGTCCCGTTCGGAAAGCGCGGGGATTCCTTCAGCCATGACGCAGGTGCGCAGTAGCTGGCGGGCAGATACTGGGTCGAGAACGTCCAGGGTGACGGGGCGCTGCGGCTCGGGGATGAGCTCGAGGGGCATTGGATCGTCCAGCGATCCGCGCGCCTGCTGCAACACCTGCGGAAACGCTCGGGCGACATACTCGATAGGCAGTGCGCGCCCTGAGAGCACGACCCGCGCGACCCGCGCCAGCCTTTGCAGCTCAAAAGATAACCCAAGGAACGTCTCGGTGACATCGCGCCCAAGGAACTGCACCTCTTCGAAGGTGTCGACCACGATCAGGACGGTGCGTCCCTTTGCCCACTGGGTGAGCTTGCGTGGGAAGATCTCTGTGGTCCACTCGTCCCCCGAAAACGACTCGAAGTGGCGCACCGAGTCGTGGCGCAGCTGTGCGTACTCAAGTTCCTTGGCCACGCTCTCGACGTCCGACATGGGCGCATCGAGCTGCGGCTGCAATTGACTCAGCGCATCGAGCAACAGCGTTCCTGGGTACTCGGGCCGGATCGTTGGGCGGTCGATGTCGAGGTAAGCGACCGGCAGATCCTTCTTCTCGACCTGGTCCAGGATGAACCGGGCCAGCAAGGTTGACTTTCCGACGCCGCCAGGACCGTGCACGAAAAGCGGCGCGACCGGCGGTGGTCCAGCCACGAAGCGATCAAGGCGGGCAAGCTCCTGTTCGCGCCCGACGACGCCCGTGGCCGTCAGGCGGTGCATCGGCGCGAGCAGGTCCTTCCGGTTGAGCATCTTGTCGATCGCCGCCGGGTCCGGCAGTCCGTCGAGGATATCCACGAGCCAGCCGTGCACTGTATGCAGCGAGGCGAGTTCATCGCGCGAGAGCGTTTCGAGCGCGATGGGCTCCGGTTGGAGCACGCGCTCGAACGCGCGCTGCAGCGCGCTGTCGTCGTCCCTGCGATTGGCTGCGAGCGCCGCCTTCATCCGCTCGCGCGTCCCCAAACGACGTAGCGCCTTGCGCCGCTCGGAGAACGACAGTGCCCAACGGCTTGTCTCGACCGAGCCCGTCGCCACTTCGCAGAGCGGTCGCAGCCACTCCAGCAAGTTCGCAGGCATCCTGGCGTCGCCGCCGACGGGCTGGAGCGCAAGCGGATCGAAGGCCGCGAGCACCGCCGCCGCGTCGCAGTAGGGTACCAGCGCATCTTCCATGGGGGGCTCTGCAAGGAAACGCTCAAGGTCATCGAGCGTGAGTTTCGCCTGGGGGGCTTGCGCGTGGGTCATGGCTGCTGCCCGTTACGCAGCTTCTCGCCCATCTGTTCGACCCGGGCCGTCAGTTCGATCATAGCGGCCTTGTCGAGTGTCTGGTATTTCTGGAACAGCAGGTCGGCGATTTCCGTGGCGCGATTCCCCGCGAGTGGGTTCGGGCCAGCGCTCGACAGCGCTTGCAGGTGCTGCGCCACGAACCACGCGGTCGGATACTCGGCGTCGTCCTGCAAAATATGGCGGAGGTCGGGATCCGCGATCAAGTCGTTGTAGCCGAGCAGAGCGATCCACAGCCGCTGTGGCTTGAGTTCCTCTGCGGCCTGCGCCATGGCGAAGGCCGCCTCGCGCACCGCGGGCGTTACCGTCGGCTCGTTGAGGTCGTCGATCACGAGCCAAGAGCGTCGTCCAAGCCCGACGATCTTCCCCTTGAATGTGGCCAACAGCGCGTCGAGCCTGGCGAGCTGCGGGTCGTCGGTCAGCGGCGGCAACGCCGACGCGTCGAGGTCGAGCAGACGGAACACGTCCTCGAACAGGTGGCGAGGCAGGTACGCCTCTCCCTTACCCTTGAGGCGGTGGCGGAACGGTTGCGCACCGACAGTCGCGAACGCGAGGTGCTTGAGATACTCCCATGTGTACGACTTGCCACCGGGCGTGCCGCCCCGCACGACCAGCATGCGTGTCGTGTAATTGTTCGCGCCGGTCGTGAACTCGTGGATCCGCGCGCGCAGGTCGGGGCGCGCGATGAAGGCCGTGCGGCCGAGGACGGTCGCATCGTGCGCGTCACCGGTCGGTGAGTAGTAGGTGGGCGCCATCAGCCGCGCCGCGACGGCCTGCAGGCGGGCATTGCCGCGCGTGCGCACCATCTCCAGCAGCTCCGCGTCACGCGGCGGCAGTTGTCCGTTCAGGTATCGGATCAGCGTGGCGGCCCGCTCCCGGAACGGCGTGATGCCGTTGGTCAGGTTCGCCCAGTTGACCCCTAGGTCAGTAGCCATCAGTTGGAGCCGACCATCGTCGGAGTGCTGGTCCAGCTCGTCCGCGAGCTCGTCGATCTGCGGGTTGGTGAGGTTCATGATTCCAGCAGCCTCGCGCTAGGGAAATTTCCAGACCTTCTTGACCACGGCGAACGGGATCGCCTGATTCCATTGCGGCGGCTCCGCCGGGTCGCGCGCGTGGTGCAGTGCTACGAGCTTGAGATCCGCGTCGAACACCGGCGAGCCCGACGAGCCGTCCTTGCTGTTCGCGTCGTAGCGCACGCGGGTGCCCGCGTGATTGAACGCGACGATGGTGCCGACGGTGAGCTGGAGCGGCTCGCCTCTGGGGTGCTGCAGCAAAAACACCTGGTTGCCGGTGGTCAGTGCGGGGACATCGCCGACCGTGTCGACAAAACCGCGGGGCTGCGCCTGCACATCGACCGTGTCTCCGCCGATCGGCAGGTCGCCGATCGCCTCCTCCAGGCGGATGAGCGCGTAGTCGCTTTCCTCTTCATCCGCTTCGCCGAGGTCCAGGTCCCAGTCGAAAATGCTCGGCGGCTTTGAGTCCACCAGCCAGTCGGTCGCCAGGCTGACCGTCGCCGGCGTCCTCGTCGGCACCGACCCGTCGAGCGCCTGACGGTAGTCGAATCGGCACCTGACGTCTTGCGCCCGCGCCTCGCCTTTGAGAATGCGCTGAACGACGTGATTGTTGGTCAGGACCAGGTCCGCACCGACGAGAAATCCGGTACCGCCGCCGCCCGGGATGTCGATCCAGCACACCTGCCCCTCGAGCTGCGGCAGGCGCTCGGTGAAGACCGCGGGGTTAATGAATTTCGCATTGTCCCGGACGATGTCTTCAAGCGACTTGCCCGTCGTGTTGATCAGCCTGGGACCCGCGATGGTGAGTCCGAGGTCTTGGGCGATGGAGGCGAGCGCAGAGTTCTTGGCGCGCCGTTCGTGGGCCGCCACGACGAGGTCCAGCAGCCAGTCCTCCATGCGCGCTTTATCGATCACCTCTTGCAGGCGGTTCTGGAACTCCTTGCCAAAGCCAGGTGCTGAGACCTTCGCGAACTGCACGTCGAAATAGTCGGCGAGAAGCAGCGTGAAGGTCGCCTCATCGAATGCGTCGTCCAGCGCTTTCCTGAACCGCATTTTCCAGGGACCGCTGGGTGTCCAGGTCGGCATGCAAGTGCTCCTCTTGGTCCGGTTACTTGGGAACCTTTACGTTCATCTGGGTGGCAACCGAGGTCGGTGTCAGATTCTGGAAACCGCCACCGAACGTCGTCATGCCGAAGCTCGACGCCAAGTCCAGCGTCGTCCCGAAGTCCGGGTCGTTGAACATCCACGCCGTCCCGGTCGCCAGTGCGACCGGGAGGACACCGCGTAAGTGCCACATGTTCATCTGTCACCCGCCGCGCCCAGGCGACGCTTCGATCCGAATCAGGATGTCGCGTCCCTCGCCGCCTTCGACTTCCACTTCGCCGGTGGAGCCCGAATCGGTGACCGCCTGCAGGCGGAACAGCCCCGGCGGCAGCCCAACCTGAAACGCCCCGTCGTCACCGGTGCGCCGACCGATCTCGGGCGTCGGCGCTGTGCCCCAAACGACTGACACACGTGCCCCGGTCACACCGTTGCCCGCGGCGTCCAGGACGCGGCCGCAACGCAGCGCCCGGCTCAAGTTACGGATTACCTGTCGCGATCCAACCCTTGAGCACGTCCAGGACGTCGGGCAGGATGCGCGGCCCCGAGTTGGCGACGACCTGGAGGTTGGCCGGCGCGCCGCCGATGCCGTAGGCATGGATCGCCACCACGGTCGGCACGTCCGAGTGATCGTCGAGGTACGCCCACACCGGGGAACCGCTTTGACCGCCGATCGTGTCGACATCGTAGAACACGCGGCGCTCGGTAACCGCCTTCACTCGGTTCGCGTGGAAATACTGCTGTCGGCCGTTTCCCGGACTGACGGGGTAGCCACTGACGTTCACTAGGCGATTGGTGATCTCGGCGTCGGGCAGCACGGCGATACCGAAGGTACCGACCTCGGATCCGAGGTCTGTATCGAGGCGGATCGCCGCGTAGTCGAAGTCAGGATCCTGCGAGGCGAGCCACATGTCGGTGGTTGAGAACCTCGACGATGTCGCCGACCCGAAGGGTTCCTCGTCGTCGTCGCGGCCGGGAATGACTTTGATCGACTTCGCCCAGCCGCCGAGTTCGACAGGATCGAACACGCAGTGGCCCGCAGTGATGACCGTGCGCGGCGCTGCGAACCAACCGGTGCCGAGGTAGGTAAAGCCGCTCTGGCTGGTGATTTCGAGCGCGCAGATCATTCGCCACGGCGTGAGTTCAGTCTCGATGATCTGCTTCCTGCGATCGACGTCGGTCAGGATGCTCTCCAAGACCGACGAAGGGTTGCGCAAGGGCGCGTCGCGAGTGCCGCGCACCAGGAAGCGCGTCGAGGCCCGAGCCGGAGTCGCGTCGGCCGCCCCCGGGGTGCCGCCGATCACCTCGCGCGGCTCCAGCGCCGCTGCCTCCTTGTTGCTTTCAAACGGCCCCCGTGGTTCGGGGCTGTCGACAGACTTCAGCGCCATAAGTCCTCCTGTGGACTGTCGTCACGCGGATGTAAACCCATGTGGGGCCGAGGAACAATACTTGGAACCTCTGATAGCGTAGCAGATTTCTAGCTGCGCTACTCCGTCTGCAGCCCCTCCACCCGCTGGAACCCCCGCGGCAGCGGCTTGCCGCGGCGGCCGCGTTCGCCCTGATACACATCCAGATCGGCCGGCTTGAGGGTGAAAGTGCGCTTGCCGGAGAGGATGACCAGGCTGCCGCCGGCGCGGACTACCGCGAGCGCGGCCACCCGATCCTGCGTCTCGGCGCCCTTGGCGGTGGGGAGACTGATGATTTTGTTGCCTTTGCCGCGCGGCATCTCGGGCAGATCAGACACCGGGAAGACCAGCAGGTGACCGCTCTGGCTGACGGCGGCCAGACGCACGCCCGCCAGGTCGGGCAGCGGCAGCGGCGGCAGCACCAGGGCGCCCGCGGGCAGGGTCAGCACCGCCTTGCCGGCCTTGCCCTTGGCGTAGAGTTCTTCCATACGCACGATGAATCCGTAACCGGCATCGCTGGCGAGCAGCAGTTGGGTCGCGGCGGACTCGCCCAGCACAGCGACGAAGCTGGCTCCCTTGGGCGGGTCCAACCGTCCGGTGAGTGGTTCGCCCTGACCTCGCGCCGACGGCAGCGTATGGGCCGACAGCGAGTAGCTGCGGCCGGTGGAGTCTAGGAAGACGGCGGTCTGGTTGCTGCGCAGGCGGGCCGCCGCGAGAAACTGGTCACCGGAGCGGTAACTCAACCCGACGGGGTCGACCTCGTGCCCCTTGGCGGCGCGCACCCAGCCCTTCTCGGACAGGACGACGGTCACCGGCTCGCTCGGGGTCACTTCGGTCTCGTCGAGTGCGCTCGCCGCGGTGCGGGCGACCAGGGGCGAGCGGCGGGCATCGCCGTATTTCTCGGCATCGGCGGTGATCTCGTCGCGGATCAGTCGGGTGAGCAGCGCCGCGTCGCCCAGGAGCGCCTGAAGCCGGTCGCGCTCCGCGGCCAGCTCGGCCTGCTCGCCGCGGATTTTCATCTCCTCCAGCCGCGCCAGTTGCCGTAACCGGGTGTTGAGCACGTACTCGGCCTGGGCGTCGCTGAGGGCAAAGCGCGCGATCAGCACTGGTTTGGGCTCATCCTCGGTGCGGATGATGCGGATCACCTCATCGATGTTGAGATAGGCGATCAGCAGGCCGTCCAACAGGTGCAGGCGATCCAGCACCTTGCCCAGTCGGTGTTCGAGGCGCCGCCGCACCGTGGCGGTGCGGAAGGTCAGCCACTCGGCAAGAATCTCCTTGAGGTTCATGACCCGCGGGCGGCCGTCGCCGGCGATCATGTTGAGGTTGACGCGGTAACTGCGCTCCAGGTCGGTGGTGGCGAAGAGATGCGACATCAGTCGGTCCAGGTCGACCCGGTTGGAGCGCGGGACGATCACCAGACGGGTCGGGAATTCGTGATCCGACTCGTCGCGGAAGTCCTCGATCATCGGCAGCTTCTTGGCGTTGAACTGCGCGGCGATCTGTTCCATCAGCCGCTCACCCGAGACCTGATAGGGCAGGGCGGTGATGATGATCTCGCCCTGCTCAACCTCATAGACGGCGCGCTGGCGCAGGCTGCCGTTGCCGGTCTGATAGATCTTCAGCAGCTCATCGGGGGGCGTGATGATCTCGCCCGCGGTCGCGAAATCCGGTCCCGGACAGTGGACGAACAGGTCCTCGACCGTGGCCTGCGGGTGGTCCAGCAAGTGAATACAGGCACGCGCCACCTCGCGCAAATTGTGCGAGGGAATGTCCGTCGCCATGCCGACCGCGATGCCGGTGGTGCCGTTGAGCAGCAGGTTGGGCAGGCGCGCCGGCAACAGCTTGGGTTCCTCCAGGGTCCCGTCGAAGTTGGGCTGCCAGTCGACCGTGCCCTGATCCAGTTCGCCGAGCAGCAGCTCCGCGTAGGGTGTCAGGCGCGACTCGGTGTAGCGCATGGCGGCGAACGACTTCGGGTTGTCGGGTGACCCCCAGTTGCCCTGACCGTCGATCAAGGGGTAGCGGTAGCTGAACGGCTGCGCCATCAGCACCATGGCCTCGTAGCAGGCGGTATCCCCGTGCGGATGGAACTTGCCCAGCACGTCGCCCACGGTGCGCGCCGATTTCTTGAATTTGGCCGCCGCCGAGAGCCCCAGCTCCGACATGGCGTAGAGGATGCGCCGCTGCACCGGTTTGAGCCCGTCGGCCACGTAGGGCAGAGCGCGATCGAGGATCACGTACATGGAATAGTCCAGGTACGCCTTCTCGGTGAAGGTCGCGAGCGGCTGGTGTTCCAGGCCCTCGGCGTTGTAGAGACGTATGTCCGTCATCGATCCAATCCAGTCCGCGGAAGATAACCGCGCATGATGCGGCAAGCGCAGGATCAGGACCAGAGGGGCGGGGGCGCAGTTCAAAATCTGACGGTCTCGTTCGGCCCTCAAGGTGCAGGATGGTAGCCCCAACCGCTGATTCTGCCGCTATCATCGTAGTCAAACCGCAGCCGCGACCGCTTGCCGACATTCACCTCGACCAACCGGTCTTCCGGATCGTAGTCATAGGTCAGGGTGAGGCCGTTGGGTGTGGTGACGGATTGCAGTAATCCGGCGCGCTCGGCATCCTCAAAATAGCTGAGGGACAGCTTGCCCCCATCGAACCGCGTCACCTGGCGCAACAGTCCGGCGTTCCATTCGGCACTGGCGGTCGCACCCGTTTTCTCCTCGGTCACGGCCGCGAGCACGCCATCCGCGTCGTAACTGTAGGTCTGACTGCCAGCGGGAGACGTGATGCGCTCGACCCGGCCAGCCGCGTCGCGCCCAATCACAACACCAAAGGACTGTCCGCGTTGCCGGGTCACGACCTCCTTCAGTTCACCCGAGTCGTCGTAGTTCAGGGCCAGGCGCGGCCCATCCGGGTCGGCGATCTCCAGCGGTCTGCCGAAGGGGTCGAACCGGGTGGCCTCCCAGTCGTTCGCGTTTTCCGGCGCTCCGGGAGGGGTACGGACCACACGTGAGACCAGTCCATCCGCATCGTACTCGTAGTGTTCGGTCTGGAAGTCGGTGGCAGCGGTCCGCAACCGCCCGTCGACAGTCCACGACTGCTCTATCAAGGTCTGACCGTTCTCCGCGAGCGCGGTCAAACGCCCTGCTTCATCATGCTCACTGGTGATCTCCACACCGCCCGCCAACGCCAGGGTGCGCTGCCGCTGATCGGCGGACTCCGTGACCTTGGCCAAAGCACTGCCGTCCGTTCCCGCCACTTCCAGGACCGTCCCGCCCGCGTCCGGATAGTGCCAGGCAGCGCCCATTCCATCCGCATAGCTGGCCGCGATCGGGCGCAAGGCGTCATCATAGCGGACGGTCTCGGCGCCGTCGGCCTGGCCTGCCGGGGTCACCGCGAGGCGACTGCCGTGCGCGTCGCTGGTGACCCGATAGTCAGTCGCCGTCCCGTCTGCCGCGATTTCGCGCAGCAGTCGGCCGCGCGCATCGTAGTCGAAGTGGTGAATCACCGGGTCGTCCGCGACGTCCCGCGCGCCGGGAGTGGACGCGAAGGTCACCGCCGTCACCCAGGCCCCTTGATAGCGGTAACCGCGCCTACCGGCCGGCGACTCCACCTGGGACAGTCGACCATTCGCGTCATACCGGTAGGTCACAAGGGCGACCTGATCCGGTTGCCCGGCGGCGCTGCCGGTTGCCGTTTCAATCTGGCCTGATGGGTTATAGGTCAGTTCGATGGTGGCCAGCGGTCGTTGACCGCGGTGGCCCACGATCCGTGACAGCCGGCCGTCTCCATCCCGTTCGTAGTCCACCCGCACCCCACCGGACTGGATTGCCACCAGGTTTCCGGTCAGATCAAAATGCCAGGTCGCGCCGTCCTTGCGGATCAGTTCATGGGTCGGCCCGGAGTAGAACGCGGGGTGCGCCTTGGTCAACCCATAAAACGGCGACGGCTCCCCGGTGACGGGCCGATCCGGCACCATCAGTTGGACGCCCTCGAGCGCCGCCACCGGCTCGATCCGGGAGAAACGGGCATATTGGCTGTTGAGGGGTGTCACCGTCTCGTAGGCGGTCTGGAAGGACACCGAGTTCCCCTTGCGCTCGACCGGCACCTGCAGCGCTTGCAGGCGCGGCAAATCGAACGCCCAACCCTTACCCCAAGGGCCGTCCGGGTTGAAGAACGAGTGATAGCCGCGGACCAGCTCAACCGCAAGACCGCCGCCAAGCGGAACCGCCAGATCCACCTCATCCAGCCGGCCCGGTGCCAACGCCAGAGTCTGGGCGCCGGGCAGGGCAACCGCCTGGGCGCTCCCGTCGGCTTCTTTCAACCGACTGATCTGGAGCGGTTCCACCGATCCGAGCGCGACGCGAACGGCGGTCTCCAACCGCGCTGCCCGCGCCAGACCCGCGCGGGCGGCCCGCTGTTGCGGCGCGCTCAATCCGGACAGATCACTGCCCGGCCGGAAGTCACGCACCGACCTGTCCTCGGGCGCGAGACTCACCCCGCCAAACACCCGCGCCATGACGCGCCCCCGCGACCGCGTCAACTCCAGTCCGGGAGTCAGGTGGTCGACGGGCACCGGGGTCACCTGGTAGTCGCGCATCCAGAACGGCAAGGGCACCCCTTGGTCGCGGAGCTGTTCCGCGATGGCGGTGATCAGCGCAATCCGCCGCAGTTCGGCGAACACCGGCACCGGCTTGGTCAGTCCGGACTCGGGGGGCGGCAGGAGCAGCCGCTCGGCGGCAATCGCGTCGTAATGCGTGCTGAACCAATCCGTGAAGGCGGTCGCGCCGGGCGACGACCGGCCGCTGGTGTCATCCACCAGCTTGCCGTTCTCCCATTTCATGGACTGGGTCTTGACCTTGAGCGGCACGTCGAACAGAGTCAGCGTCTGCCGCTCGCCGCCGAGGCGGTTGGTCTGTGCGGGGACGATCCAGAAGCGCTCCCAATGTCCCTCCTGCTGGCCCTTGCCGGGCATCCCGCCGCCGAAGTAGAGCGTATCCAGAACCTTGCCGAAACCGGGTACGCCGGACTTGAGCGTCTTGCCCGTGTCGTTGTCGGCACCCAGGGTATAGCCCTTCATCAGGCGGTCCGCCTGAAACAGCACCCAACCCACATAGGTCTGCGCGGTGGCCTGACCATGGCGGATGATCATGGCCGATCCCTTCGGGTCATCCGGATTGGGGTCGATACTCACCGACGGCGCCTCCCCATGGAGATAGACCGAGCGGAAAATCGTCACCACATCGTCCAGCCGCAGCGGCGGCAGGCTCAGTTGCTGACCACCCTGGTTCAGCAAAATCAGGTTATTGTTGGCATCGAGGGTGATGCCGTCGAGCAGGCCGATACCGTCGAGGGCTTGTCCGCTTCCACCGAGATAAACCCCGCCAACCTTTGTTGGTTCTTGGATCGATGGCGTGCCGACGACCGGGAACCGCGCCTTGATCTCGGCCAAATCCACCGGATGAGCGGTGCTTGGCTGTTCGGTCATTGGAAACGGCAATCGCTTGTCCAGCGCCAGCCGCCCGACTTCGCGGTCATGCGCGGACGAATCGCGGCCCCTGGACACGAAATACCTGAATTCCCCATTACCCCAGGGAACCTTGACCTCAATGCCTTTGCCAGGGGCGTGCCAGTTCACGTAATCCTGAACGTCGTGCCACTTGGCGGCTTCGTCCCACCGGAGATTTCGATCGTTGACGCCGGCCTTGCCTGTCACACCGACTGTCGTCTCGCCTAAGGGTAATCGGCCGAGTGCATCCTTCTGCCAATCTTTGGCGAGCGCCCCGCCGCTTCGGTTTTCGCCGATCCAGTTGGATGATTCTCCGACGAAGTTCAAACCCTGACCAGCGGCGCGTCTAAAAAAGCGACCGGTCGCGTTAAGAAGCCCTGTGCCAGCGGAGAAAGCGTTTTCTCCAACGCGACTGCTTATTTCATCGCGCGACCAACTACCAAAGATCGCTGCCGTCTCATCCCATGGCACCCGGTACCGATCGCGTTGGAGTTTGAGTGTGTACGGACTCCCCTCAACATCAAATTTTGTCTCGATCCGGTCTCCCGCCCGCCCGATCAAATACTGTTCACTTCGCATATTCCAAAGCAGCTTCCCTATATCATGACTCAGCAATGCCAGAGTGATGCGATTGGAGGCGTCCGTAATGATCGATCGCTTTTTTTGCAGTTCATTTCTCAGCAGGCCATCGCCAGTTCGCGTAGAGATGTCTTCTATTAGCCTGTCGGCGCCCGCCCCGACAGCGCCTCCAATAAAAGAGAGGAGGGCGCCCCCGAACGGAATGCTGCCCAGCTCGAACAGATTCGCCGCCATCACCAGGGTGACGCGTGGTTGAACGTAGCGCAAGTCATCTCTGAACGTCACCGCTCCCTGCCACTGTCGCATTGCAACGCCCCGTGACTGCTCTCGTATCCGGTCGAGCATCGCGCGCTGCCGCTCGCGCATGTCCATCTGTTGGAAGCGCATTGCCGCCTGCATCTCCCGCTGCTTGCGGGTCATCTCCGATGCCCGGTCGCGCATCTCGGTACGCTGCTCCGCCGCTGTCCGCGTGGCGCCGGTCGCATCGACGAAATTCTGCGGATCACTCCCACAGTACGCGTACAGACCCAAGTCCTCCTGCGCCCCGGTAGGCACCCGGTGCCGCGGATCGACCTGCAGAAAGCGCCCCAGTGCCGGCGCGTAAGCCCGTGCCCGCGTCAGATAGACCTCGCCGGCCGGGTCCCAGAACAATCCGGCAAACCGCGGCGCGAAGTCCTTGGCCGCCGCGGCGTCTTCCATCACGCCGAAGGGCTCGTACTCGATCCGCCGGATCACCTGGCCCCGGCGATCGGCGATCAGCCGCACCGAGCCCAAGTGGTCATGGAGCAGATACTCCGGTTGCCCCTGGCGCATCACCAGCAACGGCGTGCCCCCGTCCCAAAGGGTGAAGGTGCGCTCGCCCGCCGCATCCGTCGTCACCAAGGGCCGCCACGCATCCGACAAGGGGTCCGGAACAAAGGTCAGGCGCTGCCCGTCGACCGTGCGCTCGATCAGGTTGCCGTCCCCGTCATAGCGGTAGCGCGCCTTGGAACCGCTGACACTCACCAGCCGATTGGCGCTGTCGAAGCCGTAGGTCCAGGTCTTGCCGCCGAGGGTCAGGGCGGTCAGGTTGCCCGCCGCATCATGGGCCGTTGCCGCCCCCGCGGTCGCGGTGAGACGCCCGGCCCAGTCATAGCCGAACCGGCGCCGGGCCTGCACGGTCGACAGGGTCTGGGTGCGATTGCCCACCGTGTCGTAACCATAGACATATTGCGGGCGCGGCAGGCCCTGGGCGCGCTCCAGTCGGCCAAGCTGATCGTATTGGTAGCTGCGCCGGATGTCGCCGGTCCTGGTGCGCTCGACCACCGCCGCAATCAGCCCGTCCGGCCAGTAGCTATAGGTGTACTCGCAGAGAACCGTGCCCCGCGTCCCCTGGGGATCGGTTCGCAGGAGATGGGAGAGCGTTTCCAGGGTCCCATCTGGGGCATAGCGCCACACCGTCGTCAGACCGTTCGGCAGATTCCGGACCACCTGACCCTCGGCGGCGAGATAGGCGTAGCGAATGGGGCCGGCGGGGGTGTCGATGGACTCCAGGCGGCCGCGGAAGTCATAGGTGTAGCCGATGTGGAAGGCGTCGCCGATACGCAGCGTCTTAATCCGGTCAGCCGTATCGTGGGTGTAGTGGAGCGCGGGTGCGCCCTCCCGCTCCACCCGGTTCAACCGCCCCAGGTCATCGTAGCCGTAGACCAGGCTCCCGGCGCCGTCACGCATCTCCACCAGCCGGCCGCGTTCATCCAGGTCGCGGGTCACGATCGTGCCGTCCGGACCGGTCATCACCAGGCGGCGCACCTGTTGCTGCCCATCCGGTTCATAGGTGAACCGGGTCACCCGTCCGGCCGGGTCGGTGAGGGCGGCGGTCCGCCCTTGCGCGTCGTACCCAACCTGCCAATTCAAGTCTCCGCCGCCGGGGGCGGCCGGGGGCAGCGCCCATAGCGGCTGAGCCGCCCAAACCAACGCGATGACCAAGGTGAATCGACAGCGGAGCGCCGGCAACATCTTGCGTTCTCCTTACAAGAACTTGGGTTTTGTGATAGTACAATCTCTTTGCGCGAGGTGCATTGCGATCTCGGGGCAGCCGGTTTCGTCGGCTGGGTAGAGCGCGAGCGAAACCCGGCGTTGGCGCTATACTCTCGCCATCGCCACGACCGGAGGGAGCAACCCATGGCTACGACCCCCGACGACGTCTGGGCCTTGTTGCGCGAACTGACTGCAGCGCAACGAGAGACCGAGCGGATGCATCGAGAGACCGAGCGGATGTTTCAGGAGACTGACCGCCGGTTTCAGGAAACCGATCGCCAGTTCCAGGAAACCGGCCGCCGGTTTCAGGAAACCGACCTACAATTTCAGGAGCTTGCCCGCGAGCGGCGCGAGACCGATCGCCAGATCAGGGAACTAGGCAAACAGATCGGCGGCCTGGGCGAGAAATTCGGCAGCTTCACCGAGGGGCTGGCCTTACCCTCCATGGAACGGCTGCTGCGCAAGCGCTTCGGCATGGAGGTCATCAGTCCCAGCGTGCGCGCTGTCAAAGACGGACAACACTTGGAGATCGATGTTCTGGCCTACGCCAACGGCGCCGTCAACGCCGCCTATCTGGTCGAGGTCAAGAGCCACCTGCGCGAAGAGGCGATCACCCAGTTGCACAACCTGCTGCATCGGTTCCGGGACTTTTTCCCCGCGCATCGGGAGAAACGGCTCTACGGCATCCTGGCCGCGGCGGACCTGACTCCCACCTTGCGCGAGCGGGTCCTGCGGGAGGGTTTCTTGTCGCGCGCATTCACGATCAGGTCTTCACCCTGGAAGTCCCCGCCGGGTTTGAGCCGCGGGCCTATTGACCCCGGCGCGTCGCAGCCGATCCCAAGCGGCTGACTGCGGATGCGCTGCGCTGATCCACCCGACGAAACCGGCTCCGCTGTAGGGTGGATAAGGCGCGCCACTCGGTGTCAGGGACCCGGTAGATCAGTCGCGCGCGCCGCATCCACCAGAGGCGGCGCGATGCTGCTCACCCTTGGAATGGCCGACGGTTGCCTGCCGCGGCGCAACGGGTGACCCCAGCGTGGTAAACTAACCACATGATGCAACGGCTTTCCATCCCCCGCTGGCCCTGGGCAATCCTACTGATCAGCCTCCTGTTCACCGGGCTCGCCCCGGCCGCGGAGACGCCGCCGCCGACCTGGCCGGCGGCCACCTACAACCCGCGGCCCCAGCCGGACGATGTCATCCTGCCGCTGCCCTGCGGCGCGGCCATGGCGTTCCGTGCAGTGGTCACCCCCCAACCGGACGCCGGCTATCCGGTCACCGGTCCCTTCACCCGGGCAGACGGCACCCCCTACCTGCTGCTCGGCAAATACGAGGTCAGCCAGTGGCAGGCCCAGGCCCTGACCGCCGGGGCCGCGGGGGGTGCCTGCCCGCGGCCCCAGACGGCGCGGCAAACCCCGCAGACCGGCGACTGGTGGGCGGCGCTGGAACTGGCCGACCGCTACTCCCTGTGGCTGAACGCCGCCGCCGACAACCTTCCGGACTGTGACGGCAGCCCCCGGCCCTGTCTGCCGCGGGTCGATGGCATCCCCGCCTACCTGCGTCTGCCGACCGAGGCCGAATGGGAATACGCCGCCCGCGGCGGCTTGAGTGTCCCGGCGGAGTCCTTTGCCGCCCCGCGCTATCCCATGCCGGACGGGCTGGCGGCCCATGCCTGGTTTGCCGCCAACGCCCGCGGGACCTTCCAACCCATTGGCGGGCGCACCGCCAGCCCCCTCGGGCTACACGACCTCTACGGCAACGCCGCCGAGTGGGTGCTCGGGCCGGGCCGCCCCGCCGCCCTGGCGGTCGGCGGGCACGCCGCCAGCCCCGCAACCGACCTCGGAGCCGCCTGGCGCTGGACACTGCCGCCCTTCACCAGCGACCCGGGTGCCCGCACTGGGCTGCGGCTGCTGGCCAGCGTGCCCCTGTTCACCAGTTCGGACAAAGTGCGTGAAGCGGAGCAGCGGCGCTTGGCCCACGCCGGAGCGACGGCGGACGTGCAAGCGCCCCCGCCGCCGGTGCAATTTTTCGCCAATCTGCGGGTTACGACCAACGTCGCCGCCGACGTGCTGGTCGATGGTCAGGTCATCGGTCAGACCCGGCCCGACGCGCCCCTTAAGCGTGAAATCGCGGTCGGTGAGCGGGAGGTCGCGGTGCGGGCCGCGGGCTACACAGCCGAAGTGCAGCGGCTGCGCTTGCGCACCAGTCAGTGGGCCGACGCGGTGTTTCGGCTGACGCTGATCCCGATCGAAATGATTGCCCTGCCCACTGGCATGTTCTGGATGGGCTCGCCGGCAGACGAGCCGGAGCGCTTCGCGGACGAAGGGCCACGACACCAGGTCCGCGTCCGAGCCTTTTCGATCGGCAAGTACGCGGTGACCTTTGCGCAGTTCGACGCCTTCTGCACGGCGACCGGGCGACAGCCGCCGGGCGACAACGGCTGGGGACGGGGCGAGCGGCCGGTGATCAACGTCAGTTGGGAGGACGCGGTGGCCTATGCGGCCTGGCTGTCGAAGGAGACCGGCGAACACTATCGCTTGCCGACGGAAGCCGAATGGGA
>NZ_KB902516.1 GCF_000379525.1 Lamprocystis purpurea DSM 4197 | reverse complement strand
GCGCAGCGCCGATTGTTGCCTACCGGCGGGACAAAACCGTCGGCACTCACCAACCAAAACTTTCGGGGCTCAACACCTTCAGGGTCGGCATCACCCGTTCCCTTTGCACCTCGCCTGCTTTCGTGCCGACGCATCGACGTACCCGTTACCGGTCACGCCGCAAGGCTCGATACGGGGCTCGCGGCTCACGATGACCCAGGCGGGACTCTCACCCGCTAGAACACGCGGCCTTGCCAGACCGCACTGTTTCCTATTATTCCTTTACCCCATTATTCAATTTCAAATTCTGCGTCACCCGCGGTGCCGGTTCACCACTGCGTTCGGCGATTGCTGGGATGGGGGCAACTAAATCGCCTGCGGCAATTTCGATTGCCAGCAGCGAAGGGTTTTCGTCAGCCGTCGCGTCCAGTCGCAGCCATGGATTGCCGGTGATGCCGTGCTGCCGAAACACGTCGATCACATCTTTTCCGGTTAAGGGGTTTGTATAATCAATGCCATACAAGATGGCAAAGTTGCTGGCCAAGCCGTGCAAGGTGGTGTGCGGTTGGCATGACAGCGTACTCTTGGAGCGATCCAACATCGCCAACCAGACAGCCAAAATGTATACGTCACCCGGAAAGTGAATCCGAATATTTTTGAAGGCACTGACATCTATCTCTTCATTGAGGAGGCGGCGCTTCTGCGTTGTCGTTCGTTTCATTTCATCGTATCCGAAAGGGAGGCGGGGACACACGATAAAAGTGCGGCCGTCATTTAAACGATCTTGGATAAGAAGCCATTCGTTCCCTATTATTCTTCTTCCAAGTTTTCCTTAGTCGCCTTGACCGACCTGACTAAATTGGCTCATGATCGATTTCATATGCCTCTACGAGATCGCCAACCACGGAAACGAGTGAGTAAAGAGGGTGTCCGGCATCGTCTCGGACAACATCTAGCAAGTTATGGAGGAAAGCCGTGATCTGCTCATAATCAAGTTCTGACTCAATATGAGAAATTGGTGCCGCCGACCTGAGCGCTTGCCAGGCGGGAACGAGCTTTTCAACATCAAGCGCCGCGTTCATTTCTGTCTCCAGTCATTTCTGTCGTACTCCGCATGGGTCATGACTTGGTGAACATAAAGCCGCCGCTTATCATAGTGAATGACAGTAACGATTCGCTACTTGTTGCCACCCACATCGAACACTGTGAATCCATCCACTTAATCTGCGGAGCGGAATGATTGCCGCAGCTCGGGATAAAGACTCTGCTGCGAGTTGAC
This sequence comes from Lamprocystis purpurea DSM 4197, assembly GCF_000379525.1. GTDB lineage: Bacteria > Pseudomonadota > Gammaproteobacteria > Chromatiales > Chromatiaceae > Thiodictyon > Thiodictyon purpureum. The sequence goes on along the minus strand of NZ_KB902516.1, from coordinate 54,123 downwards.
CGGCTTTTCTAAACCACTCATCCAAAGCGGGTCGAGACTCCGGATGACGTTCCCAGAATTCACTTATGGGCTTCTTTGAGATGACGCGCATAGTTATTCCTGAAGAAAAAAGGCTCTCATCCCTTCTCCATTAAGTAAACTGTCACCGGAACTCCTCACGAGTACCCAGGCGGGACTCTCACCCGCTAGAACACGCGGCGCAATGACCCCTTTACCCCTTTATGCGTTTCTTGGTTCTGGAATTAAGTAATTAGCGCATTTAGTAAGCTGTCACCGTAATTCCCACCTTGCAGGCCCGCGTCGAGGCCTTGGACATGGCGCCCGAGGTGGAGGAAGCGGTGCTCACCCAACTGATTCCGGCCCTGTATCTGGACCGGGTGGCGGCGCGCAGTCCCCAGGCCGAGCCCCGTCACCGACTGGCGGCGCTCAGTGCGCAGTGCCTCGAACCGTTACGCCAGCCGACCCATCCACTCCAGGCCCTGCCGCCCGCCACCCGAGCCCACATCGAAGCGGTCGCGACCGGCTGCGCTGATCTGTTCCAACGCAGCAGTTCCTGCGTGGAAGGTCGTAACGGCCAGATCTCTCTCTATCATCACGGCTGTCATCGGCTCAGTGACCGCAAGCTCGCGGCCCTGACCGCCATTCACAACTATCATATCCGCCGTCCCGACGGCACTACCGCTGCCGAACGCTTTTTCGGTCGCAGCCACCCGCCATTGTTCGAGTTGGTGCTGGCCCGTGTCTCCCGGCTCCCACCCGCGCGGCGCCGACGACCGCGTGTCCCCAAGCCCGCCTACCTGACGCCGCTGGCGGCGTGACCGGGGTGGGCGGATTTATGATCAAGGCCGAAGAAATCCACCAAGCCCTCGACGACCGTTTCCGCCAACGACAGGGTGCCGATAATGGGGATGAACCGCCCGGCGATACCGACCAAAGCCTTTTTGCTGAGCTGGGTTGCTGCTACCCGCAGCTTCGCGCTTGCCCCGCGAGCGGCCGCCACGCGCTGGCGAAGCTTGTTGTACTCGTAAGCATCGGCGGCCAAGCCAGCCGCGTTCCGCATGGCCGCAAATTCGTCATAAGAAAGGTCCGCCGCATTGGCGGCCTTATCCACAAGGCTGGCGTAGGCGCTCAGCTTTGTGGCAATCAGACCCATATTTCGCTCCAGCGTCCCCAGGTCGCCCTCTGCCTGGCGCTCCGCCGACTGCATATTCTCAAGCTGGCCATGCAACTCGGCCTGCAATCCCTGAATCTTGCGATACTGGGTACGTAAATCCGCAAGCCTCTGCCTTGCATTGGCGAGGCGCTGCCGATTGTCGCGTATCTCCGCCTTAAGATCCCGTTCGTGGCTTCGCTCTTGCTCCAGTTCGTCGCGAAGGCGATTTTCGCGTCGATCATACTCGTCGGAGCAAACGAAAAAGTCGAGAAATCCGGCGGTCTCCGGATTGCATCGCGCCACCGCAGCCGGGGTGCAGAAGAGGGTAAGTGCCGTTGCCAGGGCACGTATGAAGCCAGACCCCATCTCAGGTATCCTCCCGCCCATTGGACAGATCCTCAAGCCGACTTTCCAATTGCGCAATCTTCCCTTCAACTGCGTCCAAGCGCCCGAGGGTCTCCTCGATCTGCCCCGCGAGTTCCGAGGCGCCGCGATCGCGGGCGAACTGCAATTCCTCCTGTCCTCTGTCTCGCGCCCTGGCAATCTTGCCCTTCAGTCTCTCAAGACTGCGGGTCTTCCGGGTAATGTGCCTGGAAGTGAGCCGCACATCCGATCGAGTTATCTCGATTTGTTCCTGTTGGCGGGCAATCGCAACCTCCGTCTCCCTGATGTCCGCGTCCAACTTGGAGTTGATGGCAACCAGATCTCGATTCGTGTCCTGTAGGTCGCGAATTTGCCGCGCAAGCGCCTTCTCGTTCTCGGCCTTCTCGGTTTGCGCTTCATCCGCGAACGCGGAGGCAACCACGCCCAAAACCGCCCCGGCGGCAATATAGGGTGCGGCCCGCACACCCACGGCCACCGCGACCAAGCCACCGGCCGCAGCCCCTACAACGGTTCCTTCTACGTAGGTCCGCGTCGTCCCAGCCCGGTTTCCGCACCCGGCGAGCAGCAGGCCAAAGCAAGCCAGCGCAAGGAAGCGAGCACTCTGACGCGCCGCGAATCTTCGTGCCAGCTTATAAGTACTTAAACTGAAATATTTGTAGGCGTCAATAATTGCAACACTCTGAATCTTAGACAAATGTCAATTCTTAGCGGCTTATAGCATATATATTGATGTACTTACATGGTCGCCGAGCCTTTCCATATCCAGGTATGTTGTCGCACTCGAATCTGGGAATCTGGGGCGGGAATCTTGGGACAGTTTATTCGATTCCGTTGCCACAGCCAGCCAATAGATAAGTAAACTGTCCCCGGAACTGCGGAACTGCGGAACTGCCGGAACTGCCACAAGTGACTGCTTGTCGAACTGTCTGTAACCCGCTGATTTATAGATGTCTCGGCTTAAGTCCGTGCCATTCGAGCCTAGCCCCTTTCCCGCACCTGAATTACGGCAATTAAGTAAACTGTCCCCGGAATTCCGTTAGCTTGCATTATATAGTAACCACGATATGAGTTTACTTCTGTTGATTAGGTACGGGAAGTGACCTGTGAAGCCTCCATTTGTGAAGGTGGCTGCAATGCCCTTACTCGCAAAATTGGAGGTAAAAGTCTTTTGTTTTTGTATTCCGCCGGAAATAAAGTCCAATCTTCCACTATAAATGTGGACTTTTTTGCAATTTACCGCTTTGCAAATGAGATCAGAGTAGTTTTCACTAATCAGTTCTAGTAGAGGATTCTGAGGATTAGAAAATATTTTTCCTCGTAAGAACAGCGGAAAGAATGAGCGATTACGAGAACTTAATAACTTATGGAGAAAGAATGCGATATTTTTTCTTACTCTTATAAGGCTTGGAGCATTAATTAAAGGAGTAGAGACTAAAAATAGCTCAATTTCGTAATTTTTACTTAAGCGCTCACTCGTGGTTAAAGCTGCTATAGCGCCAAGTGAAAAACCAACCAAGCGTATATGAGTTCCATGTTCCACATGATTTTCTATCAGATAATGAAAATCTTTGTATTGATCCAAATGTAGTAGTAAGCATGAATACCCTTCTTTTGATTGTAACTCGTCTATGACATAGCTCCATGCCCACGGTGAGTCATATGCGCCATGTATAAATGTATAGACAATATTCTTGTTTCCTGATGATAGGTTAAAGATCATTTCGTTTCAAATGCGTATAGATGCTTATAGGAGAAGTTACCATTACAACCAATATAAAACTTGGCATTATCCACGAGTGCTTTGCATATGAAGTGGTTGCGAATCTAACTTTCGATAAGCGTTTTGAAAGCATCGAAAATGAGGAAAGAAAGGTGACTATATTGAATTTTAGTCCATTGATTTTGAATAATTTATGGTGTTTTCCTAACTCTACTAAAAAGCAATTTTTTCCAACATCTTCTTTTGTCCAATAGTAGTCCATCCAGTCGTCAATTACATTTCCGGAAAAGGCAAAGTTGTACAGGTTGTTTCTTACGTTGTGGTTGTCGATTTTCTTCTTGTATATAAAATAATTAATTGTTTCGTACAGTACTACTGTGACTCTTGATATTCTGTATAGTGATTGCCAAGAGCCAACCAAAGAAGCGGATGATTTCGCTTCTGAAAGATATGCATTTTTCACTAAGTTTATAGACTTTGAGAGTTCCTCTTTGTACTCAATTTTCCATAGATCTATGTATTCATCCACAAAATAAGCGATTTCCAAGTTGAATTCTGACGATATTTTTATTTCTGAGTGTTGTCTAGGATTTAATATTAATTTTTCAATATTCTTGAAGGTGGTATTAATTTTATTTTCTTGATCAGTTTGATCGTTTCCATCTATAAAGTTGTCTGTTATTACAACTAAAAAATAAAGATCGATTATTGCCACAAACTCACGCCTGGAACATAAGTCAGATGCGCTATTGTTAATAATGTCAGACAATAGCTTTGCAGTTAAAGATGCATATGTTGTTGCTATGAGAAGTTTTGCATATGATTGTTTTTTATATGTATGAGGACTTCTTTTGATTTGAAAATCGAGTCTTTTTTTGACAATTTTCTTTATTATAAAATAATTGTTCAAATAAACTCCGCCTTTATATAAAACAATAAAAGGGTGAATAAGTAGATAATAAATTGTAATAGTTATGAGTTTCACCTAGTTTCCCCTTCTTCCTAAGTTAATGTGTTCTTGATCGCAGCGGGCCAGTTGCCTGTTACCCAGCCACGGACCACTAGGATATTAGATTGAATTCCGCAGATTGGCTAAGCACCTCAAATCCCCTCGCGCTCCTTGGCCGCCGCCCCACATGGACGCGGCCAAGCGCTTCCCCGCTGTACGGCGGTGCGGGTTTTTCCTGGGACGCGGGATTCGCCTTGCGGCTAAACCCTGTCATTCCGTGTCTATATTCTTCGACGCGTGACTGTTTTGCAAGGTAGCCTTTGTGATCTGGATCACGGTTTTGTACAAAAAGTGGATGCGGACGGTCGATGTCCGCTGAACGCACCCCCATCTGGACGTGCTGCCGCACTGTACTCGGTCGGGCGCCAGAACGGCACGGGCCGTTTGTGAACTAGACTGGATCGGGCCGTTTGTGAACTGGACTGACACGGGCCACTTATGGATTAAACCGAATTCTGTCGAAGACTTGCGTCAGCCCTTGGTCAGTGTGCTCCGCGCCTCTCCCGGTCGGCCCAGCGCGCCGCTCCTCACGGCAAATCACCAAGCGGAATAGGATAAACCTGCTCAGCAGGATCCGCCGCAGCCCGCTGAGCCAGATCAACCCAGCGCCCCTGATCCGCATAATAAACGCTGTAACGCCGAATCTTCTTCTTCAACTGGTCGATGAATTCGACCTGCCGCATGGTGCCCCAGCGGGTCCAGGTGTCTTGGGTCAGGGTGAGCACGTCGCTCTTGTAGGGGAGTCCCTGGAGGTATTCGCCGAGCAGACCCAGGTCTGCCAATTGGGTGGCTTTGTCGATGCCGCCGGCGGTCGGGTCGACGCTGAATTTGGCGGCGACCGAGGCGAGACGGTCGAAGAAGCGGCGCGAGCTGTCGTCCGCGTTCAGATCGGATTCGGCGGCCTCGACGATGCTCTTCAAGACTTGCTGCAGGTCTGAGAGCTGGTCTTTGGTCAGCAGGACGCGCACGTCGACCGCGCTGATAGAGGGGTCGGCGAAGTCCTTGTCGCTGATCCAGGCCTGGAAGACTTCCGGGGCTCGCGTGCCCTGGACCTGGCCCAGATAGGCCAGCCGGGCGGCATGGCCCAGGCTGTCGACGATGGCCCGGATGCGCGCGGCCTGGTCGTCGTCGGGTGTTGCCGCGGCGCGGGCCGCTCGGGTCGCGGTCTGGCCGCTGCCGGGCGGCTTGGGCTTGGTGTCCGGGCTGCCGGTTGCGCCGGAGAGGTTCTCGATCAGGCGCCCGGCATAGACATCGATGGCTTGGCCGAAGGCGGCGACGCTGCCGTCGGGGATGGGGAAATAGGCGCTCTGCTGATTCAGCGCATTGTCCGACAGGGTCTGGTACTGCGCGGCGGCGCGCTCGGTATCGTTTTGGCGGCGCGCCTCCGGGGTGAGCAGATGCAGGACGGCGATCGAGGTGCCGGCCTCGGCGGCGATGCCGCGGATTTGGTCGGCATTGAAGCCGGTGCTGGACTGGACGGGTTGCCCGGTGGTCGGGTCGCGCTGGGTGCCGTCGAGCGCCCCGGCGTCGGTGATCAGGATGAGATGGCGCTCGGCGAAGCGTTGTTTCCAGTCGGGTGTTTCGAGCGCGGTCTTGAGACCGGCGTAGGCGTCCTCGTCGAAGTGGTCGGTGGAGATCCGCGCCTCATCCAGGTCGCGGACCCTGGTCAGGAAGTCCTGTCCGCCCTGCACCTGGGCCGGATTGACATAGGTGCGGGCCACGAATTCGAGTGCTTGTGTCTTGGTCGGGTCCTGCGAGGCGGCGCGGAAAGCGACCAGGCCGAAGGCGACCCGATCACCCAGCCCGGCCTGCTGGATTTGCCGATAGAAGCGCGCGATGGCGGCCTTGGTCTTGGCGATATAGGGTCCCATCGAGACCGTGGAGTCGATGACGAAGAGGACGGCGGCGCGATAGTCCGTGCCGGCCAGGGGCGCGGCGCCTGGTGCTGCGGTTCCAGCGGGTGCGACGGCCGGATCGGGCAGGGTGACCGAGGCGACCTTGAGTGCCCGTACTTTATCGCCGGTGGCGGCGCGGTACTCGGCGAAGTCGAGGATCGGCAGCAGGTAGAACTGTTTGCTGAAATCGATGAAATTGGCGGGTTCGACCGCCAGGACCCGCGGGTCGGGTTGGCCCTGGGCGACGCTGGTCCGCAGGGCCTGCGCCGCCGGCCCCGGGCCGGGGCTGTCGAGGATCGCCCGCAGGTCATCCCAGTCGCGCAGGAACAGCATCGGCTCGCGTCCGGCGCCCTGGTTGGTGAAGGCGAGTGTGAGTTGCTGTTTCCAGGGCACGGTCTGCGCCGCGGGCAGCCAGCCGAGGATGCTCTGGTCCTGAATGCCCGTGCCGACCTGCAGCCACTCCTGCCCGGCGCTGTCCTGCCGGGCGAAGACATAGAGCCGGGACAGGGCCTTGATCAGCTCCTGCCCCGAGGCGCCTGGGGTCGCGGCGAGCATGGCGCCCGGTCGGGTCAGCACTCGCTCATAGATATCGCGTTTGCCCTGGGGGTGCAGCGGCTCGGCGGCCGTGGCCGGTGTGCCGGCCCCGATGGCGAGCAGGCCGATCAGCAGCCAGGCGAGCCCGTGGCGTGCCCGGACCGGGGTCCGCGGCTCCCGGTCAAGGGTGATCATGCGGTGTCCGTATCGATCCGTTTGGCCGTTCATCAGCGTTCTCCAAGTGCCTCAAGCCGCCGTTGCGCCGCTGCATCGCCCGCCGCGGCAGCTTTGTGCAGCCAGTCGAGCGCATCCTGATAGATGGGCCCCGCGGCCGCCTCGCCGAGTAAGAGTTCACCGTAGCGCCGCTGTGCCCTGGGGATCGCCTGCTCAGCCGCCCCTTGATACCAGACCAGCGCGCTGTCCGGCTTGGGTTCGGGGAAGCAGGGGGATGACTGAAAGCCCTCGGGGTCATAGCGTCGACCCAGACGCTCGGCGAGCCCCGCGTCGCCCTTGGCCGCGTCCATGAAGAGCCGGATGGCGGCCTCGCAGTCGTTGGCCTGTTCCGCCTGCTCGGCGCGGGCGAAGAGGTCTGCCGCGGGGAGGCCCCGGCGTTTCAGGTCCAGGTAGAGTGCTTTGCCGGCCCCAGCGGCACTTGCTGATGTGTCGGTGCGCCCGGTCGCGATTTCCGTTCCCGCCGGGGTCGGCTGCACCCGGTCGATCTTCAGATAGGCCCAGAGCAGGCCCCCCAGACCGATGATGACGAGGGCCGACAGCGCCAACCGCCACGTGATCCAGAAGGGGATGGGGTCTGGGTCCGGCACCCTGGCATCCAGTGTCCCCGCCGGCGTCCGCGGGGTGGCCGGCACCGCGTTGACGGCCTTGGCCCAATAGAGCGAGGGTCCAGGTTCGTGAGTTGACGGCGCGGTGCGGTCGGTCAGGTGCTCCAGCGTGTCCGGCGATTCGCGGGCACCCGTGTCGGGAATGGTCGGCGGGCCCCAGTCCGGGATCGCACTAGCACTGGGCTCCGCTGCCTGGCCCTGGTCGGCTGTTTGCATCGACAGGATTGGCGGCGTGGGCAGGACCACGAGCGGTAGGATGTCCGCGAAGTCGCCGCGCCGCAGATGCACCCGCAGCGGGGTTACGCCGGCCGCACGGATCCCCGCGGTCAGCGCCGGGCCCGCGTCGAATCGGGTTTCCGCGGCGCCGCCGTCCAGCCGGGCGCAGGGATGCCAACTGGGGGCCTGAGCCCAGAGCCGGTGAACGGTCAGGTAGCTGTCGTCATCGCCGCGCTGCACCGCGACCAGCACCTCGGGCCAGTCCTGCGGTAAACCGTGAACGACCAAGGTCCCGCGGTCCGGCGGGTCGGCTGAGAATGCGATCGTCAATGGCATGGTGCGAATACTCCGTGATGCTCGTCAGCGGTTCCTTACGCCAGGCTAGGATAGACGTTTACCGCGATAAACCGGATGTGGGGCGGGTTTCAAACAGCAATTCCAAATTTGGGCGGCCTCGCACGACCTCTAGTATACCGAAACAGGAATGTCCCCCGTGGGAGCGGCGTCCCGCCGCGATGGGTGCCGCGGTGACCTCTCGGGCTTGCGGCTACGTGCCCGGCCCGTCGCGGCGGGACGCCGCTCCCACGGGGNCGCTGCGCGACTTTCACGTTAAGCTTCGACCAGTGTGCCACGGTACTGGCCGGAACGATGATCAAGGCCCGTTGCGCGCTGCGGCGGCGGTCGACTCAGCGCCGCGCGGGGAGCAAAATCAGCGCACGGGATCGATGCAGGGCCGACGTGCCTTGACCAGCAGAGACGCGATGACTCAGATGAACCGAGTGATGACGACAAGAAAACCGGAGGTCGAGGCTTTAGCCGGTCGACATCGCGTCTGGGCCTTGAGCACGGTTCCGGCCACGGGCCATCGTAGGGTGGACAAGCGTAGCGCAGTCCACCAGCGGCGGCGCGGGGTTCGGTGGACTGCGCTAGCGCTTGTCCACCCTACCGCCGGAACGATGATCAAAGCCGGGGTGGAAGCATGAGTCGGGTATTTAGGATGATCATCTGCGCACTCCTGCTCCATGGTGGCGGCGTCATGGCGGCATCGCGCGATCTCGGCTCGACCGGCGACCATGTGCGCGTCATCATCGATACCTCCAAGTCGATGTGCGGCCCGGCCTGCGGCTGGCCGGAGCCGGCCAATGACCCGGGCCGACTGTCGATCCTCTCGACCATCCTGCTGCATGACTTGCTGAAGCCCGATCCCGATAAGGCGGACAATCCCGACAGCTTTGCGGTCATTCCATTCGACAATCAGAAATGGACCGGCGCTCAGCCGCCGCTCAGCACGGCGACGCCGCGACGCGCCGGGGGCATGGCCGCGCGCCCGGCCTTCATCGCCGAATTGAGCGCGGCGCGGCTGCCGTTCGATACGATGAATACCTATTACGCACCGGGCATCGCGCGCGCACTCGCCGACCTGCCCCCCGTATCGAGTCGGGACAGTGCGGCCATCACCCGGACCATCGTGCTGATTACCGACGGCAAATCGGTCAATCCCGAGGGTGACCGGGCGACCATCGAGGGGCCGTTGCTGCCGGCACTCGCGGCCAAACAGGCGCGGCTCTATGTCATCATGTTCGGCCCGGAAGCCGAACAGTCCGGCCGGCCGTTCTTCACGGCGATCGAGCAGGCGGATGAGGCCAATGTGGCGGCCGGCCGCTATGCCGAGCGCGCCTTTCCCGGATTTTTCATCATCCGTACCGGTGATGAACTGCCCGCGACCATGATCAAGCTCTTTTCGGAGAGTTTCGGCTATCTGCACTTTCCGGACGACCGCAAGGATCGGATCGGCACGGCGACGCTCGGTTTGAATCTGCACCGCAATGTCGGCCCGGCGGAGGCGGCGGTGGTGGCGCTGAAACTGGATCCGGTCGGGCTCTCCACGCCGGCACCACCCGGCCTGGTATTGCTGCCGCCGCCCGGCGGAAGCCTGATGAAACAACACCAGCTTGCGGCCAGTGAGGCCGGCGGCAGCTACACCTTGCGCTGGGAGTTGACGCCCTCGCCGGGGGACTATCCGGTGCGGATCGAGGGCGGCGGCGACGTGTCGCTCTTCGTCTTGCGTCCGACGAATCTGACCGTGGCCCTGCGTGAGCATCGGGAGCCGCCCGGTGCACGGGAGGGCGGCGCGGTGTCCTGCCTGGCGGCGGGGGCCTTCGTCACCATGGCCGAGCGCCCCTGTCTGCTCGATTTTTTCGTGACTTCGGCCGCCGGTACCCAGGGCATCCCGGCGACACTGAAGCTCACGTATTGGCTGAAACAGCCGCGGCCGGATGGCGGGGCGCCCTGGAATATCAATGACGCCGATGGGACCGGCATCGCCGACAGCCATCATTGGGACGATCCGGCGGCCGGCGGGCGGCGCTATTGGTCGCAGACGCAATTCACCAAGAACCAGCTCGCCGGGTTGGAGACCGAGCCTTATACCGCGCATGTCACGGTGAATGTCGACCGGCAGAATAAGACGGTGGCCATGCGCGGTGCTGATGATCCATTCGAGGTGCTGGTCTATCCGCGGCTGGGGATTGCCGTGCAGCCGCCGAGCGGTACGCTCAAGAATCAGGCGAGCGGTGCGCTCGGACGCGGTGAACGGGCCTGTACGCGTTTCATTCTGAGCGAGGATTATGGCACCCGTCTGGAGAGCGCCAAGGGCAACCCCGGCTTCAATGTCCGGGCCTCGCTGATCGCGGACCCCGGCGCCATCACCGGCGACCTGCGCGGTGCGCGCTTTACACTGGACGGCGAGGGGATCGGCTTCCAATCTGTTCAACCCCAGCCGCGGGATGAGTGGTCGCAGAGCAAACAGCGGTCGCTGGAATCGTTGGTGCGTCGCGGCGGTGTCGGCGGCGAGCATGAACTCTGTGTGACGCTTGGCCCCTATGCGGATGGGGACCCGCTCAAACCGCCGGCGGTCAAGCTGCGGTTCATTCTCGATCATGCACCCTATGATCATTTCGACGTGATCGACGAATTCCAGACCACGGTGCTGGTCGCGCGGGCGGCGGATTTGCGCTGGACCTCGTTGCTGCCGTTCCTGTTATTGGCGCTGGGTCTGCTGCCGGCACTCTTGCTGCTGCGCCCGCGGTTGGCCTTGCCGGAGGACTTGGGCTATGCGGTTGCCGGCGCGGCCAATCCGCAGCGGTTCGTGGCACAGCCCCTGCCGCGTGCGCATCCGCTGCGGCTGTTGTTCGCGCGCAAGGCGGAACGCCAGGTGACGGACGGCCAGGGCGCCCTGCTGGGTTGGGTCCGACCCGAGGCGGATGCGCTCTATGGGCTGCGGCCGGTGCGCGGGGTCAAGGTGAGCAGCAGCGACGGCGTGCTCTTGGAACCCGACCGGGCCGGCATCTACCTGCTGCAGGTCCACCAGGCCTATCAATTGACGACCAACGAGGACAGTCTGTGGTTCCGGATGCAATTCATATGATCCCGCGGTTATTGCTGATCCTGTTCACGCTGACCCTGCTGCCGACCGCGGCGTTCGGACAGGCCGACACCGGGGTCAAGCCCAAGCCGCAGCGGCACCTGGCCGTTGTCCTGGACACCTCGACCTCGATGCGCGAGGCCCGCAACGATCGGCCGCGGCTGGCCATTCAGGCGATCAAGATCCTGGCGGACATGCTGGGTCCGGATGATGACCTGACGCTCGCCTGGATGCCCGACAGCCCCGACTGCGTACTGCAGCCGGACCCCAGTCGGCGTCTTGATTTGCAGGCGGGTGATCTCGCCGGTTTCAAGCAGGCACTGGATGAGCGGGCGACCTATGGCGGACCGACCAACTTCATCGTGCCGCTGCTCAGTGCCAAACAGGCGCTCGAACAGTCGCGCGCGCCGGAGCGGCTGCTCATCGTCATCGCCGACGCCGGCCGCGACTCCTGCCGGGCGGAGAGCAATCAGGTCCTGCAAGGGCTGCGGGAGGCCGGGGTGCATACCGCGTTCGTCGGTCTCGGCATCGGCGGCAAGCTGCCGCATAGTGAGTACGACATCCCCACGACGGCGCAGACCCCGACCGAACTGCTCGCCGCCATCGGCCTCATCTACCAGCGCTTCCTGGGTGCCAAGGCCCCGGATTCGGGCGAACTCGCTCCCGGCGCGACGACCATTGCCGCCAAGGTGGCGCCCTTCGTGCGCGAGGCTTTCCTGCTGGTGGCGGCGCAGGGGCCGGTGGGCGACATCAGTGCCGAGGCCGGGAATCCGTCGGCCGCGGCGGTCGAACTCGACTACCGGTCGGGCGAGACCCGCGGTCGCGATGACCTGACCCGCGGCTATCGCATCGTGCGGCTGGTGCGGCCGGACGCGGGGACCTGGCGCTTCACGGTGCCCGGGCTGACCAGCCCGGCCGGCTGGTACCTGATTCAGGACTTCTCGGTCAGTCTGCGGGTCAACACCCCGCCCACGGCGGCCCAGGGCGAGCCGGTGCCGTTGACGCTCGAACTGATCGACGACGGCACCGGTCAACGCATCCCACGGCCGGGGGAGATCCCCGGACTCGCCGTGGAGGCAATGATCGACGGCACCCGCTACGCCTTCCGCGACGATGGTCAGGACGGTGACGCGAGCGCCGACGACGGCGTGATGACCGCCCGGGTCCAGTTCATGAAATCGGGTGCCTCGACCTTCTCGGTACGGCTCGCCAGCCAGTATCTCGAAGCCGAGCAACAGCAGCGCACCCAGGTCGCCTCGGCCGCCTGGAAGCTGGCGGTGCTGACACCGCCGCAGGCTTTCATCGGCGGGACCATCCAGGTAGCGGTCCAGATTCAGCCGGCCGGTGTGGCGGCAGCACTGGCACCGCCCGATCTGGTGCGGGCGCGCTTGGGCGACAGTCAGCTCCAACTCGGCGATGACGGCCGCGACGGGGACCAACTGGCCGGTGACGGGATCTACGCCCGCGACTGGACCCCCACTGCGGTCGCGGCACTGGATGTCACTTATACCCCGGTGGGCGGCAGTGAGTCGGCGGCGGTTGAGTCCCGGCTGGATGTCAAGGGGACCATTCGCTTCGGTCCGCCCGGCGCGCTGGATCTGGGGCGGCTCACCAGCCGGTCGGTCGGTCAGGCGACACTCGATCTGCGCTTCGTCGAAGTCCGCGGCCAGTTCGACTTGAAAGTCTCCAGCGACTACGCGCGCGGCCGTTCGGTACTGGAAGTCGACCTTGGTGAGGGTTTCACCGAGTTGAAAGCCCGCGGACTCGATCTGCGCATCCAGGAAGGCGGCAACCAGCGCTATCCGCTACGGCTGCGGGTCAACCACTGTCCGGAAGGCGTGGCGGCGGGAGCCGAGCCCGCCGGGCGCGTGATCCTGGAGACGACGGATCAGATGGGCCAGGCGTTGCGTGCCGAAATCCCGATCCGCGTCGAAATCATCGCCGATGCCTGGCTGCATTGCTGGTGGCCGGTGATCGCCGCCATCCTGCTGGGGCTGCTGGCCGTCTTCATTCTCTACGGCATCCTCAGCCCCGCGCGTTTCCCGCGCAACCTGGCCGTGATCCTCTCGCCGGAGGCCGACATGGACGAGGGCTACCCATTCAACATCCGCTCCCAGAAGGGTGCGCGCAGCGGCTTCTACCGCAATGCGCGGATGCATATCACCACCGACTTCCAATTACGCCGTTCGGCGAGCGGTGCCCTGGCCCGACTGCGCGCCGATCGGCTCGGCGTCTTCATACAGCCGCTCCCCGGCAACAGTGTCCTGCACCTCGACGAAGACAACCGGTGGGAACCGCTGAGCACGGAACAGGAGACGCGGGTGCGTTTTTCGACACTCTACAAGAACCCGTCGGAGACCTTGTTCTTTGAGTTTCGTAATCTCTGAGATGTCGCGTGGCCGAAACCCTGATCAAGGCTCGGTGCGGCCTTGATCATCGTTCCGGCCGTAGGGTGGACAAGCGCTAGCGCAGTCCACCGAATCCCGCGCCGTCGCAGGCGGACTGCGCTGCGCTTGTCCACCCTACGAGGCCGCGTGGCCGGAACCGTGACAAGGCCCGCGGTCCTTTTGCACTGCGCTATTTGCTATAACAGGTCTTATTCGCTGAGCAGGCCAACCAACGGGCGATGTCATTACGCAGTTCCCTGGGTTGAGACGAAGCCACCGCGTGCCCGGATTTTCCGTAGTGTGGGTAGTAGAGGTTCACCTTTTTGTTGCCGTAGTCTCTATTGTAATAGATGGTGAACTGCCCCAGTGAGGAGTCCCCGGGTGTTGACTGTCTAACGACCTTGGATACAAAGCCCCTATGGTATTTATTCAGCGCTTCGGGCAAGGCCTCGGAAAAGAGCACGAGATCGAAATAGGCATCCGTCAGAAAGGTCTCTACCAGCAGCGCGTTTTCAAGGAAGAAGTCTCCGTAGGTGGTGTTCAGATCTGGAGACAACGGCAATGTTGGGAACAACGCTTGCCCAAGCCAGAAGCCGTTGTAGACCTCGGCGTTCCAGGCCATGAAGTAGCGGTCGAACTCGCCAAGTTCGCCGAATTTCTGTTCAAGCGATCCTTCGTATGGAAACGACGCGACCTGATCTTCGATGTATTCCTGCGAAGCAATGATTCCGGGCAATAAACTCCTTGCCGCGGATTGATCTTCACTGCCAAAAATAATCGGTAGGTCAAATACTTTGTACGCCGTCTGATCAGGGCCTAGGGCGACACGCCGCAGCGGCTTGATATCCGCGAGCGTGTTGATGTCGACACCCAAGACAGCATTCAGCTTTCCGAGCTGGTGTAATTGTTTGCTGGCATTGGCTTCGAGATCATCAGTCCAGTGGAGATTCCTATTCCAATTATAGCGGTCCAGCTCCAAGAACGGCAGCACAGATAGAGTGACACACTTGGATGTACGCCATAAATCTTTCTTACACGCTTTATCCCAAAATTTGCGATCGAATGTCTTGCGCACCGATTCGGCAGCCTTATCGATAATCGATGGTTTCTTCCAGTAGATCTCGGCCTGTTCGCTTATTTGGAAGGGGGTCAGCTGCGGCTGAATAAGAACCTGACGGCCAAATTGGGCAGCGACCGTCTCACTGCGCAGCGGCTCGACCGGCTTACCGAGAGCCCGGAAATGCGCTTTGATGGCTTCAACAAGGGGAGCATCGCGATAAAAATTATTGAGATCGTCATCGTACTTTGCACCCAGATTATAGCGATCACTGAACAACAACAAATTGAGCATCGTCGAGACGCGTATCCCGCCATAGCTTTCGCCGACTAAAACAACGGGGTTACCCTGCAGTTCTTCATGGTTATCGAGAAAGCGCAGTACGACGCGCAAGACCTGCGCTGCGTCAATAAAGGGGTTGAAGTTGCCGCGTCCGAGAAGCTCCCCATATCGTGCATCCTTACTCGTATTTAGATTCTCGGAATTGATGGCGCTCGGACCGATGTTATAGGAGAATCCAGTCAATGGCGGATCGATATAGAGTAGATGGCCGAGTCTGGTCCACCGATGCTCGTTCAGTTGATAGCCGGGGCGGTCCGTTATGGGTTTTTCGTTGGTGGTGACCGTGTAGGGAGCAGTATTATTCGCGAAGAGATTGGCACTCGTCGCTCCACCCGGTCCGCCATTGAGCATAACGAAGATGGGCGTTTGCGACGGATCATCTCCCTCGTATTCGGCCGGATGAAATGAATACCAGATCATCGCCGGCGTCGTTCCGGTTTTATTGAAGTAATCGACCCAGAAGGAGCGAAAAGAATAATGAATCGACTCAACGAATGAAAAGCCCGACTCGGAGGCCGCGATGCCCAGTCCGCAGGGGATTCCGGTCATCACCGTGCCATTTGGGCATGTCGTATTGGACCAATCAGCGCCGTTGAGCTGCGCATCAGTGAGATCAGCGCCCCTGAGGTTCGCATCCGTCAAGTTCGCATCAATCAGGATCGCTCCTTTCAGGATGATTCCGGTCAGGTCAAGACCGACAAGATTGGCACCGTGCAAGTCAGCGCCGGTGCAATCTGCATAAGGTGCGAGGGTGCACCCACTTGAGTCGGCTTCGTCAAAATCAGGGCGATACGTATTTTGGGTGTCGGCGACACTCAGACCACCGACCAGCACTGACAGACCGAGACCGAGACCGATACTGAAAAGACTTTGCTTTGTCATTTTTCATAACTCCTGCACGCTTAGCAAACGTTATTATTGTTGGTCATCCTGGTGTTGCCTTGACCTGCGCAAGACCGGAGACAAACTGTCGGACCCAAGCGTCTCTCCCCCTGAATCGTCGCTTAGGACTTCAAGTAGTGAATTTATAGAATGCGTGCAAGTTGTCGATTGTGATGTGGGTCACGGTGCGGCTTTGCGAAAAGTCAAAGGTTGCGGAGGATGACCTTGATCGTCGTTCCGGCCGTAGGTCGCGTAACAGCACAGCAAGCGACCGCGGCCGACCCGACCGGATTACCGGCCGCGGCGGGCCAGCCGGGGCCGCCATCCCTGGCGGCGCAGACCCGTGTCCGATCAGGCGGCGTTGCGCGCCGCAGACGCGCGCTTGCTCATCATCGCGGCGCGCATCATGACCAGCACGAACAGGCTTGCAACGAAGCCGATGCCGGCGACCCACAGGCTCGCCGTCGTGGGATTGGTTTGCGCATCGGCGATGTGGAAGATGTCGCCGACCAGCGCCAGCGCCGGATTCGCCGTGGGAACTGCGATCACGTAGGCACAGAAGGCCAGGAACAGTCCAAAAACCAGCAGCTTGAGGTCCATGTGCAGGGCGGCCAGCACGGTGCCGAACGCCAGCAAATAGATCAGCACCGCGGTGTACTGCTGCGCATTCATCAGCGCGCGGATGCCATGGGTGTTCAGGACATAGAGCAGTGCGATCAAAGCGCCCCAATGCACCGCCTGCTTCACCACGTACCAGATCCTGGAGTTGCCGGCGAGATAGGCCTGGCTCCAGCCGGAGACCAGCGACACGACCGCGACGATCGGGATAAAGATCTCCCAGTAACGGAAGGCGCCTTCCATCTTCGATTCGCTCAGCCAAAACAGCAGAACGGCAGCGGCAAACAACACCAGTAGCGGGAAGGCCGCCAGGATAAAAGGCATTGAATGATCGGATCTGCGCTGCGCGCTTGCCGGCTTGTGGGCTTTTTCGGGGACTAGGGTTTCGGACACGAGTGTTTCTCCAAATCGACCTGTGGTTGGGTAGAGACCGACGGTCGGATCAGCCAGGGCACAGGACGACCAAGGCTCGGAATCGCGCCACCAGCGGGCACGTGACCGTCAGGGCAGATGATCTCAGCGATATGTTGCGCGTTGTTCCTAATAGCAATTTGCGGGCAGTGGGCGTGCCGGACAGGCACCACGGCAGGCCGCCGCGATATCAAGTATAGAGACCTAACGTTCGCACGGTTAGTCTCATTACAACAAGAAGGGTTGCGGCGGTCTGTGCGGCAGCAAACAGGCGTCCAACTTCACCGGTTCCCGCGCGGGTCGACGGTGTGTCGGCGCCGCTTCGGCACGCCATGTCGCCGTGCGTTCATTTGCGGACCGCCCCCTCTCCTCTTCATACTGGTGGCTATGCCGCCCGACTGGAGCCCGCCATGACCGATACCACGTTCGACATCCCGTTCAAGAGCCCGACGATCCCGGCCGCGCTGACCGCGGACACGCGGATCCCGTTCCGCTGTTACCCCGGGATTTCGTGTTTCAACGCCTGCTGCAAGCAGGCGGATGTGACCCTGGCCCCCTACGATATTCTGCGCCTGAAGCGGCGGCTGGGGCTCACGTCCACCGAGTTTCTGCGCGACTACTCGGTCCCCTTCCAGATGGACGGGGACGGGCTCCCCGGCGTCAAGCTCAAGACACAGGATAACGGCACTTGTTTACAACTCGATGGTGACGCGGGCTGCGGGGTTTACACCGACCGCCCGACGGTATGCCGTTACTATCCGGTGGCGCTGCTGGCGCTGCGAGAGAAGGGCTCGGCGGAGTCCGAGGAGCGCTACTCACTGGTCAAGGAGGACCATTGCAAGGGGCACGCCGAGGATCGGGAAGTCAGCATCGGCGACTACCGGACTGAGCAGGGTTGCGCCGAGTACGACGATCACAACCGGGAGTGGTACCAACTGCTGCTCAAGAAGAAGTCCGCCGGACCCACGGTGGGGAAGCCGCCGCAGACCAGCCTCCAGCTCTTTTTCATGGCCTCTTACGACGTCGACAACTTCCGCAAGTTCGTCCTGTCCGCGGGCTTCCGGCGCACCTATGTGTTGCCCGACGCCTTCTACACCGCGATCGAGCAGGACGACGAGGCCCTGCTCGCGTTCGGTTTCCGCTTGCTGCGTCAGGTGCTG
This sequence comes from Lamprocystis purpurea DSM 4197, assembly GCF_000379525.1. GTDB lineage: Bacteria > Pseudomonadota > Gammaproteobacteria > Chromatiales > Chromatiaceae > Thiodictyon > Thiodictyon purpureum. The sequence goes on along the minus strand of NZ_KB902516.1, from coordinate 36,092 downwards.
TTCGGCGAACGCACGCTGGAAGAGGTCGCCAACGCCTGGGAGCAACGGGTGGAGCAGCGCCGGGACGTCTGGGATGCGCGCAAGCAGGCGGAGATCGAGCGGCGGCTGGCGGACGAGGACAAGAAATATGCCGGTGACGGGTGTGAGACGCAGTGCGGCGACAACTGACCGGAGCGACGGCATGAGCGATGCCATGAGCGAGACACCGGACCTTCAACGGCTCCTCACCCAACGGCTGGCGGCGACCGCCGCCCTGCTGGAGCAGGTGCGGGCGGACGCGCCGCTGCTTGCCGCCACGGTGGACGCTGCCGCCAGGACGGCGCGCGCCATCCAGGCCGGGGGCACGATTTTCATCTGCGGCAATGGCGGCAGCGCGGGCGAGGCGACGCACCTCAGCGGCGAGTTGATCGGCCCCTTCCTGAACAAGACCCGGCGGCCGCTGCCGGCCATCGCCCTGGGCTTCGACACCAGTGCGACCAGCGCGGTGGCCAACGACTTCTCCTTTGCCGAGGTCTTCGCCCGCCAACTCGCCGCGCTGGCCCGGCCGGGCGATGTGCTCTGGGCGCTCAGCACCAGCGGGCGTTCGCCCAACATCCTGCGCGTCCTGGAGACGGCCGCGGAACGCGGCTGCCTGCGCGTCCTGATCACCGGTGAGCGCGGTCGTGACCTGACCGGGATCGCGGATATCGTCCTGGCTGTTCCGTCCGGCGAGACGCCGCGTATCCAGGAGGTCCATCTGATGCTCGGGCACTTTCTGTGCGAGGCGGTAGAGGCCCTGGCCAGTTGAGGTCCGCCACTGATGAGCCGACGACCGTGATAACCGGACGTAGGGGCGGGTTTCAAACCCGCCCCTACACCAAAGCTCGGTCTGGATCGCAGGTGTGAAGGCTCTATCAGGGGTTCGGCAAAGGTGCGCGGCAACCCTGTGGGAGCGGCCTGGGGCCGCGATGGAGTCTCGGGGGTACTCGCATGTAGGCGTTCATCGCGAGGCCCCGTCGCGGCCGGAGGCCGCTCCCACGAGGGGGCAAGAAATCTGTAAAAACGTCCCTATTCATTTGTCTCCATCCGCGGATTCCAGAATCACCAGCGACCATCGCCCCATGACTTCCGATCGCAAAGACCTCGACAGCACCGGTGCGGTGAATGACTTCCTCCAGCAGGTGGCGGCCACCCCGCGGGTGGGGCCGACGGGCGGCCGCGGGCGCCTGATCTTCGCCATGGACGCCACCGCGAGCCGCGAGCCCACCTGGGATCAGGCGGCGCGCATCCAATCGGCCATGTTCGCCGACACCCGCGCGCTGGGCGGACTCGAGGTCCAGCTCTGTTTCTATCGGGGCTTCCAGGAGTTCGAGTCATCCGACTGGATCGGGGAATCGGATCTGCTCCTGCAGCGCATGAATCGGGTGTTTTGTGCGGCCGGGCTGACCCAAATCGGGCGGGTCCTGGATCACGCGATTGCGCAAGCCGGGCGCGGGCGGGTCAATGCACTGGTCTTCGTGGGTGATTGTATGGAGGAGGACCGGGAGCGGCTGGCGGATCTGGCCGGACGGCTCGGGTTGCTGCACGTGCCGGCGTTCGTGTTCCAGGAAGGCCGGGACCCCATGGCGGAGCCCAGCTTCCGGGAGATCGCGCGGCTGAGCGGCGGTGCCTGGTGCCCGTTCGACGCCAACAGCCCCGGGTTGTTGCGCGATCTCCTGGGGGCGGTTGCCGTCTACGCGGCGGGCGGGCACAAGGCGCTCGCGCGCTACGGTCAGGCGCGCGGCGGGGCGGTGCTGGCGCTGACGCATCAGGTCAGCGGCCGGGGCAAGGGAGGCTGAGGGCGTGATCCTGCGCGTCCTGATCGTTGCGCTGCTGCTGCTGGGGGTCTTCTGGTTCCTGCGGTGGTTCCGCAGTACGCCGCCGGCGCGCGTCGCCCGGGTGCTGCGTAAAGTCGGACTCTGGACCCTGATCGGGGTGCTGGTGCTGGCGGTGGTCACCGGGCGGTTGAACCCGATCTTCGCCGCCTTCGCCGCCCTGGTTCCCACCACGATGCGGCTCCTGCATCTGGTCCAGATGTTGCCGGCCCTGCAACGGTTGTTGCGTGCGTTGGGTGTAGGGTTGCCGGGCGCCGGCGGGACCTTTGGCGGGGGGGCCGCGACCGCCGGCACCGGTGGTGGTGCGGCCGGGATCTCGTCGATCCGCACGCGGTTCCTGGTGATGAACCTGGATCACGCCAGCGGGGCCATGGACGGGGAGGTGCTGGAGGGTCCCTTCGTGGGTCGACGGCTCAAGGATTTGGGGCTCGATGAACTGCTGCGGATGCTGGAGCTTTATCGGGAGGCCGATGCGCAATCGGCCGCCGTGCTGGAGGCCTATCTGGACCGGGAGCGGGGCGCCGAGTGGCGCGACCGGGACCCGGGTCCGGGTGTCGGCGTCAGCGGCGGCAGCCCCGGCGGGGGACCGATGAACGAGGCGGAGGCCCTGGCGATTCTGGGGATCGATGCCGCGGCCGATGCGACCGCCATTCGGGACGCCCATCGCCGGTTGATGCAGAAGCTGCATCCGGACCGGGGCGGGTCCGATTATCTGGCGGCCAAGATCAATGAGGCCAAACAGGTGCTGCTGAAGAAAGTGACGAGTCAGAAATAAGTGAAACAACGAATAAGATCGTTGTCGTTGTCGTAATCGAGTTCGGTTGCATGATCCCCGCGAGGGCCTTGATCACCGTTCCGGCCGCACAAAAAAACCGGAGGTAGAGGCTTTACCGTGAAAGTCGCGCAGTGACTCCGTGGGAGCGGCGTCCCGCCGCGACGGGGCCCGGCGCGCAGCCGCAGCGTTCGCGGTTACCGCGGCACCGCATCGCGGCGAGACGCCGCTCCCACGGGGGGCCATTCATCGTCCGGGGCGGCTGATGCTCCTTCCATGGTCGTTAGCCGGTCGACGACTGGCCCTCGTCCGGCTAAAGCCTCGACCTCCAGTGCGGGATGCCCGTATGTCGGCCGGAACAATGATCAAGACCGCCTACAGATTACATGACTACGCAATCGCTTATCCGAATCGGAATCCGATTACGACAACGACCGAGACCCCAAAAGCGTTCCCGAAAGGACTTGTTTCGCTGATTAGTGAATTGTCCCAAAGAGTCCTGAGTCACTGCCCGATCCGCCGGGCGCGGACCGACTCCTCGCGCTCCAGCTCTTCCAGCGCGCCTTCGAGCCGCCGCAGGGTGTCGTCGATCTCGGGCAGCAAGACCTCTTCCAGGGCACGGGCGCGGCGTGCGGTGCGGGCATAATCGGCGCGCAGGCGCTCGAGGTTGGCGGCCGCGGCCGCCAGGGCGGCGGCACGCGGCAGCAGAGCGCGAAACAGCGCGCGGCAGTGCCGGGCCTCGGGACTCGCGAGCGGGGTCTCCGCGGGCGGCTCCGGCGGGTCCAGAGCACAGTTCAGGTCGTACAGGGTGACTCCCAGCACCGAGCGCGGCTGCAGGTGCAGCGCGCCGGCGATGGCTGCTGCCGCCGGATACAGACGCAGGCCCTCGACGCCGTGACGGGCGACCGCCTCGCGCAAGGCGCTGACCGCGTCTTGGTAATCCCGGCTGAAAGCGGTGAGCGCGGCCTCATACCGGGCCAGTTCAGCCAGGCATTCGGCGGCCAGGATGTAGCGCTTCTCGTCCAGGAAGTGATACCCCTCCTGCATCCCCTGACGCTCGTCCTTGAGTGCCAGGAAGGCGCTCTGGGTGGGAGTGACATCAGGGTCAGCCATGTGCGTTCAGGTGCGATGCAGGCGTGGATGTATCATCCGGGCACGCAATGCGCGCGGATTTGCTGGTCGCTCAAGCGGTGGAGTTCGCTCTCCGGCAGGCCGCGCAGCGCCGCCCAGCCGGTGGCCATGCTCTCTTCCAGGGTGCGTGCCGCGGTGCCCTGATGAACGACGTTTTGCTCAAAATCGTCGCCGAAGGCAAGAAACTTGCGGTCCGTGGCGGAGAGCCCGTCGTCGCCCACGACACTGGCCAGCAGCCGGGTTTGCTGGGCCTGGCTGTAGGAGGCATAGAGTTGGGCGGCCAGGGCCGGGTGATCGGCGTGGGTCAGTCCTTTGCCGGTCCCGTCCTTCATCAGGCGCGACAGGCTTGGCAGCAGCCGGATCGGCGGGTAGATGTTGCGCCGATGTAACTCAGGATCCAGGACGATCTGGCCCTCGGTGATATAGCCGGTCAGGTCCGGGATCGGGTGGGTGATATCGTCGTTGGGCATGGTCAGGATCGGCATCTGGGTGACCGACCCCGGCCGGCCGTGGATCCGGCCGGCGCGCTCATACAGCGTCGCCAGGTCCGAGTACATGTAGCCGGGATAGCCCTTGCGGCTCGGAACCTCGCCGCGGCTGGCCGAGACCTCGCGCAGGGCCTCGCAGTAATTGGTCAGGTCGGTGAGGATGACCAGGACGTGTTTGCCCTCGGTGAAGGCCAGGTATTCGGCGGCCGTGAGCGCATAGCGCGGTGTCAGCAGGCGCTGGGCACTGGAATCGCTCGCCAGATTCAGAAAGAGCACGGTTCGCGCCAGTGCCCCGCTTTTTTCCATCTCATTGCGGAAGAACTCGGCACTGTCATGCGGGATGCCGATGCCGGCAAAGCAGACCGCGAAATCCCGCGCGCCGGCGGCGTCCGCTCCAGCCCGGCCCGGCAGCCGGGCATTGCAGGCGATGTCGACGGCAATGCGGTCGTGGGGCAGGCCGCCGCCGGAAAAGAGCGGCAGCTTCTGGCCGCGTACCAGGCTGTTCATCAGATCGATGGCCGTGAAGCCGGTTTCCAGGAACTCGCAGGGGGCCGCGCGGGCCGATGGTTTGATGGGGAGTCCGTCGACCCGATAGGACTGGCGGGCGGCGAGTGGCGGCCCGCCGTCCAGGGGCTTGCCGACCCCGTTGAAGACCCGCCCCAGGAGCCCCGGTCCGACCGGAAAGTGCAGCGCCTCGCCAAGAAAGCGCACCCGGGTGCCGGCCAGCGCCAGGCCGGCGGTATCGTCCAGCAGTTCGATGGTGACCGTGTCCTCGTCCAGCGCGGCGATCCGCCCGAGTCGGACGGCGCCGTCGGCCCCTTCGACCTCCACCGCCTCATTCAGACCGACATCGACGCTGCGGCGCAGGAACAGCAGCGGCCCCGCGGCCCGTTGGGCGATCGCTTCACCGATCAGTCTGGCGTACATCGTTGTTCCTGGTTCAGGCCATTGGTCAGGCGCCGTACGGTGGCGGCGAGATCCTGTTCCAGGGCGGAGAAGCGTTCCCAATCGCCCTCGGGGATCTCCTCGCCCATGCGCATGAGCGCGCGGAAGATGGGTTCGGCGGCGATCGACTCGGGTGGGACGCCGGTCTCCAGCAGCCGCTCCGCCGATTCGATGAAGGTGCCGATGAGCCGCATCATCACTGCCTGGCGGGCGGGCGAGGCGTAACGGTCGTTCTCGGAGAAGGCGGACTGGCGCAGAAAGCACTCGTTGACGAGCCGGGCACAGAGCAGCACCAGACGCTGCCGGGCGGGCATGGCGTCGCGGCCGATGATGCGGGCCATCCGCTCGAGTTTGGCCTCTTCCTCCAGCAGGGTGAGAAACCGGCGGCGCAATTCCTCCCAGCGAGTGCAGCCCTCGCGGTGCCACCAGCGCGCCAGTTCGCCGGCCACCACGCTGTAGGATTGCAGGGGATGAATGGCCGGATAGAAACGGGCCTGGGCACGGCGTGCGTCGAGCCCCCACAGACAACTCACATAGCGTTTGGTGTGGGTGGTGACGGGTTCGGAGAAGTCGCCGGAGGGCGGGCTGACCGCGCCCAGGACGGTCACCGAGCCGGGCGCGCCGCCCAGGGTCCGCACCCGTGCCGCGCGCTCGTAGAAGGCGGCCAGCCGGCTGCTGAGATAGGCCGGATACCCGGCCTCGCCGGGAAGTTCGCCGAGTCGGCCCGAGACCTCCCGCAGAGCCTCGGCCCAGCGGCTGGTGGAGTCCGCCATCAGGGTGACGTTGAGTCCCTGGTCGCGGAAGTATTCGGCCACCGTGATGCCCGTGTAGATGCTCGCCTCGCGCGCCGACACCGGCATGTTGCTGGTGTTGGCGATGATGACGGTGCGCTCCATGAGCGGCCGGTCGCTGCGCGGATCCTCGAGCGCGGTGAATTCGGCGAGCATCCCGGCCAGTTCGTTACCGCGCTCCCCGCAGCCGACGTAGACGATGACGTCCGCGTTGCACCACTTGGCGATGGTCTCCAGCAGAATGGTCTTGCCGGTGCCGAAGCCGCCGGGGATGGCGCCGGTGCCGCCGCGCGCGATCGGGAACAGGCAGTCGATGAGGCGCTGACCGGTGAGCATCGGCTCGTCGCGGGCCAGGCGCTCGGCGACCGGCCGGGGCTGGCGCACCGCCCACTCGTGGCTCATGGCGATGGCGTGCAGGGTGCCGTCCGCGGCGCGCAGCCGGCACACCGGCTCGTCGTGCCGGTAGCGGCCGGCCTCGGCGATCTCGGCCACCTGGCCCGGCGGCAGATCCGGCGGCACCAGGCAGCGCAGTTGCAGCGCGCTGGCCCGGCCGCCGCCATTGCCGATCGAGCCGATGGCGGCGCCTGGCGTCAATTGAGCGCCGACCTGTACGTCGGGCGAGAAATGAAAGCGCTGGGCCTCGGCTTCGTCTTGCAGGCCGGGGGTGACATAGGGGTCCCGCGGGTCGCCGATGGGACGCAGCAGCCCGTCGAAGATGCGGCCCAGACAGGCGGGACCGACGCGGATGGAGAGCAGCCGTCCGGTGCCCGCCACCGTGACGCCGGGACGCAGTCCGCTGGTGTCCTCGTAGATTTGGACGGTGATGCTGTCCAGGGCGATGCGGATCACCTCGCCCAGGAGGCGCCGCTCACCGACCTGCACCGCCTCGCGCAGGCGGAAGCTGCCGTCCGGGCGGGCGCGCAGGACCGAGCCGGTGATCGCCGTCGTGATGGCCGTGCTCACCGGGCGATCCTCTCACCCGCAGCGGGCTCCAGGGTCAGGAGCGCCAACAACCGCGCCTCGAGGCGGGCGCGATCTTTGAGCAGGCCCTCCAGGCTGACGTCGAGCAGCGCCCCGCCGCTCGCGATGGTGAGACCCGCCGTCAGGGCGCCATCCGCGATGAAGCGCGGCTCGGCCGTGCGTTCTTCGGCCAGGGCCGCGGCCAGGGGTTGCCATTCGGCGGCGCTCCAGCCGGGGGCATGGCGGATGGTCCAGAGCCCGTCCGGCAGCACCCGGCGGGCTTGATCGAGGGCGCTGACCGCCCAGTCCCGGCGCGTGTCCGGTGCCGCCCAACGCGCCGCGAGGCGTTGCCGCAGGCGCGGCCAGGCGCTGGTCAGCAGTCGGGTCGTGGCGCGCTCGTCGCCGGTCCGCGCCCGGGTGTCATGCTCGGCGCGGGCGGCGTGGATCCGCGCCCGTGCGCCGGCGCGCTCCGCGACGATGCGGGTATGCAGGCGATCACGCTCCGCCCGGTAGGCGCGGCCCACCACGGCACCGGCTTCAGCGCGGGCGGCCTCCAGCAGGGTGCGGCAGGCGTCGTCCCGATAGACATTGATCAGCGCGATGAGCCCCGCCTCACGCTCGTCCAGGTTCATTCGCTCATCCCCAGTTGGTGGCGCATTGCTGCCGCGCGGTCGGGGGCGGCGACCCGCTGCCGGACATCGGGGATGACCAGGATCAGCGGGCGTTCGGCCACCTCGGCCCGGCGCAACAGGTCCGCGGGCAGGCGCGCGGCGATTTCGGCGGTGATGAGCAACAAGGCGACCTCCCCGCGCAGACGGCGAAACAGTGCCGCAAGCTCCGTGTCGGGCCGCGTCGGGTCGGGGCAATGGCAGTCCACCCCGGCGAGTCGGAACCCCAGCGCGCTGAGGTCGTCACCCATGAAGGCACAGAGCGTCATCGTCCGCTGACTCAGCGCAGCCGGTTGAGGATCAGCACTGAAATGATGATGCCATAGATCGCGATCCCCTCGGCCAGGCCGACCAGGATCAGGACCCGGCCGAAGAGTTCAGGCTTCTCGGCCAGTGCCCCGATGGCTGCGGCGCCCACGCTGGCGACCGCGTAGGCGGCCCCCAGGGCCGAGAGACCGGTGACCAGTGCCGCCGCCATGTAACCCCAGCGCAAGACGCCGGGATCGATGGCGGTCGCGGCGCCGGCCGCCGTCCCCGCGGCCAGTGCCGGGGCCTGCCAGAGGAGCAGGCTTCCGACCCCGGCCAGCAAGGCCGCTCCCAACACCATCAGGGCGACGAGCAGGATGCGACGATTCATGATGCAACTCCCCACAGTCAGCAAGGCCGCGATACGCCTCAGCAAGCATTGTTCACCTTTCAGCCGACCGCTTCCACCACCGGCGGCGGTGCCGGCAGGGGCTTGAAGACCCGGCCGGTGCCGCGCAGGAAACGGTTGAAAAACTCGAACAGGACCAGCCGGGTCGTCTGGACCCCGACCACCAGGCCTTCGAGCGCGATGATCAGGAGATTGCCCGCAATCAGAATCAGGGCGGCGGCCCACCCGGGTGCCGGCTGCGCCATGGACACGACGGCCGCGGACAAGGCCGCGTGGGCCAGGGCGAAGGCCCCGACCCGGGCGAATGAGAGTGTATTGACCATAACCTGTATGCCTGATTCCAGCAGGTGGCCGATCGCGGCCAGGGCGCCGATCAGGTTACGCTGCACCAGCAACGCGCCGAGCAGATACCAGGCCGCCCCGACCGGGGCGAGCCAGCCGAGCGCGGTGCTGAAGGATAGGCTCGCCAGGCCCAGATACATGACCAGAAAACCCAGGTCGCGCAGCAGCCAGCGCCCCAGTTCGCCGCGTCGCAGCGCGCCCAGTCCGTCGAGCAGTTGGCCGAGCGAGAGCAGTCCGACGGCGAACACCAGGGGGACGGCCAGCACGGTGATGGGCTCCTGCAAGGGATGCAGCCACAGCGCCGGAATGAGGTCCTCCATGCCGAACAGGCTGCCGAACAGGAGACCGAAGCCCATCGCCGAGGCCCCGCACAGGATCAGCATGCGGGCCAGCTCGAGGCCCTGCCGCGCGAACCACCAGCCCAGCCCGAGCAAGACCGCGCCTTGTCCGAGGTCGCCGAACATATAGCCGAACAGCAGGGGTACGATGACGGCAACCACGGGGGTGGGGTCCGCCTCGTCGCTCCCCGGCACGCCGAAGGCACGGGCGAACAACTCGAATGGGCGCATCCAGGGCGGATTGTCCAGGACCTGGGGCGGGCGCATTCCCGCGGGCGGCGGGCGGAAGCGCAGCAGGGCGTGCGTGCGGGCGTGATCGAGTGCGTCGGCGAGCCGGTGACCGCGCAGATCGTCAGTCCACCCGGTGACCCAGACCAGGTGCTCTCCCGCCAGTTGCAGTCCGCCGACATGGGTGGCGAACCAGGCGAGTCCGCCGACCTCGCCGAGCACGTGGTCGAGGTCATAATCCTCGAACAGGTTGTCCAGTTCGGCGTAGAGCAGCACCACCCGGGTCGACAGGGCGAGGCGTCGCTGCCCGATCAAGTCCAGACAGTGGCGGGTGTCTCCCTGGAGCCAGGGCGGGTGCTCGATGATGCGGCCTCTGAGCGCCTGGACCAGGTGCTTGACGTCATCGAGCCGGTCGGCGGGACTCAGGATCAAGAAACACAGGCCGCCCTCCCAGGGGATACCGCGGGGGATCATCCAGGGGGGGAATCGGGGGTCGGCCTCGGGCGGCAGGATGCAGCAACAGGTCCCGAGTACCGGACCGCCGTGGGTCACGGCATCGAGATCCAGCCGTGATGGGGCGATGCGCTCGAGCACCTGGGCCAACCGCTGGAGTCGGGTCAGCTCTTCTTCGCAGGATTGCAGGGTATCGATCAGCGGGTCGGCCTCCCGCCGCCAGGCGTCGATCCGCAGCAACGCCCGCTGCAGGACCAACGCGGGCGATTCCGCCAGCGCCTGCCGGTGCAGGCGCCCGCGCGCCCAGTAGCGCCCATAGCGGATCAGAAGGCTTTGATAGGCGCCCAGCGGGGCGGCGAGATGCTGGATCGGGAAGGCCTCATAGGCCCGTATTTCGAGTTCCACGGCACCGGTCGCGGCCAGGGCGGCGACCGCGGCGACACTCTCGGCACGCGGGCACAGGACCTCGAACCAGCGGGTAGAGGCGCAGCGCAGCATCAGTGGCCCTGCCCCGTGTCAGGTGAGGGAGTGAACAGGGCGCGACGCAACAACTCGGCGCGCAGCCGTTCCAGGTCGAGCAGGATCAGGGCCAGATAGATGTGCACGGTGACCGGGGCCAGCATGGACTGATGAAACTGGAGCCGCAGGCGTTCGCGCAGCGCCTGGCGCAGGTTCCAGGCGTCGGCGGGGTCCGCGTGCCGAAAGGCGCTGAGGTGGGCCACCAGGCGGGCGGTGAACGCCTCCAGGTCGCGCGTCCAACCCTGTCGAGCGGGCGGCCAGCGGTTCCGCCACTCGTCCGCCCACCGGGCCGGGATCTGGTCGGGTCGCGGCGCGTCGCGCAGCATCCGGAGTCCAGCCCGTTCCAGTGCGTCCGGGTCCGGCTCCCCCGCGTCACTGACCAGGGCGCGCAGGCGCGGATCCGCGCTTGCCCAATCCGCGTGGCGCTTGGGCTGCGCCGTGTCGGCCAGGTGTTCGAACACGGGCAGATAGGGCAGCCAGGCTGTCCAGGCGACTGTCGCCCGCCAGGGCCGGGGGACCCAGCGCGCTGCCTCGTCCGCCAGTTCGGCGGCCAGCGTGCGCAGACCCCGCTCCAGGACCAGGGCGTCACTGGTGGCGGAGAGCCGCTTGACCCAGGGCCGCAGGGGGCCGCGTCGGGCCTCTTCGAGGAACGCGGCGAGGGTGCGCACACCGGCCAGGCGTTGCCACTCCGCCGCGTCGGGCAGATTGGCATAGCGTGCCTGGAGCCGCGCCTGGCAGTAGCTGAAGTCTTGGTTCAGGTACATCGGGGGGCTCGCGCCGGCCGGCTGAGGGCTTCATCGACCAGGATTTCGATCGCCGCGTCAAGACCGGGGGCGGTCTCCTGATCGGCGTCCTGGGCCGCCGGCGCGTCCGCGGGCAACAAGGCGTGCAGCGCCTGAGCCACGCGCGCATCGGCGATGGTATGGACCAGGCGCAGCCGTCGATCCGTGCGCTCAACGATTGACCTGGCCTGTTCCTCGGCGGCAGCGATGAGCGCGGCGGCCTGGTGCCGACAGGCCTCGACCTGCGCGCGGGCCTGCGCCTCCGCCGCGAGGACGCGGTTGAAAGCCGCATCGATGCGGTCGGTGTCGCCGAGTTTGGTCAGTTTACTCATACGCCGAATAACGAACACAACGACCGAGTGACCGTATCGCCCCGGATGCTCTGGCAAACCTTAGTGTAGACGCTCCAGCGCGGATCGGGCGGCGCCGCTTGCTGCCGGCGGTCAGTCAGGTCCCGCGGCCGGCGTGTCGGTACCGGTGCGACCCTCGTCCCCGGATGCGGCCTGCAGACGCGCGCGGTAGTCCGTAAAATGACGTAAGAACAGCGCTTCCAGGTCATCGATGACGACCGCCGCGTCCCGGCCCTGGAGCACATGAGCGGACATCAAGGCCGAGGTTTCGTTGAGCATGGGGCCGCGATCGAGCATGGTATAGGTGCGGGAGAGGCGGCGGATGGCGGCGATGACCGTCTCCTGTTCCGGTCGCGGTAGCGGTGTGGGTACAACGGGCGGGGCCGGCGCGGCGGCCGGTTGCCGACCCGCGGCGAGGAACTCGGCAAAGGCCAGCAGGGTGCGCCGATCGTCTTCGCCCAGGGAGCGGAACAGTTGCGTCAGGCGGGGCTCGTGGCTGTCACTGCCATGTCGCAGGGCGCGATGGTCATTCATGGCGATCACTCTAAGGGTATCGTCCCGGCCGCTCAAGGCTCAGCGCGGGAGCGGCAGTAAGCGCGGGCAAACTCCAGGAGTTCCTCCATCACCCGCAGGCGAAACTTTTGCTTTTGGTGCACGAATGAAAAGGGTCGATCCAGGGGCGGGTCCAGATTCACCGCCACCAGGGTACCGAGCCGCAACTCTTTCTGGATGGTCGCCCGCGATACGACCGACACTCCCATCCCGGCCTCTACCGCACCCTTCACGGCCTCGGGGCTGCCAAGTTCCATGGCGATTTTGAGGACGGCATGGCACGCGGGCAACTGCCCCAGGTAGTCGCTGATCACCTCGCGTGTGCCCGAGCCCTCCTCGCGGCAGATGAAGGGGTACTCCAGGAGGCGGGCGAAGGTGAGTTGTTCCGCTCCGGCCAGGGCATGCCCCGGGGGCAGGATGGCAACCAGTTGATCACGCTTGCAGTTTTCCACCACCAGGTTCTTGTTGCTGACCGGCGCCTCCACCACGCCCAGATCGATGGTGTTGTTCTCGACCATGGAGACAATACCCTCGCTGTTGGACACCTTGAGGTGAATGGTGACGTCCGGATAACGCTCCTTGAAGTCGCCGAGCAGGGTGGGGAGCATGTACTCGGCGATGGTGGTGCTGGCACCGATGGTGAGCGCTCCGCTGATCTCGCCGGTGATCGCGCGCACCGCGTTCTCCATTTCGGCATAGAGCTCGAAGATCCGATCCGCGTAGGAGAAGACCTGACGGCCGGCATCCGTCAGGCTGATCCGGTTGTGGGTGCGGTCGAACAACCGGGTATTGAAGTGCTCCTCCAACTGGCGGACCTGAAAGGTGACCGCCGGCTGGGTCATGTGCAGGCTCTCCGCGGCCTTGGTAAAGCTCAGGAGTCGCGCGACGGTGTGGAATACCTGGAGTCTGCGGTCCGCCATCCGGGTCGATCTCGGTGAATGCATCAATAAAAAGCGCTTATATCACACAAATCTGATGTTTGGTGAGTTTCACCGTAATTTCAACGGCATTGTCGTATTTCCGGAGCTGTTGATACAGATCCGGCAGACGTTGCTTTCGCACAACTGCAATTTTGTTGCAACAAGTGGTGGAAATCGGCCGTCGCTTGGCCTACAGTTCCAGGCGGTCGTCAATCGTCGCGAATAGACGGATTTACATGGTATTTCTTCTTGAACGCAAGGGCTTGGCAGGCTTCTCCCAGGGCTGCTCGCCTGGTCGCAACCGCACAACTCGCGGTGGCCGGCAGAGGCCGGAGTGGGGCGCTGGACAGGGCGATCGAACCGAATTTGCAACAGGCAATCTTGTTTCAGGGGGATCTCTCATGTACGAAAAAACCGCAGGTTCAGTCGCGATCGTCCTGGTCGCCGCAGTCATCGGCACCTTTGGTGCCCATGGCGGTGCTCAGGCGTCCGGCTTTCTGTTACCCGAGGCGTCGACCGCGGGTATCGGTACGGCCAACGCGATGGTTGCCAACCCCTCGGAGGTCGGCGCGATTCCCTACAACGCGGCGGCCATGGGGTTCCAGGACAAATCCAGTCTCGCGCTGGGCGCCTTGATGATCGGACCGTCCTTCTCGGTGACCAACGCCACCGGCACCCACGACAGTGAAGGGGCCGAATGGGTCGGCGCACCCCTGTTGCAGGCGGCCATCAAGCTCAACGACCAGTGGCGGGTGGGGGTCGGGCTGAACGCGCCCTACGGTCTGGAGACGCGCTGGGCTTATGGGACCTTCCCGGCGCTGAGCCAATCGCGCACTGTCCCAGGGCTCGGCACTGTCCCGACCGGCAATCACCCCACTGCCAGCAAACTGGAAATCCTGGACCTGGTGCCGACCGCGGCCTATCGGGTCAACGACTCGCTGAGTCTGGCCCTCGGCCTGGATATCTACTCGGCTCAGACCGCGCAACTGGACTCCAATCTGGGACAGATGGAAGGCAGCGGCTATGGGCTCGGTTTCAACCTGGGTGTCATGTACCGTATCAACGCTTTGTCACTGGGCCTGACCTATCGTTCTGCCGCTACCCTGGACATCGAGGGTAACTACACGCCGAGCAACATGGCGCTGGTCGCGGCGGGGCGGCTGCAGCAGGGGCAGCGTGCCAGTGTGGACCTGAACCTGCCCTGGCGTCTGCAACTCGGGGCGCGCTATGCGTTCACCGATACGATCGCGGCCGAGTTCGATTGGAGCTATACCGGTTGGGAGGAGTTCGACCGCCTGGAGATCACCGGCAATCGCACCGGTACCCTGATTTTTGCGGATACCAATGCCTGGAGCAACTCCAACGCCTACCGTTTGGGTCTGACCTGGCAGGTGCAGCCGCAGACTCAGTTGCGCGTCGGCTATGCCTATGACGAGACCGGTCAGAGTGACGATCACTTCAGTGCTAGGGTCCCGGACAGCGATCGCCAGCTTTTCGGTATCGGCATCGCGCAGGAACTCGGCAACGGGTTTTCGGTCGAGGCGAGTTATGCTTATGTCCTGGGCGAAAATCGGACTGTGGTCGCGGCGACGCCTTATACGGGCGGCGAGGTCAACGGGACCTCGGCGCTCGACGGCGAATACGAGATGGATGCAAACATCATCGGGATCGAGCTGGTCAAGACCTTCTAAACCGCGCCTAGCGCGGTATGCGATGTTTATGGATGAGATCGGCCCCGGCAGACGCGCCGATTGCTGGAGCCGGCGCGGTTTAATGCGATTGGCGGGAAATCTTTTACCAGGATGAGCCGCCCGCCCGGCCCCCCGCAGGCGATTATCGGCCTGCGGGGCGCCCGGTCAGATGTAGAGACAGATGTCGCTCTGGCCGGCAAATTCGAAAAAGGCCGCGGCCCCGGCGTACTCGATTCCGTCGATGAACTGGGTCGAGTCCATGTCGAACAGGTCCACGGTCATCTGGCAGGCGATCAGCTTGACCTCGGCCTCCTGGCAGAGTTCGCGCAGTTGTTCGATGCTGGCGACGCCCTTCTTCTTCATTTTGGCCTTCATCATGCTCGTCATGACACCCTGCATGAACGGCAGGGCCGTGACGATGACCGGCATGAACTTCTCCATGCCGCCGGGCATGGGCATTCCGGGATTACCCAGGGGCGTGACCTGCAGGTCCAGCTTCTTCTTGAGCAGTTGCAGTCCGTAGAAGGTGAAAAAGATCTGCACCTCGTAGTCCAGCGCGGCGGCGGTCGAGGCCAGGATGAAAGGGGGATAGGCCCAATCGAGCGAGCCCTTGGTAGCGATGATGGCGAGCTTTTTCTGAGCCATCGGTTCCTCCGGAAAATTGTTGTATGTTCAGTCGCTGACCGGAAAGTGGTCGCCGACTGGAGACGTTCAGCTTGGTTTGATCGGAACCGCTGTCAAGACCGCGGCAAGCCGATGGTCATCGTGGGCCGAGTGGCGAGGCTCAGCACTTCTTGATCAGGAAGTGGAATTTGCCGCCTTCTTCTTTGGATTCGATCAGATCGTTGCCGGTCTGCTTGGCAAAGGCGTCGAAGTCCTTGACCGAGCCGGGGTCGGTGGCGATAACGTGTAAGACCTGACCCGGGGTCATCGCATTCAGGGTTTTCTTCGCGCGCAGGATGGGCAGGGGGCAGTTCAGACCGCTGGCGTCGAGTTCTTGATCATGGGCCATGGGGAACCTCCGGAGTTTCGCTGTTTTAGAATATGTGAAAACACTAGAGCACGTATTTTTAAGCGAAAGCTGGACAAAAGGCAAGGAAGAGGCGGCCGGACGGCCAACGTTCGATACCCTGGGGAACGGGCACTGGTGGCGAATTGCGCTCAAACCTCCGCGATCGGGAGAATTCGCCACTCGTGTCGGGAGCGCGCCGACGTAGCCGCGCTGTCCCGCGGCGGGCTCACGCGAAATAAAACCCGCGCGGCCCAAGGGGCCGCGCGGGCTGGTCAGTCACTGACCGATCAGGCCGCTGAGCGCTCGTTGAGCCACTTGCCGATGGAGGGGGTGACCTCCTTCTGGGCCTTGCCGCTGACGTAGATACCGATGTGCCCGCCGGGGAAGGCGAGTTCGGAATAGTCACTGCTCGAGGTCAGTGTTTTGAGGGCGCGCGAGGCATCCGGCGGAACCAGATGGTCTTGCAGGGCGTAGATGTTGAGGATCGGGCAGGTCAAATCCTTGAGGTTCACCTCGCGGTCGCCCAGGACCACGCCGCCGTTGATGAAGCCGTTCTTCTGAAAGAAGTCCTTGGCAAATTGCCGGAAGGTCTCGCCCGCCTGGTCGGGGCTGTCGAAGATCCATTTCTCCATCCGCAGGAAGTTCTTGACCTTGTCCGGGTCGTCCAGCAAATCGACCATGTTGACGTATTTCTGGCCGGTGAGGCTGAACGGCTTCAGGGACAGGAAGGTCCAGTTGAGCAACTCGCCGGGGACGTTGCCCATGGTATCCACGGCCAGGTCGATATCCATGGCACGCGTCCAACTGGCAAGCAGGTTGCCCGGGGCCTCGAAATCGACCGGGGTTACCATGGTCACCAGATTCTTGACCTTCTCCTGATGCATGGAGGTGTACATGAGGCTGAAGGCGCCGCCCTGGCAGATACCCAGGATGTTGATGGCGTCAAGCCCATGCGACTCGCGGATGAAGTCGACGCAGTTGTCGATGTAGCCGTTGATATAGTCGTCCAGGGTCAAGGACCGATCGGCCCCGTCCGGATAGCCCCAGTCGATCAGATAGACATCCTGG
Source organism: Lamprocystis purpurea DSM 4197 (assembly GCF_000379525.1). Taxonomy (GTDB): domain Bacteria; phylum Pseudomonadota; class Gammaproteobacteria; order Chromatiales; family Chromatiaceae; genus Thiodictyon; species Thiodictyon purpureum. The sequence goes on along the minus strand of NZ_KB902516.1, from coordinate 19,574 downwards.
CCGGTGGCCAGCAGGCCCTTGATGGTCGAGCGATCCTCCTGGATGTCGGCCATGTAGGGCCGGTTGACCAGGGCGTAGACGATCAGGAGCGGCACCGGCTTGGGCGTGATGCCCTCGGGGGTGTCGTAGCGATACAGCACCAGCTTGTCTTCCTTGTAGACCGGGTGCTTGGGGCTGACGCCCGTGTCGATCTTGTCCGCGTTCAGCAGGTTCTCCATGCCCTGGCCAAGCTTGCGGGTGTAGTCCAGCATTTCTTCGGCCAGTTTGTCCGGCCGGATGTCGATTGGAATCACTTGGTTCTCTCCTCGTTTGATGGGTTCTGCCTGAGGTCCCCGGTGCGGCTGGGGACTGGAATCCGGCATGTGCTACTTGATGGCGGGCTTGGCCGCGACGGGCTTGGCTGCCGTGCTCTTCTTGCTGTCCGGCCCTTCGATCAGCGCGGTCCGCAGCCCCGTCACCAACCCCTTGGGCGCTTCGCCGCCGAGCAGTGTCTGGACCTGTTGCTGCAGGGCGTGCAGGTCACGGCGCATCCGCTTGTTCTCGCGGCGGGTCTCCTGGAGGCGGTCCTGCAGCGTCCGGATCTCGGTGCGCGTGGGCATGTTCATGGCGCCCAGGTTCTCGTCGACCATGACGGCCATGCGGTGCTTCAACGCCATCTGGGTGTTGACGAGCTTGCCGTGCAGCTCGGCGTAGTGCGGTGTGCTCACCTCTTCCGCGTAGACGGCCTCGCAGCAGCCGACCCAGTTGTCATAGATGGCGCGGGCCGAGTCGATGGTCTTGCCGCTTTGGATCAGGTCCTGCATGTAGCTGCGCATGCGCTCCACCGCTTTCAACCCGAGCTTGGAGTTGAAGGCCAGATAGTCCTGAAGGGCTTTCTGATAGTCGATGGAACAGCGCATCAGCGCCTGGTATTGGGCCTGTTCCTCGCGGTGGTAGCCGAGTCCGGGGGCCGACAGGAGTCGATCCACGCTCCCCTGCATGTCCCCGTGAGGCATGTTGCGCAGGAAATCACCGGGCACCGGCGACATGGAGGAGACCATGCGCTGCCAGTTGTCATACGGCAGTTCCCAGAAGGCCATCAGGCGATGCAGGGTGTTGCCGCCATCATCCACCGAGCCGCGGAAGCCTTTCTGCATGTCTTCCAGGGTCTTGGTGAAGGCGGACCAGCCGTCGACGCCCCCGTTGGCGCCCGGCAGGAAGGTCTCGGCCATCTTGAAGAAGGCCTTGCCCTGATCCATCATCCGCTCCATGAACTGCTTGGAGGCGTCCGGGGCGGCCGGCGAGAGCGCCTTCCACCAGTGATCCAGGGCTGCCTCCCAGGGAGCGGTCGGGCTTCCGCCCGCGACGCCCATGGCCTTGCGGCTCATCGCCATCCAGTTCTCCCAGTACTTGCGCTGGGTCTCCATCCAATCGTTGGAAAAAAAGCTATCGTTGTTCACGTTGTAACCTCCTCTGGTGTAAGTTCCGGAACGCTAACACGGAAATTTGTGCACTGCAACAATCTCCGCTATGATGCACGACTAGGAGGACTCAAGGGGCATTCGAACCCCGTCATAGACCGCTTCGCCGCTGCCTTGACCGTCGGCGGGTGCACGGGCGCGCGTCGCCGCCTCGCGTGGTCCTCCGCAGTCAGACCATACCATTCTAACCAGCCACAGGGCAGACCACACCAATGAGCGAGAACATCGTCATCGTCGCGGCGGCACGGACCGCGGTCGGCAGCTTCGGCGGCAGCCTTTCCACCCTCACGGCGAGCGAGCTTGGCGCAACCGTACTCAAGGCTTTGCTGGACCAGACCGGCGTTGCCCCTGACCAAGTCGATGAGGTCATCCTGGGTCAGGTGCTGACCGCGGGAGTCGGTCAGAACCCGGCGCGCCAGACCGCCATCAAAGCCGGCCTGCCCCACCAGGTCCCGGCCATGACGATCAACAAGGTTTGCGGCAGCGGGTTGAAAGCGGTGCAACTGGCGATGCAGGCGATTGCCTGCGGGGATGCGCAGATCGTTATCGCCGGCGGCCAGGAGAGCATGAGTCAGTCGGCCCACATCCTGCCGCGCTCCCGCGACGGCCAGCGGATGGGCGACTGGATGATGGTGGACACCATGATCGTTGACGGGTTGTGGGACGCCTTCAACCAGATTCACATGGGCGTCACCGCTGAAAACATCGCCAAGAAATACGCGTTCAGCCGCGAAGCCCAGGACGCTTTTGCCGCCGGTTCGCAGCAGAAAGCCGAGGCCGCGATCAAGGCCGGCCGCTTTGTCGATGAGATCGTCCCGGTCAGTATCCCCCAGCGCAAGGGGGATCCGCTGGTCGTCGCCCAGGACGAATTTCCGCGTCCCGGCACCACTGCCGAGTCCCTGGCCAAGCTCAGGCCGGCCTTCGACAAGGCGGGTACCGTGACCGCGGGCAATGCCTCCGGCATCAACGACGGCGCTGCCATGGTCATGGTCATGACCGCGTCCAAGGCCAAGGAATTGGGTCTCAAGCCGCTGGCGCGCCTGGTCGCCTTCGCCTCCGCGGGCGTGGACCCGGCGATCATGGGCACCGGCCCGATCCCCGCCACCACCAAGTGTTTGGAGAAGGCTGGATGGACGCCCGCTGACCTGGACCTGGTCGAAGCCAACGAGGCTTTTGCCGCCCAGGCGATGTCGGTCAACCAGGAGATCGGCTGGGACCAGAGTAAGGTGAACGTGAACGGCGGCGCCATCTCCCTGGGCCACCCGATCGGCGCTTCCGGCGCCCGGGTGCTGGTGACCCTCCTGCATGAGATGCAGAAGCGCGATGCCAAGAAGGGCCTGGCGACCCTGTGTATCGGCGGTGGTCAGGGTGTCGCGCTGGCGGTTGAGCGCGACTAGCACTTGGGCGACCCTGGCCGCGACGCGCGGCGGCCAGGGAATGCCGGGTAACTGCGCAAGCGCGTTGGGACTGACCCGGTGGTCCGCGTTAGGATGCCCCGTTGCCGCACTGCGGTACACTTGGGTCCGCAATCATCCACTCAGGCAAATGCAATGAGTCGCGAGCGCATTATCAAGAAGTACCCCAACCGGCGTCTGTACGATACGGAGCTCAGTCACTACATTACCCTGGCGGACGTGCGTGCCCTGGTCATGGACTCCGCCGAGTTCCGGGTGGTGGATGCAGCCAACGACAGCGACATCACCCGCGCGATCCTGCTCCAGATCATGCTGGAGGAGGAGAGCGGGGGCGAACCGCTGTTCAGCGCCAACATGTTGTCGCAGATCATCCGTTTTTACGGCGGCACGGTCCAGGGACTGTTCGCCCGTTATCTGGAAAGTTCACTGGACCTGTTCGCCAAGCAGCAGAAGCAGTTGACCGAGGCGTGGGGCGACAGCCCCTTCGATGCGGTGACCCGCGTCACGAAGCGCAACATGGATCTCTGGTCGAACCTCCAGGACGAGTTCATGCGTGCGGCCGGTTTCCCGTTGGGTCAGGAACGTAAGAAAAAAGGTTAATTCGAAATATTGCGAAACTCTTCCTTGACAGGTACGGATCTTCCGACTATTGTGCACTGCAACAAATGCTGCATTGCAGCAAAAATGCCGGAGACTGAAATGACCTCTGCAGAAACACTGAAAACCGTCAACGAGATCACCAACAAGGGCGTGGCGCAGATGACCAGCCTGGGCGAGATCAACCTGCGCTACTTCGAGCGTCTGGCCGCGCGTCAGATCGATGCGCTCAATCTGTCCGTCGAGCACGGCAACCGGCTGATGAAGCTGGCCTCCGAGTCCGCGGACTTCGGCACGTTCGTGAAGGGCCAGGTGGCGGTCGCCAAGGAACTGAGCGAGCGCGTAGTGAGCGAATCCAAGGCCAACATGGCGCTTGCCGATCAGGCCCGCGACGACTATCGTACCTGGTTCGAGAAGAACATGGCCGCCGTCAGCGCGGATCTGCGCAAGGGTGTCGTCGCCGCCTGAGTTCTGGTGATAACATCCGTGCAGTCCACGGAGGGACTGCCATTTTCAACGCCTGGTCCGTGATCGGAGTCCGTGATCAGACCAGGCGTTGAAAATGGGGAAAAGGTAACCCCAACTCGTCGTCCGATCCAAGGGCGGCTTGATGAACTTCAAAAACCAAAGACCTGGAGGAGAGAGATAATGGCACGTATTGCACTGGTCACCGGCGGCATTGGCGGCATCGGTTCCGAGATCTGCACGCGTCTGGCGACTGACGGCGCGACCGTGATTGCCAACCATATCCCGCAGGAGACCACTCAGGCTGAAGCCTGGAAAGCCGAGCGCGTCGCCGCTGGTCTGAATGTCGACATCGCCGTTGGTGACGTGTCGTCGTTCGATGATTGCACGCGCATGATTGCCGAGATCACCGCCAAGCACGGCCCGATCGACATCCTGGTGAACTGCGCCGGCATTACCAAGGACGGAACCTTTAAGAAGATGGCACCGGCCCAGTGGAACGCTGTTATCGGCGTCAACCTGAACAGTGTCTTCAACGTGACCCGTCAGGTATGGGAAGGGATGTTGGATCGTGGTTTTGGCCGCATAGTCAACATTTCGTCGGTCAATGGTCAGCGTGGACAGTTCGGTCAGACCAACTATTCGGCCGCCAAAGCCGGTATGCACGGGTTTACTATGGCGTTGGCGCAAGAGGGTGCTGCGAAGGGCGTCACAGTCAACACCCTGTCTCCCGGTTATGTTGATACTCCGATGACTCTGGCGATGGACGAGAAGGTCCGTAACTCGATCATCAGCGGCATCCCGATGCGGCGCATGGCTCAGCCGGCCGAGATCGCCTCCGCGGTGGCCTTCCTGGTGTCGGACGCGAATGGTTATGTCACTGGCTCCAATCTCCAGGTGAACGGCGGCTTGTTCATGCACTGATTGGTTTCACGAACTGAGGGGAGCGGCAAATAACAACACGAACGCCGCCCCAGGAACTCAACAGAGTCCTCCTCGTCTCTCTCAAAATGAGACGTTCCAGCCCGGCACCCTGCCGGGCTTTTTTTTGTCCAGGGAAAACGACAACGACCGAGACAGCAAAGGCGTCCCCCCACCCTAAGGGATTGATTTAACGTATTCGTGAGCCGTTCCCAGGTTGGGAAGGGACACTAGAATACCGGGAACACATCCGGCCAGGGGTTTGCGGGACGCGCGGTTCCCGTTCCTTTCACCAGGATACGATCGCCGACCCTCATCCGGCTGAACAGGAGTTTCGCGTCCTCGTAATGCAGGCGCACGCAGCCATGGGAGTCGGGACGCCCGGGCACCCAGCCCTCGTGGACGAAATAGGGCCCGGTGAACTGCAGCGAGTAAGGCATCGGGGTGTTCTCGTCTAAGGAATTCGTGTATTTCCCGGAACGTTTGTTGATGTCCTTGCTGAGGACGCGAAAGTCCCCCGTGGGCGTCGGGTGCTGCGGGGTCCCCGTCGAGACTTGCCCGCTGGCGACGATCAGGTCATCTTCGACATAGTCGAATGACTGCGAAGCCAGATAGATGGTGAGCGCCCGCTTTCGGCCCGAGGGTAACCGATAACGCAGATCCTTTTCCGGTTTTACCGCGGGCTTGCCCGTTTCACCTCGGTTAGCGGCCGGGTTCTCTGTGGTCGCGGCCGTGTCGTCCGCGGTCTGGGGTTCTGCATCGGTCCGCTCGGGAGCCAGCCTATCGGCCGCGCCCGTGGGTTGATGGGCGCAGCCGGCGCTGATCAGCGTGCCCGTCAACAGGATCAGCGGTGGGATAAATCGTTTGGGGTTGTGCATCGGATCGTTCTCAGGTGTCCGTCCGCGCGGCGCGCGCCGCGCGCTATGCCGACATCAGAATTCGCCGGCCGCCGCTCCGTCCATGATGGCGCGGAGGGTGTCGCGTACCCGCAAGGCCGACGCCTTGAGGTCGGCGGGTAATTGGGTGCCGCCGTAGATCATCAGGTCGAGGTTCATGCTGTAAAGCCACAGCCGACCCTCCTTGTCCTCGACCAGGGCGATGCGGCAGGGCATGAAACCGCTGTATTGATCCCGGTACTCCAGCATCTGCTTGCCGACCTGGGCGTCGCAGAACGACAGGAAGTTGACGTAGCGGTACTTCTCGCCGGTAATCGCCTCGATCTGCTTATAAAATGGTGACTCGCCAACGAATAAAAAGTTGCGGGCGGAGGCGATGCTTTTCATGGCCTCGATCACGTCATCGGGACTCAACCCCTCTTTGACCGGGATCGCCCACATCATCGCCACGCCCGGGTCCCCGGTCGCCAACAGTCGCTGGGCAAAGTCTCCATAGGTCTTGGCGAACCCAGGGTCGAAGGAGGCCAGGCGTTGACCGTAACCCAGCGCGGCGGCACCGACCGCGAGCACGGTAGCGAGGCCGATGATGGCCAGTAGGTTTCTGATGAATTTCATGTTTGTGTCTTGTGTGTAAGGCGGTTTGTTAACGAGTCAAGAACGAGTGAAAACACTCGTTGTCGTTGTCGTTGTCGTAATCGGAGAATCGACTCAACTTTGGCATGAGCAGTCCGCTGCCGAGCGCTACTTGCAACGCAAGGACGGCGAAACAAGGCGGTGCGAGAGAATCCTCGCGGGTATCATAAACTCGACAACGACAACGACAACGACAACGACAACGACAACGACAACGATAGTATTCGTTGTAACTTATTTCTGACGCTCAGGACTAAGGGCGGGATCGGCAACGAGCCCGCCCCGGTCGTGGGCAAGGGTGATCTTGCCACCCGGTGCGGGTCGATTACCAGGGCATCCGTCTCACTTCGCGGGAACCGGCCGCCGCTCCGTTACGGTCCGGGTCTGGAGTCGTTCGCTGCCGCGCCAGACCTCCAGCGAGACGGTTTGATCAGGTCCGACGCCCGCAATTGCGTCCAGCAGGTCACGCGGGGTTTGGACGGGGTGCTCATCGACGCGGGTGACCACGTCGCCCGGTCGCAGACCCGCCTGTGCCGCCGGGCTGTCGGGCAGGGTGGATGACACCAGAATGCCCGCGGCGGCGCGCAGGCCGAAGGTTTCGGCCAGCTCTGGGGTGACGCTGCGTCCGCGCAGGCCGATCCAGCCGCGCGGAACTTGACCCCGCTCGGCGATGGTTAAGGCGACCGCGACGGCCAGGTCGGAGGGGATGGCGAAGCCGATGCCGTCGGCGGTGCCGGTCTCGGAGTAGATCGCGGTGTTGATGCCGATCAGTTCGCCGCGCTCGTTGATCAATGCCCCCCCGGAGTTGCCGGGGTTGATGGCGGCGTCGGTCTGGATGAAGTCCTCGATGGGAGTGAGGCCGAGTTCGGAGCGGCCGATTGCGCTGACGATTCCCTGGGTCACCGATTGGCCGACGCCGTACGGGTTGCCGATCGCCAGCGCGACGTCGCCCGCCCGCAAGACGCGGGGGTCGCCGAGTGGGACCGTCGGCAGGTCAGCGGCGTCGACCTTGAGCACGGCCAGGTCCGTGTCGGGATCCTCACCCAGTACGCGTGCTGCCAAGACCCTCCCGCCGGCCATGACCACGCGGATGCCCGTGGCGCTTTGCACCACATGGCGATTCGTCAGGATCAAGCCGTCGGCCGTCAGGATGACGCCGGCACCCAGACCGGTTGCGCGTGCGGCCGGCGGCGGGCCGGGTGGGTGGAGTGGCCGTGGGTCCGGTCCGGAATCGGCCGGCAACCCCTGCGATTTGTGTGCGGCATAAATGCTGACGACCGCCGGTGTCGCGCGCGCGACCGCGTCGGCGAATGAGGTCGCGTAAGACGCACGGTCCCCCTGCCGCGGGTGGGTACAGGTGTCTGGCCGTGCCGGAGCCGGTGCCGACAGCGACAAGGTCAGCAGCGCCCCGGCCGATCCGGCGGCAACGGCGGTGACCAGGAGTGGGATTGGACCGAAACTGCGCATGCCTTTAAGCTACCACGATTGGGCCAAGGCTCGGCGACCGGAGCGAATATGATCGAACCCCAGGATCTGACGGCCTACTGTGACGCCTTACTGGATGTTGCGGCCTTTACCGATTATGCCCCCAACGGACTCCAGGTCGAGGGTGTACGGCCGATTCGCCGGCTGGTGAGCGGTGTCACCGCCTGTGCGGCCCTGATCGATGCGGCCTGCGATCCGCAAGCCGATGCCTTGCTGGTTCACCACGGATGGTTCTGGCGGGGGGAGAGCCCGTGTCTGACCGGCGCCAAAGGTCGCCGCGTGCGCGCACTGATGGACAGCGGCATGAGCCTCATCGCCTACCATCTGCCGCTCGATGCGCACCTGACGCTGGGGAATAACGCGACCCTGGCGGTACGACTTGGTATCCTTGACGCGCAACCGACCGCCATCGGTCACGGGGTGGTGTGGTGTGGCCGACTGATGGACGCGTTGCCGCCCGAGGTCTGGGCGCGGGCAGTGAGCGAACGCTTGGGGCGAACCGGGACTTTGGTTGCCGCGGACGACCGGCCGGTGCAGCGCGTGGCCTGGTGCACCGGCGGTGGTCAGGGCTATCTCGAGGCCGCGGCAGCGCTCGGGATCGATGCCTTTTTGAGCGGTGAGATTTCCGAGCAGACCACGCACGCCGCTCGCGAGCTTGGGGTCAGTTTCCTTGCGGCGGGTCATCACGCCACCGAGCGCTTTGGAGTCCAGGCGCTGGGAGAGCATTTGGCCGAGCGTTTTACTCTGTCTCATCGGTATTTGGAGATCGACAACCCGGCTTGATTCGTACCCTGATAGACACCGGGACCAGGAGAGGACAGCGCAGCAATTCCAAATTTGGGCGGCACCATGCGACCTCTGGTGGATGCGGCGCGCGCGACCGCCGTGCCGGGTCCCCGACACCGAGCGGCGCGCCTTATCCACCCTACAACGGAGCTGGTTTCGTAGGGTGGATAAGCGCAGCGCATCCACCATCGGCCTCGCTGCCGACACGCTGTTGGCGGCGGCCACCCAAATTTGGAATTGCTGAGGACAGCGCTCTCTCCTTGACCGCGTATGCGCTGATCACGGAGAATGCCCGGTCGGTTTCGCAGAGATTTTGCACATTCTTATCTTTCATCTCAACACGTGCGTGGAGTCGGCTTAAGGGGAGTCGGCGGCGCTGGTGTCACCCGAGGGTTAGTCGCATATGAGCGCAGTAGGCGTAAATCACAGCAGGCGACGGATGCTCGTCGCCGCGACCAGCGCGGTCGGTGCCGTCGGCGCCGGTTTCGCGGCCGTGCCGTTCGTCGCGTCCATGAATCCGAGCGCCAAGGCCCGTGCCGCCGGCGCACCGGTGGAAGCGGACATCAGCAAATTGGAGCCGGGTGCGCTCCTGGTTGTCAAATGGCGTGGTAAGCCGATCTGGATCGTCAAGCGGACCCCCGAGATGCTCGCGGCATTGCCGACGCTGGATTCGCAGTTGGTCGATCCGGCTTCGATCGTCCCGCAGCAGCCCGAGTACTGCAAGAACCCCATGCGTTCGCTCAAACCCGAGATCTGGGTGGCGATCGGCATCTGCACCCACCTGGGCTGCTCGCCGACCTTCCGCCCTGAAATGGCGCCGAACGATCTGGGCGCGGGTTGGAAAGGCGGGTTCTTCTGCCCCTGCCACGGCTCCCGGTTCGATCTGGCCGGGCGGGTCTACAAGGGTGTTCCCGCGCCGACTAACCTGGTGATCCCGATCCATATGTATCTCAACGACACCACCATCCTGGTGGGTCAGGATCAAGGAGCCGCCTAAATGAGCGCAGAAGAGCAGACCACGACCGGCGTCCTGGGCTGGTTCGACAAGCGGTTCCCGGCCACCAAGGTCTGGAACGAGCACCTCGCCCAGTACTACGCGCCGAAAAACTTCAATTTTTGGTATTTCTTCGGGTCGCTGGCGATCCTGGTCCTGGTGATCCAGATCCTGACCGGCCTGTGGCTGGCCATGAGCTACAAGCCCTCGGCGGCCGAGGCCTATGCCTCCGTCGAGTACATCATGCGCGACGTGGAGTGGGGCTGGCTGATCCGGTACGTGCATTCGACCGGCGCTTCGGCTTTCTTCATCATCATCTACCTGCACATGTTCCGCGCCCTGATGTACGGTTCTTACCGCAAGCCGCGGGAACTGCTCTGGATCATCGGCGTGGTGATTTATCTGGCGATGATGGCCACGGCCTTCTTCGGCTATTTGTTGCCCTGGGGCCAGATGTCCTACTGGGGCGCGCAGGTCATCGTGAACCTGTTTGCGGCCGTGCCCGGGATCGGTGAAGACCTTTCCACCTGGGTGCGTGGTGACTACGTCATCTCGGACGTCACCCTGAACCGTTTCTACGCCTTCCACTTCGTGGTTCCCTTCATCCTGGCCGGTCTGGTGTTTGTCCACATCGTCGCGCTGCACGCGGTCGGCTCGAACAATCCGGACGGCATCGAGATCAAGGATGGCCCCAAGGGCAATCGCTGGAGCCCCAACGCGCCCGCTGACGGCATCCCCTTCCATCCTTACTATACGGTCAAGGATATCGTCGGCACCGTCGTCTTCCTGGCGTTGTTCTTCGCGGTGGTGTTCTTCGCCCCGACCGGCGGCGGGATCTTCATGGAGGCGCCGAACTTCCAGCCGGCAAATCCGATGGTGACCCCGGTCCATATCGCCCCGGTTTGGTACTTCACTCCCTTCTACGCCATGTTGCGGGCGATACCTCCGATGTGGGATTCGCAGTTCCCGGGTGTGGTGGTGATGTTCGCGGCCATCCTGATCATGTTCGCTCTGCCCTGGCTGGATCGCAGTCCGGTGAAATCGGTGCGCTACAAGGGGATCGTGACCAAGGTCGCCTTGGCCGTGTTCGCCGTGTCCTTCATCGTGCTCGCTTATCTGGGCCTGCAGCCCGCGAGTCCGCTGTCGACCCTGCTCGCGCAGATCTTCACCGCACTGTATTTCGCGTTCTTCCTGCTGATGCCGATCTACAGCAAGTTGGACAAGGTCAAGCCGGTTCCGGAGAGGGTAACCGAATGAAAAAGCTGATAGCCGCCTTCGCTTTATCGCTGCTGCCAACGCTCGGGTTCGCCTCTGCCGGCCCGCAAACACTGTCGGCGAACATCGACTTGCGTGATCAGGCTTCGTTGCAGAACGGCGCCAAGTACTTCATGAACTATTGCATGGGGTGCCATTCGCTGAAGTACATGCGTTACAACCGCATGGCCGCCGACTTGGGGATCGATGACATCACCCTGCGCAAGACCATCCTGGTCGGTGATGCCAAGCCCGGCGACCCCATGACGAACGCCATGCGTCCCGAGGACGGTGAGAAGTGGTTCGGGGTTCCTTCGCCTGATCTGACGCTGGTGACTCGCTGGCGCAGCCCGGATTGGGTCTACACCTATCTGAAGACCTTTTACGCGGACTCAACCCGGCCTTACGGCGTCAATAACCTGATGTTCCCGAGCACGGCGATGCCGCATGTCCTGGCTGATCTCCAGGGCCTGGCGCAGCCGATCATGGCCGAGCATCAGGGAGGGACACCGATGGCGGAGTCTGTCGGGCCCGCCGTCGGCGGCAAACTGAACGCGGCGCAGTACGATGCCATGGTCCGTGACATCACCGCCTTCCTCACCTACGCGGGTGAGCCGGTGCAACTGGAGCGGCAGCGTCTCGGCCTCTATGTCCTGCTGTTCCTGGGGCTACTATTCATCGTCGCCTACCTCATGAAGAAGGAGTTCTGGAAGGACGTGCACTGAGGTCCCGCCCCGCCCACGGCCCCCGATTCGCGGGGGCCGTTCCCCATCTTCGTAAAAAGCGCCATCGGTGCTCTCGCCGACACGGTATACTCCGGCAGATGCGCGCACCAACCCTTTCCGTAAGAGGGTGAGCACTGACCCTCAGGCCTCGGTCTGGGTCGGTCCCGCGTCGCTAACACGCTGCGCGGTCCGGAAGGGCCCGCAATTGGAGTTCTTCGGTCGCTGCCGGGCTCAGCCTCGGCGCTGAATGAGGGAACGAACGCAGTGGCCGTAAGCAGACGAGCAGTGATGACGTTATTTTCTGATCCCCTGTGTCCCTACTGCCATCGCGTCAGGATGGTCCTTGCCGAGAAAGGGATTGCGGTGGACGTCGTGGATGTGGATGCCCAGAGTCTTCCCGTCGAGGTGCTGGACTTCAATCCCTACGGAACCGTGCCGACCCTGGTCGACCGCGATTTGCGCCTCTTTGAGTCGCGCATCATTATGGAGTACCTGGACGAGCGCTTCCCGCACCCGCCATTGCTGCCGGTCGACCCCGTCTCCCGCGCCAATGCCAGACTGTTCATGTACCGTGTCGATCGGGATTGGTACGACATGATGGGGCGGATTTTCAAGGGTGTCGAGGCGGAGCAGATCAAGGCGCGTAAGGAGTTGCGAGACAGTCTGATCGCCATGGCGCCGGTCTTTGCTGCTCACCCGTTCTTCATGAGCGACGAATTTTCCCTGGTCGACTGCTGTGTTGCCCCCGTCTTGTGGCGACTTCCCGCCTTGCGGATCGAACTGCCGGATCAGGCGAAGGCGGTCCGGAACTACATGACGCGGATCTTCGCCTGGGAGGCGTTTCGCTCCAGCCTGACCGAGGCCGAACGGGAACTGGTCACCGACCTGTAAACCGCACAACCGACGTGGTCCAGCCGCCACAGGAGCCCCGGATGAACCCTGAAGACGGGTCCATGACTTCCACCAAACCCTACCTGGTCCGCGCCATCTACGAGTGGATTCTGGACAACCAGATGACCCCTCACTTGTTGGTGGATGCCCGCTATCCAGGCACCCAGGTGCCCACGGATTTCGTCGACGACGGACAGATCGTTCTCAACATTGCCCCGACTGCCGTGCAGGCGCTGGTCATGGGGAACGACTGGATTCAGTTCAACGCGCGGTTCGGCGGGAGCGCACGCGAGATCCAGATCCCGAGTGAGGCGGTGGTCGGCATTTTTTGCCGGGAGAACCACCAGGGGATGATCTTCCCCCCCTCCGAGCACGACGCGCAGACCGCTGCGCCGACGGCTGAAGACACCCCGGCCGCTACGCTGCCCAAGCGGCGCCCAGGTGTTCCTGCCCGTTCGACGGGTACCGGAAGCCCGCCGCGCAAGGGACCGGGCAAGGGTAAGGGCGGTCCGACGCTGAAAGTCGTCAAGTAATCTTTGACGACAGGTGTCCGCCATCGACCCGGAGATCGGGTCTGGTCACAGGTCTGTAGCCTGATCCGGTAGTCCGAAACTCAGGTCCTCCAGGTCGATGCCGCGCATGATCAAATACCCGACGCGTCGTCCCAGCCCTTCCTCGCTGAAATCGAAGCGGTAAACCCGGCGCAGACGCACCCCGTTGACGCCCCAGCTCAGGCCCAGACGCCGCAAGGCGACGGCCTGATCCAGCAGCTGCAGATCACGCTGCTCACACGCGGCCCGACAGATACCAAGGGCGATCTCGCGGGCGCGCAGGCTATCGAGCCAGAACCAGCCCAGCAAGCATAACAGGGAGACGGCGAACAGATTGGTCATGGGGTCAGTTCGGCGATCTGTCGCACAATGCTCGGCAGCGGCGGCAGATCGGTGCTGTTGATGATGATGGTGCTGCGACGCTCGGCAAGGCTCGGTCGCTCCCAAACGGCGCGCTGTTGCTCCAAGACCGCGATGCTGGCCTCCGACGCATCGCTGCCCGCGGCGAGTCGCTGCGCGACCCGCGTGCGCAGCAGCCCAAGCGGCGCCATCAGGGCAATGATCGCAAAACCAGCCTCCCATCGACGCGCCAGGTTTTGAAATGTCGCGCGGCCTGCCCGAGTCAGAAAGGTGGCGTCCACCACCACATCATAACCGCACGCGAGGATGCCGCCGGCCAGGCATTGAAGACGCAGGTAGGTCCAGGCGGTCGCTTGGGGAAAATAGATTCCGGCGCCGCGGCCGGCGTCCGACCGTGTCTCGCCAGGCAAGCCGAAGAGGCGTTTGCGCTCCACGTCGGAGCGTAAGTGAATCATGGGCAGAGACTCGCTCAAGCGGCGCGCGAGCGTGCTCTTGCCGGACCCGGACAGCCCGCAGGCGATCAGGAGGCGTGGGCGTCGGGTGAGTGTGTAAGACTCTGCCAAGGCCAGATAGCGGGCACAATCGCAGCGTTCCGTCGCACGCTCCGCGGCCGTCAGGTCCGCCTGATCGAGCCGAATGGCCAGCACTTTGGCGCGTACCATGGCCCGGTAGACCTTGTACAGATCCAAGACCTCGAGTGCGCCGAAGTCACCGGTGTGTTCCAGGTACTGGTTGAGCAGTCGGCCAGCCAGCCCCGGCGTTCCCGCTTCTTCGAGATCCATGATCAGGAAAGCGAGTTCGCTCGCGGTATCGATCCAGCGCAGACCGGGATTGAACTCGATGCCGTCGAAAAACAGCGGTTCGCCATGCGCCAGGGCGATGTTGGCGCGGTGCAGGTCGCCGTGGCACTCCCGGACCCGCCCCGTCTCGAGGCGGTGCACAATCGCCGGTGTGAGCGTTTGCCAACGCTCCAGCGTCCAGGTCCGGAGCCGGTCCAGTCGATCGGCAACAGCGGGGTCGTGGATCCGGGCGCGGACCTGCTGCAGGTTCTCCAGCATCGGGGAGAGTACCGCCGTGGGTGTGCCGAACGGGCCCAGCGGATCGGCACGCGGGATCTGCTCGTGGAAGACCGCCACCCGCGTGGCGATGCGATCGATCAAGTCCGGGGTCAGGGTCACCCGGGTAAGCAGGGTGTCCTGTGCGAAGCGGCCCATGTCCACGGCGTATTCCAGCACGGGACCGTCGCCGCCCATCCGCGGCTGCTCCGGGCTCCCGGTGATTGCCACCACCCCGCGGTAGAGGTCCGGGGAGAGTCGACGATTGAGTCGGACTTCTTCCTCGCAACAGAAGTGCCGCCGCTCCAGCGTCGAATAATCCAGAAATCCCAGGTCGATCACCTTCTTGAGCTTGTAGGCGTGATCCCCGCTCAGGAAGACGTGAGAAATATGGGTCTCGATATGGTCGACCGGCGCGGCGGTCGCGCCCGCGCGTTGCGGGTAGGCCTGCGGTTGCAGCAGTCCGGCGATCAGGCGGGGATAGGTGTCGGCGTCCATCGTGTCCGTCCCCTTGCCGACCGACGGCAGGCTTGAAGTGAGTAACTGCGGCGCTTAATATCCGACGATCGTTGTTTCAAATGCAAGTGGAGTCTTCCATGTCGATCGACCGTATCGTCTTCGCCGTCGCTGGCGCCTTTATCCTGCTGTCTGTCCTCTTGGCGGTGTATGTCAACATCAATTGGCTGTGGTTTACCGGCTTCGTCGGTGCCAACTTGCTCCAGTCAGCCTTTACCGGCTTCTGTCCGATGGCCTTGATCTTGAAAAAACTGGGCAAGCAGCCTGGTGCGGCCTTCTGACCTGGGCACGGGTACAGCACCGGCGAGGCCATGGCCGCGCTCGCCTGTGTCCCCCTTACCGATCCGCCGGATCGCATCCCGCGATCCGGCCGGTGAACCTACTTGACCAGGGTCACCGGAACATTGGCCTTCTCGACCACCTCGCCGGCCACTGAGCCCATCAGCAGCTTCGACAAGCCGCCCCGCCCATGGGTGCCCATGATGATGATGTCGCAGCCCTGTTCGTCCGCATAGCGGGCGACGGTTTCGGCGACCGGACCCGCCATCACCTTGACCTGATAAGCCAAGCCGGCGCTCTCGACCAGGGCGCAGTTCGCCCGAATCTCCTCCTCGCCCTCGTGGATCTGCATCTTCGCAATCTCGGTGTCGCTGAGGAAGCGGCGCACCTCCCAGGCATCAACCTGACCGCGCACATTGAGCAGGTGGATCTCGGGCGGGTCGCCGCGCCGGGCAAGCCGAATCACATGTTCGACTGCCCGTCTGGAACTCTCGGATCCGTCGATCGGCACAAGGAATTTCATCGTTTTTATGACTCCCGGCCCGAGTGGCACGGGCCAGCGATCGCTTGGGTGACTTGGCAGAATAAGGCCGAATGGCCGGAGTTGACGGCACCTACCGGCTGGGTCGGGGCCGCATCATGCGGATGCCAGCCCAGGGTCAGCAGCAGGACCATGAAGCCGACGACGTAGGCCAAGACTACGTGCCAACCGCTCTTGACCCAGGCCCCGACTGATTTGGCCTGAGGATAGAGATTAGACAGCGCGACTCCGGCGGAACTCCCGAACCAGATCATCGACCCGCCGAAACCGACCGCGTAAGCAAGCACACCCCAATCGAATCCACCCTGTTTGAGCGCCAGGGCCGTCAGCGGGATGTTGTCGAAGATCGCGGAGACGAACCCGAGTGACAGCGCCGAGTACCAGGAAGCGGGCGGTAGCCGGTCGACCGGCATCATGGAGGCGCAGAGCACCAGGGACAGCAGGAACAGGGTGCCTTTGAAGGTATCCGGCAACAGGCGCCATTCGGGTTCACGCAGCCCTCTGGTGAGCAGGATGGCGATCCAGACGGCCACTCCCAGGAAGGGAAAGCTGTCGGCCAAGTTTTTAAAGTATAGATTGACAAACAAGTTGGCAATGACCGCGGCCACCAGGATGATCGCGACGATGCCCACCCGTGTCCAATCGACTTGGGTCCCGACCGGCACATCCCGGATGACCGGCTGGAAGCGATGCTGCTGGATGGCGGCGGGGATGCCGAAGACGACCAAGGCCGTCCCGGCGGCCACGTAGGCGTGCAGCACCTCCAGCGGCCCGACGCCGGAGATCCACATCATGGTCGTGGTCGTGTCACCCACCACGCTGCCTGATCCGCCCGCGTTGGAGGCGGCGACGATGGCGACCAGATAGCCGATGTGCACCTTATAGCGGAAGACGCCGGCGGCGATGGTGCCGCCGATCAGCGCCGCGGCGATATTGTCCAGAAAGCTGGACAGCACGAAGATCATGGCAAGCAGGGTGAACCCGCCCAGCCAGCCGCCCGGCAGGTAGCGCGGCAGAATTTCAGGGACATGGCTGTCCTCGAAGTGGCGGGCCAGGAGCGCGAAGCCGAGCAGCAAGCCGAGCAGATTGGCCAGCAGCACCCACTCATGCCCTAGATGGCTAGCCAGCCCCAGGAGTCCGGGACCCGCGGTAAAGCCGGTGAACGCGAGCTTGAAGGCGGTAATCGTTGCGAGCCCGCCGAGTGCGACCTGGAGGGTGTAATTGTGGAACAGGGCCACACCGAGCAGGGTCAATGCGAAGAGGATGAATTCCACTGGGATACAGAGTTGAACGTCGGTCTGCCGATAACCCGGCTCGGTGGCCAGCAGGAGTCCGGAGACGATCAGCAAGCCCAGGAACAACAGAACCTGCAACGCTGGACGTGACGTTCGGAGCCGGTGGGACAAGGGGGTGTCATCGAGTTGCGTGAAACGGTGCACGGCGCCGCCGATCGGTAAATTGAAGATGCCTAATCATAAAGCGCGCGGCGGGGCGCGGGAACTCTTTTTCGTGAGGACTGTCGCTGCTACCAGCGCCGACCTGCCTCCATGCTGACTCAGAGCATCTGTGCCAACGCCTGCTGCAGGTTTGCAGCAGTTCCAAATTTGGGTGGTCGCTGCCAGCGGCGTGCCGGCCGCGAGGCCGATGGTGGATGCGCTGCGCTTATCCACCCTACAAAACCGGCTCCGCTGTAGGGTGGATAAGGCGCGCCGGGTGTCTGGGACCCGGCTCGTCGGTCGCGCGCGCCGCATCCACCAAGGGTCGTGCGATGCCGCCCAAATTTGGAATTGCTCGCAGTTTGCCACCGTACGCTCGACATGGTGCAATCTGTCGAGCCCGAAGAGACCGACGCGGAACGTCAGCAGAGATGAAGATCAGGAGTTCGTTATGTCCCCGACCGTTATAGACCTGGAAACACAGGCACTTCAACTATCCGTTGAAGACCGCGCGTACTTGGCGGACCGCCTGCTCAGCAGTTTGGCCGTCGATCCATCGGTCGAAGATGCGTGGGCGATCGAGGTCGATCGGCGAATCGCCGAGTTCGAGTCCGGCAGCGTGACCGATGTTCCTGTTGAAGATGTCTTAGCGCGTGCCCGCGCGGCCATTCGATGATCGTTGCAGTTCATCGCGACGCCGATGCAGAACTTCTTGCTGCCGCAGGCTACTACGCGGAACATGCGAGCCGTCAGGTCGCCGAGTCGTTTCTGGACGAGTTCGACTACGCGGTTTCGCTGCTTCAGGAATACCCGCAACTCGGCAATCCGTGGCGCGGCCGGACGCGGAGATTTCCTTTGCGGCGATTTCCGTATAGTCTCGTTTATTACGAAACCGGAACGCGACTTCGCATCGTCGCGGTCGCCCACCAAAGCAGAAAACCGGGGTATTGGAGCGGCCGGGCATGAGTGTCGCGGAGGCCTCGATCAAGATTCCAGCCGCTTGGGCTCGCCGGGTGCGTAGTCAGGCCATCCTGGCCTGACACCGTCAGGGCTGGAAGCCCTGACTACGCATGCCGTTGGCCGGGATTACGATCAAGGCCGTCGCGGACAATCACCGCAGCGCATCCCAATTTTGATGCCTGTTGTAGACCCCCGTAGGCGTTGCTCTCGCACTCATGAATCTTTGGTCAGCATCTCAGTGTGGTTCAACAAACGCCATACTAGATCGCGAAAAACGTTGTCTGCCTTCAAGGAGCGCGGACAGGAGATTTTTACCCCTAATCGTCCGAGTCAAATATCCGAACGACTGCCGACCTTAACCGTATTCCCTAGCATCCACACTGCTGAACGCGCAAATTCCCAACACGTCGATATCGTAAAGATCGAGAGTCGTTTGAATCGGCTCCATGATCTCCAGCACCTCGGATTCCGGCTTGGCGTCTGCCTGAAGCAGTGCCTCCGCTGTCGTCGCATCGTCCGCAACCGTTGTGCCCGCACTCCCAGGGTTGTAACCCGGTGTATCGATGAAACACAGATGCTCGAGTGGCTGTCGCCAAGGGCTTTCCAACACCATAAAAGGCAGAATCCGCCGCACGTCGAAACCGAGCGACCGGAGAAAATCATGATTCATTCGCACGAACAATTCGGGCGCAAATTCCACGCTTCCGCCGTGGCCTGGAAAACCGACCACCTGCGTCTCGTCGCAATGGGTCACATAGGTGGGAACCGCCGTGGTGGGATCGAGCCCGACGGGCAGTCTGATGTCAGTAACCGGATCGAGAAACGCGTTGAGAAACGATGATTTTCCGCTACTGAACCCGCCTGCCACAGCGATGATCGTCTTCTTCTGGAATAAGGGGACCCGACCGATCAGCCGCAGTTCGTCCTCCACCGCCTGTAATCGTAAAATGGCGGCAGCCTCCCGATCGTACAGACTCTCTTCGTTTGCAAATCGGACGAATTCTTCGCGGAACCAGTATCGGAACGCCAGGTACTTGGGGGGCTCCACGACCGGAGCGCCAAGGACCGAAATCACGAATTGCAGACGGCTCGCGGCATCGACGAGCCTTCCCTTAGTCTCGATCAGGTATAGTGGACCCCATGTCCAGGACAGTTTTCCCCCGAATTTAAGTTGTCGTGCCGACGTTCATCGCAGCGGTTTGGCGCTGCCCCAGCCACCGCGGAGCGGTCGTTAAGACGGCATCCGCGCAGCGATTAAGAAAAGATCTGTTGCTGTTGCGCCGCAGGCGTTCTCAGCCAGCTCCGGCGGCCGTGCGGCGCAGTGTGGGCAAAGGGTGAATGAGTGTGGGCAAGG
>NZ_KB902515.1 GCF_000379525.1 Lamprocystis purpurea DSM 4197 | reverse complement strand
CAACGCGCCGTGGGCGCGTTGCCCCCACCTTGCCCACACTCATTCACCCTTTGCCCACACTGCGCCGCACGGCCGCCGGAGCTGGCTGAGAACGCCTGCGGCGCAACAGCAACAGATCTTTTCTTAATCGCTGCGCGGATGCCGTCTTAACGACCGCTCCGCGGTGGCTGGGGCAGCGCCAAACCGCTGCGATGAACGTCGGCACGACAACTTAAATTCGGGGGAAAACTGTCCTGGACATGGGGTCCACTATACAGCTCTACGCCCAGCCGCGCCCCGCAGCGCGGCATATCGGGGCGGCGTCGCGACTGGATCGCATCATTGCCCGGCACTTCGATGCGATCACCATCAATCTGGACCATCTGTGGGGGCCGCGTCCTTAGCGGCCCGTCGGATTCATCGTCGCTTTGCGGTCAGGTAAAGCGACTTGCCGGTCCCCCCTGGGGCAGGGCGCTCCTCAACGTCGAACAGCTCGGGCTTGCCCTTGATGAGATCGGACAACTTCTTGAATCCATAAAGCCGCGAATCGAAAGAGGGCTGGATTTTCTGAAGATAGCTCCCGAAGGTTCCGAGATGCGCCCACCCCGAATCATCAACCGACTGTTCCAGCGCCGCCATCAGGAAAGCGGTTGGGAACTCTGCTGGTGAGGCAATCGACGACTGAGCACCAGACGGTTTTTCGATCGGCATCCGCGCCGCCGGCGATGGCTTGACCTCCGTTTGCTCGCCCGACACGGGCTTGCGCAGTACCTCGGTAAAGATAAATTTGTGGCAGGCATTCCTGAAGGCTTCAGGCGTCTTTTGCTCGCCGAAACCATAAACAACCAGCCCTTCTTCGCGGAGGCGAACCGCGAGACCGGTAAAATCACTGTCACTCGTCACCAGACAGAATCCCTCGAACCGCCGGGTATAAAGCAGGTCCATCGCATCGATAATCATCGTACTATCAGTGGCATTTTTACCGCTGGTATAAGCAAACTGTTGAACTGGCTTGATCGAGAAGGTGTTGAGCACCTTTTTCCAGGACGCGCTTCCCGGTGACGTAAAATCGCCATAAATGCGCCTGACGGTGGCTTCGCCAAAACGCGCAACCTCTTCCAGCAACCCAGCGATCACCGCGGCCTGGGCATTATCCGCATCGATCAGCACGGCGAGACGCTTCGCCGGCTCGTCGGCTTCGACCTTGACCAAAGTTCGTGCTTGCATCGGGATCGTTATCCTTTGTGATCTTTGTGTCTTTGTGCGAGAACGATTCTTTCTTAGGGTGAACGGAGCGAAGACTTGCCCGCCGCCGACTGACAGGGATACATCCGTGCCAGGATATCCGGCACGACCCGCTCGACCGGGGCCGCGGGGTCCGGCTGCCGGCGCAGTTCGGTCACCACCTTGCGGATGGTGGTCTCGGCCGGCTCGGCCGCCGGGATGCACCAGTGCTCACCGCCGGGTCCAGCCGCGTCCGGTTTGCACCCGCAGGGGTTGGCGTACCATTCGCACATGGCCGCGTCCACGCCTCTGTTGCCGACGGCGTAGCCGCGCTCACAGGCGGCGAGGACCTGAGCGATGGTGATGGTGGCAGGTGTTTCGGCGCCGGACAGGAGAGGAGCCAGGCCCAGGACCAGCAAGCCCCCGGCAAAGGCCATCCGTCGATGCCGTGGCGGCAAGCGCTGCCCCCGAGTCAAGGCGTGGTCTTGTTCGATCTTGAGCATCGTCGATCCGTCTGGTAATGGTCGATGGTAGAGGATACCAGCGATGGACATCGATCATCCCGAAAAGCGCCCGGATTCGTGCTGCGCCTCGAACCATTATTCAACATTGCGTTGCCGACGTGGCGGTGGAAACAAACGTCGTGGTTCAGTGCCCCTCTGAACCGCATCCACAATGCTGAGCGCCCCGCTGCGCGTATCCGAATCCGTCGCTGTGCGGACCGACGGTCGAGCAGATCGCGAGGGAGCGGGGTTGAGGTCTCGCTTGCTAAGGCGGCGGAACTCGCGGGGATCAGTTGGGCGCAGATGAAAGACATCTTGCTGGAAAAGGGCGTTGTCCCCCGCCTGGGGCCGGACGACATCGATGACGCTCGCGCCGAGGCGGAGGTGTTACGTGCGGGCTATCGGACTCTGCCGTGACCGTCATCGTCAATACTACGGTCATCTCTAATTTTGCTGTCATCGGGCAACTGGACATTCTGCGTAGATTGTTCGGCTCGGTGATGATCGCGAGGCTGTCATCATCGTTCGGACCACTGGAGGTCGAGGTTTTACCGTGACGGTGCTTCGTCAGGCCATCCTGGCCTGACGGCGTCGGGACTTGAACGGTCAGGGCTGGAAGCCCTGACTACGCAGCGGTCGAGAGGACTTTCATGTTCCGGGGTGGCGCGGGCGCCATAGTCGTTACCGTGAACGTCGCGCAGCGACCCTGTGGGAGCGGCGTCCCGCCGCGATGGGGCCGGGCGTGCAGCCGCGGCGTTCGAGGTCACCGCGGCACCGCATCGCGGCGGGACGCCGCTCCCACGGGGCACTTTCATCTTCCGCGGTGGCGTGATGTTCCTTCCATGGCCGTTAGCCGGTCCGGCGTGCAGGCGTTATTGATTGTCTTTCAGATTTCGGGAATCGCCACCGGCTATACCTCGGCCTCCAGTTGCGGACAGGCCGTCGCTGGCCGGAACAGGGTCTCGGTGCCGAGGTTGGAGGTTCCGATCAGGATGCTGTTGCGGAAGGAGACGGTGCGGCCCTGGGCGTCGGTGAGGCGGCCATCCTCCAGGATCTAGAGCAGTACGTTAAAGACGTCCGGATGGGCTTTTTCCATCTCGTCGAGCAGGACCACGGTGTAGGGATTGCGCCGAACCCGCTCGGTGATCTGGCCGCCCTCTCCGTAGCCAATGTAGCCCGGAGGCGCGCCGATCATTTTGGAGACCTCGTGGCGCTCCATGTACTCCGACATGTCGAGCCGCACGATCCGCGACTCGTCGTCCAGGAGGAAGGCGGCGAGCGCTCGCGCCAACTCGGTCTTGCCCACCCCGGAGGGGCCGAGGAAGAGAAACGAGCCGATCGGGCGGCGTGCCGTGGTGAGGACGTTCCGGCGCAGGCCGGCGAGTTCCGCTACCGCTCCAGAGCCTGCAGCACTTTCTTGGTGCTGAGCTGCGTGTAGTTCTGGATCACGGCGTGGTCGGTTGTCCTTGGACTTCAGGTGGCTGGCGCCGACCAGTTCCATCGTCTCTCTGTTCAAGTATGGGTCTGATCAGGATTGGTGCAAGTCGGAAGTGGGGTGGTCGCAGATGCGCGTAGGATGGGCATCGCTCTCGCTCTGCCCATCCTACCGAGAGGCCCGGCCCGATCAGCGACCTCTGGTGGATGCGGCGCGCGCGACCGCCGTGCCGAGTCCCTGAGACCGAGCGGCGCGCCTTATCCACCCTACTAACGGAGCCGGTTTCGTAGGGTGGATAAGCGCAGCGCATCCACCACCGGCCTCGCTGCCGACACGCTGTTGGCGGCGGCCACCCAAATTTGGAACTGCTGGTGCAAGACGGTGAAGGCGGCTCCAGCGCGGGCGATCTGTTAGCATTGACGGCTGTTCGGCTCATCAGTCACCGCGGCGAAGGTTATGTTCGGTTTCGGAAAGAAAAAGCAGCAAGAGACCGCGGCGTCGGAGATCAGTCCGCAAACCGGAGCCGACCCGTCGACGTCATCCGGACTGGCGGACACGGTCGCCGGACCCGGCGAGTCGGATCAGCCGGTCGAACCGGGCGTGCTGTCCACGGTCGATGAGGCGCCGGTGCCGCGGCGCGGGCTTTTTGCCCGGCTGGGCTTCGGGCGGCAGCGGCCGGAGCAGGAATTCGGCTGGATCCCTGGGCTGGTGCTGCCGCCCCCGGCGGACGCGGCGGGCGAGGGCGGCGTTGCGACGCCGGCTGAGTCTCCGGCTGCGGTCAGTGAAACGGCGGCTGTTCCGCCGACTGTTGCCGGGATCGCGCCGGAGGTCGGTGCGCCCGCCGTCAGCCAGGCGATCACGATCGATCGGTTGCCCGCGGCTGAGGTTCGACGGCCCAGCGAGGCGAAGCCGGTGGCGGCGGCCCCCGCGGTCGTCCTGCCGCGCACCGTCACCGAGCAGTTCGCGGACGAGGAGTCGCCGGAGGTCAAGCTCGGCCTGTTCAAGCGGCTGCGTGAGCGGCTCACGCGCAGCCGCACCCAACTCGGCACCGGCCTGGGCAATCTGTTTCTGGGTCGCAAGCGCATCGACGATGAGCTGATGGAGGAGCTGGAGACGCTGCTGCTGACGGCCGACGTGGGGGTGGATGCAACCACCCGGATCATCGCGGATCTGACCGCGCGCGTGCGGCGCAAGTCGCTGGCCGATCCGCAGGCGCTGCTGGCGGCGCTCAAACAGGCGCTGCGCGAGATTCTGGCGACCGCGCACGCGCGCGCCTGCCCCGCGGCACCCGGTCGGCCGCAGGTGATCCTGATGGTCGGAGTCAATGGGGCCGGCAAGACCACCACTATCGGCAAGCTCGCCAAGCTGCTTCAGGCGGAGGGCAACAGTGTCATGCTGGCGGCCGGCGATACCTTCCGGGCGGCGGCGGTGGAGCAGTTGCAGGCCTGGGGGGAGCGCAACCGGGTGCCGGTGATCGCGCAGAAGGGCGGGGCGGACTCGGCCTCGGTGATTTTCGACGCCTTGCAGGCGGCTACGGCCCGCGGGATCGACGTGCTGATCGCGGACACCGCCGGTCGGCTGCACACCAAGACCAATCTGATGGACGAGTTGTCCAAGATCGCGCGGGTGATGCGCAAGATCGATCCGGACGCACCCCATGAGGTGATGTTGGTAGTCGATGCGACCACCGGTCAAAATGCCTTGACGCAGGCGGTCCAGTTCCACCAGACAGTGGGTTTGACCGGCATCGCCCTGACCAAACTCGATGGGACCGCCAAGGGCGGCATCGTTTTTGCCATCGCCGAGCGGATCAAGGTGCCGATTCGGTTTATCGGCGTGGGCGAGTCGATCGAGGACCTGCGGCCCTTCGATGCGGATGAGTTTCTGGATGCGTTGCTGAGCTGACCCCGTGATGATGTCAAGAGTTGTCAGGTAGCGCCCGATGATCCGCTTCGATCATGTCTGGAAGCGCTACCCGGAGCGGGGCGACGCCCTGAGCGATGTCAGTTTCGAGTTGCAGGCCGGGGAGATGGTGTTCCTGACCGGGCACTCGGGGGCCGGCAAGAGCACGCTGCTGCGTCTGATCGGGCTGCTGGAGCGGCCCAGTCGGGGTCAGGTGATCGTCAACGGGCGCAACCTCGCCACCCTGGCGCGCGGCCGGATACCCTATCATCGCCGTCAGGTCGGCATGATCTTTCAGGATCATCGTCTGCTGCCTGACCGCAGTGTGTTCGAGAATGTTGCGCTGCCGCTGGTGGTGACCGGGCTCGGCCACAAGGAGGTCGGTCGCCGCGTGCGTGCCGCGCTGGACCAGGTGGGGCTCCTGAAACGTGAGCGCGCCCTGCCGGTGGCCCTCTCCGGGGGGGAGCAGCAGCGGGTCGGCATTGCCCGGGCGGTGGTCGCCCGACCGCCGCTGGTGCTGGCCGATGAGCCGACCGGCAACCTGGACCCCGACCTGTCGCGCGAGATCTTCGAACTGTTCGAGCGCTTTCATCAGGTCGGCGTCACGCTGATGATCGCCACCCACGATCTGGCGCTGATCCACGCGATGCACCACCGGACCTTTACCCTGAGCGAAGGTCGGCTGGTGAATGATTCGGGGGATGACTAGCCGCTATGGCCCGCCGCCCCCCGCGCCGCAGCCGCGCCCCCGACCTTCTGCAACTGCCCCAGGCGTGGCTGTCGCACCATGTCCAGAGTGCCTTCGCCACCCTCGGACGGTTGCTGCGTGCGCCGCTGGCCACGGTGATGACGGTGGCTGTGATCGGCATCGCTTTGGCCCTGCCGGCGGCGCTCTATGTGCTGACCGAGAATCTGCGCAACCTGGTCGGCAGTTGGGATCAGGCCGCCGCCATCTCATTGTTTCTCCATCGGGATATCAGCGACCAGGACGCGGCGACGGTGGCCGGTCGGCTGCGTGAGTGGCCGGAGTTCCAGCGTGTCCAGTTGATCGGTGCCGAACAGGCACTGGCGGAGTTTCGCGAACAGGCCGGTTTCGCCGAGGCGCTGGCCCAGTTGACGACCAACCCCTTGCCGGCGGTGCTGGCGCTCTTCCCGCAGCCGGCCTACGCGGCGCCGGCGGAGATCCTCAATCTGCAGGAACGACTGGGTCAGTTATCGGAGGTCGACTTCGTGCGGGTGGACACCGAGTGGCTCTTGCGTTTCCAGGCCATCCTGGACCTGGCCGCGACCTTGGTCTTGCTGCTTGCCGGTTTGCTCGCCTCGGGTGTGTTGCTCATCGTGGGCAACACCATCCGGCTGGAGATTCAGAACCGCAGGGGGGAGATCGAGATCATGGAACTGGTCGGTGCCACGGCGTCCTTCATCCGGCGGCCGTTTCTTTATGCGGGGGCCTGGTATGGGCTGCTCGGCGGACTGAGTGCCTGGTTCCTGGTCACGCTCGCGGTGCTCGGGCTCCAGGGGCCGGTGGCGCGGCTCGCCAGCCTCTACCGCAGCGAGTTCCCGCTCGCCGGTCTTGGCCCGCTCGAGCTGCTGACGATCCTGGGCGGCAGCATGCTGCTTGGGTTGGTGGGAAGTTGGATCGCGGTCAACCGACATCTGCGCGGGGTCGAGCCGGGTTGACCTTGGTCCCGGCGCGATGCCGGAACCCAGTGCCGGGATCTGTTCAGAGTCCGGTTGGGGCCTCAGAGTGGCCATAAAGTGAACAGATATTGCCGGTTCATATCCAGACAGCTTGGCGTGGGATGACCAAAAATTAATGCCCTGGTAACGTCTTCGGATAAGCAATATAAGATCATGAAAAATAAAATAATGTTTTTCGTATCGTCAAAGCGTATTGGAAAGATCGGAATATTCGATGTCTGATTGGCCTGGATAGCCCTTGTACAAACCCGTGACTTTGCCTAAAGTCTACTCAACCTCTGAAGCAGCGCGGACGACAAGCCCGACGATCTGACGCTGGCCAATTACAGAGTAAACTGCTAGGATTTGTTTCAAGTCCAAATTTAAGGTGATCAGCACATGGCCAAAGATTTCGCCCTCATGCCGACCGGCAACATTGATGCGTACATCAGCGCCTCCTACCAGATCCCGGTGCTGACTCCCGAAGAAGAACGCGATCTGGCCGAGCGTCTGCGCGACCATGGCGATATGGATGCCGCGCGCCGGATGGTGATGTCGCACTTGCGCTTCGTGATTCGCATCGCCCGCGGCTATCTCGGCTACGGCCTGCCCCTTCCGGACCTGATCCAGGAGGGCACGGTTGGCCTGATGAAGGCGGTTCGGCGCTTCGAGCCCGATATGGGTGTACGTCTGGTGTCCTTCGCGGTGCACTGGATCCGCGCCGAGATTCACGAATACATCCTGCGTAACTGGCGCATCGTCAAGGTGGCGACCACCAAGGCGCAACGGAAACTCTTCTTCAACCTGCGCAGCGCCAAGAAGCGCTTGGGCTGGTTCACGCGCGAGGAAGTGGAGTCCGTGGCCGCCGATTTGGGGGTCAAACCGGCTACGGTGCTGGAAATGGAGTCCCGACTGTCCAACCAGGACCTGGCCTTCGACGGGTACGACGACGACGAAGACGATGCCCCGTCCGCGCCTTCGACCTATCTGCCCGACATGCGCATGGAGCCGTCGAAGATGCTTGAAATCGAAGACACCGAGCGCGACGATAAGGAACGCCTCTATGCCGCCATCCAGGGCCTGGATGAGCGCAGCAAGGTGATTCTGCGCGAGCGCTGGCTGAACGAGAAAAAGCAGACGCTGCACGACTTGGCGCAGCAGTTCAATGTCTCGGCGGAGCGCATTCGTCAGATTGAAAAGAATGCGATGAAGAAACTGCGTCTCCAACTGGAGCTGTAGCCGACTGGCCGGCGACGTCTCGCCGGCGCTTCTCCCAAGACTTGGCCCGCCCTGTGCGGGCTTTGGTGTATCTGGGTGGCGCCCAGGCGTCGCTCCGGCGTTTCGTCAGGGAGGTTCAGGTGGAGCGGATTTTTTCTCTCAAGGTCTTCTTGCGCTTGCTCGTCCTCGTCCCGGTCCTCGGCTTGACTGGATGCGCGGCGTTCTGTACCTACCTAGCCCGGGTGTCGTCGGGAACTGTTTGTGCCGCGGGTGATGCGGCAAACAGTTGGTCGGAATCGGCCGCCGGTGCGGACAATACTGACGCTTTCGGCTATCAGCGGTACTCGAGTTACCCTTATGGATATGGCGGGTATGGCGGGTATGGTGGGTATGGCGGGTATGGTGGGTACGACGGGTATTACGGTCATCCAGGTCGAGGTGGTTCGGACGACCAGTATCAGCGGCGACCGAACCTGCCGTCCGAGTCTTCGGTTGCCGTCTCGACGCCGCAGTCGGACCGGCGTCCGATCCCGCTCGACGGCGATAGGCTCGGTCGCGCGGGCGGTGCGGCTCGGGACCCGGATGCCCCGCGAGGCACTGAGGGCGCTCGTGGTTACCCGGATCGGAGCCGGTCGATGGGCTATCCGCGCGGGTCCGTGCCGCGAGACCAGCGGTCAGCCGAAGCGCCAACAGTGGGTTCCGGTCCGGCGCGATCCACCGGCGGCCGTTCAGCCTTACCGATAACGCGTGAGCAGATGCGGGGTCCGACAGGTTGGTCATCGGCGAGACCGGAGTTGCCGACGCGTGGGGGTGATGTTGAACGCGGTCGGGGCACGCCATCCCGGCAGGTATCGATCCCGAGCTCCACCGACACGTATGTGTCGTCCAGATCTGCTCAGGGGATGTCGGAAAGCCGATCGGCTCCGTCGTCGGAGCCATCGTCCAGCGGACGTCAGACATCATTGCCGTCGTCGCCGCCCGCGTCGGACCAGGTACAGCCGTCCGGGGGGTCGCCGCGTGAGTCGAGTCCGGCTCGTCAGGGCCAGTCCGCGCGGGGCGCGCGCGATGGGGAATGACCAGCACTCGACTGTCCGGGCGTCTTGTGGACCGGGTGTGCAAGGCCCGCTCCGAAATTCACGGTTCCGGGTGCTTTGCGCGCGTCGCTTTCGATGCGGGTGATTTCATCGGCACCTACGAAGGACCCGAGGTCGCGGAGGATGGAACCTATGTGTTGTGGATTTACGACGCCGCAGGAGGCGTGCTCAGTGCGCGCCGTGGGAGCAACCTGCTGCGCTGGCTGAACCATAGCGACGACCCCAATGCGGAGTTCGACCGGTTCGATCTTTATGCGTCGCGCGCCATCGCGCCCGGCGAGGAGATTACCATCGACTACGCAGGGGTTTCATAAGGTTCTGTTTGTTAGGATTTTCCTAACGAAGCAAAAACAATCGTTGTCGTTGTCGTTGTCGTAATCGGAAGAGCGATTCACTTTTGGCACGATCAGTCCGATGTCTGTCGGTTTCTGATTCCTGAGGCCGCTTGGGTGCACCCAGGCCGTCACGTCGTTCTCGTGGCTGGAGTTACGATCACGGCCCTTCGCTGGTATCGTAAACTCGATTACGACAACGACAACGACCGAGACGCCACGGGCGTTCCCTAATGGACTCGTTTCGCTTATTCGTGAACGGTTCATTCGCGCAGAATCACATCCCCCCGAAAGTTGCCGGAGCCCAGCGATGCAAGACCGCCCCCAGATCACCACCGCCATTCCCAAACACCGATATGAAATCGGCGGCTATGCCGCCACCCTGCTGGGCGAGATTGTCGCGGGCGACGCCCGGACCTATCGCTATATTCTCGCCTTTGTGCGTCAGGGCCAGCGTGAGCCGGTGTTTTATGTCTGTGCCGAGCCGGCCGCACCGCCGGATCGGGCGGACGGTGCCTACCAGTTGCGTGTCGTCAGCGAGGCTCTCACCGAGGTGGTGGATCGCGACGATCGGTGGGGCGATCTGGAGACCTTTGCCAATCAGGCCCTCAAACTCGGCGCCCAGGCACTGGGGCTGCAACGCGACCCGATCGTGAAGCGCATGTAGCCGAGGCGGTGAAGGCCGAAAAAGTCGGCCGCTGATTTGACCGTCCAGCCGGTCGCGGCTACAATAATGGGTCTGATTCGGGCGCGTAGCTCAGCGGGAGAGCATCCCCTTCACACGGGGAGGGTCGCAGGTTCGATCCCTGCCGCGCCCACCAATTTGGCGACTCAAGTGAACCAGCTTCGGCTGGTTTTTTCTTGGGCGGCTACTATAGCCATCGGACGTGATAACCGGACGTAGGGGCGGGTTTCAAACCCGCCCCTACACCAGGGCTCTGTCCGGATATCAGGTATGAAGGCTATATATACGGGTGATGATGGATCGCTGCGACACGGACTGGCAAGGCGAGGTCGTCACCAAAGCCCGCCGTCCCGTTCTCCAGCCTTAAACCATCACCCTCACGAGACGCCTGCATGACCGTTCACATTGTCGCCCGTTTCATCGCCCGCCCGGAGTGCGTGGACGAACTGCGCACCCTCTTGCAGGGTATGCTGGAGCCGACGCGTCGGGAGTCCGGTTGTCTGCGTTATGAATTGCTTCACAATACAGCGGACCCGACCGACTTCACCTTTGTCGAGGAGTGGGCGGACGCTGCGGCGATCAACGCCCACCTGGAAACCCCCCACCTCAACGCCTTGGTGGCGCAGTCCCAACCCCTGCTGGCGGCCGCCTTGGACGTGCGTCGCTACACCGTGTGCTGAGATGATCAATGCCTTGCCGGCGGAACCGCGCGCGGCGTTCCGCCCTGCGCAGGTTAGCCGTACCAGGTGTCGAAGATCCGGGTGCCGCTGGCATCGATCAGGTTGCGATAGTGGTTGGGGAGGCGCTCGGCCGGGATGTCCAGAAATTCCAGGGTGAACAGGTCGTCCGGAGTCAGGTCGGCGCCCAGGAAATGAGACTGGTTGGCATCAGCAATTCCAAATTTGGGTGGCCGCCGCCAACAGCGTGCCGGTCGCGAGGCTGATGGTGGATGCGCTGCGCTTATCCACCCTACAAAACCGGCTCGCTGTAGGGTGGATAAGGCGCGCCGCTCGGTGTCAGGGACCCGGCACGGCGGTCGCGCGCGCCGCATCCACCAGGGGTCGCGCGATGTCGCCAAAATTTGGAGGAGGGGCCTGCGGCCGCGATGCGAGCTCGCGGGACAGCGCACATCGGCGTTCACCGCGGTACCGTGTTGCGGTCGGAGGCCGCTCACACGGGATCGCTCGGTGACGATGACCGAGCGGCTGGGCAGCTGACTGAATGACCCCGCGGGCTGTTGGCGATCCGCTGCACGGTCGCAATGCGATGTCATCAGCGTGGCGGGGTGTTACTCTGGGATTGAACGCCGTGCCCCCGCAGGGCCTTAGCGGTGTCCACCCGCGTGATCCGGTTCGCCGGACCAACTGTGGCACCAATCACCTGACTGATAGAGGCTCATTATGCACATCCGGGTCGGTTATGAATTGATCTATGACTGCCCGCAGCCGACACCAATGCTGTTGTCGCTGCACATCCATTTCACGCGCGCTTCCGATCTCGTGGTTCCCGATCATCTGATCACCCGTCCGTCCGTCCCGATCACCGCCTATCGCGATAGCTTCGGCAACTGGTGCAGCCGCATCGTCGCGCCCCAGGGCGAACTTCGCTTGTCGACCGATGCGGTGGTGAACGACCGGGGTGAGCGTGATCCGGTCGTCCCCTCCGCCCAGCAGCACCTGGTGCAGGAACTGCCCGAAGAAACCCTGCTGTTCCTCCTGGGCAGCCGGTATTGTGAAACCGATCTGCTGTCCGAGGCGGCTTGGGCGCTGTTCCACACGGCACCCGTGGGTTGGGGGCGCGTTCAGGCCATTTGCGACTTTGTCCATCAGCATATTACCTTTGGTTACGCGCACGCCCGGGCCACCCGAACGGCCTGGGAAGCCTTCAATGAGCGGGTCGGTGTTTGTCGCGATTTTACGCATCTGGCGGTCGCCTTCTGCCGCTGCATGAATATCCCGGCCCGCTACTGCACCGGCTATCTGAGTGATATCGGACAGCCGCCGCCCTATAGCCCAATGGATTTCGCCGCCTGGTTCGAAGTCTACCTGGGCGGCCAATGGCATACTTTCGACGCTCGCAACAATACGCCGCGGATCGGCCGGGTGTTGATCGCGCGCGGACGTGATGCGGCCGATGTCGCACTCACCAACACCTTCGGCCCCAATACGCTGAAGAGCTTCCAGGTGTGGACCCATGAGGTCAACGCCGGGGCCTGAGCGGCCGGCGGCCGGCGTGAGTCTGAACCGTCATTCCGTCAGGATGCCGGAATCCAGAGCCATGGATGGTACCTCTCAGCACGCACGGACCTAACGGCTGCACTCGCCGAAAATGCGCGCCTCGCAGGTGGCGCACACTGATTTGTCCAGTTTCTGGTAGATCGCCCGGATGGCTACCTCCTCGGACTGGAAGACGTTGCGCTCATCGCGCTCGTGCATACAACCACACTGGCCCAGCATGTCCCACACGCGCTGTTTGACCTTGATCAGATACATGTCGCCGCCGTCGGCGCGGCGCTGCTGGGCCTCGTCCGTCAGCGCCTCGGCGCCCTGAAGGTCGACGAAGTTGATCCCGCTGGCGATCAGGGCGAGGTGTTTCTGCTCAGGATGCTCGGCACGCAGGCGATCGAAGGCATCCTGGACATGGGGGACCGAGCCGAAGAAGAGCGATCCGTCGATGCGCAGGAAACGCAGTTGCGGGCATTGCTTGAGCTCGGGATCGCTGGAGAAGGCGCGGCCCGGCAGGTGCGGGTCCGGCGTCCGGGTGACGATACGCGGGCGCGAGGTGCGCTCCAGATAGAGCACCAGGGACAACAGCACACCGGCAAAGATGGCGAACGTCAGTTCCAGGAAGAGCGCGGCGGCGAAGGTGACCAGGAAGACCGAGGTCTCACGCATGGACGAATGCAGGATGTGACGAATCTCCTTGAAGTCGATCAGCCCCCAGGCGACCAGGAAGAGCACGCCGGCCATGGCCGCCTTGGGTAGGTAGCTTGCCAGTGGTGCGACCAATAGGACGATGGCCATCAGGAACACACCGCCCAGGATCGCGGCCAGCGGGGTTCGGGCGCCGGCCTCGTAGTTGACGCCGCTGCGGTTGAAGGAGCCGGTGGCGACATAGCCGGAAAAGAAGGACCCGGCGATGTTCGACAGCCCCTGGCCGATGAACTCCTGATTGCCGTCGATGCGGTAA
The DNA here is from genome assembly GCF_000379525.1 of Lamprocystis purpurea DSM 4197. Lineage (GTDB taxonomy): Bacteria > Pseudomonadota > Gammaproteobacteria > Chromatiales > Chromatiaceae > Thiodictyon > Thiodictyon purpureum. The sequence continues at coordinate 42,163 of NZ_KB902515.1, read as the reverse complement.
CCGCCGCGGGCGGCCAGTGAGCGCCCGATCGAGACCGCCTCGGTGAGTGCGAAGAGGGTGACCGCCAGCGCCGTGGGTGCCAGGTCGCGGATGTTTTCCAGCGTCAGCGTGGGGGCCGAGAGCGGCGGCAATGTGCTGGGCAGTGCTCCCACGGTGGCGATGGCGTCGCCGAACAGGTCGCCGAACCAGCGGTTCATGACGGTCGCGAGCAGACTCCCGACCAGCATGGCCACGATCATATAGGGAATGCGCGGGACCCAGCGTTTGACCGCGATGCCGGTCAGCAAGGTCACCGTGGCGACCAGGGTCTCCGCCGGGCTGATTTCGATCACATGGTGCCCGAACTCGATGAGAATCTCATGGAGGTGTCCCGCACTGTTCATGTCGACGCCAAAGAAGTATTTGAGCTGCTTCGCCGCGATCAGGACGGCGGCGGCGGCGGTAAAACCGACCACCACCGAGTGTGAGATGAAATTGACCAGGGCGCCCATCCGCGCCAGGCCCAGGGAGAGTTCGATGACTCCGACCATGAAGGTGAGTGTCAGCGCCAACATCACGTAGTCTGCCGAGCCTGGTGTCGCGAACCCGGACAGCGCGGAGAACAGCACTACCGAGGCGGCCGTGGTCGGACCTGACACCAGGTGCCGCGACGACCCGAACAGCGCGGCGATGATGGCCGGGATCATGCCGGCGTAGAGTCCGTACTGCGGCGGCATACCCGCGATGACGGCGAAGGCGACGCCTTGCGGCAGCACGACAATGGCGCCAGTCAGGGCGGCAATGAGGTCGGCCTTGGCATCACGGCGGGTCAGGCCCGGCGCCCATTTCATGAAAGGTGTCAACCAGCTCAGGGCGGGGGCGAGCGCGGACCGGGTCATGTCGTCATTCCTGCGGTGGGGGCCGGGGGCGGAGCAGCGGTGTTGGACGCGTCGGGTCGAGCGGCAGTCCGCAGAGTGTGTCCCGACACTGTCGGCCTATCGAAGAACCCGCTAATTTTCTAAAATCTTACCATGAGGAACCGCCGGTTTCCCGCCGATCTTCAGCCGGTCGGTCTGAACGGATCCTAACTCCGCGTCGGGCGGGGTACGCCGCGATTGATCAATGCCCCTGCCGCGCGCCGATTCCTGTGCCATCATAAGGGGCTTTCCAACCTACCGAGATTCCCAACACCATGACCCAGACTGCAACACCCCAACGTTACGGATTGATCTCCCAGCTTTTTCACTGGTCGGTCGTGCTGATGATGATCGCGATGCTGGTCACCGACAGCCTACGCTCGGCCGCGCCCAAGGATTCGGAGCTTCGCACCGAGTGGCTGCATTTGCACATCTCGCTCGGTATCCTGCTGTTTCTGATCGTGATCGTGCGTATTCTGTGGAGCCGCATCAGTACTCAGCCGGCGCCGATCCCGGGGTCCCCCTGGATCATGCTGGCCGCCAAGGCGGTCCATCTGATGCTCAATCTCGCCACCCTGTTGGTCCCGGTGTTCGGCTACCTGCGGGTCGTTTCCAAGGGCCGCACCGTCGAGTTTTTTGGCGTCCAGGTGCCCTCGCTGATCGGTGAATCGCCACAGATCAATGACCTGATGCACATCCTGCACGGTGAGCCCATGGAGATCTTTTTCTACGTGGTGATCGGCCTGCATGTGGTCGCCGCCCTCTGGCACCAGTACACCCTGCGCGACGGGACCCTGGAGCGCATGCTGCCCTGGGGGCGGACGGCGGGCTGATGCATCAGGAGATCCCCATGCACTTGGATCCTTTCATGACCGCCCTCGGATTCGAGGGCGAGATCACCGGCCCCGGCCAGGCGCGGATGCGGGTCCAACTGCGGCCCGAGCATCTGAACAACTGGGGTTCGGCCCACGGCGGTTTGCTGTTCACCCTGGCCGACTCGGCCTTCGCCCTGGCCTCCAACTCACACGGACCGCTGGCCGTGTCCCTGAGTGCCCACATGGAGTATTTCAAGGCGACCGCGGTCGGCGACACCATCGAGGCGGTCGCCCGCGAGGTCAGCCTGACCCGCCGGACCGGGGTCTATCAGGTGGAGGTGCAGAGCGGTGGGGAGTTGATCGGTCTCTTTACCGGAACCGTCCACCGCAAGAAAGCCTGAGCTTCAGCGCCGTGGCAGTAAGGTCTTCTTACCCATGGCGTCGAGGCAGACGAAGCGGATGTGGGTCTGGAAAATGGCCTCCTCGGTCCCGGTCTCCAGGTCATCGGCATAGACCTGCACCTCGTATTCCACCGAGGTCTTGCCCGAGTGGAGTTTGCGCACGGCGAAGCGCAGCACGGCGCCCTGATGCACCCCGCGGCGGAATTCCACCTTGTCCATGCTCACCGTGACGAAACTGCACCCTGGATAGTCGCGGCTGGCCGCGATCCAGGAGATCTCATCCACCCACATGAGCATGAAGCCCCCGAACAGATACCCGAAGTGATTGAGGTGCTCGGGTCGCACGACCTTGTAACTTTCCACGTTGCCATCCTCGGTGTTCCGTAGCGAACACGCTGGGGTTTTATCTTGAATTCTGGCAGTTAGCGCTCGGCCGCCAGCCTCGTAGGGCCAGCATGTTACCGTGAAAGCCGCGCCGCGACCCCCGTAGGAGCGGCCTCCGGCGCAACATTCGAATCACGATTGCCAACCAGGAGACAACAACTGTTGCTTGAAATATGTTCATTTGTGCTTACAATAGTGCAGATGAGCAAGATTTATCGGATGAGTGAGTTCGCCAAGCGTGTTGGCAAAGCGCCATCGACGATTCGGCGCTGGGAGCGTGAAGGCAAACTGGTTGCGAAGCGCCATCCGTCAGGGCATCGCTATTTTGATGATTCGGATGTTCGGCTGCTGATCGGCGGGGTAACGGAGAAACGTGATGTCGTGGTGTACTGCCGAGTCAGTGGCGCCGGGCAAAAGGACGATCTGGCGTCACAGGTGAAGGCGATGGAAGTTTACTGCCAAGGCGCAGGAGTCGCCGTTGACGAGTGGATTCAGGAGATTGGCGGCGGGATGAACTTCAAGCGCAAGCGGTTTCTGGCCTTGGCGGATCGGGTTGCGCGTGGCGAGGTTCAACGGCTTCTGGTCGCTCATAAGGATCGGCTGATGCGGTTCGGCTTCGACCTGTTCGAGCATATCGCCAGACAGAACGGGTGCGAGGTGGTGGTAGTGAACCAGGAATCCCTGTCGCCACAACAAGAAATGGTTGAGGATCTGATCGCTATCGTCCACACCTTCAGTGGTCGCCTGGATGGAATGCGCAAGTACCAGAAGGAAATCAAGGACGACTTCCCCGATGTAAAGATCAGTACACCCACAGCAGTCTGCGAATGAAAGTCACGCGTACCCTCCAAGCGAACGTCCCCGGCGCATTGGGGCCCATCTGCCAAGCCATAGGCTACCTGCGCGCCGATATTTGGCGGCGATACGGTGCGCTGGGTACTGTCGGCAAGTCCGCGAGCGACATCCGTAAGGCCATCAGCGCCCGAGACATCTATGCGGGACTGGGGGTTGACGGCACCATCCGAAACGAAACCACCAAGGATGTGGTCAACGATATCCTGACGTACAAGGCCGCGGCGAAGCTCAAAGTGCGACAGGCCATCGCTGCCAAGACCGCGGACCCAGCCGAGCGGGCACGGCTCTACACCCTACTCAAAGCCGATCGGTGGATGGACGAGCCCTTTCTCCATCGCCAGATGCGCAAGCACTTCCGGCACGGCGTCAGTCACACGGCCAACCAGTTCATTGTCCGCTCCGACAAACAGGCGTCCGCGGTGATCGACGGCCAACTGGTGATCACGATCCGCGTCGCCCCGAAGTACGGCGATCACATCCGGTTGGTTACGACGTCCAACGGCAAGAACGTCGACCTGACTGGCAGCAACCTCCGTGTTTGCGTGAAGGACGGCTTCACGGAAATCCACTACGCGGTCGACAAGGAGGCCGGACGCCCGCACGGGGTTCAGGCGCTCGGGATCGACAAGGGCTACACCGAAGCGTTTACGGACTCCGACGGCGCCGCGCATGGGCAGGCCTTTGGTGACGTACTGACCGCGTATAGCGACACGGGCGCCAAGACGGGTCAGCTGCGCAACCAGCTTCATGCGTTGGAAAAGAAGCACCGTAAGCGCGGCAACCAAGCCAAGGCCGACCGGATTCTAACGAATAACCTGGGTCGCAAAAAGCTTGAGGCGAGAAGGGTCCGCACCAAGCAGCGCTTGCGCACGATCGCCTATCAATCGGCGCATTCTATCGTGGATAAGGCGGCCCTGGTGGTCTCCGAAGATTTAACCTCGCCCATTGCCCAAAAACAGCAATGGAAGCGATACAACCGACGCATGAGTTCATGGGCGAAAGGCGTGCTCGCCGAGGCCCTGGACTCGGTGTGTGAGCAGCGTGATGCCGAGCATGTGCTCGTCAATGGTTCCTACACGTCGCAAATGGACTCGACCACAGGCTTGCTGGAAGGCACGCGCCGTGGCGACAAGTTTTACCGGGTCACCGGGGACGTTCTGCAGGCCGACCATAACGCGGCTCTGAATGTGCTGGCAAGGCTCGCGGACCCCGAGATCAAGCGGTACATGCCGCACCGGGACGTTCGACGGGTCCTGCTGTCGCGTTCTCCGGCGCAACTGAGCGTCAAGGGGCTTGAGTTGCAGGCCGCAATGCCTATCAACCAAGTGCGGATAAATCCTAACTTCATCCCCGAGCAACTTTGCTCAGAATTTTAGGAACAGTATTCTGCCGCGCGCCCCGTCGTGCCAATGTCGGCGGGCAAAACGCGCGGTACAGCCTACAAGGAGACGCTCGTGGTCGGACATTCTGCAGTCAATTGGGTGGATATCGTCGTCGTGATCGGCTACCTGCTGACCACCGGCTATTTAGGCTGGCTCGGGTATCGGCGCACCCGGACGGCGGCGGACTATCTGGTCGGCGGGCGCTCGGTCCACCCGATCATCATGGCGGTGTCCTATGGCGCCACCTTCATCTCCACCGCGGCCATCGTCGGTTTCGGCGGGGTCGCCGGACTCTTCGGCATGAGCCTGATGTGGCTGACCTTCGTCAACATCGCCATCGGCATCCTGCTGGCCTTTACCGTGCTGGGGGAGCCGACCCGGCGCCTGGGCCATCGGCTGGGCGTGCACACCTTCCCGGAGCTGCTCGGTGCGCGCTATCAGAGCAAGGGTGTCCAGGTGTTCGCCGGGCTGCTGATCGTCCTGTTCATGCCGCTCTATTCGGCGGCGGTGATGACCGGCGGCGCCGTTTTTGCCGCCACCCAGTTCGGGGTGGAGTTCGAGGTGGCCCTGCTGGTGTTCGCCCTGATCACCGCGGCCTATGTGATCCCCGGCGGGCTCAAGGCGGTGATGTATACCGACACCTTCCAGGGTTTGATCATGATCCTGGCCATGGCCTACCTACTGTGGTTTACCTACGCGAGCCTGGGCGGGGTCGAGCCGGCGCATCGGTACCTGACCGAGATGGCCGATCTGGTGCCCGCGCCCTTGCAGGCCATGGGTCACCAGGGCTGGACCGCCATGCCCAGGTTCGGGTGGGGGGCGGCCGGCTACGACCTGTGGTGGACCGTGGTCACGGCGATCATTCTGGGTGTCGGTATCGGCGTGCTGGCCCAGCCTCAGTTGGTGGTGCGATTCATGACCGTGCGCAGTCGCCGCGAACTGGATCGGGCGGTGCCGATCGGCGCCATTTTCATCCTGCTGATGGTGGGGACGCCTTACCTGGTCGGCAGCCTGTCCAACGCCTGGTTCGCCCAGCACGGGCCGCTGCTCAAGGGGCAGGTGGTCAAGATGATCGACGCGGAGCGCCGGCATGCGCTCGTGGGGCTGATGGAAGAAACGGCACCCGGCCGCTGGGCGCCGGTGATCAACCCCAAGACCAATCAGCCGGCGACGGCGCCAATGGTCGTTGCCGCGCATGAACCCGCCCAGGATGTCCACGGCGCCACGCTGGACCTGGTCAGCGGGCGCGCGCCCGCGGTGGTCTATGCCAAGGGTGACGCCGACCAGATCATCCCGACCTTCATCAGCACGGCCCTGCCGCGCTGGTTCGGGCTGGTGTTCTTTCTGGCGCTGCTGGCGGCGGCCATGAGTACCATGTCGAGCCAGTTCCACACCATCGGAACGGCTGCCGGGCGCGATCTCTACGAGCGCCTTACCGGCAAGCACGGCAGCGAGCCCAGCGTGCTGGTGATGCGCATCGCCATCATGCTCGGTCTGCTGGTCGCCGTCAGCATCAGTTACAACGTCCGCGAGGGCTATGTGATCGCGCGCTTCACCGCGATCTTCTTCGGCCTGTGTGCCGCGAGCTTCCTGCCGGCCTATCTCGGCGGTCTCTTCTGGCGGCGGGCGACCCGTGCCGGTGCCCTGGCCTCGATGACGGTGGGGATGCTGGTCTCGCTGTGCTGGCTGCTGCTGGTCAAGGCCAAGGAGGCGAGCGCTATCGGGTTGGTGCAACTGGTCACCGGCGGCAAGACCAGCCTCCTGGCGGACTATCCCAACTGGCCGTCGGTGGATCCGATCATCATCGCCCTGCCGCTGTCGCTCCTGACCCTGGTGTTGGTCAGCGTTTTGACCAAGGCCTCCGATCCGCAGCATTTGCGTCGGTGTTTCCCTCAGGAGCAAGGTCGGTAGCCCGGATCCGGCAGGTTTCAGGCACTTTGTCTGTTCGCCGCGTCATAAATCTGCAATCTAACTGCGCTGGATCTAGAAAAAGAGAGGTGAACCTGGGGTATTCTTCCGCCGCCCGCTGGGGCAGTCATCACGATAAACAAACGGGGGCACCCATGACGGGGCATTCTGCGGTGGGTTGGGTCGATATTGTGGTTATCCTGGGTTATCTGCTGACCACGGTCTATCTGGGCTGGCTCGGCTACCAGCGCACACGGACCGGGGCGGACTATCTGGTCGGCGGGCGCTCGGTCCACCCGATCATTATGGCGGTGTCCTACGGGGCCACCTTCATCTCCACCGCGGCGATCGTGGGTTTCGGCGGGGTCGCCGGGCTGTTCGGCATGAGTCTGCTGTGGCTGACCTTTCTCAATATCGGGGTGGGCATTCTGCTGGCCTTCACCCTGCTCGGTGAGCCGACCCGGCGCCTGGGGCATCACCTCGGCGCTCACACCTTCCCGGAACTGCTGGGCGCGCGCTACCAGAGCAAAGGGATTCAGATCTTCGCCGGGCTGCTGATCTTCGTCTTCATGCCGCTTTACTCGGCGGCGGTGATGACCGGCGGCGCCGTCTTTGCCGCCACCCAGTTCGATGTGGATTTCGAGGTGGCGCTGCTGGTGTTCGCCCTGATCACCGCGGCCTATGTGATTCCCGGCGGGCTCAAGGCGGTGATGTACACTGACACTTTCCAGGGGCTCATCATGATCCTGGCCATGGCTTATCTGCTGCTCTTCGCCTACACGAGCCTGGGCGGAGTCAGCGCGGCGCACCAGTACCTGACCGGGATGGCCGACCTGGTGCCGGCGCCCCTGCAGGCCATGGGTCACCAGGGCTGGACCGCCATGCCGAAGTTCGGCTGGGGGGCGACCGGCTATGACCTGTGGTGGACCGTGATCACGGCCATCATCCTGGGTGTCGGCATCGGCGTCGTGGCCCAACCCCAGTTGGTGGTGCGTTTCATGACGGTGCGCAGCCGCCGCGAGTTGGATCGGGCCGTGCCGATCGGCGCGGTTTTCATCCTTTTCATGACCGGTACCCCCTTCGCCGTGGGCAGCCTGTCCAACGCCTGGTTCGCCCAGCATGGACCCCTGCTCAAGGGTCAGGTGGTCAAGGAGATCGACGCGGAACGCGGTCATGCACTGGTGGGGCTGATGAAGGAAACATCACCCGGACGCTGGGAGCCCGTCATCAACCCCAAGACCAATCAGCCGGCGACGGCGCCGATGGTCGTTGTCGCGCATCAACCTGCTCAGGATGGCCAGGGCGCCCCCGTGGATCTGGTCAGCGGGCGTGCACCCACGGTGGTCTATGCCAAGGGTGACGCCGACCAGATCATTCCGACCTTCATCAACACGGCCCTGCCGCGTTGGTTCGGGCTGGTATTTTTCCTGGCCCTGCTGGCGGCGGCCATGAGTACGATGTCGAGTCAGTTCCACACGATCGGCACCGCGGCCGGGCGCGACCTTTATGAACGCATCACCGGTAAGCACGGCACTGAGCCGAGTGTACTGGCCATGCGCATCGCCATCGTGATCGGTCTGTTGGTGTCGGTGAGCATCAGCTACAACGTGCGCGAGGAGTATGTGATCGCCCGTTTCACCGCGATCTTCTTCGGTCTCTGTGCTGCCACCTTCCTGCCGGCCTATGTCGGCGGGTTGTTCTGGCGGCGGGCGACCCGTGTTGGGGCTCTGGCCTCGATGACGGTGGGGATGCTGGTCTCGTTGTTCTGGCTCCTGCTGGTCAAGGCCAAGGAGGCGAGCGCCATCGGGCTGGTGCAACTGGTCACCGGCGGCAAGACCAGCCTCCTGGCGGATTATCCCAATTGGCCGTCGGTGGACCCGATCATCATCGCGCTGCCGCTGGCGATGCTCACCCTGATCCTGGTCAGTGCTGTTACCAAGCCATCCGATCCGCAGCATCTGCGTCGGTGTTTTCCCCAGTACGCGGCTCCCCAAGCCACAACCCTGTAGTCTGAACCGACCGGAGACACCCCATGCTCGGTATCGCTGATCCCCTGGTCCTGGCCGCCTTTCTGGGCTGTATCGCGGTTACCGCGGTCAGCGTCCTCTACGGCATCCTGCGGCGTAACGCCGCCGTCGATGAGGTGACCCCGGAGGACCGTGCCTGGGCTATTGAAGAACAGAAGGTGGAAGATGAACTCTAATACAACCCGAGCCGCCGCCTCGGCCATCGCATTGGGTGCACTCGGCACCATGGCGATCACGCCGGCTACCGCCGATCAAACCTGGGGTGCATTCAGTGCGGGGGCCGATATGCGCCTGCGCGAGGAGTACATCGAGAATATCGGGCTCAACGACCAACTCCTGACGCCCACGGGGAACGTCACGGGTAACCAGAACCCCACGGCGAACCGCGTCTTCCAGCGCTACCGCTTTCGCGCTTGGGGTCAGTATGCCCCCAGCGAGCATTTCGCGCTGGCCGCCCGGTTGATGTGGGAAGGTCGCCACTACACGCTGCCGCCGGAGAGCGCATTTGCGCCAGGGTACGGATTCGAGAAGTGGTATAGCGGCGGTATCCTGTTCGATTCGCTGACCCTGGACTTCAAGAAGATCTTCGACAGCGGACTCTCACTCAAGGCCGGGCGTCAGGATCTCGTCCTCGGCAACGGCTGGCTGGTGCTGGACGGCACGCCGATCGACGGATCGCGCACCATCTACATGGACGCCGCGCGGGCGACCTACGCGGCGGACGCGATCAAGACCACCTTCGACCTGATCTACATCAATAATTACCCGAACACAGACCGCTTCCCCACGCCATTGAACGGCACGATCGAGGACCAGACCGAACAGTATGAGGAAGGCGGGATTCTCTACGCCCGCAACAAGTCACTGATCAAGGATACCGACCTGGATGGCTATTTCATCTACAAGGGCAATGATCCGAACTACACCCTGAACAACATGCGGGTGAACAACGGCTATCCCTTTCCCTCGCCGTCGGACGACGGGCAGGTGTATGCCGTGGGTGCCCGCATCGACTCCAAGCTCACGCCGAACTGGAACCTGAGGGCCGAGGCGGCGGGCGAGTGGGGTGCCAACCGCGTCACCATCGGGGCACCGCGCCAGAACATCTCAGCCTTCGGTTTCAACGGGCGTCTCACCTATGCCTTCAACGACTCATTGGCCAACCGCGTGCACGCGGACCTGGAATACCTCACTGGTGACGATCCGGACAGCAAGACCAACGAGTCATTCGATCCGCTCTGGGGCCGCTGGCCCCAGTGGAGCGAGCTGATGATCTATCAATGGCCGCTGGACAGCCGGGTCGGCCAGGCAACCAACTTGATCCGTTTGAACGTCGGCTGGCTGGCCAAGGTCCATCCGACCACCGAAGTGCTGCTGGACTACCACGCCCTGTGGGCCGACCAGGAAAGCGTGCGTACCGCCAACCAATTCTACAACATCAGCCACGATGGTAACTTCCGTGGCCATTTGTTCACCGGCTGGGTCAAGACCAAGTTCAACAAGTACCTCTCCGGACACCTGGTCGCGGAGTATCTGGCGCCAGGCGACTTCTACGCCCGTAACCGTCGGGATGAGTCCTATTTCCTGCGCGCGGAAGTGGTCGTGGCTTTCTAAGGCCGTGGCCGTACCCGGTTAATGTCGAACCGGGTACGAGATGCGTCCGTGCGAGTCCGATCAACCCCCTGATATAGCCGTCGAACGTGATCGCTGGACGTAGGGGCGGGTTTCAAACCCGCCCCTACACCAGGGTCTGTCTGGATATCAGGTACGAAGGCTATAACGAGATACCGCGAGTAACAGCGCTCGCCATGTCCTTTCAGCCCGCGATGCCGCAGCGATTGATCACGAGGACCAGGAACAGCAAGGCCAACAGCCACCACCACCGGCGATTACCGGAGGCGGACGCGGGTGCCGGCCAGGGTTGGATCGGCTCGTCGGGCTCGACCATGTCACCGGGTTCGAGTGCCTGGATGCTGGTGGTGATCCTGGCGACCCCATGATGGGTCACAGGCAGGACGTAGAACCGGTCGGCAAGGCGAATGGCGCCCCGCAGGCGGTGACTCCACCCCAGGACGTCCCCTTCGTGAACCAAGTGATAGCCGAAGCTGCTCTGCAGGCCGAGGATGACGTAGCGCCGCCCGTCGATGACCTCCCGCTCCCCGGTGTCGTGGTAACAATGCACCCGATAGGTCGGAATGCCCGTGTCGATCATGAGTTGCGCGACTTCGGGGTTGGGAACGATGCCTTGGTCATAGGCATACGCATTGAGGGAATTGACCTGTTGTTCCAGTTCGCTGGGCTCGCCGTCGTTTGCCCTCGCAATCGCGGCCAGGCCGCGCGTCACCGGCAGTGCCGCGCGGGGCTGAGGAGCCGCCGGATCGATCTGCTCCGGCATGTTGTAGACTTCGACCGCAAGGTAGACATCCCGGTGTTTCGACACGATCGGAGCGAGGCCGACCACGCTGATCTCGGCCTCGCGGGAGATGCTGGACGCCCCCAGGATGTCCATATTGCGATAGACGGTCGGACTCACGAAGGTGAGACCAGCGCCGGACAGATCCACGCAAAGGCACTGATACCGGGGCCGCATACCGCGGCGGATCGCGTCCGCCAGGTCCGCCGGCAGGATCCAGTCGAAGCGGATATCCTTGCCCGGAACCGGCGTTGCCCGGTCGGGTAGCGGCGCCCGGTTGCCCTCATCCTCACGAATCACCGTCCACGGCGCTCCGGCATCGCAGACCGAGCCCCAGTTGGCAATGGCGAAGCGGGCCCGCACCTGGCCCTCCGCCAACTGCGCACCGCTGTGATTCGTGGGTCGGGCGAACAGGGTATTCGGCCGGTCCGGATCGACCTCGCTTGCCGGGATGCCGGGCGTGCCCATGGTGAGCCAGTGCAGGGAGATGCCGTAGCCGCCAACGTCGGAGGGCGGGTTCTGGCTGCCCAGGTGGTAGTCCGCATAGCGTGACGGGGCTGGCCAGATACGCTGTCCCCTATCGGTTGAGAATCGGGCATCCTGCGGGAAACCGAATCGGAGAATGCCGCCCGCTGGGTCCGCTGAGCTGCCCGCCGGGTTCAGCGGGGTATAGATGTCGAAGCAATACCACATCCGGAAGCTACCGTCGGCGTCGACGCCGATTCCCGCGTCCTCGCCCGGAGCGGCGTCGGCGACCAGGGGTACCTGCATCTGCACGGCCCAGAGATTGACGGCTGGAGCCAGATTGGAGGTGGGAGCCCGCCAGACGCGGGTCGTACGCTCTGTCCAAGCGGGGACCCGCGGGAGCGGCTGGAACTGCCCCTGCGCATCCAGGGTGCCAGCCACAATCCGCGCGGCCGGCTCGGCCGCCACACTCGCGTCCTCGGCGTAGATGGTGATCTCAAGCAGCAGCGGGGCCGAGGTTGCAGACGCTGTAAACCCGACATAGAGCCGGTCTCGATCAGGGCTCGAGGCAGGCGCGAAACGCACATGCCAGGCGAGATACAGAGATCGGTTGTCCTTGGCGATGTGGCCAAACGCCATGAACATCGCCTCCTCGGCGGTCCCTTTGCCGAAGGGGCGCCGATAGGCTTGCGGCCAGAAGGGAAGGTCCAGCTCGGTGGAGTATCCCCGAGGGGCGGGAAAGACGACACTCGGATCCCACCAATTGGGTAGATTCGGACCATTGACCAAGGGGATGCATATGGACATGGTAGTTGCTCCGCTCGTCGAGAGGGTAACAATAAATCGCTTAAGTGGTCTTGTTGCAGTCCAGGCTCCAGCGCGCGGTCCAGGTTTCGGCGGGCGCCGGCCTGCCGTAAAGATACCCCTGCAAGAGGTCACAGCCATGCGCCTTCAGGAACCGGCTCTGGCCTTCCGTTTCGATGCCCTCGGCGACCACGATCAGACCCAGACCATGGGCCAGGGCGAGGGTCGCGGCGCTGATCGCGGCGTCGTTCTCGTCGCTTTCGATGTCGCGCACGAACTCACGGTCGAGTTTCAGCACCTGGATCGGCAGGCGCTTCAGGTAGGCCAGCGATGAGTAGCCGGTGCCGAAATCGTCGATTGCCAGCGTCACTCCGAGGCTGCGCAAGGCTTGCAGCGTCTTGCCGGCGCTGACCGGATCGCTCATCGCTACCGATTCGGTGATTTCAAGCTCCAGTTCGTTGTCCCGCAGGCCATAGCGTTGCAGCACGGCAGCCACCTTGGTGACCAGGGCGGGGTCGCTCAACTGTTGGGCCGATACGTTCACCGCGACGCGGCTGGGGCCGATATCAGCCGCCTTCCACCGCGCGAAACGGCGGCACGCCTCGTCCAGTACCCAGTCCCCGATAGTTTGGATCAATCCGGTTTCTTCAGCGATGGGGATGAATTTGGCTGGTTGGACCAGACCGCGTCGCGGATGCCGCCAGCGGATCAGCGCCTCCATGGCGCAGGGCCGGGCGCCGCGGTCGGACTGGGCCGCCATTTGCGGCTGATAGTGCAGTTCGAATTGTTCCTCCTCAATGGCGATCCGCAATTCGCGCTCCAGCAACAGGCGTTCACCGGCCGCGGCGTTGAGCGCGGCGGTGAAATATTGCAGGTTGTTACGTCCCTGTTCCTTGGCGTGATACATCGCGGTGTCGGCGTTCTTCATCAGGATACCGGCGTCCGTGCCGTCGTTCGGATAGATGCTGATCCCGATACTCGGACTGGTGTAGAGCCGATCGCCGTTGATGTGATAGGGCGCGTTGAGATCGTGAAGGATCTTGGCGGCCAGTGGTGAGGCGCCTTCCGGGCTCTCCAGGCCGGTCAGCACGACGACGAACTCGTCACCGCCCTGGCGGGCGACGATGTCACTCTCCCGCACACAGAGTTTCAGGCGGCGTGCCACCTCGACCAGCAGCAGATCGCCGATCTGGTGGCCCAGCGTGTCGTTGATCACTTTGAAGCGGTCGAGGTCGATGAACAACACCGCAAGCATGGTGCCTTCGCGGTGGGCCGAGAGCAGCGCTTGCGACAGGCGGATTTCCAGATTGTAGCGATTGACGAGGCCAGTGAGACTGTCGTGGTGCGCGAGGTGCTCGATCCGTTCCTCGGCGGCCTTGCGCTCGCTGATGTCGGTGAAGCTGGCGATATAGTGGGTGACCGCGCCGTGCTCGTCGCGGATCGCCGAGATGGCCGCCCATTTTGGATAGATTTCATCGTGACGGTCACGATCCCAGAGTTCACCCTGCCAATAGCCGCTCTCGGCGAGTGCGGTCCACATGTTCTCGTAGGTGTCGGGCGGGGTGCGGCCGGACGAGAGCAGACTGGGGTTTTTTCCGGCGACATCTTCCAGGCGATAGCCGGTCTGCCGGGAGAAGGCCGGATTGATGGCAATGATGCGGTTGTCGTGGTCGGTGACCAGAATCGCCTCGCCGCTGTGCTCGAAAATGTTGGCATAGAGCTGTAAGGCGTCCTCGGCGCGGCGCAGTTCGGTGATGTCCTGTACCGTGCCGCGCGAGACCCGTGGGGTGCCGTCCGGAGCATAGAGGGTTTCGCCGTGCTCATGGACATGCTTGATCCGACCATCGGCAAACAGCAGGCGATGGGAGATCGCATAAGGTTTCCGGCTGGTGAGCGAGGCTTGGTACGCCTGGTCGACGCGTTCCCGGTCATCCGGATGGACGGCCTCGAGAAAGGTCTGGTAATTGGCGCCGAAGCGGGTCGGGTCCAGTTCGAAGATACGGAAGGCCTCGTCCGACCAATCCAGTCGGCGGGTCTTGAGGTTGAGCCGCCAACTGCCGAGCCGCGCGATGCGTTGCGCATCGCGCAACTGCTCAAGCGACCGGCCGAGCGCGGTCTCGGTGCGCATGAAGCGACGCCCGAGACTATGGGCGGCGCCGGCCGACAGCAGCACGAAGAACGCGAATCCCAGCACGATCGTCCGTTGGGTGGCGTGCAAGGGCGCCAGCACCTCGTCGGTGTCGATTTTGACCACCATCCCCCAGCCCAGGGCCGGCAAATAGTGCCAACTGGCGGCGACCTCGCGACCGGCATAGTCGTGCACCATCCCCCGACCTTGATTTCCGGTCAGTGCTCGGCGCATGGGTTCGGCGGCCTGCGCGAGCGGGATCACGTTGGTGAACGGCGCACCTGGCATCCGCGCCAGCGGGATGGTGTAGCGGACACCGTGCCCATCTTGCACCGCCAGGACCGTTTCGCCGGTGCGGCCGAGCCCCGTGCGATCCGCCACCACCGGCATCAGGGTGGCCAGATTGACCTGGAGCGCCAAGGCGCCAATCGGTCGGCCATGGTCCAGCAGCGGTGCGACGATGAAGGCGGCAATCGCATTGTTGGACGGCGGGTAGGGTGCGAATCGGCTCAGATCGATGTGCAGAAAGGTCATGGCCTGGCGGAAGCCGGCGGCCAGCCCGCTCTTGCGATAAGGACCATCCAGCAGGTTGGTACCCAGATCGGCCTCGGCGCGCAGCGAGAAGACGACATTGCCCTGGTCATCGATCAGCAGCACATCATGATATTCGCCTTGTTCGCTCAGTGTCGCGAATGGCACGCGGTAGTGCGCGGCCGTGTCACGGGTTGCGCTGAGGCCGCCGCGGCGAAAGTCCGCGGCGAGCGCCGGCAAGGCCGCGCGCATCTGATCCTGGCCGGCGAATGAGCGCGCATCGGCCAGGCGTTCGCTGATGTAACTGTTGATCTGGTCGGATTTTTTGTCGGCAATCGAGGCGATGTTCTGCAACGCCGCGGCGGTGAGCGAACGCTCAAAGGTATACAGGTAAAACCAGGCTAAACCAGCCAGCGGGAGCAGGGCGACGATCAGGAAGCCAAGGGCGAGACGCAGCCGCAGGCTGAGCGGTTTCACCACTCCTCCCCGGCTTCCTTGGGATGGTGCGAATCTGTCGCGGTCAGCAGTGTACGAACCAGTTCGAGCCATTCGTCGCGGCCGCGGTAGGGCGGAAAGGGCACCGGGCGGACGGGTGCCTCGGAGATCTCGGTGACCTCGAACTGCCCGTCTGCCCGGGCCCGCCCCACATAAACCCGCCGCCACAGGTGACGGGTGGCGGCGTCCACCGCGACGATGCCGGACGGGCCATCCACACCCATGCGCCCGATGGAGCGATTGATCTGTGCCGGATCGGGCGTCCCGGCCGCGCGGACCGCGGCGGCCCAGAGTCTGACGGCATCATAACTGGTCACGACCGGATCGCTGATGACGCGTTCGGGGCCGAAGCGCTGTCTGAAATCGGCAACGAAGCGCTGATTGGCCGCGTGCGGCAGGCTCTGGAAATAGCCCCAGACCGCGTAATGCGCGGCGTGGACGTGCGCGGTCCGCATCGACTGAAGTTCCGGCTCGGCCATGCTGAACGAAACCACCGGCAGCGCGTCGGCCCCCGCGGCGGCCAAGGCGGCGAAAAAATGTCGGTTGGCCGTACCGTTCAGGGTGTTCAGTACCGCGTCCGGCGCCTGGCGGCGGATGTCCGCGGCGATATCGGCGAACGCGGTCGCATCCAACGGGACATAGCGTTCGGCGATAATTTCGCCATCCGCGGCAATGACCAGGTCGCGAATCAGTTGGTTGGCGGTCCGCGGGAAGACGTAATCGGAACCCACCAGATAGATTCGGCGCCCGAAGTGGTCCAGCGCCCAGCGGGCGCCCGGGATGATCTGCTGGTTGGGCGCCGAACCCATGTAAACAATGTTGGGCGACTGTTCCAGACCCTCATATTGCAGCGGGTAAAACAGCAGGTGATGGTGTTTTTCCACTACCGGTCGGACGGCCTGGCGGCAGGCCGAGGTCCAGCAGCCGAATAGGGCACTGACACCGTCTTTCAGGATCAACCGCTCGACTTGGTTCGCGGCCACCGTCCAATCCGAGCGGCTGTCGGCAACCATCAGTTCCACGTGTCGCTCCAGCAGTCCGCCGTCCCGGTTGATCTCATCCACGGCAAGCTGCACCGCATCGACCAGTCCGCGTTCGCTCTCGGCCATGACGCCGGACAAGGCATGTACCGCTCCGATGCGGATTGGTTCGACCGCCGTCGGTCGCAGGCTGAGCAAGCCAATCGTCAGAATGACCAGGGTCACCAGTAACAGTGCCAGGCGGACGGGGGAGGAGGCCATGAGGATACCGCCGATCTTGGATCAAAATTTGGGGCTTTGATCCCAGACCGGGGATCTCCGCCGCCATGTCCGTCCCTGGCGAACGCGTTGTTGATCCGGTCTTAGCAGGCCAACGCCAGGACCTGTCGTGACTGCTCCAGATCGACGTTTTGCCGCTCACCGAGCGCCGTCATGCCGTGGCGTTCGAGTGCCCGCACCAGTGGCGTGATCGCCTCCGGGCCGATGCCGTAACTGGAGAGCCGGGTCGGGACCTGCAGTGATTCGAAGAAGTCGCGGGTCCGGCGGATCGCGGTATCGATGCGCGCGTCCTCATCCCCGTCATGGAGGTCCCAGATGCGTGCAGCATACTGCAGGAGCTTCTCGCGCTTGTCGCGGCGCCTGATCTGCAACATGGCCGGCAAGACGATGGCCAGCGTTTGCGCATGGTCGAGGCCGTGTAGGGCGGTGATCTCGTGACCGAGCATGTGGGTCGCCCAGTCCTGCGGCACGCCGGCGCCGATCAGTCCATTCAGGGCTAAGGTCGCGGTCCACATGAGATTGGCGCGTACCGCGTAATTGTCGGCCTCGGCCAACGCCTTGGGCCCGTCCTCGATGAGTGTGAGCAGCAAGCCTTCGGCGAATCGATCCTGCACCTTGGCATCGTCCGGATAGGTCAGGTACTGCTCTGCTATGTGTACGAAAGCGTCGATGACGCCGTTGGCGACCTGCCGCGGCGGCAGCGTGTAGGTCTTGGTCGGATCCAGCACCGAGAAACGCGGGAAGACCAGCGGATTTCCGAAACCCAGTTTGTCCTGGGTGGCGGCGCGGGTGATGACCGAGAAGCTGTTCATCTCCGAGCCGGTTGCCGGCAGTGTCAGCACGCTGCCGAAGGGAACGGCGGCGGTGATGGGCGCCTGCTTGGCGAGAATGTCCCAGGGCTCCCCGGCGAATGGAATCGCCGCGGCGATGAACTTGGTCCCGTCGATCACCGAGCCCCCGCCGACGGCGAGCAGGAAGTCGACCTGTTCCCGGCGCGCGAGCGCGACGGCCTGCATCAGGGTTTCATAGGTCGGGTTGGGCTCGATGCCGCCGAATTCCAGGAGGGTGAAGTCG
This sequence comes from Lamprocystis purpurea DSM 4197, assembly GCF_000379525.1. Classification (GTDB taxonomy): domain Bacteria; phylum Pseudomonadota; class Gammaproteobacteria; order Chromatiales; family Chromatiaceae; genus Thiodictyon; species Thiodictyon purpureum. Next base: position 24,326 of record NZ_KB902515.1, on the reverse strand, counting down.
GTGAGCGCTGCCTTGACCTCGGCCAAGGTGCCGGTCTTCACAACACTGCCCCCGCCATAGGTCATGAGCACCCGCGCACCGCTGGGGATCTCCTGGTGAATCGCGGCGATCTGCCCGGAGCCGAAGAGGATGCGGGTGGGGTTGTGGAACGTGAAATTTTGCATTGGAACTCCGTGAAGATGAAAAAGCAGATGAAACCATTGCGCTTCAGTGGAAGGGGCGACGCGAAGCGCGCACCCGTCGACAGTTCCAGACTTTTCAGCACAACTGCTTCCGTTGTGAACTCAGTTCCGCCAGATCGGCGGGGGTATCGACGTCGGTGAGTACCGCATCCGTGTCGAAGGCGACCGTGATCAGGTTGTCGCGCAGCGCGCCGAGCAGCGTTCGCCCGCCGGTGTCGCCGACGATCCGACGCAGCGCCGCGAAGTGGCCGCACGGCCAGAGCACCGGATGACCGCGACGGCCGCCGTGGGTCGGGACGACGATCGCGGGGTGATCGGGGTCGAAGGCGGCGATGATCCGGTCGATGTGTGCGGCCCTGACCCGCGGCATGTCCGCAAGCAGGATGACGGCCGCCGCGGTGTCCGACGGCAGCGCGGCCAGGCCGCGATGCAGGGAGGTCGACATACCGTATTCATACTCCGTATTGCGCACGATCGACACCGGCGCGCCGACCAGCGCGGCCTCGACCGCCGCGGCCTCGCCGCCGGTCACCACCAGCACCTGGGCGCAGCGCGAGCCCAGGGCCGCCGCCACGGCATGCTGCACCATGGGTATTCCATCGATGAGGCGCAGCAGCTTGTGCTGTCCACCCATCCGCGAGGAGGCTCCGGCGGCCAAGACCAGTGCCGCGATCCGGTGCGCCTGATCGAGGTTCATTGATGTCGCCGCGTTGATCTGTATTCGTCCTGGGAAGAGCCGTCAGCGCCGACCGCTGCTGCCTGGATAACGGGTCTGGATGATCTCAGCCAGAATAGCGACCGCAATCTCGGCTGGTGCCCGGCCGCCCAGGTCGAGTCCGACCGGTCCGTGGATGCGCTGTGTCTGTGTCGCCAGTCCGGCCCTGCGCAGTCGTTCCAGCCGCTGGTGCTGGGTGCGGCGGCTCCCCAGCGCGCCGATATAGAAGGCGGGGCTGGCGAGCGCCGCCGTGAGTGCGGGGTCATCCAGCCGCGGATCGTGCGCCAGGACGACGACCGCCGTGCGTGGGTCTGGCGCCAGGTGCAGCAGGGCGGTGTCCGGCGCGTCGGTGATGAGCGCGATCCCGGGGAAGCGTGCCGGGTCGGCAAAGGCCGGGCGCGGGTCGATCACGATCACCGCGAAGCCCGCGAGTCGGGCCATGGGTGCGAGTATCTGAGCGATGTGCACGGCGCCGACGAGGAGCAGTCGCGGCATGGGGGCAGTGACCCATACGAACAGTGCCGGGTCGGTTTCCAGCAAGCTGCTGTGCTCCGCCGCGATGTGCTCGTGCACCCGGTCGAGGAGCGGCGGGGCCAGCGGTAGGTCGCCATCCAGGGTGTCAACGTCGACCATCGCCATGGCGCCGTCGGTCAGGCGCGTGACCAGTGCCGCGGGACGCCGCGCCCGGTGCGCGGCGAGCAGGTGTTCGAACGCGCCGGTCGGGTCGATCCGCACGATGCAGACCTGAACCCGTCCGCCGCAGGCGAGCCCGGCCGCCGCGGGGTCGGGGTCGCCGATGACGAAGTCACGCCGGCGCGGTTGTCCGTCGGCGATCGACGCCAATGCCTGCGCGATGACCGCACCCTCGATACAGCCGCCGGAGATCGAACCGTGAAAGGTGCCGTCGTCAGCCACCGCCAGTTGGCTGCCGATCGGGCGTAATGAGGACCCGCCGCGCACCAGGGTTGCCAGGGCGACGCGTTTTCCCTGAGCGTGCCAGGTGGCGATATGCTCTAGGAGATCATCGGGTGCAGCGGTCATGGCGGTTGTCGGTCCGCGGAGCGGACCCTACGGGGACAAGCGCAGGGGCAGGCTGCGCAGCCGCTGGCCGGTGACCGCGAAGAGTGCATTGGCCACCGCCGGGGCGATGACCGGTGTCGCCGGTTCGCCGACCCCGGTCGGCGGTTGTGCCGAGGCGACGATGTGGACTTCCACCTCCGGCATCCGGTCGATGCGCAGCACCTGATAGTCGTGGAAATTCGACTGGACCACGGCGCCGTGCTCGATGCGGATCTCGCCGAGCAGGGCGGCGGAGAGTCCGAAGCCCATGCCGCCTTCCATCTGGGCGCGGATCACGTCCGGATTGACGGCGAGGCCGCAGTCCACCGCGATCACCACCCGGTCCACCCGGAACTGACCACCCTTGCGCACCGTGACCTCGGCCACCTGTGCGACCGTGGTCCCAAAGGATTCATGGACCGCGACCCCGCGTCCGCGGCCCTTGGGCAGTGGCTGGCCCCAGCCGGCTTTCTCTGCGGCAAGTTTCAGCACCCCCAGGTGGCGTGGATGGTTCTTCAGCAGGCGCAGGCGATAGGCGACCGGGTCCTGGCCGGCCGCCGTGGCCAGCTCGTCGATCATGCACTCCCCGGCAAAGGCGGTATGGGAGGACCCGACTGAGCGCCACCACTGGACCGGGACCGGCAGCCGCGGTGAGTGCAGGTCCAGCCTGAAGTTTGGAACGGTATACGGGAGGTTGGCGGCGCCCTCCACGGAGGTCTGGTCCACCTGGTCCGTGATCAGCATGGGCTCGAAGGCCGTCCCGGCGATGATGGACTGACCCACGATGCGCTGATCCCAGCCGACCGGCCGGCCCTTGGGGTCGATCCCCGCGCGGATGCGATGCAGATACAGCGGCCGGTACCAGCCGGCGCGCATGTCGTCCTCGCGAGTCCACTGGAGTTTGACCGGCAGTCGGGCACGCAGGGCCTGGTAACAGTGCGCCGCTTCGATCAGATAGTCCGATGCCGGGTTGGCGCGTCGGCCGAAGGACCCGCCCGCGAACAACATGCGGATCTCGACCTGCTCGGGGGCGAGTTCAAAGACCTTGGCCAGGGCTGCCTGATCGCCCGTCTGAAACTGCTCGCCGTTCCAGACCCGGATGCCCTGGTCCGTGGGCTCGATCACGCAGTTCATCGGCTCCATGGCGGCATGGGCCAGATAGGGAACGCTGTACTCGGCCTCGATGACTTGGGCGGCACCGGCGAGCGCGGCGTCCACATCGCCGTCCCGGCGGGCGATGGCGCCGGGGGACTTGGCCAATTCCCGATAGCGCGCCAGGATCTCGGCGGTGCCCTCGGTCATGGCGTCGGTTTCGTCCCAATCCACCCGCAGGGCGTCCTGGGCGCGTCGAGCCGTCCAGAAATCGCGGGCGATGATCGCCACTCCGCTCGGGATCCCGGCGATCCGCTCGACTCCCGGAATGGCGCGGGCCTCGGTGTCATGGATGCGCTTGACCCGGGCGCCGAAGCGGGGCGGGTGCACCACCAGCGCGGTCAGCAGACCGGGCAGGCGCACATCCTGGGTGAACAGGGCGCTGCCATCCGTCTTGGACGGTCCGTCCGTGCGGTGCAGCCCCGGTTTGCCGATGAGCTTGAACTGAGCCGGGTCCTTGAGCCGGATCTGCGCGGGCACCGTCAGTCTGGCCGCCGCCTCTGCCAATTCGCCGAAGCGCGCACTGTGGCCGGCATGATGGCTGACCACACCGTCCTTGACCTGAATGTCGGCGGCCGGGACCTGCCAGCGTTGCGCCGCCGCGGCGACCAGCATCTGGCGTGCGGCAGCACCGGCCTTGCGCAGTTGCTCGTACGAGTTGGCGAGGGCGGTACTGCCGCCGGTCCCCTGGGCGCTGCCCCAGAGGAGATTGTTGTAGCGCGCCGCGTCGGCCGGGGCGCCCTCCGCCCGGATTTGGTCCCAGGCCGCGTCCAGTTCCTCGGCCACCAGGGTCGGCAGTCCGGTAAAGGTGCCCTGGCCCATCTCCAGGTGTTTGACGATGACGGTCACGGTGTCATCCGTGCCGATGCGTACGAAGGCGTTGGGCGCAAAGGTTGCCGCCGCGGCCGGAGCCGCCCCGGCGTGGTCAGTGTCGGTCGCGGGGGCCGGGCCGATGCGCAGTCCTAGCAGCAACCCGGCGCCGGCCGCGATTCCGGCCTCTAGGAAGGTGCGGCGCCCCACGTTCTCGATGGTGTCGGGGGTGATGGCTGCAATCTGGCGGTCGGTGGTTGTCATCGTCGTTCCCCCTTAAACCAAAGCGTCGGCGGCGCGCCGGATGGCGCCGCGGATGCGGGCATAGGTGGCACAGCGGCAGAGGTTGCCGGACATGGCCGCGTCGATCTGCGCGTCGGTCGGGTCAGGATTCTCGGCGAGCAGGGCGGTGGCGGCGAGGATCTGGCCGGACTGACAGAATCCGCACTGCACCACGTCCAACTCCAGCCACGCGGTGCGCACCGCCTGGCCGACCTTGCCGAGGGCGCCGGCGCCCAGCCCCTGGACCAGTCCTTCGATCGTCACGACCTCTCCCCCCGCAGCGACCGACACGGGGGTGGAGCAGGAGCGCACCGGCGCCCCGTTCAGAAACACGGTACAGGCTCCGCACTGGGCCATGCCGCAGCCGTACTTGGTTCCAGTCAGACCGACATGCTCGCGGATCGCCCACAACAGCGGCATCGCCGGGTCCAGGTCCAGTTGGTGCTCGGTGCCATTGATTCGCAGTGTCAGCATGGGGCCTCCGGGTCAGGTATCCGCAGCGTTGTGGGGCTAAGCGAGAATAACCCTAGCACACCCAGGCCGGCGGGTGTTCGTCAGGCGCGGTCGTTGCTGGGGCGAGCGCGTGTCAGTAGTCCTATTTGCGAATGAAGTAGGCGGTCGCCGTCTTGTTTCCCGACAGGATCAAGGTACAGGGGCCCGTCCCGGTGCAGACGCCGCTCCAGTGCGAAAACAGGTACCCGGTCGCCGGTGTGGGGGTCAATGCGACTGCGGAGCCGCTGATATAAACCTCCTTGCAATCGCTGCCGCAGGCGATCCCTGCCGGCTCACTTGTCACCGTACCGCTGCCGCTACGCTTGACCGTGAGTGTGTATTTCGGCAGCGCCGTGAAGGTCGCTCTGACGCTCTTCGCCGCGCTCATCGCGACCACACAGGGTCCAGCCCCGGTGCAGGCATCGCTCCAGCCGGAAAACCGATAGGTGCCGGCCGGGACAGGGATCAAGGTGACCGCGGTGCCGCTGACATAAGCTTCCGAGCAATCACTCCCGCAGTCGATTCCAAATGGGCTGCTGGTCACGGCACCGCTTCCGCTACGGGTGACGGTGAGTGTGTGTTTGGGGAGCAACGTGAAGGCCGCGGTGCAGGTCGCGTCAGCGCCGAGCGCGAACGACGTACCACAACTGCCGGGACTCCAGCCGTCAAAGCTTGAGTCGTCCCCGGCGGCCGCGGTCGGTGTCACGTGAGTGCCGACAGGATAACGACCGCCGCCACCGACAATTCCGCTGCCGGTGCCATTTTTAAGCACGCTGAGCAGATAGGTGACAGGCGCCGCGGGCGGTGCGTTGCGCTCGCGTTTGACGGCCGGCCAGAATCCGCCATTGGCGGCCTGATAGGCGGCCGTGCCTGACCGTAAACTGTCGAGATTGAGAAATTGCGTCTGCGCATCATCCAACAGATCGACATAGCCGCCGCCGCCGTCGCCAAGGCCAACGAGAATCTCTCCGCGCTGATCGCCGTCGATGTCTCCGACCACCGGGCGGGTCTCACCATTCAGGATGTTGTAATCGGGCCAATGGACGCCGGCCGATGCCATGTGCACAACCGCGGACTGAACATAATCAAAAACCTCGATCGTGCCTCCGCCGCCTGGTCCAAGACCGATAACGATCTCCTGATTGCCATCGCCGTTGAGATCACCAAGAGCAGGCCGTGTTTCACCCACCTGAGCCGCGTATTCGGCCCATGACAGGTTTCCCTGAACCTCGTCGCGCCACGGATCGACTCCAGCCGTAAGACGCGCCGCGTCAAAGCCGTTCTTGACCAGAAAGATTCCGAAGCCGCCACTGCCCAAACCAATCACCAGTTCATCCCTTCCGTCACCATCGATATCGCCCAGAGCCGGCCAGGTTTCACCGTTCGCCTGGCCGTAGTCCGGCCAGTTGATGTCGGCCCAGCCGATTGGCGAGAGCGCGCGATCCGTCAGACGAAAGATCGCCATCTTGCCATCTCCACCTTGCCCGAGCCCGATGATGATCTCGTCTTTCCCATCGCCATCGATATCACCGACCGCGGGACGCGTTTCGCCGCTCGCGGCGTTGTAGTCCGGCCAGTCGACCTGACCCCAGAGCAAGTGGGAGAAGTCGTCATCAAGAATCTGAAAGCGGCCGCCCGGTATGCCCGATTGACTGACCGGAGCAAAACCGATGACGACCTCATCCTTTCCGTCGCCATCGATGTCGCCGGTGGCAACGCGGGTTTCACCACTCAAAGCATTGTATGCCGACCATCCGGACGCGACACGTTGCTCCAATGTCCGATTCATATTGACGATTTCAAGTTGGCCGCTGTTCGCCGGATCGGCACCCATCCCGAGGACATATCTGAACTGTCCGGACGTGACTTCGTCGGAAAAATCCGAGGCGTCGCCATTGTCGCTGTTTGCCGTTACAGCAAAATAATAAATACGATCAGGATCGAGGTCAGTGAGGGTGAACGTCGTTTGATTGCCGACCGCGACCGTGTGATCGTAATCGCGGGATCGCTCGCCACGATGAATCGTATAGCCCGTGATACGCGCATCATCAACCGGATCCCAGCCCAGAGTATACTGAGCGGCACCGGCCGGTGCAGTCATGACCGCCAGCAGGACCAACACGCCTGCCCATGCATAGGATTCGATACCGCTTTTCATCAGAGAGCCTTTAACCTTGATGATGGCTTGGAGGTCGACGGCCACCTTGGCCAACTCACGTGTCATTCCGCCGATCCGGTAGAGTCCGCACCAGCGGTTCCGCATCCGGAATCGCACCAAGCACCGGTAACCCAAGATAACGTGCGATTTGCCGTTCGGACTTGAATGACGGGTCTGCCAGTTCGAAAAGTCCGATCAGTACCACCATGCCCAAGAATGACAGCAGCAGCACGAACAGCGCCGGCCGCAGTCGATCGGCGCTCCAGACGGATCGCTTGGCAACCACCAGCAGGTCGCCGGCCGTGCGGAATGGCCCCGGCGTTTGAACGCGTTGTGATTGCGCACGCGCGAACCCATCGTCGATTCGCCTCAAGAGCCTGTCAGTATAGAACCCGACCAGTATCCTGCCGAGCGCAACATCCTTCCCCGTATAGCTTAACCGTAATCCGGACTCAGGTGTTGCGGATAAGGTCAGGGCGGTGTGCACGAGTCGGCGCAGCGCGTTGTTGTCCGCACCACTGTGCGGAGTTGCCACCAGTTCCAGCTTGTTCTGTAGTGTTGTCAGCGCGAAGTTTTCCAGAAACAGCAGGTCCGGGTCCGCCGCGACGGCGTTGATGGTGATGGTGTCGACTGGGCTCATTGACGCGGCGACCGGGATATCTCCCGAGTGGGGCTCAAAATCCTGATACACGGAATAGGTGATATCGGTCAGTGCGGCAATACCCAGGTAAAGGATAACCGCAAGCACGGTCAGTAACATCCATGGCTTATACGCGCGCAGTGCGTTGCCATAGCGTCTCAGGTAGAATCCCATGTTGATTCCTGGTTGTTTCTGAAAAGGTCGATGTACTCTGATGTTCCGGCACGATTACCCTTTTTCATCGCTGTCGCTTGTTGATCGACTGGCTATGCGGTTGTCCTGTGCTATTTTCTTCCTGATATCATCCGCTGATTGGTGACGACCCCAAGCATATTCGCGCCAGCGGCTTCCATGATTTTTTGGGCCTTTCTGACATGCTGCTTCGGTGTTACCGCGGATAGCACGACCATCACGACACCCGTGGCGATACCGGAGAGCATCACGGGGTCGATCATCATTCTGTTTGTCGGAAAAACCGCCGCGCTGTCGATGACGATGAGATTGTAGCTGTCTTGAGCCTGGCCAATCAGTCGAGTGATTGTCGGAAATGCCTGGTCAGTCAAGGCGGATTGATCAGCGTAATCCTCCGGAGCGGTCAGAAGATCCGGCGTATTCGGCCCGAAGGAAATAACGAGTTCGCTTAGCGGCGCGCTGTACAGCGCCTTCAGTGAGTGTGGGAGTGCACGATCAAAGCAGCGATGCAGCGCCGGGCGGTACCAATTGAAATCCAGTGCTGCCACGCGATAGTTACCATGCTGTGCGGCAGTGGCGGCGAGCGCCGCTGCGATCAAGCTCTTTCCTTCACCCTGCACGGCACTGGTGATCAACAGCGTTGCGCATTCTTGTTTCTGTAAAGCAAACTCGATCGCGCACAATATTCGTTTGACCTCGGCGATCTGTTCAAGCGCTTGCCGAAGCTTCGTTTCAATATGAATCATAGATTTATTCAGCCACGATCACTGCGTCAAGGTCCCATGAGGCACTCGCTCGTTACCTCCGCACCCCGGCCTGGCAGGGCCGGTGTTCCATGCCGCGGCGAAACTGTCGCGAATGTTGATTCAGTATAGTCGTTTGAAATAATTTGCGGGCGGCCGCGGTCGAAGATGCTGCGGATCCGAATGCCGGGATCTCAGGCTGTCGGTCGCCCAGACCGGGAAGCAAGCGATTCATTGGCGCTTTGGAACCAACGGCGACCGGTCTCGCCGCAGTACCGCTTCGGTGCTCAGCGCGGCTCCGGTGATCGACAAAAAGCGGCGTGGTGCGGGCTGGAACGTGCTGCTGGCGACACTGAGCGCCGGCTGCTGACCGCGGAACACGATATGCGCGAGTTCGGCCACCGAATAAAACAGATTGTCGGCGCTGACCGGGGCATCGCGGTGAGCGATCACCTGCTGCCAGGCGTTCGGGTACAGAGCGCGATAGGCGTCCGTGGCCCAGAAGACGAGTGGAACCTGTAACTCCCAGGCGCTGTCGTGTGCATGTCCGGTGAAGCCTCGGGCGTCGTCGAACAGATTCTCGCCATGGTCGGGCATGAACACCAGGACGCCAGGGCGGCGCGTGGCCTTCAGCAGCGCGATGATCTCGGCAAGAACATGGTCGGTGAATCGGGTTGCGTTGTCGTACGCATTGATCATGTTCGCCTTGATGCCGGGAGCGCCGATATGATAGTTGGTCAGACCGCGCAGTGACGGTCGCCAGTGGTCGAACGCATCGGGGTAACGATACCCGTAGTCCCAGTGGTTTCCCATGGTGTGCAGGATCAGGAAACGATGCGTTGGTCCCGGTTCGGTCAGCGCTCGTGCCAAGGGGGCAAGGAGCACGTCGTCAAAGGGGGTCTGCTCCAACTCCGAGTCGTTAAAAAAAGTGACCTCATCGGCCTCGACGGCATGGGCCGAGATAGTGGTGTTGTTGATGCCGATCCGGAATTGGTTCGACAGCCACCAGGTCCGGTAGCCGGCCTCGGAGAACAGGCCCAACAGGGTCTTTTCTTCAAGATGACGATCGGGGTCTGTCGCCGTTGCGCGAGAGATCATCAGCGGCACCGCGGTGCGCGTGAGGCAGGCGGCGGCCGTGGCGTCGGTATAGTTGACGAGGCCGGGCTCGCGCCCAAGCCGCGGTGCCGTCTCCCTGGCATATCCGCCCAGGGACCAGGACGACTGGCGCAAGGCTTCGCCGATGACCAGGACCAGATTCAGTCCGGCCTCATCGGTCTGCCCGCTGCGGCGGGCGTCGAAGCGAAACCCGGCGATCCGCTCCGCGATGTGTCGGAGACGTTGATGCTCCTCGTGGACACGCCAAATGCGCAAGAGAAAGCCGACCGGAAAGGTCCGTTCGATATTGATGCCGGTCTGTGCGAGCGAGGCGTCAAGGTCCAGATCGGTCTTGGCAAGATTTTTCCCGAAAATGACGATGATAGAAAGACAGCCGACGGCAACCAGGGAGAAACGCAGTCGCGGTGCCAGTGCGCAGTGGCTCTGGTGGAGGGCGCGCAGACCCAAGAACCAGAGCGTCAGCAGTGTTGTGATGACGAGGATCGCCGGAACGAGTTGCCTGCCGAGGTACTGTAGGGCCTCATGTCGATCGCCGGTGAAGGCGCTGGCGATGATGTTGACTGTCGACGGGGACTGGTAGGTCCGAATGAAATAGATCTCCAGCGGCAGGACCGCGAACAGCGGCAGACACGCCAAGACCAGGACCCATGGCCGGCGAAACAGGCCGACCAGCAGCACGGCAAGTCCTGAAGACAGGACGAAGAACGACAGACCCGGAAGCGAGAGGATGGATTTCTCGCCGCCGCTCAAGGTCAGGATCAGATTCGGGCTCGACAGCAGGACGAACAGCACCAGCCCCCAACGGAGCGCGGGTCGGTCGCAGCTTGTCGGCGGCTGTGGCGTGGCACGCATCGCGATGATCGAAATCGCTCCGGCTCAGGCGCTTGGCGCCCGCCGCGGGAGGCGTCCGGTCAGGATGTCGCCGATGCCGTGGACGACGCCGCGAATGCGGTCCCAGTCGTTGCGGCGCCATGACGCGGCCAGGATCAGCAGCCTAATGATCAGGTAGCCGCAGCAGGCATACCAGAACAGCACCCAGTCCCACCAGGTGTGATGCACCAGGTCGCGGAAGAACAGATACCGGCCGGTGATAAATTTGCGCCCGCGGGCAACCGGCTCCGGGCGCATCGTCGGTGATTCAAAATGAGCGAGCCTGGCTCTCGCGGCCAGCACCAGGCGCCAACGTTTCGCGACCCGGTAGGAAAAGTCTTTGTCCTCACCGAAGGCGGCATCGCGATAACCGGGCGTGAAACGCAAGCTGTCGAAAACACTGCGACGATAGGAGCAGGCGGCTCCGGCCAGGAAGTCGACATCGCGGTCGGCATCGGGGATCTGCCCGGTGTGGCCGTAATCAACGCAGAAACCGGAGATCAGCACCTTGCCCTCGGTATTTCCCGAGACCAGGAACAGCCGATCCAGGATTTGCCGTAGACGACGTTTGGTGTTTGACGGCTTCTGATTGACGATGACTCCGCCAACGCCGCCGATACGCCCGATCCGATCCTGGGCATAGACGCGGACGACCTCGTCCAGATAATCCGGAAAGAGTTCGACATCGTCGTCGAAGAAGAAGATCAGGTCACCGTCGGCGATGGAGACGGCCAGATTGCGCGATTCGGTCAGTCCAGGGCGCTCCTTACGCACCAGTCGGCAGCGGACGCCGGCGCGCTGCAGCGGATCGAGCAAGGGCACTTCAGCCAGATCGCCGTCGTCAACGATGATCAACTCGTCCGGCAGCCGGGTTTGTGTCAAGATCGACCGCAACGCGATTTCAAGTTCGGCGGGGCGATGATAAGTCGGAATAACGACGCTGGTGCTGAGCATGATTTGGTCGGCTGCCGGTTGCCTCGGCATTGGCGATCACGGACGCGATGTGCCTTAGCCAGCTTGTTGTCTTCACGGGGTCAGTACGCATGATAGCCTCACGGCCAGGTAATTTGCTATGGCAACTGGCGGCAGTTCTGGTGATTCTGGCCAGTGTGATGCCGCTTTTGACCGACTATCCCTATCTGGCGTTAGCTCCCGGTCTGGGGCTGCTGTTTCTGTTCCTCATCGGCCGCCGTCCGGAACTCGGCCTGTACGCGATCATTTTTCTGATTCCGTTCGGCAACTTTCGCGATCTTGGCGGGCCGCTCGAGAAGATCAAGATTCATTGGCTACTGGCCTTGGTGTTGCTGCTGGTGCTGGCGCTTCGCCTGTTGTCCGATCGCACGCTGATGGCGCGCTTCCGCTCCAACCTGTGGCCCTGGTTCCTGTTGTTCCTGGCGATCAGTCTGCTCTCGACCTTCTTTTCCGACTACAAGAGCAACGCGGCGGAGCAGGTCGTGCTGACGCTAGTCGCCATCGTTTTTTTTGCGCTGACCATTTCGCTGACCGACAAGACCGGTGTGACGCGGCACATCCCCGCCGTGATCGCGGCGTCGGTATCGATCGGCTCCCTGTCTGCAGTCGTCGGAACCCTGTTTCATGTCGCAGTGTTCTCGGAAGGCGATACATTCAGCCGTAGTACAGGGGGAACCGCCGACCCCAATGCGCTTGCGATGCAGATCATTTTTGGCCTGCCTTTTGTGGTCTTCTGGCTGACACATGCACGGCATCGACTGGTTAAACTCCTGGCGTTGGCCATGCTCCTCATCAACATTGTGGCGATGGTCGGAACATTTTCGCGCAGCGGTGCGATCGTCATGGGGCTGACGCTGGCGATCTTGTCTTTTATCAATGTCAAAGGACTGACCTCACGGCAGTTGGGGCTCTTGTTCGCTGGGGCCGCGGCGGTCATGCTGGTCGGGGCGGCGATGGTTCCCCAGTCGTTCTGGGAGCGCCAGGCGACGCTGGTATCTTCCAAGCAGGACCGCTCGCTCAACCGCCGTGGTTCTTATCTGATCGTGGCGCGTGATGCGATTGTCGATCGTCCGATTCTCGGCCATGGACCTGGTACCTTTCGTGATCTCTATACAACGTCCGACTGGGCTCAGCGCTACGATAAGAAAGGCTCGACCAATCGACGCTTTGCCCATAACACCTATTTAGAGGTACTGGTCGGGACGGGGTTGCTGGGTTTCTTCTTTTTTATCGCGCTCCTGCTGACAGCAATGCGCAATCTGTTGCGTGCCCGCCGGTTGTTTCTCAAGTGTGACGACGGCTACCATGCCGATCAGGTGCTGCACTATCTGGTCGCATTATGCGTCCTGCTGCTTTACCTGACCATGTTCAGCGACGTGTTCCAGAAATTCATGCTCTTATCCATCGGCCTGTCGCAGGTATGGCTGCGTGTCGCCGACACCGTCGCGGTGGAAAAGGCTCCTGTGGGCGCCGGGCCGGCAACCACCGGGTTTGATTACTGGCCGCCTCTTAGGGAGGAGCGTTGATGGACGCGGTAATGCTTTTCGTATTCGCGGCGAGTTTGTGTGGTATCGCGCTGCCGCTGGCGGGGTATCCGCTGCTGGTGCTCTTGGCGGCCAGGATGCGCGCGCGTCCATACCGTCTGGACAGGACCTGGACGCCGCGGGTGACGCTGATCGTCGCATGTCGCAATCCCGGAGTGCTTCTTCAGGAAAAGATTGCAAATACGTTCGCGCTGGACTATCCCGCTGATCGTATCGACATGGTGATCGTCTCCGATGGTTCAACGGATGGAACCGAAGCAATCCTGCACCATTGCGAAGAACCACGGATCCATGCTTGCGTACTCGGCGCGCATCACGGGAAAGCCTATGCGCTCAATCAGGCCATGGCGCTGGCGAGCGGCGAAATTCTGGTATTCAGCGATGTCGATGCCCAACTGGTGCCAACCGCGTTGCGCGCGCTGCTTGCGCATTTCGGTGACGAGACGATCGGGGGCGTGTGCGGGCAACGGGTCTTGCAGCGCGAGCAACAGGCCCTGCGGGATGCGCAGGTGCGTTATATCGACTGGGACAGCCGCATCAAGTTACTGGAGACCCGGGTCGGGAGTGTGACGAGCAACGATGGCAAGCTCTATGCGCTGCGCGCCAGGGTTGCGGGTCCCATCGTCGATGGTGTGACGGATGATCTTTACGCCGCCTTGCAGGTCATCGCCGCAGGCTGGCGCTTTGTTTTCGAGCCGCAGGCCGTTGCCGCGGTGCGGGTGCCGGCGCGCTCGGCTGAACACGAAGTCTCGCGGCGGCGGCGGGTGGTGTGCCGCTCTTTGCGCGGGCTTTTCATGCATCGCCAATTACTCAATCCGCTGCGGTTCGGGGTCTTCGCGCTCGCGCTCGCCATCAACAAGGTGCTGCGTCGCTTGTTGCCCGTTTTTCTGGTGCTCCTGCTGCTGAGCACGAGCCTGCTGGCCTTGGAGTCAGCACCTTGGATGTGGCTGCTCATGCTGCAACTCGGCGTCGGTGGTCTGGCGGTGATCGGCGCGGCGGTGCCGGCGCTGCGCGGTCGGTTCGGAACGGTCAGTCGCACGGCCTGGTATTTCGTTCTGGGCAATTACGGCACCGGGCTCGGGCTGTGGGATTTTGTACGTGGGCGTACCGTGGTGCGGTGGGACCCGATCAAGGGCGAGGTCGATCAGTCTGCCCCCGCGATGGCCTACACGATGTCCCGCTTTCCCAGGCTCACCGAGACCTTCATTCTGTCGGAAATTGTGGCGCTGCTGGAGTTGGGCTATCGTGTTCGGATCTGGCCGTTGTTGCGCGAGCGCACGCGGGTGCAGCACGCGGATGTCGAGCGGGTCATGCCGCTGGTGGAATGGCTGCCATTCCTGTCGGTGGCGGTGTTGTGGTCGAATCTCAGCAGTGCCATCAGCCGGCCGGGACGCTACTGGAGCACCTTCGCGGAAATGATTCGCGGCACCCGCCCGAGCCGGAATTTCTTTATCGGTGCGCTCGGTATCTGGCCCAAGTCCGTCCACTTGGCGCGCCGGCTGGAACAGGATCAGGTGCGTCATCTGCACGCCCATTTCGCCAGCCACCCGGCGCTTGCGGCATGGATCGTCTACCGGCTCACCGGCATCGGCTACAGCTTCACGGCCCATGGCTCCGATCTGCATGTCGATCAAACCATGTTGGAGAAAAAGATCGATGATGCGCGTTTTGTGGTCAGCATCTCGGAATACAACCGCCGCTTTATCGAACAACGGCTTGGACGCTCCTTCAAGGATAAGATCAAGGTCGTCCATTGCGGTGTCGACACCCGCCTGTTTAGTCCGAACCCGGCGGGGTTGCAGACGGATGGCGGGGGATTGCGCATCCTGTGCGTTGCCGCTCTGCGGGACGTCAAGGGTCATCGTCACCTGATCGATGCCTGCGCACTGCTCCGGGATCGGGGTGTTGGGTTTCGCTGTCGACTGGTCGGCGATGGGCCGTTACGGGTGCAACTGGAGCGCCAGATACGCACGCTCGGTCTGAGTGATCAGGTTCGGTTGCTGGGGCCTTTACGGCAGGAAGCCGTGCTGCAACAATTGCTTCAACAGACCGACGTCGTCGCACTGACCAGTGTCCTGGCACCCCGCGGAAACCGTGAGGGTATTCCGGTCACGCTGATGGAGGCGATGAGTTGCGGTCTGCCGGTGGTCAGCAGTCGCCTGTCGGGTATTCCGGAGTTGGTCGAGGATGGTGTGAGCGGCCTGCTTACGCAACCGGGTCAACCGGAGGAAATCGCCAGTGCTTTTGCCCGTCTGGCGGCGAGTCCCGCGCTGCGGATGGCCTTGGGCTCGGCCGGGCGCGAGCGCGTGCTGCGGGATTTTGATACTGCGATGAATGTTCGGCAATTAGCGGTCCTGTTCGAGCCCTATCTTGGTCAGCCTCCAGAGGCTGGTGTCCGGTAAATTCGCGGCAACCCCGAGGAGTCTGCAATGTTCCGCGTTTTCGCTTCGCTTGCGTCCACGATGCTGGTCTTGTTGTTCATTGCGCCGATAGATACGCGGGCCGCACCGCCGGACATGCAAATGCTCGCCAACGGAATCTGGATCGATCGTCAGCGGTTGGGTGCCCTGCCGACCACGGGCGTCGCTTGGGATGCGCTGAAAGCCGCTGCTGACCAGCCGATGGCTGTCCCGAATCTCTCGAATCAGGAGGATCCAACGAACGTCTTGGTCTTGGCGCGGGCCCTGGTCTATGTGCGTACGGGGGCATCGATCTATCGGGACGCGGTGGTTGCGGCTTGCATGGCCGCTATTGGTACCGAGGACGGCGGCAGCAGCCTCGCGCTCGGCCGTGAATTGATGGCCTATGTCCTGGCCGCCGACCTGGTGGGTCTGCCACTGGAGCAGGATGCCGTGTTTCGCGCTTGGCTCGGGAAGGTCGTGGAGAAGCCGATGAGCGAGGGTCGAACGCTGCGCCAGACCCACGCCATCAGGCCAAATGGCTGGGGAACCTTTGCCGGCGCCAGTCGGTTAGCCGTTGCGGCCTATCTCGGCAATCAAGAGGAGTTGGCCGAGATTGCGAGGATCTTTCGGGGCTGGCTTGGCGACCGTACCGCCTACGCGGATTTCAGTTACGGCGAACTCGACTGGCAGGCGGATCCCGCGAATCCAGTCGGTGTCAACCCGTTCGGTTCAGCACGGGACGGCCACAACATCGACGGTGTCATTCCTGAGGGAATGCGGCGCTGCTGCATATTCACCTGGCCCCCGCCCCATGAAAACTATGTGTACTCGACGCTGCAGGGCGCGCTCGCTCAGGCTGTGATGCTGGAGCGTGCCGGATACGATGTGTTCGGATGGCAGGATAAGGCGCTGCTGCGGGCCTTTGAATGGCTGCATACGCAGGCGAACTACCCGGCTGAGGGTGACGATACCTGGCAGCCGCATCTCGTGAATTATTACTATGGCACCGCGTTTCCGGCACCCCTGCCGAGTCGGCCAGGGAAGAATGTCGGCTATACGGATTGGACCCATGGGCGTTTACCGCGCCCGCGGAATTTGCGTATCCTCCCTTGACCCGCGGCGCGTGATAGCAAGTGGGTCCTTCCGACGTCGCGCCGCGGGCTTTGTGTTGCTCGGCGGTGGATGTTCACCGCGGAATCATGTGAAATGCCCGGTTTTAACCTGATTGTCCAGTCACCCCATGCGTCTGCGGTGCCCGACGCGTGCGACCGCATTGCCGGGAGTGAAGCGCCGGTAGAACAATCGACCGAAGTCATTGCCGAGGACAATGCGGCCCTGCTCACAATGACCGCTTATCCACACTACCCGGTCAGGGTGTGGCGGGACGAACGTTTTGTCATCTGCTGCGAAGGTCGGATTTATGGGCTAGGTGAAGACCTCTTAGTACGGACGGCGTTCACCTTGGCCGAAGCCATCGTCAGCAATGATTGCGCCGCGGTGACCGATGGGCTGCTCGCGCACGATGGTGACTTTGTGTTCGTCATCCTGCATAAGGCAAGCGGCGATTGGTACGTTTTGAACGATGTCTTTGGTCGTTTGCCCATCTACTTGGGTCGCTCAGACCGAGGTTTCACCGTGACGCGCAATATTGGTGTCGCGGTCGCGTGGTGTGGGCACCATGGGATGAGTGCGGTGGGTGCGGCACAGTTCCTTGTTTTCGGTCATTGCCTGGGGGAGCAGACCCTCTGGGATAAGATACGGGTGCTGCCGTCGGCAACGTTGCTGCGGATCGGCCGCAACGCAAGCAGTCACCTGACACAATTGCACCGCTTCGATTTCAGCGCCAAGGCGACAGCCGCCGGCGATCTGCGTGAGCAGGCGAGTCACCTGGCGCTTTTATTCCGGAAATCCTGTACCGCGCGCGGTCAGCTTCCGGGACCTCATGTCGTCGCGCTAAGCGGCGGTTTGGATTCGCGTGCCGTAGCGGCTGGGCTTGCCGGTGCAGAAGATGCGTTCGACGCGGTGACGATGGCGCGACCCGGTTGGTATTCCACGGAGGAAATCCGGATCGCACAGGACGTGGCACGACGGTTGGGGCGCCCGTGGCGCGCGTTCGAAGTGCCGCCCTGCCGCGGCGCTGACTATTCGGCTTTGCTGGAGATCAAGCAGGGGCTGAACGAACTCGGTATGGCGTTCCACCTCTCGTTCTTCACAGATATCCGTCGACGCTGCGGCAGCGAGGTTGTTTATTTCACCGGAGACGGGGGAGACAAAGCGCTTCCCGAACTTCGTCCGAACCGACGTCTAGCGGATAGCGAGGCGATGTGTGATTTTACCCTTGATCGCCGCGGTGTCTTCACGCTCACTGAAGCAGCAGCGATCACAGGAATCAGTGTTGGTGAGCTGCGTTCGTCATTGATGGATCGCTTCTCGGGTTACCCGGAAGCGGATGGCGTTGACAAGTATGTTCATTTTCTGATCTATGAGCGGACGATGCGCTGGCTGTTCGAGGGCGAGGACCGTAACCGACACTATTTCTGGAGCGTAGCGCCGTTCTTTTCGTTGCCATTCTTTCGCGATGCGATGGACTGTCCGGCGCATCTGAAGAAAAACTATCGACTCTACCGTGAATTCCTTGCGGCGCTGAGACAGGATCTTGCCACGCTGGATAAGGCGGGGTCGCACGGCGCAATCGGTTCTTTCGGCTTCACGTTTCACCATCGTTTCAAGGCAGCGGCACACTCCTGGCCGGGACTGGCGCGGCGCGTGCAGCGTGCGCTGATCCGCACCCCCGGCTTTGCCGCGACGGATGAGGTGGCACGGTTGCTTGAGTATCAAATCGGTACGGTAGGGACTGCGGCGGCGGGTGTGGATGTTGCCGCGTGTCGGCACGTCGTTCAGGGTATTACTCAACGCCCGAAGCGGCAAGTATTGCTGCTGCTCACCCTGCTATCGATGATCGACCGCTTGCACGGCGGGAACTCCCTGCACCTCTGGCGTGAACGACAACTCCCGTGACACCTGAGGCTAAAGCGATTTTTGTTTATCTGCCAGGAGGCGACTTGATTGATGTGCCTTGTTTCTGCGTCCGACCTGGAGTGCACGAAACAGGTTTTCGAGCACCTCGAGCGGTAATGGACTCAGCAGATTCAAGCGACCCTGGGCGAGCCAATGTAACAACAGGAAGCTGGCGATGAAGACGAACATACGCAGGCCGGTTCCGAGCAGGCCGGCATCCGTGATCAATTCCGGCAATTGCCAGATCAGCAGTGCGGTCAGCAGGAACAGGGGCCAGATCCAGATGAGTTGACGGCGCTCCTCACGCGGGGTGGCGGCCAGTTCCGGGCGCAGTAGCCGCCAGAGGGTGAGAAAAAGCAGCAAGAAAGCGACCCCGCTGGCGGCGGCGACACCCGCCAGCCCCGCGCCCAGTCGCAGGGCGACCCAGGCAGTCAGAAGGTTGGCGAGCACGATGAGCGGCATCAGTGCGGCGGCCCGGCGTTGCCGACCGAGGGCGACAACCGGGCTGCGTAAGACCAGCGACAGCGCCAGAAAATAGACCCCGCAGGCCAGGATCTGGGTCGGCGCCGCCGCCGGCTGGTAGCCCGGCAACAGCCATTCGATGATCAAGGGTGCGGCCAGCGCGACCGGACCGATAATCAGCGGCATCAGGAACGCGGCATTGAGCGCTGGTTCCAACAGGTGCCGCCGCAACAGTGCCGGTCGCTCGGTCCCGGCAAGATCCGCCATCAGGCGCGGCTCCAGCACCTCGCGTGCGGTGCCGGGTACATTGCGCAGGAAGCTGACGATCATCAGCGCGACGCCGTAATAGCCGAGGGCGGTGGTGTCGAGCATGGCTGACACGACGAAGCGATCGGTGGTGATCACCAGCATCATTGCCAGTTCCAAGCTCATGATCGGCCAACCCCGACGGATCATGCTGCCCATGATCACGACGATCCGTCGTGACCATTGCAGTGCGACGCCGGCGCGCAGACCGAGATAGACGGCGACAAGGAACTCGCTCAGCAACACCGAGAGGAACAGTCCGTAAATGCCGAGTGTCGGCAACAGGATCAGCGTCGTAAGAAATAAGGTTGTCGCTTCCACATAGTAGGCTCGGGCAATGACATCGAAGCGATGGCTGGCCTTGAGCGCGGCGAACATGGAATCGCGCCAGCCTTGCAGCACGACCAGGGCGGCCATTGCCAGTAAGCCGAAGCGGACCAAGTCGCTCCAGTTGCCGATCAGGGCCAGGGTGATGATTGCCGACGCGAGCAGAGTATCGATCAACATGGCCCCGAGGATGCCGCCGGAGACCAGCGCTTGCGCCTGTTCCCGGTCGCCGCGGGCGAGGTGCCACGGATAGAACACACGCAAGGCCGTCCGTGTGCCGAGATGCGCGTAGCCGGCGTACTGCGGGATCAGCTTGAGCAGGGTCCAGAGGCCGAACAGCTCGGGCGACAACAGACGGGGCCGCAGGAAGCCAATGCCGGCACCTAAGATCTGGCTGACGAGTTTGCTCGACAGGTAACGCGTGAGGGTACCGGAGAGGCTATCCGCCACGGTGCTGGCCGGCTCCGGGATTCGCGGCCGTCCAAGCCGACGCGGGCAGGTCGCCGGATGTGTTCCCAGGGTTTGGATACGGTTCGGGCCGGGAGCTAAGCGGAGTACAGGATTCTTTGATCAACGGGATTGAAAATAACAGCGGCAGGCCGGAAAACTGCTCCAGATCACGCGGATTCTTGAAGCTGTGATCGAAGAATTCACGTACGAAACCGAGACTGAAACCCGTTACCAGACCCGCGAGTACGCCGACGACCAGCAGCATCGGACGATTCGGGAACACCGGGTGGCCGGTCGAATAGGCGCGATTGAGGATACTGACATAAAAGCGGGACATTGCGGAGTCGACCTTGGTATTGATTTCCGCCTCCTGCCGGCGCTTGAAGAAGGTCGCGAAGGATTGATGCAGCAACTCGGCCTGACGGTTCAATTTGTCGGCCTCGATGCTCTTCAGGTTCAATTCGAGATTACGGGCCTCAATCGCGCTGATCCGCGCGTTCAGGACACGCTGTTGCTCGGTGTTGGCGGCGAGGTCGGACGCGAGCCGGTCGCGATAATCGTCGACCTCGCGCCGGAGTTGCTTCACGCTGCTCAGGATCTGCCTATCGATGACCGTCACCGCTTGGGCGTTATCCTCGTAATGGCGCGCCGTCTTGCCGCGTTCGACCTGCAGATCGACGAGGCGCGCGGCCATCTCGCCGATGGTCGGGTTCTGTAGGAAAGAGAAGTTCCGTACCTCCTTTTCCGCCAATACTTTGTCGAGGTGTCTGAGTTGCTCGCGCAGCGTGGCCTCGTCGCCCCCGAGCGCATTCAAACGCTCGCCGAGATGCTGCTTGGCCAGCAGATTGTGCTCGATCTCCTTGAGCGGGTTCGGCGTTCCGGCGGTGGCGGCCAGTGCGACCAGTTGTTGTTCGGTGTCGTCGATCTGTGTTCTGAAGCGATCCAACTGGGCGCTGAAGAACTCAGTGCTGCCTTCCGGGTAGATGATCCGCGACCGACGCAGGATGTACTCGTCGAGGATGGCGTTCAGGATTTCGATGGCCTGGTCGGCAGCGTCGCGTTGCAGCGCGACATGGATGACGCGCGAATCCGGTACCAGCTCGGTCGTCAGGTCTTTCTGTATCCGCAGCCATTCCAGCCCGTCGGCAAAGGGACGCTGTTCGGCGAGGAGTCTGCTGACCGCCCCCTGGATGACGGCGGGAGAGCGGATGAGCTCGAGCTCGGAGCGCAGGTCCTCTTCGCCGACCTTGAATGCGCGCGCGTCCTCGCTTTCGATCGCGTCTGGGCTGCGCTGGACCTCTGCCGAGCGCACCAGGACGGCCGCTTGCGCGGAATAGCGCGGTGTCGCAAAGAGGGCGACGGCCACTGCCGTCAGGAAGATGAGGGCGGCCGTCGTCAGGATCAACGATTGCCGCGCGAAGTAGATCAGCAGCAGCTCCCGCAGATAGTTTTCGAATTGCTGACTGCTGTGTTGCAAAGACTGATGCCCCGTTATGGGTTGTCGTCGAGGGAGATGTTGTCGACGTTGATACTCCAGCCGCGGAACATCAACGCATCGCGCAATTCAGTGCCGATCTGTGCCGCCTCATTGAGGAAGGTGCGCGGGACAAAGACGATGTCATCCGGCATCAGGTAGAACAGTGACCCGCGTCCACCGAGGTCAGCCGAGCGGGTCAGATCGAGCCGGGTGGCGACGATCTCGTGCTCATGGCGACGCCGTGCCACGATGACTGAGCGCAACTCGGCCCCGTCGCTGAAGCTGCCTGCCAGCGCGAGCGCTTGAGCGACCGAGATCGGCTTGGCAATCGTGAAGCCACCCGGTTCCTTGACCGCTCCAAGCACATAGACCAGCGAGCCGGAGTGCTTTTCGAGGAAGAGATCGACATGCAGGCCGGAGATCATGACCTCGTATTTTTCGTTCAGTTCATCATTGACGTCGGTGATGCTGCGTCCGGCGACCAGGATCTCGCCAAGCATCGGGAAGACCACGAAGCCGTCGGGATGCACCGTCACCAGCCGGCTCAGGCCGCGTGAGGCCGTGTGCAGATCGCGCTTGAGCTCCTTGATCGATGACTGGAACTCGGGGACCTGAACGAAGATTTCCGGGGCGCGCAAGGTTCCGGCATAGGCCGCCTTGAGATCAGCCTCGAGTTGCTTGGGCGTCTTGCCGACGACATAGGTCTCGCCGATATAGGGTAATGTAATCATCCCGTTGGGGCGTACCAACTGTTCTGTATTCAGCTCTGGTGTATAGACGAATTTGACCGCGACCGTATGGTCGGCAGCGATCCGAAAGCTCTCCTTTTCGATCCAGGTACGAATCTGGAACAGGACGTCGAGAACGTCTCCCGGCGAGATGCGATACTTCGACATCAGATCGAAGTTATTGGACGTTTCGAATGAGAAGGAGCGGCGCGCGACGCTGACCTCTTCGTCGACCCCGATGTCACGGCGGGTGCCGCAGGCGATCACGCTCAGCACCAGGGCTATCACGGTGAGGATGCGCAACCAGCGCTCGGTCCGGACGCGGACCCGGCCCCGCGGACAGGCGCGCCGTTCGGAGTCCTGCCGCTCAGACATAAAGTCCCTTGGGAATGTAATACCGGCGCTTGTTCATGACGGCGCCGAGCAGATTGGCGTTGCCGTCGCGCAGCCTGTCCTGGTAGTTCCTGACGACCTCCCAACGGGTGCGCTCGCACTCGATGACCAACACCACACCATCGAACAGGCTGGCGCTTGCGGTCAGGTCGAACTCGCCGACGCTGCTCGGGCCGTCGAGGACGATCAGATCGTAGGCGGCACCCTCCGTGGCGCTCAGCCATGGCAGTTTGCTGCGCAGACGTCCCGGTTCGTAGCGGCTGGCCCGGCCTGGTCCAGGGCTGCCGAAGGGCATCAGGTCGAGACCCCTGACCGCGGTGGCGCGTATGATCACGTCCTCCGCGACACGACCATCGAGAAAATCCGCGAACCCGGGAACGGGATCGCAGTTGAGCAAGTCGGCCAACCGCGGGTTGGCCGGATTGCAGTCGATCAGCAGCACCCGCAGCTCGGATTCCAGTACCGCCGCTCTGGCGATCTGCAGGGCGACGGTCGTCTTGCCCTCGCCCGCGTTGCAACTGGTGACGATCAGGCTGGTCAGTGCCTGTTTTTGACGCAGTCGAATCAGGCTCGCGGCGACGGCGGCAAGCGGCGCGCAGTCTGCGATCATGAGCGGTGACAGTGACGGGCTCATCAACGCGTCCTAGGATTCCATGATCTGTGCGTCGGGCAAGGCTGGTACCGCAATAACCATAGCAACACATTGTTATTATTTAAGAGTTACGTCGGGAGTCCCAGGTAACGCGGGGTGCTGGGTCTCACGACCGGCTTGGGGGCGCCGCTGCCGGCCTTGGTCATCGTTCCGGCCGTAGGGTGGACAAGCGATAGCGCAAGTCCACCGAATCCCGCGCCGTCGCTGGTGGACTGCGCTGCGCTTGTCCACCCTAGGATGTCCCGTAGCCGGAACCGTGATCAAGGCCGCGCCGCCTGCACAGCGTCCACTTGAGAGAGCGTATCCGGCCGGGGTGCGGCGCGCAACGTCTGAGCAGCTGGTTCCGCCCGGGGCCGCCCGCCCGCGTCATTGCCGACCCGGTTGCGTGGCGAGTGGGTTCTTGCTCATGAGATCCCGGACTTTAGAAAATACTTTTGAAATTTGAATTCGTTCAGGGGCGTGCTGGGCTTTACCTTGAGCACATAACGCCAGTGATGGTTGGCGGCTGCCGGAGTGCGCGTGATGCTCACCTCGCCTTCGCAGTGTACGATCCGACGTTTTGCGGGCTGCCCTGGCCGATTACGGGCATACCGTTCGAGTCGCAGATGGACGCGGGTCAGCGGCCGGTCGTCGTCGCATTGGATGAGGATCGTCTCGCGGTTGAGGTTGAGCAGGCGGCAAGGTATCTCCGCTGCATCAGGCGGTCCGTCGAATGGCCGCAGAAAGCCGCGCGCGTCACGCGACTGGACACGCTGTAATTCGCGGCGCTCGTCACCTTGGGCGCGGCCGATCAGGTCGATGGCACGCCGCCCACTGATGCGTATCGCCTTCATACCGAGCAACCAGATAGTGTATAAAAAGAAGCCGACGTCTTGACTGTTCCGACAACCGCGCATCCGGTAGAAGCTGTCGATCAGTATAGTGGACCCCATGTCCAGGACAGTTTTCCCCCGAATTTAAGTTGTCGTGCCGACGTTCATCGCAGCGGTTTGGCGCTGCCCCAGCCACCGCGGAGCGGTCGTTAAGACGGCATCCGCGCAGCGATTAAGAAAAGATCTGTTGCTGTTGCGCCGCAGGCGTTCTCAGCCAGCTCCGGCGGCCGTGCGGCGCAGTGTGGGCAAAGGGTGAATGAGTGTGGGCAAGGTGGGGGCAACGCGCCCGCGGCGCGTTGTCCCCGGCTTGTC
>NZ_KB902514.1:48841-60042 GCF_000379525.1 Lamprocystis purpurea DSM 4197 | reverse complement strand
ACAGCCGCGGGGAGTATGCCCGTGACGAGGACGGTGACGGCTTCCATGAGATCCATGTCAACACGATGGAAGGCTTCTGGTCATTGCTGCGTTCCTGGCTGCGACCCCATCGCGGGATCTCGCAGGAGAAATTACCGCTCTACTTGGGCTTCTTTCAGTTCGTCCACAATACACGGATTCGCGGAAAAGGGTTGCTGACTCCGCTGTTGGCATTGCTCGTGTCATAACAACTCGGGGACAGTCCGGAACCTATATTGAGCCAATAAGTATCTCAACTGGAGCACCCTGTTTCGTCACACCAAAGGCTTGTTGAAGCGTATGCGGAGTGAGTTAGGTACTTGAGGTGATCTTCATTGCGCGAAGTGATCCCTCCGGAAACAATTCCTTCGGCGGCGAGTAAAGCGATTTTAGCAACAGATTTTTGCTCCTCCAGAAAAAGACTGGTGAGTACATTTCCGTCTTCGTCCTTCCCTCCCAATGCACTTGAATGTGAGTCAACTGTGGCTGTTCGATGAACAAGGCAGTCGTCCGGCCGCTCCAGCGCTCGATAGCTCTAACAGGTCATTGAGGGTTTCAGGCTGGAGCGATGGACCCTTTTTTCAGCAGTCGTGCGGCGACTCGGAACAGGTCGGGCATGTCGATGCGGTCGTCCTGGCGGCGCGACATCACGCCGATACGCTCCAGCGCTTCAAACAGTTCGCGGGGTCCGCCTCGACCGCCGTCGGGGAAGGGCGGCAGGTACCGCCTTTCTTCCGCTTCTGCGAGCAGCCGGTCGATGGTCTTGGCCCGACCCCAGACCTCAAACACCTTGTCCTCATCTTGAGGTAACAGGAGCCCTGCCAGCGGAGCAAGCACGCCTTTGATCCAAGGGAATTCGTGATGCAGTTGATCCACGCGTGTCTTGGATGCGGCGCGCAGCCCATGGCGGATGCCCTCGGCGGTGATCACCCGATCCTCAGGTGCGGCTCCATGCTTTGCGGCCGCGATCATCATCCCCAAAAAGCTGCGCGGCGTCACCTCCGCGAAGGCATCCGCCAAGTGAGTGATCGGCCATTTGTAGGTGCTGCCCTTCTTGTAGGCGTAGGTGCCTTGGCCCATGAACGGTCCCGCCACAAGGGCCATGAGGCGCTCCTGATCTTTCGCGTCGCGCACGAGTGACCAGCGACGTGTAAGGATTGCATCGCGGGTCGCCGCATCGTCGCCTGAGCGTAGATCCAGACAGGCAAGTAGCTTATCGAATGCCATGCGAGCCTCTCGGTCGGTCGTCATCGCCAGACGAGAAAAAAAGAGCCCATAGAGGTCGGTCGACGACCATTCGAGCCGCAGTGCGCCGTTCTTCAGTTTCGAGAGTTCGACGAACCGCAATGCGTCATCCTCGATCTGGTCCGGACGCAAGAACAGCTTGGGGCGAATTGACCGAAATGCGCGCATGGCCCAGACCACCTCCAATAGCGCTTCGGTCAGCAGGTGCCGGCGCGGCCATGTCCGCGCTACGGTATCGAGGGCGTCGTAGACGACCAGCAAGGTTTTCCCGGCCGCCAGCAAACGCCGTTCGTGCTGGGCGAGCAGATCCTCACGCGCCTCCCAGTTTCGCCCAGTCTCAACGAATTCCTTGGGCTTGAACGATGAATCGCTCGCTGTGCGGGCCGCAGCGCTCAGGATGGTGGCCCACCAAAACGCCTTGGCATCGTCGATTCCCGCGTCGGGCGGAACGGCTGCATCAATGGCCTCCGACGTGATACCTCCCTCGCCACCAATACCGGTGTAGCCAAACTGAACCTCAACGTCACGCAGGTTGAGTCTAGGGTAGGCGATTGCCGCCGCACTGCGCGTTTTCGCCTGTCCCAAGACACTTGCCCAAAAACTCTTGCCGGTACCGCGATGGCCGAGCACGATCGGAGTATTCGGATCCAGTGCGGCGGAGTGACTCTCCGGTGCGTAGATGTCGTCGCTGTTTGCAACGTTGTTACCGACCGCGTCATTGGAGACATCCCCAGGGATCGCGGCAATAGCACGCCGAATGGAATGATGATCCTCAGCTTGAGGCTTCACGCGCGCGTCTCCAGGTCATTCGCCAGGCACTGATCGATCAGATCCAGGAGAGATCCGAATGTTGTTTCATAGATTTGACTCTCGAGCAGATCGCGCCGCGCCAACGGATCGAAGCCGCGAAATCGCGAATCATCGAGTATTGCGATAGGGTCCCGCAACGTCCAGTCCTCTTCAAAGAGGATCGATTCGTCAGTGGCTTCGTCATCCCATGGGATATCACTAAAGGGCTCTGTCGGCGTCACCAACGGTGCGACCGGCGCTGCACGCGGACCCAGCCCGACCTCTACGGCGAGGTCCCGGCAGCGTTCAGCGAAGGCTTGGCGCAGGTGAGTCTCGGGGGGGGCCTTGCCCTGAACGAGATTGATGCGGGAGAGCCATTCGGGCGCCGGTTCAGCCGGATCTCCGAAGCGGGCGAGATGGGCGAGCAAGACCCGGAATCCCTGAAAAGTCTGAGGTTCGTCCAGTCCGAACAGTAGCACTTCGGCGCCCAGTCCCAGCAGGGAGGACGCAGTGGTCTCGTGTAAGCCGGCGCGGGCATCCACCAGGATCGCGTCGTAGCGGCTTCCATCCGAGAGCCGATCCAGTAGTGTTGCGATCTGATCGCGCAACGTTGCCACGGCACCATCCGGACCGATATCTTCGATATAGGCGCGATCTTGGCAAGCACATCAGCCGGGTTTTCCAGTGATCGCCTGCCCAGCACCGGGATCACATCAATGCGTCCGCGTCCGCCCGCCAACGCGGACGGACCAACCAAGTCGGCCAGAAAGGCGTTGTCCAATCCAGAAAGTCCGTTTTCGACCAAGGCATCAAGAACCCCGAACTCGGGCAGTGTTCCCGGATCCAGCAACATGGGTCCGAGTCCGGGCGCCTCCATGTCCAAATCGATCGCCAGCACCCGTAATCCTCGGGACGCGAGAGCGACTGCCGCGACTGCCAAGCCGGTCGAACGACCCACCCCGCCTTTCAAACTCGCAAACACGAACCGGCGAGGTTGGGCTGACATGGGTGCCGGGGCGCGCAGCCAGTCGGCACCGACCATCCGACGGTCCAGCAACCGGGTACGCGATGCGCCGATCAACACCGGCAGGGCGGTCGCGTCACAGAGGACTGTTGATGCGCCGAAATCGTTGCAATTTGCCACCACCCGATCGAAACGGGCATAGGAACCAAGTGCGTCGCGCAAGCGCTGTGCGACTCGTTCCTTCGTCGTCGAATCCAATGGATCGGGGGCGAAGAAGGCAAGACGGCCACTGGCGTCCCGCAATACGACCCCGCGTTCCAGCATGTCAGGTCCAAGTTGTTCCATAATAACCAGTGAGAGTGCCGGCAGACTGTCGTCGAAACGTATTGGCATTACATCAACCTCAGGTACCGATAGACGCGACGACTTGCTTGGCCTGAGCACGCCAGCATCAGCGCCTTGACAGCACATTCGGCTGCAATCCCGTACAAATAGCCCGATACATCCATGCGGGTTGCATTTCCGAACAGGATCTCCGCGGCTTCCAAGTGGCGACGGGCAGCGGTCGGCATGTGGGGCGTAAAGGCCATTTTTTTCGTGTGTCGGTTCAGGGGTGCGCTGTGCTCACCCTCATCGCGCACCGACGCGGCCTGGATTCGGGAGCCTTGTGGGCGGATATCCTAACGCATCGGTGTGCGGGATACGTGAGAGAGCGATTGGGACCATCGTCGAGTCGGTCGAGGGCGACGCCTTCATCGTCGCTACCAACGGCAAGGCGTCGCGCGAGTTGTTTGAGCGGCGCCGCGCGCTGGGCCAGGACAACAGACGGCGTGACTTCCTCTCCAGACGCCGGCGATGCTCGCGGCCCGGTTGCGTGTGCTCCGAACCGAGCACGGACCAGCACTGCTCGCCATCACGGTGCACCTGGGGCGCGGGCCGATCTCGGGTGGCCGGGCGAGACGCCG
Organism: Lamprocystis purpurea DSM 4197; assembly: GCF_000379525.1. GTDB lineage: Bacteria > Pseudomonadota > Gammaproteobacteria > Chromatiales > Chromatiaceae > Thiodictyon > Thiodictyon purpureum. The sequence continues at coordinate 56,061 of NZ_KB902514.1, read as the reverse complement.
GAGCAAACATGGAGCGATTCATGGTGGAAGTTCGGGCGTTCAGGTGCAAGCAGACCAAGCCTTGGCGCAGTCGAGATCCGGTCTCGACCGGTAGATCCGCGGGAGTTCGGCACCCCGGTGCCGGGCTCCGCTCCGCAGGCGCAGACGGCATCGGCACCCGCGCGATACCCCGGCGTTACCCCAGACCGCCGGGCGGTCAGTCGGCCATTTGCTGCACCGGCACTTCGCCCCCCATCTGTTAAACTCACACTGTACCGACCCTGATCGTTCACTTGACACCGTGCGCCGGGCGCATCCGCTATGCAATCCAACCTGACCATCGACGCCGCACTGATCCGCAAGGCACGTCAGTTGACCGGCGTGAGCTCGGATACCGAGTTGCTGGAGCTTGGTCTGCGCACCTTGATCCAATCTCGGAGCCCCGTACGCGAAGACCATTCGCAACCGGCGACTTACCGCGATCGACTCCCAACCAATCCGCCTGCCAACCCAATAGCGGCACTCCTGGAATCGGACTTTATCGGTTGCGCTGACACCGACGCAACCAATCACTCCCGTGATTACAAGACTGATCTGACTGCGATTCTCGAAACCAAGCATGGTCATCGCTGATACCGGTCTGTGGGTGGCCTTGGTCCACCCCAAAGACGATTACCATGATATTGCCAAACGGCGGTTGGCCGCATTGTCCTTACAAGGCGAGCGACTCGTGACGACCTGCGCCGTCATGGCAGAAGCCTGCCATCTGCTGCTCGCGCGGGCCGGAGATAGGGCGCAGATCAGATTTATCGAGCAATACCGACAGGGGTTGTTTGAGGTATTCGAGCTGAACGCGACCCACGCGGCGAGGATCGAACGACTTATGAAGAAATACGCCGATCTACCTATGGATCTGGCCGATGCGTCACTCGTACTGCTCGCGGAGCATCTGGGTCATGGGCGTATTCTGTCTACCGATGAACGCGACTTCCGAACCTATCGGTGGAAGAGCCACTTGCCGTTCGAGAACTTGTTGCTCGGCGATTGACCGGACGCCCACTGACCCGCTCATCCATCACTAAGGAGTGGACGCGCTCCTGACGGAGATGTCTTTTCCAGCCGGAAGACGCGATACGGGCGGGCGGCAAACCCGTACCCAACGGGGAGTTTCAACCCGCAAGAGACGCCGAGCTTTGCTCGGCGCGATAACGTAACGCATGAAGCGGCGAGCACCCCTGATGACCTGGCCAATTAGCACTACGTCGGTGGCGCGCTCGGTCTTGAGGAGCAATTTAGGCCGATTCTCACATTCATAGTGCGTTCATCGGAATGCTACAATGCGAGATCTGACCCCATCCACCCAGGACTCGGAATTCGCCCGGAATTCGTAAACTATTCCCGGAATTTTCCCTGACTCAGGGTTACGTTATATCTTTAAGGTAAAATGTTATTGGTAGTCTTCCTGCGTGATAGTCTTGGTGGCACGGCTTGCATAATGTAATAATATTTTCTACCAATTCAGGCCCATCCTCACTGTGTAGCAACATATGATGCCCCTCTGCAGTTTCCTCAATGTGTCCACATATAAAGCACATGTAATGATCGCGTTGCTTACCCTGTTTCTGAACCTTTATGTGTTCGTAAGATCTCGTAGCCATTATTTATCGTCCAATAATTTTTTCTCACGACTCGACGACTGGATAGCCTGCTGAATCCTCTCAGGCATTTTTGAAGCTTTTCCCGCAGCTATCACTCCGTATGATTCGGGGGCTTTCTCATCAACTACATTTTCAATCCCATTTCTGATATCTTTAGCTTGACTCTTTGACAATCCTCCGTATCGTGCCCAAACGACATAGTCCTCTCCTGCGTCATTTTGCGGAACAGGTAATTGAGGGCAAGTTCTGGCGTTATGACCTTCGCTACCACAAATACGGCAAGCCATATGTTACCCCTTGTTTTTCGGGCTTTTAATGGAAATCACAAAATCATCGTCGTCGTCATCATCCTTTGCTGCATCTTCTGACGTAACGCCGCCATTCGTGATTTCTATTTTTTCGTTTCCATAAGTAATTCTCCAAATATCTCCTGAGAGCCTTGGTAAACAATCTTTTTCGAGAATTAAACTATATATATCAACTTCGCCATTTGACCGTAATATAGCGACCTTATCTCCCCAGACATTGAGAACCTGATCGCCATCTCTTAATACTTTAATGCTGTAAATCATTATTATATCCTAGTGATTTATATGTGGCAGATATAGGCACAGGACATTTCTCAGGCTGCGCCCAATGTGTTCTAGGCTGGGCTAGGATGCTACTGTTTTTAACTGCTCGCAGTCCATCACGTAAACATCCTCCCAGTCGCTAAATAGGCAAGCCTTCGGGACGATCTCGCCTGGCGTCCAAAGCTTCAGCCTCGGCCGACCGACGCCGAGATTGTGCCTTGGACACCAACCGTTTCTTGTCGTGTGCCTTCAAGCTCATGACGCCCCGACGCCTGCCGATGCCGATCGACTGAATCCTTAACCTTTCGCTGGTCGATGTCACCCTGCTAGCGGGATCTGGTGTGGCTGGAAAATGAGGAAACACCAATCCCCCGCCGCTCACCCGCTGCTGAAGTGCTCAAACTTGTCGATCGGGCCGGTCGATGCAGACGAACAGATCAAAGTACGGATTCGAACCGATCACAGAGTTGTGATCCGTGTCACATCATCGAGAGCGCGCCGAGTCCTCCGCGGATTGACCGGGCGGGCAGGCGCGGTTCGATGAGCGGGTACGCCGTTCCGTCCAACGTCCGACTGAAAGGGACCATCCGTGGCAAAGCCCTTGCTGCCGCCCGGCTGAATAACGCCGCTGCACAGCAACCTCAGCCCTACTCCCGCCGCAACGCCTCAATCGGATCGAGCCGCGCCGCCCGCCGTGCCGGGAAGTAGCCGAAGATGACTCCCACGGCGGCGGAGAACAGGAAGGCGGTGAGTACGATGCCGCCGTTGAAGACGAAGGGGACTTTGAGTATATCGGCCAGTCCGATTGAGGCACCCAGGGCGAGCAGGATGCCGAGCACGCCGCCCAGGCTGGATAGGGCGACGGCCTCCACCAGGAACTGCATCAAGACCTCGCGCTCCAGTGCGCCGATGGCGAGTCGGATGCCGATTTCACGGGTGCGCTCGGTGACCGAGACCAGCATGATGTTCATGATGCCGATGCCGCCGACCAGCAGGCTGACGGCGGCCACCGCGCTGAGCAGGGTGGTCAGCACCTGCGTGGTGCCGGTCAGCATGGTGGCGACCTCTTTCATGTCGCGCACGCTGAAGTTGTCCTGCTCGCCGGCGGCGACTTTGCGGCGCTCGCGCAGCAGGCGTTCGATGTCGGTCTTGGCGCGCTCGGTGGATTCACCATCGCGGATCGAGACCTGAATCAGGGTCACGTCCTGATTGCCGGCGATGCGCCGCTGGAAGGTGCGCAGCGGCATGACGACCAGATCGTCCTGATCGTGGCCCATGCTGCTCTGACCTTTGCCGGCGAGCAGCCCGATGACTTCGCAGGAGATTTGCTTCAGGCGCAGATTGCTGCCGATTGGATCCTGCGGCCCGAACAACTCCTTGCGTACCGTGGCCCCGATGACGCAGGCCGCCCGTCCGCCGCTGAGTTCGCTCGCGCTGAAGAGCCGGCCGCGCTCCAGGGTCCAGTTGCGGACGCTGAAGAAGCGGTTGTCGGTGCCGTTCACCGAGGTGGCCCAACTGGCGTTGCCGACGACGGCGGTGATGCTGTCGGTGGCGGAGGGCGCGAGTGATTTGATGGCCGGGATGTCCCGTTCCAAGGCGACCGTGTCTTCCAAGTCGAAGGCCGGGGCGCTGGAGGTCTGCCCCGGTCCCATGTGCTGACCCTTGCGGATCATCAGCAAGTTGCTGCCCATGCTCTCGATCTGGGTGGCGACGGCACGGGTGGCCCCGTTGCCCAGGGTGACCATCACGATGACCGAGGCGACCCCGATCACCACGCCGAGAATGGTCAGGAACGAGCGCAGGACATTGCGGCGGATCTCGCGGAAGGCGAGCAGTAACGCGTTCCACAGCATCAGACAGGTCCTCCCGCGTGGCCGTCGTCGGCCACCCGGCCGTCGCGAAAGTGAATGATCCGGTGCGCGTAAGCGGCCATCTCCGCCTCGTGCGTCACCATCAGGACGGTGATGCCCTGGTCGCGGTTGAGGCCGACCAGCAACTCCATGACCTCATGGCTGCGGGCCGTGTCCAGGTTGCCGGTGGGCTCGTCCGCCAGGAGCAGGCTGGGTTCGGTGACGATGGCCCGCGCGATGGCGACCCGCTGCTGCTGGCCGCCCGAGAGTTCGCCCGGCGTATGCCCCTCCCAGCCGGTGAGCCCGACTTGGGCCAGGGCGGCGCGGGCCCGGGCATGACGTTCGGTCCGCGGGGCGCGTCGGTAGATCAGGGGCAGTTCCACGTTCTCCAGCGCCGAGGTGCGGTTGAGCAGATTGAAGCCCTGGAAGACGAAACCGAGATAGTGCCGGCGCAGACGGGCGCGCTGATCGTGGCTCAGTGTCTCCACGGCCACCCCGCGAAACAGATAGGACCCGGCGCTTGGGGTATCCAGACAGCCCAGAATGTTCATCGCGGTCGATTTGCCCGAGCCGCTCGGGCCCATCACGGCGACGAACTCGCCTGGGCCGATGCGCAGATCGACCCCATCCAGTGCCCGCATCGCCGCGGTGCCGGTGCCATAGATCTTGGACACCTGGCGGAATTCGAGCAGCGGCTGGCCGGCCGGGTCGGGGCTCGCGGGCCTGGGCCAGGTCAGCAGGGCGTTTTTCGCAGAGGCGGTGGCTGCCGTCATCGTTTGGCCGCCGTTCGTTCCACGTCCACGAGCAGCAGGGTTCCCGGCTCCAGGGCACCGTCCAGCACCTCGGTCAAGTTGCCGTCGGTCGCCCCGGTTTTGATGTCCAGCGGCGTTGGGCTGCCGTCCTGCAGGGTCCAGACGCGCGATCCCTGACCCGCCGCGGCGGCGCGCGGCAGGCGGCGGGCTTCCGGCGGGCGGCTGGGCAGCAGGATGCCGACCAGGCCGCGGTCCTCGCTCTTGGCCGGCCGCGGTTGCGGCGGGCTGAAGCGCAGGGCGGTGTTGGGCACCAGCACCACGTCATTCAGGGCCTTCACCACGATCTCGGCGGTGGCGGTCATGCCTGGGCGCAGCGACAGGTCGGCGTTGTCCAGTGAGAGTAGGGCGGCATAGGTCACGACCCCGCCGACCGTTTCCGGCGCGAAGCGCACCTGGGTGATGGTCGCCGGGAAGCGCCGGTTGGGGTAGGCGTCGACAGTAAACTCGGCTGACTGCCCCGCCGCCACCTGACCCACATCGGCCTCGTCCACCGCCACGTTGAGTTCCATCTGTGTCAGATCCTCCGCCAGGGTGAAGAGCACCGGGGTCTGGAGCGAGGCGGCCACGGTCTGCCCCGGTTCCACCTGGCGTTTGAGCACGGTGCCGTCGATCGGCGAGCGGATCTCGGTCTTCTCCAGGGTGCGGTGGTCGGCGTCGAGCTGGGCCTGCGCCTGCTCGACCTTGGCCTTGGCCACCGCCAGCGCGGCGACGGCGCGCTCGGCGGCGGCGGCGGCGGTATCGAGCTCCTCGCCGGATGACATCCGCTTGGCGACCATGTCGCGCACGCGGCGCAGTTTACCGGCGGTCTCGGTGACGGTCGCCTGGGCTTCCTCCACTCCGGCCTGGGCCAGGGTGAGCGCGGCCCGTGATTGCCGGAATTTGGCCTGCGATTGGTCCGGGTCGAGCCGCGCCAGGATCTGTCCGGTGCGTACCCGGTCGTTGAAGTCCACCTCCACCCGATCGATGGTACCTGAGACCTCGGTGCCCACTTCCACCTGGGTCACCGGCTGCAACTGCCCGGTCGCCGAGACCTTGACCGTCAGGTCCCCACGCTCAACGGCCGCGGTGCGGAAACGGACTTGCTCCTGGGTGCCGTTCTGGAGCAGGGTGGCAGCGGCGCCGGCGGCGGCAAGCAGCGCGAGTCCGGCGATCCAGAAGAGGATCCGGCGGCGGCGGGATGGACGGCCGTCGGCCCCGATCTGGCGGGCGATCTCGGCGGCGGATTCCGGAGTGGTCATAGGTAATGCAGCGTCCCAAGGATGTCACGCGTGATGGTGCAGCTTGGGGGTGCGATTCACAAGGAATCGGCAGGAATTGTGGAAAAATTAGGACTTGCGCCGTGCTCGTGCGGTCGACTTCAAAGCAGGGCCGCATCATTGCCCCGCCGCACGCCGACACTTCTTGGAACCCAGATCTTGCCCAGGTCAATCGTCACAGTCTCGAAGGGCGCTACGGACACAGGTTCGGCCCCGGCGAAGCGGCCGATGTCCCGCCAGGCGCCGGCATCCAGGGCGTAGGCTTCCAACGTACGCGCCCTTGGGTCGATCAACCAAGCGTAGGCAACGCCGAAGTGCGCGTAGATCGGCATCTTGACCTCGCGGTCGGTCTTTGCGGTGGACTTCGAGAGGACCTCGCACACCCAATCCGGAACCACGGTGAAACGGTGCCCCTCCGGCCAGTCGGGCATCCGTTCGCGCCGCCAGCCGGCCAGGTCCGGAACGTCAACCTCCGTGTTGTGGATGAAGTGCAACTCCGGCTCAGGGAAGATCCACCAGCCGGACGGATCCTCGTCGTCTTCGTCGAAGTAGCGGCCCAGGATGCGGTCAAGGCGTGTCGCTGCCCGTATATGCCGGCTGACCGGGCGTGGGTGGGTGTAGAGTTGGCCGTTGAGGATTTCCCCCGTCACTCCTTCGGGTAGAGACTCCAACTGCTCGTACAGCGTCGGTTGTAGCTGCACGCGTGCGCTCATGTCTGTACTCCGAAAAAATGTGCTCTGCATAGTGTAGCGAGAAATGCGCCCCTCCAGGGTTTCGCCCTGAGCGCCGGCCCGCCCGCGCTGGCGGCGGTTAGTGTCATGGTCCTGCCATGGCCTTGATCATCGCTCCGGCCCTAGCAGCCTGTCGGACTTAGCCCCTAGGTTAGGGTATGAGTCAACATAAAGGCTTTTTGTTGCTCCACAATCTAACGTAAGGTGATTTCCGCGAAAAATCCAACCCGTAGGAGCCCGCTTGCGGGCGACGGGNGGGGCACAATGACACGATTCCGGCAGGTCACGTCGCCCGCAAGCGGGCTCCTACGGAGCTTGATTCTTGATAGCGTCTTATTCGGAAATCGCCTAAAGTCCGACAG
>NZ_KB902514.1:0-48696 GCF_000379525.1 Lamprocystis purpurea DSM 4197 | reverse complement strand
ACACGATTCCGGCAGGTCACGTCGCCCGCAAGCGGGCTCCTACGGAGCTTGATTCTTGATAGCGTCTTATTCGGAAATCGCCTAAAGTCCGACAGGCTGCTAGGCCACCGAATTCTGCGCCGCCGCTGGTGGACTGCGCTACGCTTGTCCATTCGATGCCCCGTGACCGGAACCGTGCTCAAGGCCCGCGGTCCTATCGCGGCGGGAAGGGGCTTTCAGGCCGCCATGGCCAGGCGCAGATCGGCCTGGGCGTCGCTGCCGGTCAGACGCAGGTCATAGCGCTCCTGCAGGATCGCGAAGACGTTGGGCGTGATGAAGGCCGGCGGGTTGGGGCCCAGGGTGATCCCCTTGACGCCGAGGTGCAGCAGGGTCAGGAAGACCGCGATGGCCTTCTGCTCGAACCAACTGATGACCAGGGTCAGCGGCAGGTCGTTGACACCGCAGTCGAACGCCTTGGCCAGAGCCACGGCGACCGCGATGGCGCCGTAAGCGTCGTTGCATTGACCCATGTCCATCAGCCGCGGCAGACCCAGGTGCTCGCCGTAGTCGTGGTCGCGGATGCGGTACTTGCCGCAGCCGAGCGTCAGGATGAATGAGTCGGGTGGAGTCGCCTGGGCATAGTCGCTGAAATAGTTGCGCCCCTTCTCCGCCCCGTCGCAGCCGCCGATGACGAAGAAATGGCTGATCTGGCCCGCTTTCACGGCATCGACGATGGTCTGGGCGCGGTCCAGCAGCACGGTGCGGTGGAAGCCGATGGTGGACTCACCGACGATCTGTTCCTCACAGGGGGCGCCTTCCAGTGCGGCGGCGATGACCGCGGAGAAATCACCGTCGACCAGGCGCTGACCATTGGGTACGGCCGTGGTGCGGGTGGTGAAGAGCCGTCCGCGATAGCTTTCGGGCGGGATCAGGACACAGTTGGTCGTACCCAAGACCGGCCCCGGAAAGGCGGCGAATTCACGCTTCTGATCCTGCCAGGCGCCGCCGTAGTGGCCGGCCAGGTTTGGGTGGCCGCCGAGTTTGGGGTACATGTGGGCCGGCAGCATCTCACCATGGGTGTAGACTTTGATGGCGGTGCCCTCGACCTGCTGCAGCAGGTCCCATAGGTCCATCAGGTCGTGTCCGGTGACCAGGATGCCGGGGCCGGCCTGGGTGCCCTCCTTGACCTTGATCGGTGCCGGCTTGCCGAAGTTCTCGATATGGCCCGCGTCGAGCAGTTCCATCACCCGCAGGTTCATTTCACCGCACTTCAGACAGAATTCCAGCAGGGATTCGATGTCGAAGTTCACATTGGTCATGGTCGCGAACAGGGCTTCCTCGATGAAGGCCGAGACCGCCTCGTCGCTTTTGCCCAGGCGCCGCGCGTGGTGGGCGTAGGCGGCCATGCCCTTGAGTCCGTAGAGCAGGGTCTCCTGGAGTGACTGGACATCCGCGTCCTTGCCGCAGACGCCGGGTGAGTTGACGCAGGCGGTCTGCCGAAAGGTCTGTTCGCATTGGTTGCAGTGCATGGACTCTCTTCTATCGCGTGGGTTCAGGAACAGGTGCGTCGGCGATCCGCGGAACGAACCGTGGATAACGGGTGACGCTGGGCCGGCAGTATCCGGGGGCCTGGACCAATGAGCCTTGACTCAGGTCAAGCGGGTCGGTGCCGCGATGGAGCGGTCCGCGTGCGGCGGACTCAAGATGATCAGCTGCGACCGCGCAGCCGCAGCCACTGCTGGTGCAACCGATCGACCACAAAGGGCCAGAGCCGTCCCTTCTCCCACAGGATGCGGGCGAACATCCGGCCGCGGTTCTTGGGCGGGGTCCTGGGGTCGGGGCGCGGGATCAGGTGGATCGCGCCTTGCTCGCAGGCTTCGATGCAGGCTCCGCAACCCAGGCAGATGCTGGTATCCACCCCGGCATAGCGCGCGTCCTTGGGCAGGGTGCGGGCGTCCGCGGCCAGCCCAATACATTTCACGTTGCAGGTCTTGAGACAGGCGCCGCAGTAGTTGCAGCGTGTTTCATCCACCTGCGCCAGGAAGGGCGTCTTGGCGATGCCGTCGCTGAAGCCGGCCTGGACCCCGCCCATCAATTCGCAGCAGCAGCGGCAGCAGTTGCAGATGAAGGAGGGCTGCTCGCGGACGTTGTCGGTGACGTGCGTCAGCCCCAGGGCGCGGGCGCGCTCCAGGGTGGCGAGCATGGCGGCCTTGTCCAGTTCATGCGCAAAGCCCCGGCGCACCAGGAACCGCGCCCCCTCGCCCAGCACCATGCAGATGTCCTCCACCGGGGCGCCCTTGCGGCAGGGCTGGTTCTGGTGTTCCTTCTTGTGGCGGCAGTAGCACAGCGTGACGGCACGGTAGTCGGCCTCCTCGATGATCCGCCGGGCGTCCTCATAGGCGGTGATGCGTGAACTGACCGGGATGTGTTCGGGGTAGACCAGGGCGCGCGTCAGTTGCGTCGGGCTGCCGAAGAACTCGCCGCGTTGTCCCGCGCGACCATTCTCGTGCAGATAGTCGGACATCAGCCGGGCCAGATCCGCCACCGGGACAGGCGCGGTCAGGGTCGGTTTGCGGCGCATGAAGGTGAACTCCATGAAGCCGATGAGCCCCGGTACCAGCAGGTAGAAGGTCTGGTCGGCATAGGGCAGGTCCATGACCAGCCCCTTGTCGGCCATCGATTCCAGGATCGCGTGCAATTGCGCGGCGGGCAGCCCGGTCAGGTCACCGAGTTCGCGGGCGGTCGCCTCGTGCAGCGGGAAGCGGGAGGCGACGAAAGCCTCCTGCTCGGTGAACAGCAGCGTCAGGATTTCGCGCAGTTTGGCGCTGTCGACCAGCCCGATGGGATAGCGGTTCAGCCGGTCGATCAGTGGAACCAGGGAGGACTTGGTGCTCAACAGATGGCCCATGGGACCCTCGGGCGTGGCAGTGGGCAGGTGATGCCCGGTGGACTCACCGCTGACCCTTCAACGGGGTCGATTCCTGTAGGATGGGTAGCGCGCGGCGAAATCGGCCTTGATCACGGTTCCGCCCACGGGACATCGTAGGGTGGACAAGCGCAGCGCAGTCCACCAGCGACGGCGCGGGATTCGGTGGACTGCGCTAGCGCTTGTCCACCCTACGGCCGGAACGATGATCAAGGCCGCGAAACCCATCCTCCAGCTCAGTGTATACCGGTCAGCGGCGAGCGGTGAAATATCCCCTCGTCAGCCAGCGGATGCACCACGGCAATCCGAAAAAAAATAGAGTTTTATCAAATCTCTCTAAACCGCGTCCAGCGCGAAATGCGTAATCTAGAAATACACAAAACGGGGTGTCCTCATCTTCGTGATCGAATCCACTATCATCATAACCCAGACAAAAAAGTGGCTCGCCGATGTCGTGATCGGATGTTATTTTTGTCCTTTCGCCAAGAAACCATTCAAGGGTGACAGTATCCATTATGAGGTCACCGACTCCTCCGATGCGGAATCCTGCCTGCGGGACTTGCTGCTGGAATGCCAACGGCTGGATGAGCATCCGGAAATCGAGACAACGCTGCTGATCTTCCCCGATGCATATCCCGATTTCGACGATTATCTGGATCTGGTCGCCATGGCGGAAGATCTGTTGATTGCGCAAGACTATGACGGGGTTTATCAGGTTGCCGGTTTTCACCCGGATTACCGCTTTGGGGATGCGCCGGTGGATGATCCGGCGAACTATACCAATCGGTCCTTGTATCCGATGTTTCATCTGATCCGCGAAGAGAGTATCGACCAGGCGTTGGCCAGTGATCTCGATCCCGACTCGATTCCGGAGAAAAACGTGGCGTTCGCTCGTGACAAGGGGCTGATCTATATGAAAGTGCTGCGGGACGCCTGCTTTTGACGGTGTTGCGGTGTTGGCGTGATTCGGACGTGATTACCGGACGTAGGGGCGGGTTTCAAACCCGCCCCTACACGAAAGTCTGTCTGGATATCAGGTGCGAACGCTATGCCATCAATTACCCCGCAATCATCGGGTCCCGCCTCCCGACACCCGCAGAATCACCCAATCCATCGCCCGGCTGGACAACACCCGTTTCAGGAACCCGAACAGGTGGGTGGGGAAGGTCACGTAGTAGCGGGGCCGCGGGCGGCGGTGCTCCAGGGCATGGATCAGCTTGTTCAAGACTGCCTCGGGCGGCAGGGTGAAGGGTTGGGCCGGACCCTCCTTGAGCAGCCGTGTCTCGGCGCGGCGGTAGGCTTCCCGATGGACGCTGTGCTCGGCGTCGATCCGGGCCTTGAATGCCCGGTGGGCGTTCTCGCGAAAGCGTGAGAGGATGGGGCCGGGTTCGATCAGTGAGACCTGAATGCCGCTCCCGGCCAGTTCCAGACGCAGGGTGTCGGTCAACCCCTCCAGCGCGAACTTGCTGGCCACGTAGGCGCCGCGGTAGGGCAGGGGCATGAGTCCGAGGATGCTGCTGTTTTGGACGATGCGTCCGTGCCCCTGACGGCGCATGATGGGGATAACCCGGCAGGTCAGGTCATGCCAGCCGAGCAGGTTGGTCTCCAACTGGGCGCGCAGGGCCGTCCGGGTCAGGTCCTCGACGGCGCCCGGCAGGCCGTAGGCGCCATTATTGAACAGCGCGTCCAGGGTCCCGCCGGTGTGGACCAGGGTCTGCTCCACCGCCTGCTCGATGGAATGCGGATCGTCCAGATCGAGCTGAAGCGCCGTCAGCCCCTCGTCGCGCAGTCGCGCCACGTCGGCGGCCCGGCGGGCCGAGGCGATGACGCGCCAGCCGCGGCGGGCTAGTCCGTGGGCGCAGGTGTGACCGATGCCGCTGGAGCAGCCGGTGATGAGCACCGAGCGGGAGGCGGTTTGACCGATTCCGGGCATGGATTTCTCGCTGTCGTGATGCACGCGGCGGCGCCTTGACGCGCCAGGGCGCGGCCGGTGCAAAGGTCCCCGGCCGCGGACGACCGGGTTTGATTTCCGCGCTCAAATCCTATAAAGCGCACCCATATCTTTACGGTGATTTTAAGGAGTTCTCGATGCCGATCTACGAATATCGCTGCACGGCCTGCGGCCACGACCTGGAAAAGATGCAGAAGCTTGCCGACGCGCCCCTGACCGACTGTCCGGCCTGCGGCCAGCCCACCCTGAAGAAGCAGATTTCCGCCGCCGGCTTTCGACTCAAGGGCAGCGGCTGGTATGAAACCGATTTCAAACAGGGTGAGAAGAAAAAGAACCTGCACGGCGACAGTGAAAAATCCGACGGCGGGGGCGCGGCGTCCAAGTCCGACACCACGAAGCCGGACACGACGAAGTCGGATACCCCTAAGCCGGCGGACAGCGGCAGCAAGCCGACGCCGCCGAAGCCTGCCGCGAAGTCCGACGCGGCCTGAGCTCAGGTCCATCCGTGATTCCCGCGGTGTTCGTCGGTGCGGCAGCCCCCGCGCCGGGTCGGCAGCGACCGGCGCACCTGCACCAGCAATTCCAAATTTGGGCGGCATCGCGCGACCCCTGGTGGATGCGGCGCGCGCGACCGCCGTGCCGGGTCCCTGACACCGAGCGGCGCGCCTTATCCACCCTACAGCGGTGCCGGTTTTGTAGGGCGGATAAGCGCAGCGCATCCACCGTCAGCCTCGCCGCCGGCGGCCGCCACCCAAATTTGGAACTGCTGCACCTGCACATTGCAACTTGCGCCGCCGGTTTGGGGTCAGTATTCTGATCGGTTTTATCCGGGCGACTCCTGAGCGCTCTGGGCGGTTATTTACGGATTCTGCAAACGGGGCGATCGGCTCATGCGCACGCATTACTGCGGGGAATTGAACAGCGGCCATATCGGACAGACGGTGATTCTGTGCGGTTGGGTGCATCGGCGCCGCGACCACGGCGGGGTCATCTTCATCGATCTGCGTGATCGTGACGGTCTGGTTCAGGTCGTGCTCGATCCCGACCGGGCGGAGGTCTTCAAGCGCGCCGAGCAGGCCCGCAGCGAGTATGTCCTCAAGATCGAGGGCCGGGTCCGGCCGCGCCCGGAGGGGACCATCAACCCCGATCTGCCGAGCGGCGAGATCGAGGTCCTGGGCGCCGAGCTTGAGATCCTCAACGCGTCCGAGACCCCGCCGATCCAGCTCGATACCCATGTGGCCGACGCCTCGGAGGAAGTGCGCCTGCGCTTCCGTTATCTTGACTTGCGACGGCCCGAGATGCAGGAACGCCTGCGCACCCGCAGTCGGGTGACGCGCATTCTGCGCGGTTACCTGGATGACCAGGGCTTTCTGGATATCGAGACCCCGATCCTGACCAAATCCACCCCCGAGGGCGCCCGCGACTACCTGGTCCCCAGCCGGACCCACCCCGGCGAGTTCTTCGCCCTGCCGCAGTCGCCGCAATTGTTCAAGCAGTTGCTGATGATGTCGGGGATGGATCGCTATTATCAGGTCGCGCGCTGCTTCCGTGACGAGGATTTGCGGGCGGATCGTCAGCCCGAGTTCACCCAGCTCGACATCGAAGTCTCCTTCATGACCGAAGATGCGCTGATGAATCTCATGGAGGAGATGATCCGGCGGGTGTTCAAAGAGGTGCTGGACACCGAGTTGCCCAATCCCTTCCCGCGGCTGCCCTACCACGAGGCCATGAGCCGCTTCGGCTCCGACAAGCCGGATTTGCGGGTGCCCCTGGAATTGATCGACTTGGGCGACCTGATGGCCGGGGTCGACTTCAAGGTGTTTGCTGGTCCGGCGCAGGACCCGGCGGGCCGTGTGGTCGCGCTGCGCCTGCCCAAGGGCGGGGAGCTGACCCGCAAGGAAATCGACGAGTACACCAAGTTTGTCGGCATTTACGGCGCCAAGGGTCTGGCCTACATCAAGGTCAACGACTGGTCCGCCAAGGGCCGCGAGGGCTTGCAGTCGCCGATCGTCAAGAACCTGACCGACGCCGCGATCGACGGGATCATGGCCCGCACCGGGGCGCAGGACGGCGACCTGATCTTCTTCGGCGCCGACAAGGCGACCGTGGTCAACGAGTCTATGGGCGCACTGCGCGTCCGGTTGGGCCATGACCGCGGCCTGCTGGAGGGGCAATGGCGCCCGCTGTGGGTGGTGGACTTCCCCATGTTCGAGCACGACGCCGCCAACCAGCGCTGGGCGGCCCTGCATCATCCCTTCACGGCCCCCAAGGAGGAGCAGCTCGCGCTGCTGGAGACCGATCCCGGCGCCTGCCTCTCCCGCGCCTACGATATGGTCCTGAACGGCAGCGAAATCGGCGGCGGTTCCATCCGTATCCATCGCGATACGGTGCAGCGACAGGTCTTCAAGCTCCTGAATATCAGCGAGACCCAGGCCGAGGATCGCTTCGGCTTCCTGCTCAAGGCGCTGCGCTTCGGCGCCCCGCCCCATGGGGGGATCGCTTTCGGTCTGGACCGGTTGGTGATGCTCATGACCGGGGCCGTCTCCATTCGCGATGTCATGGCTTTCCCCAAGACCCAGACCGCCGCCTGCCTACTCACCAGTGCCCCCTCCCCGGTGGACGAGGCCCAGCTCAAAGAGTTGGGTCTGCGGCTGCGGGCGCGGGCCGACGCCGAGGTTTGAGCAATGGCACTCGCGTCCGACGATCATGACCAACCGGCCGGTGCCGCCGCGTCCGGATTGGCGCTGCACGTGAGTGCCGAAACAGCGACCACGCCGCAGGAGATCAGCACCATGACCCCCGCCGTCTACAAGCGTCCCCAGTCGGTGCTGGTGGTCATCTGTACGCGCGGCGGCGAGTTCCTGATGTTGCGCCGCACCCACCCCGGCCAGTTCTGGCAGTCGGTGACCGGCAGCCTGGCCCCGGGCGAGAGCCCCCGCTCCGCGGCCTTGCGCGAGGTGTGGGAAGAGACCGGACTGCGCGTCGGCTCCGCCCTGATCGATCTCAAACACTCGGTCCTGTTCCCCATCGTGCGCGCCTGGCGGGCGCGTTACGCACCCAACGTTTGCTTCAATCGGGAATACTGGTTCGCCCTGGTGCTGGAAACCCGCCGGATGATCCGGCTCAATCCGCTCGAACACCTGGAGTACCGCTGGCTGTCAGCCGAGCGGGCGGCGCGCCTGACCGGCTCATGGACGAATCGAAACGCCATCCGGGCCCTGGCGGCCTGCTGAGCGGGCCTTACGGAAGCAGCGGAGCTGATACTGATGGCTGACCGCCCGGACATCGTGATCGCCGGTTTTCCCAAGGCCGGCACCACGGCGCTCGCCACCCTGCTTGCCGGGCACAGCCAGGTCGCGCTCATCGAGCCAAAGGAACCGCATCGCTTCTCCTGGGGGCTGGAGCCGGATCTCCCCGCGCGGGCGCGGGCCAATGCCCTGAGCGCCTCGGACTATGCGGCAGCCGTGGCGGCGGCGCGCCGCCGCGGGCGCCTGGTCATCGACGCCAGCACCAGCTATACCCACCCCGCCGTGATCGAGGGGACCGCCCGGCGTCTCAAAGAGGCTTGCCCGAACCTGCGCGTCATCCTCACGGTGCGCGACCCGCGCAAACGTCTGGTGTCGGACTGGCGCATGCGCCACGCCGAGGGTTGGGCCGAGTCGCGTCTGAGCGCCGAAGTCCGCCGGAATCTGACCGGTCTGTCCGCCGCGGTCGGGGCCGCGGACGATGCGGACCTCATCGCGCGGCTGGCCGCGAGTCGGGATTGGATAGGACCGGACCGTCCCGCCGGTCGGGGGACCATCACCGTGGTTGCCGGCGGCTTCTATGATCCACTGATCGGGGTCTACCGTCAGACTTTCGGAGACGCCTTGCTGGTCATCCCCCAGGAAGCCCTGCGCCGTCAACCCGAACAGGTGCTGGCGCGCTGCTTCGCCCATCTGGGGCTCGACCCTGAACCCGTGTCCGACACGGATGGTGAGTTCAACGTCGGCGATCACCGGGTCGAAACCGGGCTCTCGCGGCTGCTGCGCCGCACCGGTGTTGCCTGGGCCGCCCGCACCCTATTGCCGCACGCGCTGGTCGCCCGCGTCCGGCACGGACTCACCCGCGCCCCCGAGCCCGGCATTGACGATCTGGCCGGCAGCCCGGAGGCCGCCGTGGTCGAGCAGCTCTACGCGCTGCTCAGTGCGCAGACCGAGACTCGCATGGCGGCCGAATTCGGGGTACGTTGGGGCCTTGGGAACTAGATCAAATCCGGCGTAGCGGGTGCCGTCGGTGAGGTGGGCACCAGTCCGATCTCATCGCCGTCGTGGAGCTTGGTGAAGCCCTCGGTGAACTGCTTGTTCACGGTCACCCGCACCCGTTCCGGGGTGAACAGTACCGCGGCGCCTTTCTTGCGCGCCCCCAACCACTTGAGCAGGCCGTCCACGTCCGCCACCGATGCCGGTACGATCACCTGATCGGACTCCTTGCGCATCTTTCTTGCCAGCCAGGAGAAGTAGAGCAGCCGCACCCGCTTGTCTCCCTGATCCGGTTCCTTGCGCTGGTAGCCGATCTGCTCCAGCCGCGCCAGATAGTCCGCCCAGTTCTGCGCCTGATCCCGGCCCAGGGTGTAGAGGGTGTCCCACGAGTAGATGCTGGTGTCGTGACCGTCGTCGAAGCGGATGCGCACGGCGTACTGGCCTTGCGGCTCGATGGCGCTGATGTTCACGCCCTCCTTGCCGGTGACGGGTTGCGGTGCGCTGCGGACCTCCGCGGCGCGGGAGAAGACCCGCAGATATTCACAGGGCAGTTCGAACAGGGCGCCGTCGTCGAAGCCGATGGTCAGCACGCGCGACTTGGTATGCAGATTGATTTGAGTGGGGTGGCGCTGGGTCGGTTGGTCGGTCATCGGGCTTGGACTCGCGGCTGGTGGGGGAGGCTCGATCGATCAGGATACGGCAGGTCGAGGCTGACGGCATCCCCCGGCCTGGTCGCCAAGCGCTCGGGTACTTCGCCCAAGCGCTGTTCTTGGGTAAGCTGCCGATTGATTATCGCCGTCGGATGTGATGACCGGACGTAGGGGCGGGTTTGAAACCCGCCCCTACACCCAGGGTCTGTCTGGATATCAGAGACGAAGACTATAAACCGCGCCAGCTCCAGCAATCGTCGAGTCTGCCGGGGCCGATCTCATCCAAAAACATCGCATACCGCGCTCGGCGCGGGCGAGTTGTATCGTATCAGGGGTCCGCTATGCCGTCGCACGAGCCAGTTGCAACTATCCAGGGAGGGGCCCAGGTCGGCGCGGCCAGTGGCCGGCGGCGCATCCTGTGTCTGTTCGCCCACCCGTCGATCGACCGCTCCGAGGCCAATCGCCCGCTTTTTGATGCGACCGCAAGGGTCGCGGGCGTGACCCTGGTCGATCTCTATGCCGAGTATCCGACCGGCGAGATCGATGTCGACCGGGAACAGGCGCGTCTGCGCGGCCATGATGTGATCTGCTTCATGCACCCGCTGTATTGGTACTCAACGCCCTCGATCTTCAAGGAATGGCAGGATCTGGTGCTGGAATATGGCTTTGCATACGGGGTTGGGGGGACTGCGCTGCACGGCAAACTGTTCTTCAACGCCTTGACCGCCGGCGGCCCGGAGCAGGCCTACTGTGCTGCCGGCTACAACCATTTCACGATTCGCCAACTGCTGTGCCCGTTGGAACAGACCGCGCGCCTGTGCGGCATGGTCTTCCTGCCGCCCTTTGCCCTGTTCGGTGCCCGGACCGCGGTGGATGAGGGGCGCATCGGCGCTCATGTGACCGACTGGGTGCGGGTGCTCGAAGCCCTGCGCGACCATCGGCTCGATTTGGCGGCGGCCTTGCCGCTGACCAAGCTCAATGCCGACCTCGACGCCATTCTCCGGGAGCCCTGAACTGATGGACGGGATGCTGTTTCACGCTTTCATCTATCTGACTGCCGCGGTGCTGGCGGTGCCCATTGCCAACCGGCTCGGCCTGGGCTCGGTGCTCGGCTATCTGATCGCCGGCATCGTGATCGGACCGACCCTGGGTCTCGTGGGTGCCGAGACCGAGGAGGTCCAGCACGTCGCCGAGTTCGGCGTGGTCATGATGCTGTTCCTGATCGGCCTGGAACTGGAGCCCAAGCTGCTGTGGGCGATGCGTGCCCGCGTCCTGGGGCTCGGCGGCCTACAGGTCATGATGACCGCGGTGCTGATCGCCGCCGCGGCGCTGTTGCTCGGTTACCACTGGGGTCTGGGGTTGGCGATCGGCCTGATCTTTGCCATGTCGTCGACCGCCATCGTGCTCCAGACCTTGGGTGAGAAGGGGTTGACCCGAACGGACGGCGGGCAGGCGAGCTTTGCGGTGCTGCTGTTTCAGGATCTCTCGCTGATTCCCGTGCTCGCCCTGATTCCGCTGTTGGCCGCGCCGGGCCTGAGCGGCTGGTGGGCGGCGGGGCCAGGCGGACCGGGCGAGGGTGCGGCGCATGGGGCACTCAGTCTGGTGGCCGGTCTGCCGGGCTGGGGTTATGCCCTGGTGGTGTTGGGGGCGGTCGCCCTGGTGGTGCTCGCCGGTCACTATTTATCGCGCCCGCTGTTCCGTTACATCGCGGAGTCCCGGCTGCGCGAGGTCTTTACGGCCAGTGCGCTGCTGCTGATCATCGGCATCGCGCTCTTGATGACCCTGGTCGACCTGTCGCCGGCCCTGGGCACCTTCCTGGCGGGGGTGGTGCTGGCGAACAGCGAATTCCGCCATGAACTCCAATCGGATATCGAACCCTTCAAGGGCTTGCTGCTCGGGCTGTTCTTCATCACCGTGGGCGCGGGGATCGATTTCGGGGTCCTGTCCGCGCATCTCGCCGCGGTGATCGTTCTGACCCTCAGTGTCATGTCGCTCAAGATGGCCGTGCTGCTCGGGCTGGCGCGGCTGTTCCGGTTGCAACCCGGCGACCAATGGCTGTTCGCCCTGGGGTTGGCCCAGGCCGGTGAATTCGGGTTCGTCCTGCTGGCGTTCAGTGTGCAGAACGGGGTCATCCCGGCGGATCTCGCGCGGATTCTGTCGTTGGTGGTGGCGCTGTCCATGCTGCTGACACCGGCGCTCTTCATTGTTTATGACCGGCTGATCGCACCGGCGCTACGCACCGGCAGCGCGCCGGCGCCCGACAGCATCGATGAGTGGGGGACCGTGGTTATCGCGGGAGTCGGCCGCTTCGGTCAGATCGTCAACCGGCTGCTGCTGGCAAGCGGCGTGCGGACGGTGGTGTTGGACAACCGTGCGGACCAGATCGACCTGCTGCGCAAGGTCGGGATCAAGGGCTATTACGGGGATGCCTCCCGCCCGGACCTGCTGCATGCGGCCGGCATCAGCCAGGCGCGCCTCTTCGTCATCGCCATCGATGATCAGGATCGGGCGGTGAAGATGGTCGAGCATGTGCGCCGCACCTATCCGACGGTCAAGATCTTGGCCCGTGCCTTTGATGTCAGGCATCTGTATCTGTTGCAAAATGCGGGTGCGGATCTGGTGGTGCGGGAAGTTTTTGACAGTTCACTGACCCTGGGCGTTGCGGCCCTCAAAGCCCTGGGTATGCATCCCTTCAAGGTCGAGCGGATGGCCCGGGCCTTCCGCCGTCACGAGGCCGAGGGTTTGACGAGCATGTACGACCTGTGGGACGAGAACCCGGATATCGCCCGCAACCTGGTTCTGCAAGCGCGTATCCGCGAGCACGTCGGCTCCCTGCAGGACGCGCTCAACTCGGATCGTCTGCAATTGCACGACCGCACTGAACGCGGCTGGACACCGCCGCCACGGGGTTTCAACCGCGAGTTGGACGGGGGTGAGTGAAGGGGCCTGGCTGGTGTGCCAGGCCCCGAGGATACGTTGCGATAGCGGCCTGGGTTCAGTGGTCAGCAACCGCGAGCGGTGCAGAGCGGAACGATATTGTTGCTGTTGAACCTGGCCCCGTACATATTCTGCTGGCCGACATAGAGACCGGAATTGACGCTGTTGGTCTGACCACTAACGACGGTGGGCTTATAGCCGACCAGCCATGAACCGCCGCTGATGCCGGGACCCCAATTGCAGCCCATACCCAAGGTGTCAGTCGTCTGCAGGAAGGTCTCCGCGACACAGGCGCGCAGATACTGTGCCGGGCTGGGGATCGAGGCGAGGTTATAGTCTTGGGCAGGATAGCCGCTGTTGAATACGATCTGGGTATTGGACGCATTCCACAACCGGCCGGCAGAGCCGACCGCGGCGTTCAGCGTCTGCCCGGCGGAGTTATTGTTCATGGAGCAGACCGCCACGTCATGCCGGGTCCAGGTATTGATGCTGTAGCTCCCCGTCAGGTTCATCCAACTAGTGAGAATCGTGCAGGCCTTGGCCGAGAAGGTGCCGTAGGGAGCCGTGCCGTTGCGGTATGCCGGCGTGAAGACCCAGTTACTGTACCAGG
Source organism: Lamprocystis purpurea DSM 4197 (assembly GCF_000379525.1). Classification (GTDB taxonomy): domain Bacteria; phylum Pseudomonadota; class Gammaproteobacteria; order Chromatiales; family Chromatiaceae; genus Thiodictyon; species Thiodictyon purpureum. Next base: position 35,402 of record NZ_KB902514.1, on the reverse strand, counting down.
TGTTCGCCGTCGAATCGTATACGCAATGAGCGGCGGTGACGATATTGTTGCCGCTGATGGCGGTTGCCGAGCAAGACGCGCCGCCGCCCGGAACATTGAATGTCAATTTGCCCATCCACCGGTGGGGATAGACCGTGGCGAGCGCCGTCACCGTGCCGACATCCCATGACATATAGACGCCGGCGGTTCCAGCCATGAAGTCCGTGGGGCTCTCCGTGCTCAGATCGGAGTCCAGCGCCTCGCTTTCCGCCAAGGCATCCCAATCCGCGGCGAAGGCGGCGCGCGCCAGGTCGGTGGCGCCTGGTGCGGCTGCACCGGCCGGCACGGCTTCTTCCGGCCCCAGTGCCGCTATCTCATCCAGGGCGGCGGCGTCAATCGCACCTGATCCGGTATCGATCGCGAAAGCCAGCGCCGGCGCATCGGCAACCCGCTGGCGGGTCCAGTAGGCTGAAGCCGCCGCTTGCTTTTTCGGTGAGACGGTGATCGTGACGGTTGGCGATTGACCGCCAGTCTGCCGGCCGCCTCCCGCGCTCGCCCCGGCCCCGCTGGATGCCGCGATTGCGGAACACGAGTAGAAGATGGCCAGACTGATTCCTGCCGCGTGCAGGGAGGCATTGAACCGACGCTTGCTTTGGCTGTTCATTACCGATTTCCTCAATTGACGATCACTGGGTTGATGACATGCTTCCTGATCAAGATCCGCGAATCCGGATGTGCCGACCACCTGACCTCGCGGTCACGATGACTCGACAGGCCGGCTCATAACGGAGACTTGAGTCCTGGTGCCTGTTGTTCTCAGCACCGCGGTCACAGCTTCGCTGGACCTGGTGTCATGATCGACCATGATGGAAATTCTGTAATGCGGGAACGGCGGGACAGTCTGTCGGAATATTCTGAGTTTCGTGGTCGAAGATGGCCGTGCCGGGTGTCCCGCGCTCTTCCCCATGGGGTCTATGCTGCGCGGCTGACCACGGTGTGGCGGTCTGATGCCGTGTCCACCAGCCTGGATATCTGTCGAGTGGACAAAGCAAAAGGCCAGACCCGCGAGGGTCTGGCCTTGGTGGGTGCGGCCGGTCGCAACCGGTCCGCGCGGAGGTTTAGAGGATGTAACCGCGCTCGTCGTGCAGAGCGAGGTCGAGGCCCTCGGTCTCCTGCTCCTCGGTAACGCGCAGCCCCATGATCAGGTCGATGACCTTCAGGATGATGTAGCTCATCACCGCCGTGTAGACGATGGTCAGCAGGATCGATTTGCCCTGAACCAGGACCTGACTGAACATGGTCATGCCCTCCGCCAGGCCCTTGCCGCCCAGGCTGGCGTCGGCGAAGACACCGGTCAGGAGGGCGCCGATGATACCGCCGATGGCGTGCACACCGAACACGTCGAGCGAGTCGTCGTAGCCCATGGCGCGCTTGAGCTTGGTCGCGGTCAGGAAGCAGATGCTGCCCGCTGCCGCACCGATGATCAGCGCGCCCAAGGGCCCGGCGGTACCCGAGGCCGGTGTGATGGCGACCAAGCCGGCAACCGCGCCGGTGGCGATGCCCAGCACGCTGGGCTTGCCGTGGGTAACCCATTCCATGAACATCCACCCGAGCGCCGCGGTCGCGGTGGCGATCTGGGTGACCAGCATCGCCATGCCGGCACTGCCGTCGGCGGCTACGGCACTGCCGGCGTTGAAGCCGAACCAGCCCACCCACAGCATGGAGGCGCCGATCACGGTGTAGCCCAGGTTGTTCGGGGGCATGGCGGTGGTCGGGAAGCCCTTGCGTTTGCCCAGCATCAGGGCGGCAACCAGGCCGGCGATACCGGCGTTGATGTGCACCACGGTGCCGCCCGCGAAGTCCAGTACGCCCCAGTCCCACATCAGGCCGCCGTTGCCGCTCCAGACCATGTGCGCAATCGGTGCATAGACGACGGTGAACCAGATCGCCATGAACCACAGCATGGCTGAGAACTTCATGCGCTCGGCAAAGGCGCCGACGATCAGGGCCGGGGTGATGATGGCGAAGGTCATCTGGAAGGTGGCGAAGACCGATTCCGGGATGCCCAACACCAGGCTGTCACGGGTCAGTCCGGCAAACAGCATCTTGTCCAGCGCACCGACAAAGCTGTTGAAGTTGATGACCCCCTGCTCCATGCCGGTGGTCGAGAAGGCCAGGCTGTATCCGTACAGTGTCCACAAGACCGTCACCATGGCGGTGATGGCAAAGCACTGCATCAGCACCGAGAGCACGTTCTTGGAACGAACCAGGCCGCCGTAGAAGAGCGCCAGACCTGGGATGGTCATGAACAGGACGAGTGCGGTGGAGGTCAGCATCCACGCGGTGTCGCCTGAGTTGAGGGTCGGGGTTGCGGCTTCCTGAGCCAGGACCAGGGTCGGCGCCAGGGTCAGAAGACCCGTCAGGGCGATCCGGCCAGGCCAAGTTGTCGGGGAATTGGGTAGCATCATGGGTTCTCCTCCGGCTTGAGGTTTAGAGGGCGTCAATGCCGGTCTCACCGGTACGGATGCGCACGACCTGTTCCAGGTTGTAGACGAAAATCTTGCCGTCGCCGATCTTGCCCGTGCGGGCCGCATTGGTGATGGCTTCGATGACCTTGTCGACCAGGCCGTCGTCCACGGCGATCTCGACCTTGATCTTGGGCAGGAAGTCGACCACGTATTCGGCGCCGCGATATAACTCGGTGTGGCCTTTCTGGCGGCCGAAGCCCTTGACCTCGGTGACCGTGATCCCCGAGACGCCGATATCGCCCAGCGCCTCGCGCACGTCGTCGAGCTTGAAGGGTTTGATGATCGCTGAAATCAGTTTCACGACAGGAATCTCCAAATAGGAACCAGGGCGGGTCCCCTGGTCAGGATGGTTGCCCGTTGAGCGAGAATCTCGGTCAGAAGGTCTTCTTCCAGCCGACCCACACCTTGGGATCGGTGTCCCAAACGTCTTTATTACCGCCGTTTTGGTCGTAGTTGAAGCTGACGGTGCCATAATCACCGACGGCGCGGCTGACGGAGATACCCCAGGTGGCGTAGCTCTGTCCATCGCTGTTGCGGAACATGTAGTAGCCGCCGTGCGCGTTGAAGGCGAAGTCGTAGGGCAGGGCGAAGTCAACGGCGCCGAAGGAATAGAGGTCACCCTCGTACGGCAGAACTCCCTTGTTGTCGTCGCCGCCGTCGGCTTGGCCCCAAACAGTGTATGCTAAGCCTGCGGTGATCCACCGGTAGGTGAGCTTGCCGCCGATCTCGGCGAAGTTTGCGTCACGCCCGTCAGGGTAGGCATAGAGGATGGCGTTGAGGTCCCACTTCCAATCTTCGCCGATCTTGCCGCCGAATCCGGTGTAGACGTCGAGTTCATAGGTTGGTGCGTTCGGGTTGGCGGACCCGGTCGTCTCGTAGATCGGGAAACCGTTGTCGTCGAGAATCGGCAGACCGTCCGCATCGACGATGGCGGTGGCTATCTGCGCCGCGCCCTCGTTGTTGAAGTCGACGTTGGACGCCCAGGTCCCCAAATAGAAGCCGCTCGCATGGGCGTAATCCAGTCCGCCCTGGATGGCCGGGCCGTCCTGCGTTTGGGAGACGCCGCGCCAAATGTAGTTGCTGACCGCGCCGATATTGGCGCTGAAGCTGTTGGGGTCCGCCGCGGTCGCCGTCTGGAGCGTGCCGAGGCTGAGGAACAATGCGCCGCCGGCGCAGGCGATACGGATGTGTGGTGCGTTCATGCGAGATAAACCTCTGAAATCCTGTAGTGTACGTTACGGCTCCGCGGGCAGGTTGAGACCACGGTCACTTGCTGGGCTGGTGTGCCAGGTTCACGACAATCACTGAAAGCAGCTAGTGTGCCAACCCGGACTGTTCCGAATACACAACGGCATTGGGGTCGATTGTGCGGAAATCGCAACAGATGGTTGCACCAGATGTGACCTGATCCGTGGTCCTCTGATCACCTTTCTGCACTCTTATGGTGCGGATCGCCGAAAAGACGGGTTCGACCCCAAGCCCTTATAATGAAGGTTCAAACCCAAGCCCCCCGCGGACGCCTGTCGTGCCGGGGCCTACACCGAGGACCCCCTGTCATGTTGGATCCGAAGCAACTCGACGATCTCGTACAGCGCCTCTCAAGCGCCTTGCCCAAGGGCATTCAGACCCTCCAAGAGGACTTGGGTCGTAACCTCCGAACGTCACTGGAGGCGGGTCTCAACCGTCTGGATCTGGTCACGCGCGAGGAATTCGACGTGCAGTCCGCGGTGCTGGCCCGGACCCGTGAGAAACTCACCCAGTTGGAAGCGCAAGTCGCTGAACTGGAGCGGTCGCTCGGGGCGCCGTCGCGGTCGGGCTGATCCAGGCGTTCACGGTGTCGCTCTGACAGTCCGGCCGGTCAGCCAAGCGCGCCCGTGGCTCTTTGCGTTCTGCATAGTCGTGCCCGGGTGGGGATCGCGGCCCCGCTGGTGACGGTCGAGGTCCATCTCGCCGGCGGCTTACCCGCCCTGTCGATCGTCGGACTGCCCGAGTTGGCGGTCAAAGAAAGCAAGGACCGGGTGCGTGGGGCGTTGCTCAACGGGCGTTTTCAGTTTCCGCTGGGGCGCATCACCATCAACCTGGCGCCGGCCGACCTGCCCAAGGAGGGCGGTCGCTTCGACCTCGCGATTGCCCTGGGTATCCTGGGCGCCTCCGGTCAAGTCCAGGCCGGGAGGCTTGCTGCCTGTGAGTTTCTGGGTGAGTTGGCGCTGTCCGGGGACCTGCGGCCGATCGCCGGCGTGTTGCCGGCGGCCCTGGCCGCCCGCGACGCCGGCCGTGAACTGATCCTGCCGACTGAGAATGCGGCGGAGGCGGCCCTGGTCAGTGATCTCAGGGTCCGTCCGGCGCCTCACCTGTTGGCGGTGTGCGAGCACCTGAACGGAGCCGTGAGTTTGCCGATCGGCTGTCCGGACCATGCCGCGGTCTGTGCTCCGGACTATCCGGATCTCGCGGAGGTGCGCGGTCAGGAGCAGGCCAAGCGCGCCCTGGAGGTTGCCGCGGCGGGTGGCCATAGTCTGTTGCTGATCGGTCCGCCGGGGACCGGTAAGTCGATGCTCGCGAACCGGTTACCGGGATTGCTGCCGCCGCTGACCGAAGCCGAGGCGCTGGAGACCGCGGCGATCCGCTCGATCAGTGAACGTGCCGGGTTCGATCCGGCGACCTGGCTGCAACGGCCCTTTCGGTCGCCGCACCATACCGCTTCCGGGGTCGCGCTGGTGGGCGGGGGGAGCAACCCGCGGCCGGGTGAGATCTCGCTCGCGCACCTGGGGGTGCTGTTCTTGGATGAGTTGCCGGAGTTCGATCGCCGGGTGTTGGAGGTGCTGCGCGAGCCACTGGAGTCGGGGCGGATTCACATCTCGCGTGCCGCGCAGCAGGCCGAGTTCCCCGCACGCTTTCAACTGGTGGCGGCGATGAACCCCTGTCCCTGCGGCTATCTGGGTGATAGCGGCGGGCGCTGTCATTGCACGGCGGATCAGGTTGCGCGTTATCGGGGGCGCATCTCGGGTCCGTTGCTGGATCGCATCGACATGCACGTGGAGGTGCCGCGATTCGATCTGTCGGTGCTGGACGGCCCGGCACCCGCCGGCGCCTCGACCAGCGCGGCCGCGCGGGCGCGGGTGGCCGCCGCGCGCGCGCGCCAGCAGGCGCGGGCCGGCAAGCCGAACTGTGCACTGCACCCGCGGGAGGTCGAGCGGGATTGCGCACTGGATGACAACAGCCGTCGCCTGATGCAGCAGGCGCTGGCCCGGCTCGCGCTGTCGGCGCGCGCCTATCACCGTATCCTCAAGGTTGCCCGGACCATCGCCGACCTGGCGGGGGCCGCCGCGATCGCCGTGCCGCACCTGAGCGAGGCGATCGGCTACCGGCGCCTCGACCGCGGGTCGGCTTGATTCCCTCCCGATGATGAAGATACCTTTCGACGATGCTGCAACTCACTGATCTTTCTTTTCGCCGCGGTCCGCGGCTGCTGCTCTCCGGGGCCTCGCTGACCATCTATCCAGGCTCCAAAGTGGGCCTGGTCGGCGCCAACGGGTGCGGCAAGTCCAGTCTGTTCGCCTTGCTGCTTGGCGAACTGCACGCCGATGCCGGCGCCTGCAGCCTGCCGGCGGACTGGCAGCTGGCCCATGTGGCTCAGCACACGCCGGATACCTTGGCCCCGGCGATCGAGTTCGTCCTCGACGGAGACGCGGAGTTGCGCCGAATCCAGCACGCACTCGCTGCCGCCGATGCGGCCGGCGATGGGCTGCGCCACGGTGAACTGGCCGGCCGTCTGGAGTCGATCGACGGCTATGGTGCGGAGAGCCGTGCGGCGCGGCTGCTGCACGGCCTGGGCTTTGCGCCGGGCGATGAGCGACGGCCGGTGAACAGCTATTCCGGCGGCTGGCGGATGCGGCTGGCCCTGGCGCGCACCCTGATGTGCCGCTCGGACCTGCTGCTGCTCGATGAGCCGACCAACCATCTGGATCTGGACGCGGTGATCTGGCTGGAGGGCTGGCTCAAAGCCTATCGCGGTACCCTGATCCTGATCTCCCACGACCGCGATTTTCTTGACGCGGTGGTCGGCCACACGCTGCACCTGGAGCGCGAGCGCCTCACGCTCTACGCGGGTAACTACTCGGCCTTCGAGCGCCAGCGTGCCGAGCGCCTGGCCCAGCAGCAGTCGGCCTATGAGCGTCAACAGCGCGAAGTCGCCCATATCCACAAGTTCGTGGAGCGGTTTCGCGCCAAAGCGACTAAGGCGCGCCAGGCGCAGAGCCGGCTGAAGGCGCTGGAGCGCATGGAGCTGATCGCCCCGGCCCATGTCGACTCGCCCTTTCATTTCGGTTTCGCGCCGGCCCTGCACCTGCCCAACCCGCTCCTGCGCCTGGAGTCGGCCGCCGCCGGCTACACGGACCGGCCGATCCTGGCCGGTGTGAACCTGAGTCTCAACCCCGGTGACCGCATCGGGCTCCTGGGCCGCAACGGGGCCGGCAAGTCCACGCTCATCAAGGTTCTGGCCGGGGATCTCGCCCCGAGCGGCGGCTGTCGGCAAACCGCTCAGGACCTGCGGATCGGTTATTTTGCTCAGCACCAGCTCGATCAGTTGCGGCGCGATGACAGTCCGCTCCAGCATCTGCAGCGCCTGGATCCCAAGGCGACCGAGCAGTCCGTGCGCGATTACCTGGGTGGTTTCGGGTTCGCCGGGGAACGCGCCCTGGGTCCGGTCGCGCCCTTGTCGGGTGGCGAAAAGGCCCGGTTGGTACTGGCCCTGTTGATTTATCAGCGGCCCAACCTCTTGCTGCTCGACGAGCCGACCAATCACCTGGATCTGGAGATGCGCCATGCACTCAGCGAGGCGCTGCAGGACTACGACGGTGCCATGGTCCTGGTCTCGCATGATCGTCACCTGTTGCGGGTGACCGCCGATACCCTGTTGCTGGTGGATGGCGGTCGGGTCGAACCCTTCGACGGCGACCTGGACGATTACCCGGCCTGGCTCGCCGCCCGTGATCCGGATGCGGCGGGGCCTGGTGTCGTCGCCGATGTTCGGGATGGCACCGACCGCAAGCAGCAGCGGCGTGCCGCCGCGGAGGTCCGCAAGGTCCTGCAGCCGCTGCGCAACCAACTCAAGGCATTGGAGCAGCAGTGCGAGGTCCTCACGGCCCGGCGGACGGCGTTGGCGACGGCGCTGGCCGACCCGGAACTCTATGCCGCCGATGCCAAACCACGACTGCTGTCCTTGCTGGAGGAGCAGCGCCGGGTCGCCGTCGACTTGGCGGCGGCCGAGGGGCAGTGGCTGACGGTCGGCGAGGACTTGGAGCAACGGCAGGCAGAGTTGGAATGAAGGAGATCCGTCCGGTCGCACTGTCGCGGGCCTGGCGGGCGCACGGTCGGCGGCGTCTCGGCCGGCTCCTGGTGTTATTGACCCTGTTGATCGGTTATCTGATCTGGCCCTACGTGACCCTGTGGCGGCTGGATCGCGCCCTGGTGCGGAATGATCAGATCGTTCTGGCCCGTCTGATGGACTTGGATGCCATTCGCGATGAACTCCGCCGCCGGCTCAACAAGGACGTCGACAGCGCCAGCGGTCCGCCCTCGGATGCCTTCATCGTCTGGTTGGAAGAGGCGATCCGGCGCGACGGTACCGCGGCACTCGAGACTCAGGTCGATCTGGCCTGGGTGCGCGACCGGATGCTCGCCTACTCCCCGCCGGGTACGGGCTTGCGCCCGGCGCTGGCGCGGGCCTTTTTCGACGGTCCGGGGCAGTTTTCGCTGCGTCTTAACGCGGATTGCGGCGGGCCGGTGTTCGTGCGCCTGGGTTTCACCGGCAGCGGTTGGCGGGTACAGGCGCTCTACTACTGAGCCCCGCGAGCGTTCAGCGGTCAAGCTCCAGTCGGATGGTTGCCGCCTGACCGGTTTGGGCTCAAGCCCCAGATCCTTGGCGACTGGCGACTGGCGACCGACGACCGGCGGCCATCTCATTGACTCAAGCTCGCTCGTTGCCTGTAGAATCCCAGCCGCAGCCACCAATCGCCGTGTTCCGATAACAAGAGGATAAGCATAAGCCCATGTCTCCATTTAAAGATCTGAGCCGTAGCCAACCAAACGACGCGTTTTACGATCTCCCTCCCCTGGGGATGGACGCGACGGCGATCGCCGCCGATGTGCGTCATTATTTCGCCCACACCATGGGGCAGGATCGGAATTCACGCTCCGCCTACTACCCCTACGAGGCGCTGGCGATCACCCTGCGTGATCGGCTGATGGAGCGTTGGAAGCGGACCCGCCAAGCCCATAACGATGCGGATTGTAAGCGGACCTACTATCTGTCCCTCGAATTTCTCATGGGGCGGACGCTGTGCAACGCCTTGCTCAACCTCGGCGTCCACGATGCCGCCGAGCAGGGGCTGTACGACATGGGTCTGGTCCTCGAAGAACTCGCGAGCGGCGAGCGCGATGCCGGTCTCGGCAATGGCGGTCTGGGTCGGCTCGCCGCTTGCTTCCTCGACTCCTGCGCGACCCTGGAATTGCCCGTCAAAGGCTATGGCCTGCGGTACGAATACGGGATGTTCCGGCAGTTGATCGAGGACGGCCACCAGTTGGAGGAGCCTGATCACTGGATGCGTGACGGCAGCCCTTGGGAGTTGGAGCGGCCGGAATATACTCAACGCATCCAGTTCGGCGGTCGTACCGAGCGCTACAAGGATGCCACCGGCCGTCCGGCGGCACGCTGGGTCGATACCCGTGATGTGTTGGCGGTACCCTACGATGTGCCGATTCCCGGCTACCGCAACGACAACATCAACACCTTGCGCCTCTGGAAGGCCGCCGCGACCGACGAGTTCGATCTGGGCGAGTTCAACGCCGGCAGTTATCCGGAGTCCGTGGCACAGAAGAACGCGGCGGAGCACATCACCATGGTGCTCTACCCCAACGACGCCAGCGAGAGCGGCAAGGAACTGCGCTTGCGCCAGCAGTTCTTCCTGGCGAGCGCCAGTATCAAAGACGTGATGCGCGAGTGGGTGCGCCTGAAGGGCAAGAACTTCAGCGAATTCGCTGCCAAGAACTGCTTCCAGTTGAACGATACGCATCCCGCCATCTCGGTGGCGGAGCTGATGCGCCAACTGATGGACGAACACGATCTGGATTGGGGGCCGGCCTGGGCCATCACCACCAAGACCATGGCCTATACCAACCACACCCTGCTGCCGGAGGCCTTGGAGCGCTGGCCGGTCCGGCTCTTCGAGCAACTCCTGCCGCGCGTCCTGGAGATCATTTACGAGATCAATGCCCGTTTCCTCGCCGAGGTGGCCAGCCGCTGGCCCGGCGACAGCGAGCGGCAGCGTCGCATGTCACTGATCGAAGAGGGACATGAGCGCCAGGTCCGGATGGCCTACCTGGCCATCGTCGGCAGCTTCTCCGTCAATGGCGTCGCCGCCCTGCACTCGAAGCTGCTGGTGGAAGGGCTGTTCAAGGACTTCTACGACCTCTGGCCGCATAAGTTCAATAACAAGACGAATGGGGTGACTCAGCGGCGTTGGCTTGCACTCTGTAATCCCGGGTTACGTGAGTTCCTCGACGAGACGATCGGCGACGGTTGGGTGCGCGATCTGGATCAGCTCGAACGGCTCGCTCCCTATGCCAACGACGCGGTGTTTCGTCAGCGCTGGCGTGCCATCAAGCAGGAGAACAAGCGTCGGCTCGCGCAGACCGTGAAGCAGCTCGTTCATGTCGAGTTCCCCGAGGAGGCCATGTTCGATGTGCAGGTCAAGCGCATCCACGAGTACAAGCGGCAACTCCTGAACATCCTGCACGTCATCCACCTGTACAACCGCATCAAACGCGGGGATACGCGTGACTGGACGCCGCGGTGTGTGCTGATCGGCGGAAAGGCCGCGCCCGGCTACTATATGGCCAAACAGATCATCAAATTGATCAACAATGTAGCGCGGGCGGTCAATCGCGATCCGGATACCGAGGGGCGGCTGCGGGTTGCCTTCCTGCCCGACTACCGGGTGTCGCTCATGGAAGTGATCGCGCCCGGCACCGACCTGTCAGAGCAAATCTCGACGGCCGGCAAGGAGGCGTCCGGCACCGGCAACATGAAATTCATGATGAACGGGGCCGTCACCATCGGCACGCTGGACGGGGCCAATATCGAGATTCGGGAACAGGTGGGCGATGAGAATTTCTTCCTGTTCGGGCTCACGGCCGCCGAGGTCGAACAACGTCGCGGTCACTATGATCCCAATGCCGTCATCGCCCGCGACAGCGCCCTTCAGGATGTGATGAACCTCCTGGAGTCCGGTCATTTCAATCAGTTCGAAGGGGGTATTTTCGACGCGATCATTCACACGATTCGCAGCCCGCATGATCCGTGGATGACCGCCGCGGATTTCCAGGGGTATTGCGAGGCTCAGGAGCGCGCCGCGGCGGCCTACCGCGATCAGGAACACTGGACACGCATGAGCATCCTGAATACCGCCCACAGTGGATTCTTCTCGTCCGACCGGACCATCGGTGAATACAATCGGGACATCTGGCATCTGGACGCGGTCCCGCCGGTGCCGCTCTAGGTCGGGAGCGGCGGTCAGGCGCGCGACACCGGCCGGGGGTCGGTGTCGCGCGGCCCCCAGGAACGATTCAGGAATAGTTCACTAAATAAGTTGAACAAGTCCATTAAACCGCGCCCAGCGCGGTATGCGATGTTCTTGGATTGGCTCGGCCCCGGCAGACTCGACAATTGATGGAGTTGGCGCGGTTTAAAGTTTTGAAGAGCATCAATTTTAAACCGCGTCTCCACCGAGGTTGGTTAAATCCCCAAGGCCGAACACACAATGAAAATTACGCATTTCGCGCCGGACGCGGTTTAGGAGGCGCCTTTGGCGTCTCGGTCGTTGTCGTTGTCGTAATCGTAATCGAGTTCGGTTTATTATCCCCGCGAGGGCCACCTAGCGGCGTCGGGGCCGGAACAGTCAGGGCTGGAAGCCCTGACTACGCAGCCTCGCACGCCGGCAGTAGCATCAGTGGTCGCAAGGACTTTCATGTTCCGGGGTTGCGCGGGCGCCATGGCCGTTAGCCGGTCGACCTCGCGTCTGGGCGGCCCTCGTCCGGTTAAAGCCTCGACCTCCAGTGCGGGTGCCCGTCTGTCGGCCGGCACAACGATCAAGACCGCCTACAGATTACAGGACTACCCAATCGCTTATCCGAATCCGAATCCGATTACGACAACGACAGCGACAGCGATGGTATTCGTCGTATAACCTATAGTTTTGACTCCTTCCCTAATTCACAGAAGTCCGGCCCAAATAGGCCCCGAGGGCGTCGGCATCCATCGGTGCGCCGAACAGATAGCCTTGCGCCAGCCGGCAACCGGCGGCCTGAAGGAAGGCGGACTGGTCCTCCCGCTCGACGCCCTCGGCGATCACCGCGAGCCCCAGGTCGCGACCCAGGCCGATGATGGCGCGGGTGATCGCTTCTTCGCTCTGGCCGCGCCCGATGCAGCGGATGAAGGAGCCGTGGATCTTGAGCCGATCGATCGGTACGCGGTTGATCCGTCCCAGTGCGCAGGAACCGGTGCCGAAATCGTCCACCACCAGGCTGATCCCCAGGCTGCGCAGGTCACTCAGTGCGGTAATCACCCGCGCATTGTCACCTACGATCACTGACTCGGTGATTTCCACTTCCAGATCCTCCGGGGCCAGCCCGGACTCGACCAGGCAGCGTTGGAGCGTCGGCAGCAGGTTGGAGCGCGCGAGTTGCTGGATCGACACGTTGACGGCGATGCGCGGCACGGCGAAACCGGCGGTGCGCCAGCGGACCAACTGCCGACACGCCTCGGTCAAGACCCACTCACCGAGTTCGCCGATCAGCCCGATGCGCTCGGCAACGGGGATGAAGCGTTCCGGCGCGACCGCCCCGAGGTCCGGGTGGGTCCAGCGCGCCAAGGCCTCGACCCCCCACAGATGACCGGTTGCGAGTTCGATCTGCGGTTGATAGAGCAATCCCAGTTCACCGCGGGCCAGGGCGCCGCGCAGGGCAGTTTCGAGTGCGTGGTGCTCTTGGGCGGCGATGCTCATCTCCGGGGCGTGGAACTGGTAGTTACCGCGGCCCAGCTCCTTAGCTTGGTACATCGCCAGATCGGCGCTGCGGATCAACGTCTCCGCGTCCATGCCGTCGGCCGGATAGAGACTGATACCGATGCTCGCCGAGAGATGAATCTCGTGAGTGTCGATCTGGAGCGGCGTTCGCAGCAGGTCCAGGCAGGCCTGGGCCGCCGCCGCCGCCCCGGCGGCCGAGGAGTTGCCGTCCAGGAGGATCAGGAATTCATCCCCGCCGAGTCGTGACAGGGTGTCCGCGCCGCGCAGCCGCTCGCCGAGTCGGCGCGCGACCGCTTCGAGCAGACGGTCTCCCACCCCGTGCCCCAGGGTGTCGTTCACTTCTTTGAACCGGTCCAGATCGACGAACAGCAGGGCGAGACGGCCGCGTTCCCGCTGGGCGCGGCGAATGGCCTGGCCGAGTCGGTCCTGGAGCAGGATGCGGTTCGGCAGTCCGGTAAGCGCGTCGTGGTGTGCGAGGAAGTCCATACGTTCTTGGGATTGTTTGAGTTGGGTGACGTCGCTGAACACCGCGACATAGTGAGTGGTCTGCCCGGTCGCGTCATCAACCGCGCTGATGGTCAGCCACTCGGGGTAGATTTCGCCGTCCTTGCGTCGGTTCCAAATCTCGCCGCGCCATTGGCCGGCGTCGCGTAAGGCACTCCAGAGTTCCTCGTAGAAAGCGCGGTCATGACGCCCTGAGCGCAAGATACGGGGTGTCAGGCCGAGCACATCCGACTCCGCATAGCCGGTGATGCGGGCGAATGCTCGGTTGACCGCGAGGATGTGCCCTTGCGCGTCGGTCACGATGACGCCCTCGGAGGTGCTCTCAAAGACGCGGGCGGCCTGACGCATGGCCTGTTCGGCCCGCACGGTCTCCAGCCGTTCCATGACCATGGCGGCGATGTCGGTCACGGCCGCCCGATCTGCCGCGGTGTAGTCGCCGGGTTTACCGGCAACCGCCAGGATGGCCGTTAATTGTCCATCACGTTCAACCTGGACCACCAGCGGGTGTTCCAGCGCCTGGTGTCCCTCCGGCAGACCCTGGCGATGGGGGAGTGTTTCGATGCAATGGAAATACCCGGCCTGGCTGTTGGTCAGGCGTTTGGCGGCATCCAGCCCAATCCGCAGCAGGGTGCCCGGGTCCCCCGCCGCGGCGCCCGCCGTCAGGGACAAACGGGTCTCCATCAGGGCCTGGTCGCGTCGGGTCCGGGTGACGTCGAGCAGGGTGGAAACGACGCCGCGCGACAGGTCCGCGGGGTCCAGCGCCGCGCTGGACAAGACAACATCAATGACTTGGCCGTCACGGCGCCGCATGCGCGCATCGATTTGGGCATTGCTCACCTGCGTCGCCCGCGGGTAAATCGCCGCGCCGACGCGCTTGAACTCGGCGTCGTTGAAGTAAAGGATGCGGGTGGATTGACCGAGCAGTGACTCACGGGTGTGCCCCGTCATCTCGCACAGCCGGTCGTTGACCTCGACGAAGATACGCGCTACGACCGTGGCGATACCCACCGGCGCGCAGCGGACCACGGCTTGCAGATGAGCCTCGCTCCGGGCCAACGCCGCCGCGGCTGACTTATGGGTTGTAATGTCGTGATTGACTCCACGCCAGCCCAGATCGGTCCCGTCGCTGTCATAGACCCGTCGGCAGCGATGTTCGATCCAACGCACCCCGTTCTCACGGGTACGGATGCGCAGATCAAGTGCCTGGTGGGGGAGGTGTGACACGCCGGTAGTGGCCGTTGCGACCAAGTGTGCGTTCCAGGCGGCGCGGTCCTCCGCCAGCAGGAGACGTTCCATCAGCCCGGGATCGGCAAGGAAGGCTTCCGGGGGGTACCCGCACACCGCCTCGCAGGCCGCGGAGACATAGCGGTAAACGCCGTCGGGGCCGACCCAGTAATCCCAGTCCGGCGCGTGGTCGGCGAGGACACGCAGACACAGATCCCGTGCCGCGGCGTCGGGCCCCGTGGTTCGTGTTGGATCAGCGGTGCTCTTCACGGGTAGTGGGTGAACGGCGGCTCTGGATATTCTGGTATCATTCTACGGTTTAGGGGATGCGCGGCGATCGGCGTCGGGCCAACCCGCGAGATGCGGTCGCCGGCGATCCTTTGCCCGCGATTGAGCCCTACGCGGAGCTTACTCCTGGGCGTCGCCGACAACCAGACACTGCACGCTCCCGATTGGTCATTTGGTGCCGCCGCGCGGTCGCTGTGAGCCGGTGCCGTGCGGCAGCGGTCGGCGGATATCGCGCCGCTCGATCAACAAGGACCGTGCGTGCGCCCCAGGCGCTGTCCTACAATCCACGTTTGGCACGACTGTTCCCGATCGGGGCGGTCGGACGGGCTTGACCGGGGGCCGGGTCGCATCAGCCGCGACCGGTGTCTCCGCCGCGTCCGGTTGCCGCGACCCGATGCCCTTATCACGCAACCCTGACTTGCAGGCGATTCAGTATCATGATCCCGAGACGTTTCGGACTCTTGCCTCTTTGTGCGGCCCTTTCCTTCACGGCACTGGCGATCACCGGGAATGTCCTGGGCGAGGTCGAAACCGGCTCTGCCGTCCCAGGTGCGGAGCAGGGTGTGCCGGGTCATTTCACTTTCGCCTCCGTGGTGCGCCGCGCCGACGAACTGGCGGCCGGGCCTTATCAGCCGGATCAGCCCGCGCTGCCCCCCTTTTTCGCCAATCTGGACTATGACCAGTATCGCGATATCCGGTTCCGCCGCAATCAGTCCCTCTGGCGGGCCGAGTCCCTGCCGTTCCAGGCTGAACTCTTCCCGCGCGGGTTCATGTTCAAGGACCGGGTGACCTTCAACGTGATCGAAGAGGGGAAAGCGGTCCCGGTGCTGTATCGCAACAGTCTGTTTGATTACGGCAAGAATACGGTCCCGCCGGATCTGCCGGAGGACCTGGGGTTCGCCGGCCTGCGGTTGCTGTATCCGCTGAATCGGGACGACGTGTTTGACGAGGTGGCCGTGTTCCTCGGGGCCAGCTATTTCCGCGCGGTCGCCAAGGGGCTGCTCTACGGCTTGAGCGCGCGGGGCCTGGCTATCGACACCGGGCTGCCGAGCAAGGAAGAGTTCCCGGTCTTCCGTGAGTTCTGGATGGAAAAACCGGATCGGGACGCGACCTCCATCACCCTCTACGCCTTGCTGGACAGTGCGAGTGTGGCCGGCGCCTACCGCTTCCTGATCTCCCCGGGACGGGAAACGGTGATCGATGTGAAGGCCCACCTCTTCCTGCGCGAGCGAGTGAAGAAGCTCGGGATTGCTCCCCTGACCAGCATGTTCTTCCACGCCGAGGATACCGACCGCTTCATGGACGACTTCCGTCCCGAGGTCCACGACTCCGATGGTTTGCTCGTGGTCGACGGCACCGGCGAGCGCATCTGGCGTCCGCTGTTCAATCCCAAGGGGTTACGCATCAGCGCCTTCCGGGCCGAGAATCCGAAGGCGTTCGGTCTGCTGCAGCGCGACCGTGACTTCCGCAGCTACCAGGACCTGGAGGCGTCCTACCAGAGTCGTCCGAGCGCCTTGGTGGAGCCCATTGGCGACTGGGGCAAGGGTGCGGTTGAACTGGTAGAGATTCCGAGCGATTCGGAGCAATACGACAATATCGTCGCTTTCTGGATCCCGGAGCGGACCGCCGGCGCCGGCGAGCAGTTCGAGTATGCCTACCGGTTGCGCTTCGCCGGCGATCCGGAGGCCAAGTTGCAAGGTGGACGGACCCTGTCCACCCGTATCGGTGCCGGCGGTACCGCCGTGCTGGATGCCGAGAAACGCAAGTTCGTGCTCGATTTTGGCGGCGAGACGCTGGCTGCGCTGCCGACCGACACCCCGGTGGAGGCCTTCGTCTCGACCTCCTCGGGTACCTTGTCCACCCCGACGGTCCAGCCGAATCCCGAGACCAAGGGTTGGCGGCTGTTCTTTGAACTCACTCCCGATGGTTCAGGTCCGATCGACCTGCGGGCCTTCCTGCGCAACGGCAATGATGTGCTGAGCGAAACCTGGAGTTTCCAATGGATTCGGGAATAGCCATGGCGGGGCAGTCCGGCGTCACGTTCGCGGCGGCCGACCGGTCCCCGGCGGCCTGGGTGCGGGTATCGGAGCGTGTCGCCCTCTATCTGCGAGCCCTGGGTATCGAAGACCCGCTGCACCGCGAGCGGCTGCTGGTGCGCATCCAGCAGCGCTGGGAGGCGCGGGTGAGCGCGGTGCCCCTGGAGGATCCGGTCGAGGCCGGTATCGAGGAGGCCTATACGCTGCTCGATACCTGGCTCTGTGCGGAACTCGATATCACGGGTGAGGTCGACGCATTGTTCACCGCCCGTGCTGCCGTGCTGAGTGGTGCCGTGCCGAACTGGACGGGGCGCTTCGCGGGGGTCTCCGGCGAGTCGATCGCCGCCCAGGTACGGGCTGCCGGCGTCCAGCCGGAGCCTGAGCCGGCCCCGCTGGACATGGAGCCCAGTACCATCAATCTGTGCTGTCACGACCTGGGGCGGCGCATCACCGGCGCCCTGCGGGTGCTGGCCGGCAACGAACCGGCCGCCGCGCCGCCGCGTAAGGAGCAACCGCGATGACCAGTGAGTCCCGGATCGGCATCATGGGCCACCATTACCGCCGTATCCTCTTTTTCCTGTTGGTGCTGCTGACGACACTGGGCGCCATGTCCCTGCTCAGCGTCGCGTTCCAGGACGGCGGAACCCGGCCGCATGAACTCGTCATGCTGGGCCTCTACGCGATCCTGACGCTCTGGATCAGTGCCTCATTCTGGACCGCGACCATCGGCTTCGCGATGCTCGTGACCGGGCGGGATCACTATGCCATTGCCAACGCGGATACCCGCGCCGTGGGCGCCGCACCGAGCGGTCCATTCAAGACGGCATTGGTGATGCCGGTCTACAACGAGGATCCGGTGCGGGTCTTCGCCGGGCTGCGGGCCATGTGGCAATCCCTGGTGGAGACCGGTCAGCAGGACGGTTTCGAGGTCTTTGTCGTCAGCGACACCCGCGACCCGGATATCTGGGTGGAAGAGGAGTTGCTCTGGCGCCGCTGGGCCAAGGAGATGGGACATCCGGCGCGGGTTTTCTATCGCAACCGGGTGGAGAACACCAGTCGCAAGAGCGGCAACATCGCCGATTTCTGCCGCCGCTGGGGTGGGCGTTACCGCTATATGATCGTGCTGGATGCCGACAGCATCATGGCCGGTGACACCCTGGTGGAGATGGTCGCACGCATGGAGCGTAACCCGAAGGTGGCCCTGATCCAGGTCCCGCCGGTCCCGGTGAACCGCTCCTCGTTGTTTTCCCGGATGCTCCAGTTCGCCGGCAGTCTCTATGGGCGGATGTTCACCGCGGGCCTGTCCTACTGGCAGCTCGGCACCAGCAACTTCTGGGGCCACAACGCCATCATCCGGGTCAAACCCTTTGCCGATCACTGCGGATTGCCGAAGCTGCCGGGCCGTGAGCCCTTCGGCGGCGAGATCCTGAGCCACGACTTCGTGGAGGCGGCTTTGCTGCGCCGCGCCGGCTGGCGGGTCTGGCTGGCCTACGATCTGGGTGGGAGCTACGAAGAGATTCCGCCTACCCTGATCGACTATGCCAAGCGCGACCGCCGCTGGTGCCAGGGGAATCTTCAGCATAGCCGACTGGTGTTTGCACGCGGGTTCAAGCCGCTGAGCCGTATCCACTTTGCCATGGGTGTCATGTCCTACATGGCATCACCCCTGTGGTTGATTTTTCTTGTGGTCACCGGCGTTGCCGCTTATTTCCAG
Source organism: Lamprocystis purpurea DSM 4197 (assembly GCF_000379525.1). GTDB lineage: Bacteria > Pseudomonadota > Gammaproteobacteria > Chromatiales > Chromatiaceae > Thiodictyon > Thiodictyon purpureum. The sequence goes on along the minus strand of NZ_KB902514.1, from coordinate 17,050 downwards.
AGCCTGGTCGAGCCTGTCTACTTTTTCGGCAATAACATTTTGCCGGTCTGGCCGGAAACCTACACGGTGGAAATGACCACGGTGCTGTGGGTGACGCTGACCATGCTGTTCCTGCCCAAGATCCTGGCGCTGGTGCTGCTTGCCGCCAAGCCCGCTCTGAGCCGCCAGTTCGGCGGCCTGGTGCGTGCCACCCTGAGCGTGCTGACCGAGAGTCTGTTCTCCGTCCTCCTGGCGCCGGTGTTGATGCTGTTCCAGAGCAAGTTCGTGCTCGCCATTCTGCTGCGTCAGAACGTCGGCTGGCCGGCGCAGCAACGCGGTGATCACCAGACCGGGTTCGCCGAGGCGTTCGGGACCCATCTCTCGCACACACTCATCGCGGTGGTCGTCGGGTTCCTGTCCTATCGGTATGTCCCGTCCTTCTTCTGGTGGTTCACGCCGGTGTTGGCCGGATTGGCGCTCTCGATCCCGGTGTCGATGATCACCAGCCGGGTCTGGCTCGGCCAACTCGCCCGGCGCGCCGGCATCTTTCTGACCCCCGAGGAGACCGCGCAGCCGCGGGTGCTGCAACTGTTGGAACAGAATCTGGAGCGTGCCGGTACGCCGTTGTGCACCACCGCCACCGGCGGCGACCTCTGGTATCGGGCCGTCGTCGACCCCTGCGCCTATGCCCTGCACGCCTCTCTGCTGCCGGACGAGACCCCGAACCGCCGGCGCCGCCACTACCTGGAGGGCCTGATCTTCCAGCTTCAGGACGAGGGCCTCGGCAGCCTCAAGCCCAATGAGAAGCGGGCGCTGGTGTCCCATCGCGACGGGTTGTTCGAGCTGCATACCCTGCTATGGGCGGCTGCGCAGCCGCCGAGTGCGGGGCAGATCGCCGGGGTCGCGGCGAACTCAGGAACCGTTCACCAATAAGAAAAACGAATCCATTAGGGGACGCCTATGGCGTCTCGGTCGTTGTCGTAATCGGGAGGTTATGCCCACGAGGATTCCCACATACCACGTCGTTTCGCTGTCCGAGCGTTGCGCGCATAGAAACGATGCGTTGATCCCGTGCCTGGCGAATCGAAACCCGATCGACATCGGGCCGCTCATGCCCAAATTGAATCGCTTATCCGATTACGACCACGACAACGACAACGACAACGAGTGTAGTCGCTGTTTCGCGTAGACCGGAGGCCGAGGCTCTGCCGTGAAAGTCGCGCAGCGACTCCGTGGGAGCGGCGTCCCGCCGCGACGGGGCCAGACGCGCAGCCGCAGCGTTCGAGGTCACCGCGGCACCGCATCGCGGCGGGACGCCGCTCCCACGGGGACTTTCATCTTCCGGGGTGGCTTATACTTCCATGGCTGTTCGCCGGTCGATATCGCGTTTGCGTGGCCCTCGTTAAAGCCTCGACCTCCAGTGCACGACGCCCGCGCACTGGCCGGAACGATGATCAACGCCGCCTAAGCTGATGCCTCCATCCGTGCCGCCTTCTCCAGCACCATGGCTTCCAGATCGCGCTTGAAGGCGGCGACCCGCGCGCGCAACGCGGGGTCGGCGGTGCCCAGGATCTGGGCGGCGAGTATGCCGGCGTTCTTGGCGCCGTTGATGGCGACGGTGGCGACCGGTACCCCGGCGGGCATCTGGACGATGGACAGCAGCGAATCCTGGCCGGAAAGGGCCGAGGTCTTCACCGGCACGCCGATCACCGGCAGAGGGGTGATGGCCGCCGCCATGCCCGGCAGGTGGGCGGCACCGCCGGCACCGGCGATGATCACCGCCAGCCCCCGATCCACCGCGTTTCGGGCATAGTCATAGAGTCGCTGGGGTGTGCGGTGGGCGGAGACGATGGTCATCTCGAAGGGGACGCCAAGGTCGCGGAGGATGTCCGCGGCCTCTTGCATCACCGGCAGATCGGAGTCGCTGCCCATGATGATCCCCACCAGGGGCTTGATCTGTGCGCTGCTCATGGATGGTCCTCCCCGGTGATCTCGATCAATGCGCGAACCTGTTCGGCCTTGCGCCGTGCGTTCGCCAGATCCTGATCGAGCACGGTCACATGGCCCATTTTGCGGTAGGGTGAGGTGGAAGCCTTGCCGTAGATGTGCACGCAGACCCCGGGGATCGCCAGGGCCGCGGCCATCCCCTTGATGACCGGCCGCCCGCGGTGTCCGGGGGCGCCGAGCAGGTTGATCATGGCCGCCGGCGAGAGCTGGTCGGTGGCCCCGAGCGGGAAGCCGACCACGGCACGCAGATGCTGCTCGAACTGATCGGTCATGTTGGCCTCGATGGTGTGGTGCCCGGAGTTGTGCGTGCGCGGCGCGACCTCGTTGACCAGCAGTTCACCCGTGGTCGTCAGGAACAGCTCGATCCCGAAGATGCCGACCCCGCCCAGCGCCTCTACGGTACGCCGCGCCAGGGCGGCGGCGGCGGCGGCGGTCGCCGTATCCAGGTCAGCCGGGGCAAGCAGCAGATCCAGCACGTTTTGCTTGGGTCTGAAACACATCTCGACCGCCGGATAGCAGCGGCAGTCCCCATCGCGGCCGCGCGCCACCAACACCGCCAGTTCTTTGGCGGCGGGGATGAAGCGCTCCAGGAGCGACGGTACGGGCAGCCGCTCGGGGTAGTCGGCCGCCGTGCTCATGATCACCACGCCGCGGCCGTCATAGCCGCCGCGGCAGGCCTTCTGCACCAGCGGATAACCGAAGGCGGCGAAGGCCTCCGGGTTGGGCTCCGGCATGGGGATGAAGGGCGAGGTGGGGATGCCGGCATCGCGCAGTGCCTGTTTCTGCGTCAGTTTGTCCTGGATCACGGCCAGCACGCCAGGAGCCGGAAAGATCAGATTGCCCTCCCGCTCCAGTTCGATCAGGGTATCGCTGTCGATGTCCTCGATGTCGAAGGTGGTGACGTCGCACGATTCGCAGAGTTCACGCAGTCGCGCGGGATCGTGGTAGTCACCGACGATCTGGTGTCCGGCCACCTGACCGGCGGGCGAGCTGCGGGTCGGGTCCAGCACCACGCAGGTGCACCCCAGACGTTTAGCGGCCTTGACCATCATGCGGCCGAGCTGACCGCCGCCGATGATGCCGATACGGGCAATTGGGTAGGGATATCTGTCCATCCGCTCATCATGTCCGTTTAGGCTGGAATTGGAAAGGCCCGTTGATTCCAGAACCGATCCAGGACCGCGCGGGTCGCCGCCGGGTGCTCCCATTGCGGCAGGCCGAGCTGCGGTGCCAGGGTCTCATGCCGCCAGTTCGGATGGGCGGCGACAAAGTCGGGGAGCGCCGCGAAATCGACATAGGGGTCGCGGTCCGCGATCACCAGCACCGGCAGGTCCTTAAGCCCGGCGTAGAGCCGATCGGCGGCCTGGGGCGTGAACAACTGCGTCGAGAGAAAATACAGCGGGGCGTGGCGGGCGCCGGGTTGATGAGAGGTCGCGTAGGCGTAGTCGATCAGATCGTCCGGCGCCTTGGTCGTGAACGACTTGTTGAGGAAATAGCGGATGCTGGGCCGCGACGCGACCAGATCGTACAGCCATTGGCTCAGCCCCGGCGTGGTCAGCACCCGATGCACCCCGCGCGCCGCGGCCGCGGACGGGAGCGGGCGGCGGCTGAAGCCGGTCGGCGAGATCAGCACCAGCGAGGCAACTAAGTCCGGCACGGCCGCTGCCGCGCGGGCGGTGAACTCGGCGCTGAGCGACAGCGCGACGACCGCGGCCGGTTGCGCGACCACCTGCGTCAGAAAATCGCCGATCGCGTCGGCGAAGAGTCCCGGCGTATAGGGGCCGGCCGGTCGCTCGGACTGGCCGAAGCCGGGCAGATCCAGACTGTAGACCGGCCGTTGCGCGCGGTAGTGGTCGAACAGCGGTTTCATCTCGTAACTGCTCGGTGCCGCATTGATGCTGTGGATCAGCACCAGCGGCGTCCCGGCTGCCGGGCCGTCCACATAGTAAGCGAGCCGCTGGCCCGCGCGGGTCGAGAAGGTCTTGCGCGGGGCATCAAGAGCGTCGGCGAGCGGATGCACAGTGGCCGGCGTGCGCTGGTGGCGCAGATCGCCCAGGCTGGAGTTCGATTGATCGGTCGTCATGAGGGCTCTGGTGTCGCAGCAGCGGTTGGTCCGCGGGAAGGGGATTATCCTCCAAAGCCTGGGCTGTTCGCGATCGGCGGGCCGCTGCGGTCTTGATCATCGTGGCGGCTGGCCGCGATCGGTAAGTACCGCGGTCGGTACGGTATAGCCTTCGTACCTGATATCCAGACAGACCCTTGTGTAGGGGCGGGTTTGAAACCCGCCCCTACGTCCGGTTATCACGTTCGACAGCTATAACGCCATGATCTGGAAAGTCCGCTGTGCGGACCGACGACCGCGCAGATCGCGAGGTGACCGGGTTTATCACCAAGGCCCCCCTCCTGGCCCCTTAGCCCTTCAAAATCCCCGCCTTTTCAACGCGCCCTGGTACGACACGACGGGCAGCGTCCATGATGCTTGCAAAATGGGGAGTGAGATCTGCGACTCGGTTGGAGCGAGCGCGCACAAGCACGATACCGAAGGGCAGTACCTTGATGTTCTGCTGAAACTCAAGATTGCGATCAAGAGTGACGAAAACATCACAGACGCTACGTGCGCGACGCAAAAGATCGCCGTTCTTGATGCCGGACCAACCAAGACGATGTACTGTCGCTATGTCATGCCCAACAAATAGATTCGCGAAGTCAGCCGGAAAATTTTCGTCAAGCAAGATGCGCATTGGCAATCACGGACTCGTAGGCCGCATCGAGCAAAAAAATCGCCTGTTCACGTTTAACAGACGGAAACTGATGAAGAAATTCTTCTAAAGTGTCTCCTCCTTCTAAATAGTCGAATAGCGAGCGCACCGGAACACGGGTGCCAAGAAATACCGGCGTACCGCTAAGTATGTCGGGGTCGCAGCGCGTAAAATCAGAAAGCACGGTCATTCACGTTCTCCAAATGCTAAAGCGGTTTATGATCGATTGTCCCTATTTTCATTATCAGAGCGAATACCGTAGTCCGTCCCTTGTTTTCGCCCGTCCCTGTTTTCCAATTATTGGGAGATAAAGTGTTCTTGGCCGGATGTCGGTGTTGGGTGTGCTAGACAGATCCTGTATCTGCGGTATCAGATCGATTTCACCTGTTTTCCACACTGCCACCGTTGAATACCCCCGTCCCGCCGCCCGTAGTTCCTCCCTGTCCTGGTTAAGACGAGCCTAGTCCATGCCGAACAACCCGTCAACCCAAGAGCCGGAAATCCCCTCGTTCTGGGGTCGCTATATCAAAACGTTCACTAAATCAAAAATGATCAATGAAATGGTCGAGCCAATCACCGCGCGGGTGACTTGCTCGACCGACCTATCGCGTTGAAGTTCTTCGTGTCTTCGTGTCTTTGTGAGAGAACAGATCTTTTCAGGTTCAGGCGCGGACGATGCTCCGCCTCCGGTCAATGGACCGCGGCATGCTCGTGTTCATGGTCTTCGCGGATCGGCGGGCTCGGTGCTTTCAGTCGCACATAGACCGAGGCCAGGAACAAGAGCACATTGAGCACGCCGACCACGATGAAGGGTGCGCGCGGGTCCACATGGTCGAACAGTCGTCCGCCGGAGGAGGTGATCAACAGGATGCCGATGGCGCCGGAGACGTTGAAGGCACCGATGACCGAACCGCGTTCGCGTTTCGGTGCTTCCTGACCGATGAGTGACTGGCCGCCGAGATAGACGCTGATCTGGCCGATGCCGAGCAGAATGAAGAAATAAGTGGCATTGCTCCCCAGCGGATCATCCAGGAACAGCAGGGCGAGATTGCCGATGGCCGCCAGGGCCATGCACAGCGCCAGTGCCGAGACCCGATCCATGCGGTCGATCACCGGACCCAAGACCGGCGCCCACAGCAGGGCGGCGATCTGCGCGGTGACGAAAATAAGCGTGCCGGTCTTGATCGCCTCGGCGCTGCCCATGCCGGCGGCGATGCCGGCGGTCGAGCCCCAGAGTACCAGGAAGGTGGCGTTGACCGATTGGTCGCCGCGCGCAATGAAGGCGCTGGCATAGGAGAGCAGGATGCGCGGATTGCGGGCCTGGGCAAAGCCGCTGAGAAAGAGTGCACGGATGCCGGGGCGGTCTTTCTTATGGACCGGGGTGCCGCCTTTGAGTCCCAAAGCGACCAGCAGGGCGACCCCCAGGGCGATCCCGGCGATCACCAGATGGGTGTAGAGCCCGGCCTCCTCGCCGCTGAATCCAGCCTTGGTCAGTGCCTGAGGCAGGGCGCCGAGACCCTGGTTGGTCACCACGATCCCCAGTCCGCCCAGGACGCCGACGATCGCCACCATCTTGCCGCGCGAACGCTCGGCCGGATAGTCCACCAGCACGGTCGAGAGTGCGCCGGCCACCGTGACCACCCCGCAGGCATAGAGGATGCGATAAAGGTAGAGGTCGCCCACCGACTCGGCCAGCGGATACATCACATAGGTCAAGCCCAGCAGCACCAGACCCACCGCGTAGATGGAGCGGCGGCCGATACGGTCGATCAGGATCCCGGCGGGGATGAAGAGCGCCAGCGTGATCAGCTCGGTCCAGAACACCAGATCTCCGCTGATCGATCCCTGCTGGGCGGTCGGCACCTTGAGATGCTCGGTCAGCACATAGGTCTGGCCGATGGCGATGAAGGTCACCAGACCGATGGAAAAGAAGGCGGCACCAAGGAAGCTCCACCCGTGCCGCGGCAGAATGCCGGGCGCGAGATGAATGGGACCGATGCGGTAGGCGGGATGCTCAACTGTCATGAACGGTGCTCGTCATTGGACCTGAAAAAGAGAGGATGTACGGCGGAATCGCCACGCCGCAGTCATTCGAGAATGCGCCGCTTGCCGTCGAGTAGAAAGGTGATCGCGCGTTTGAAATCGGCCATGGAAACGACTTGTTCTTCGCCGTGGCGCAGCGAGGCATATGAGGCCGCCAGCAGCACGGCGTTCTGGATATCGCCGCCGGCCGCGTTCTCGGAATACTGCGCCAGGAGTTCAAAATCCACATCGGCACGGATCGGCAGTTCCACCGGGCAGTGACCCCGCCACAATTGCCGACGCTGTTCGGTGGCCGGCAGACGGAACTCGACATGGGCCAGTACCCGGCGCAGGAAGGCGGTATCGTAATTCTTCACCAGGTTGGAGGCGAAGATCACGGCCCCGTCGAAGTTGTCCAGCTCGATCAGCGTGGTGCTGCGTGCCACGTTGATCGAATTGTCCGCCGCCTGCGAAACGCTGGTCAGGCGCTTGCCGAGGATGGAATCGGCCTCGTCGAAGAACAGCAGGGCCCCGGTGTCGGTGGCGCGCCGGAAAGCGGCGCGGATGTTCTTGGGCGTCTCGCCGACATACTTCGATTCCAGTTCAGCGTAGCTGATGACGAGGATCTCGCGCTCCAGCATGGCCGCAATCGCCTCGGCAGCCAGGGTCTTGCCGGTCCCCGGCGGGCCGTAGAAGTTCAGCGCCACCCGCCGACCGGTGCGCGCGACCGACCCGAGATTCCAGCAGCCGAACAGCAGGTCTTGCGACAACAGTACATTCACCGCTTCGCGGATGCGCGTCAGGGTCTCGGCGTCCAGCACCAGTTGGTCGAGCCGATGGCGGGGCGGGCGTGGTCGGAAGCTTTCGAACTCCGTTTCCGGGGGCTGCTCCGCGTCGGGGTCCGGGCCGGGGGCCGCCGGACCGGACGGGCTCGCCGTCACCTGATAGAGCGGCTGTTGTCCACCGGTCGGCAGGCCATCCGGCACCGCCCGCCCCGGATTGAAGTCCACGCGGATGCGCGGCCGGCCCAGTTCCGGTGGAAACTCGCATCCGTCGTAGAGCCGGATCAGCTTGCGCAGGAAGGCATTGGACGCCTCGGCCGCGACCTCCACCGAGGTATCGGTGCCCCGTTCATGACACGCGGGACAGTAGAGGATGGGCGCGCCTTGGGCCTCGATCCAGTAGTGTCCCAGGTTGGACTTCTTGCCGTGGTGCGACAGGATCAGTTCGCAGCCATGGATCGGGCAGGTGGGTTTCTTTTTCAGCATCGACATGGGGGCGCAGTATACCGGCGGAGGGGCCGGCTGCCAGCGTTCCGCTTGCTGCCATGGCGATGTCGGACCCCGTTGGGGGCGTTCTGAAGGTAAGATGGCGGTTTTGCCCGGGGTCAAGGCCGTACTCGCCCGTGGGACGCCGTTGCAACCAAGGTCCGCGCTTCATGAACTACACACCTGTCCAACACATTACGCTCAAGAACGGTCCGCTCGCTTACCGGCAGGCCGGGACCGGCCTGCCGCTGCTGCTCATTCACGGCTGGCGGTGTTCGTCCCGCCACTGGCAGGGCACCCTGGATTACCTGGCCGATGCCCGCGAGGTTTTTGCTCTCGATCTGCCCGGCCATGGCGAGACCCCGCCCTGGCGCGACCCGATCACCACCGCGTTGCTGGCGCGCGAGGTGCTGGAGTTCGCCGATCGGCTGGGGTTGGAACGTTTCGACCTGGTCGGACACTCCTTCGGGTCGGCGGTCGCGGTCGGAGTGGCCGCCCTGGTGCCGACGCGGGTGCGCCGACTGGTGCTTACCAGTCTGGGCACGGCGCGGAATGTGATGGAGCGTGTCACCCTGACCCAGGCCCATCAACAGATGGATCTCGGCTTATCCTTGTGGCGGCCCCTGCTTGCCCTGTCGCGCGATGGGCATGCGCTGTGGAAGCCCTGGATCGAGTGGGCGGCCAATGACCCGGTCATCAGCCGCGCGGTCGCCGGCGCTTTCGTGGAAAACCTGCCGGAGGACGAGACCGCCATTCGCGACGGCGTGGTCGAGTTTTTCAGCACGGACCCGCTCTCGGCCCTGGAGGTCGCCATCACCGCCGGCAGCCCGGAGTTCTTTCCGGCGCTGACCAAGGTCACGGCCCCGGTACTGCTGGTCACCGGTGATCAGGATCCGCTGATGCCGGTGTCCGCCGTCGAGGCAATGGCCGAACGTCTGACCGATTGCCGCCTGGCCTGTCTCGACCGCTGCGGTCATCTCCCGATGATCGAGCAGCCGGAGGCCTTCCACCGCCTGGTGCGCGAGTTCCTGCTGAACGGGGAATGACCGCCAGGTCATTGTGATCCTGATCACGGCCGGAGCGGTTTCGACCGGACGCCGGGGCGGGGTCATAAGAAAACCGGAGGTCGGGGCTTACCGTGAAAGTCGCGCAGCGACCCTGTGGGAGCGGCGTCCCGCCGCGATGGGGTCGGGCGTGTCACCGCCCGTTCGAGGTCACCGCGGCATCGCATCGCGGCGGGACGCCGCTCCCACGGGGGNCATTCATCGTCCGGGGTGGCTGATGTTCTTTCCATGGCCGTTAGCCGGTTGACCTCGCGTCCGCGCGGCCCTGATCCGGCTAAGGTGATTTCCGGAATATCGGATATCACCCACCATCGGCTCGGATGTAGGTGCGACTGAAGTCGCCCCTACACTGACCATCGCGCTGGGCGCGGTTTAGTTCGGGTCGGCAACCACGCAGTAGTTCATCGCTGCTCCCTGATAGCATTGCTGGTAATAGACGCCATTATCGACCCAATAGGGCTGATCGGCGATCATGACGCGTTCGGCAGCCATCGGCAGCGAGGCGACCGCGGCGCCCACGGCCAACCCGGCGACGGCGCCCGCGGCGACCGCACCGCCGTTCCAGCCCGGACCGTAGTAGTGTCCCCAATTGGCGTCTCCGCCATAGACCACGCCGCCGCGATCCGGCCCGCCCACCACGACGTTGCCGTCCGGGCCGCGCGCCGCAAAGTCGCCGCCCGGTCCGCGGACGGCTGCCAGGTCGCCATCCGGTCCGCGGGCTGCCGCGAAGTCACCGCCGTCCGGTCCGCGCGCTGCCGCGAAGCCATCGCCATCCGGTCCGCGCGCCGCCGCGAAATCACCGCCATCCGGTCCGCGCGCCGCCGCGAAATCACCGCCATCCGGTCCGCGCGCCGCCGCGAAATCACCGCCATCCGGTCCGCGCGCCGCCGCGAAATCACCGCCATCCGGTCCGCGCGCCGCCGCGAAATCACCGCCATCCGGTCCGCGCGCCGCCGCGAAGCCACCGCCGTCCGGTCCGCGGACTGCTGCGAAGTCACCGCCATCCGGGCCGCGCGCCGCCGCGAAGTCGCCGCCGTCCCGGAAGCTTCCGCCGCTGAATCCATCATCGTGGAAACTGCCGTCGCCGCCATGGAATCCGCCGAAACCGCCCCCGCCGCCGAAGTCACCGCCGCCCCGGAAGCCGCCGCCGCCGAAACCACCCCCGCCAAAACCGCGGGCTGTCGCCAGCGTGCCGAAGCCAACCAGGCCCAGAGCCGCCGCGACCAGCACGGCGTTACGCATCAGGATCAAGCGACGGGTGTTCATGGCTGTGCTCCGGTCTGGGCAGGTTGAACGACAGGCGCAGCCGGTGTCGCGGGCGGTGCGAACTTGATCTGCTGTGCCCCGGCCGGCGCCTTGAAAGTGAAGGTGCTCGCCTTGAGTGGCGGTGCGGTCTTCCAGTCCTGCAGGTATGCGGTCCATTGCGGCGAGGCCGGCAGGTTTTTCTGATTGATCAGGATCTTGACCGGTACCGGCTTGGCGCCTGTGGCGACCCACACCTGGACCTGGACATCGTCCCGGTCGAACGCCAGATGATCGGCGGCGACCCCGCGCACCTTGCCGGTTCCGACGAACAGGGCGTGGCGCTGGCCCTTGCCCAAATGCTCGCACAGCTTGGGGCTGGCCAGATCGGCAAGCGCCACCCGGAAGTGCAGGTTCTGATCGACGTGCGCCAGGGCGCCCTCGATATCCGCGGGGACCTCGGCGGTGGCATAGACCTTCGCTGACGGGTCGAACAGGGTCATAGTCTTGCCGTTGAGGAAGAACTGCTTGTCGAGCAGATCGCCCGCGGCGTTGACCCGCAGTTTGTCGGGGCGCTGCACGAAGGTCTCGGTCGCGAAGCTGAACTGCAGCTTCTTGCCGCCGGCATAGACCCGGTCGTCGGTGACCTCCGCGCTGAAAGAGAATCGGTCGAGTGATTTCAGGTAGTCGCACATGCGTGCGACGATCCGGTTCGGATCCGGCGCCGCCGCCTGTTGCGACGGCTCGGCGGCCGTCGCCGGGCCGGTCAGCAGCAGCAGGCCGCTCAGGGCCAAACCGCTGATACGCTGTAGATTCATCGTCGTTCTCCTGTGATTGAAGGAACTCTCGGGAACATCCCGGCTGGCCCGGTGCAGGGCCGCCGCGGCACGGATCGGCACCGATCCAGTCGGATTCCGGCACGAACCGCTGACGCCAGGTTTCATGGCGCCGCTTGATCGCGGAATCGCCGCATTTACACTCATCCTCGCGTTCCGATCTGCCGACCGGATCGCAATCGGCGGATGTGTCGCCACGGACTGGAACGCAGCCCGGTTGAGATCGCTTGATTTATAAATAAGTTGCATCGATTATCCGACAACGACAACGACAACGACAACGACTGGGGTCGTGTTTCGCTTGTTGTTGACGCGCGACGGCCTCGATCAAGATTCCGGCCACTTGGACTCGTCGGGTGCGTAGTCAGGCCATCCTGGCCTGATACCGTCAGGGCTGGAAGCCCTGACTACGCACGCCGCCGGCCGGGATTACGATCAAGGTCCGCGCGACTTATCCCAGACGCAGGTCGACCCGGCAGGCGCCGCCGCCGTCCGGCAGCCTGACCCGCGCGACGCCATCGCTGACCGGCACCGTGCGCCCGTTCAAACTGACGGCGACCACCTGGCCGGCACCGGCGCCGTTCGCGACGACGATCTCACAGGAGGTCCGGCCGTCCGGTAACCGGTAAGTCATCCGGTAGCCGGGCCAGTCGGCCGGGATGCAGGGTTTGAGGATCAGGGTGTGGCCGTGCTCCAGGCGTAGGCCCAGCACCGACTCGACGCCGACCCGGTACAGCCAGCCGGCCGAGCCGGTGTACCAGCTCCAGCCGCCGCGGCCGATGTGGGGCTCGGTGCCGTAGATGTCGGCGGCCACGGCGTAAGGCTCCAGCCGGTAGGTTGCCACCTGTTCGGGGGTCGCCGTGTGGGTGACCGGGCTCAGCATCTCCAGCAACCGGGCGGCGCGCTCGCCGCGCCCCAGTTCGGCCATGGCCATCACCGCCCAGCAGGCGGCGTGGGTGTATTGGCCGCCGTTCTCCCGCACGCCGGCCAGGTAGCCCTTGATATAGCCGGGGTCCTTGGGGGTGTCGACGAAGGGCGGGGTGAGCAGGCGGATCAGGCCCTCGGTCTCGCTGATCAACTCGGACTCCAGCGCGTCCAGCGCCTGTTCCGCCCGTTCCCGCGGGACCGCCCCCGAGATGGCCGCCCAGGCCTGCGCCAGGGCGTCGATGCGGCACTCGGCGTCGGCGGTGGAACCCAGCGGGGTGCCGTCGTCATAGTAGGCGCGGCGGTACCAGGCGCCGTCCCACGCGGATTGCTCCAGCGACTCGACCAGCGCGGTCCGGTAGTCGGTATAGCGTTCGAGGCGGGCGTGATCGGCGCGCGCCGCGCACAGCGGCAGGAAGTCACCCAGGATGCGGTAGAGGAAGAAGCCCATCCAGACGCTTTCCCCCGTTCCCTCCCGGCCGACCCGGTTCATGCCGTCGTTCCAGTCGCCGGTGCCCATCAACGGCAGGCCGTGGGTGCCGCGGGTGAGTGAGCGGTCCAGGGCGCGGCAGCAATGGTCGTAGAGGTCGCCCGCAGTGCCGCTGGGCTCCGGCAGCAGATAGGCCTCGTCTTCACCGGGCGCCAAGAGCCTGGCGCTGAGATAGGGGACCTCGGCGTCGAGGATGGCCTGGTCGCCGGTCGCCTGAACATAGTGGCAGGTGACGAAGGGCAGCCACAGCAGGTCGTCGGCGAAGCGGGTGCGCAGCCCGCGCTCCATGGGTGCCGCGTGCCACCAGTGGAGCACATCGCCCTCGACGAACTGGTGGGCGGCATGCAGCAGGATCTGGGCCCGGGTCAGGTCCGGCCGCAGGGCCGTCAGGGCCGCCGCGTCTTGCAATTGGTCGCGGTAGCCGTAGGCCCCGCCGGACTGATAGAAGGCGGAGCGCGCCCAGATCCGGCAGCTCAGGTTCTGGTAGACGAGCCAGCCGTTGAGCATCAGGTCGATGGCCGGGGAGGGGGTCTCGACCTGCAGTCGGCCGACCAGATCGTCCCAAAAGGCCCGGGCTTGGGCCAGCGCCTGATCGACTGCGCCAGGTGCGCGGTAGCGTGCGACCGTTGCGTCCAGTTCGGCCTGGTCCAGACACTCGCCGAGCAGGAAGCTGTACTCGGCCGATGCACCGGGTGCCAGCGTCAGGGTCGCTTGCCGGGCGAAACAGGGGTCCAGCCCAGCGCCGCAAGCGCCGTCCAGCAGGGCGGTTCCGCGCAGGGCCAGGGGATCGTCCAGGTCGCCATGGCGGCCGATGAAGGCGGCCCGATCGCAGGTGAAGGACTGCGGTCCAGGGGTTCCGCCGGCCCGGATCAGCGCCGCGAACGCGATGCCGTCGGCAAAATCGTCGGCCGCCGGGTTGACGGCGGTGAGCAGGTCGCGGGCGGGGTCCCAGGCCGTTTCGATCGGGCTCGGCAGGGCCGGCTGGTTCCCCATGACCAGGCGCTGGTAGGAGAAGAGTGCCAGCGTCCGCGGCCGGGTGCCGTGGTTGGTCAGGCGCAGCCGCAGACAGCGCAGCGGGTCCGTGCGGGGCACAAAGACGGTGCTTTCCTGGGTCAGATCCGCGTAATCGCAGCGAAAGACCGAATAGCCGAGGCCGTGCCGGACCTCATAGTCGCAGGGCGCCGGCCGCGGTCCGGGCAGCGGCGACCAGGACTCGCCGGTGGCCTCATCCCGGATATAGAGGGCCTCGCCGTGGGGATCGCTCACCGGGTCGTTGGACCAGGGGGTGAGGCGGTTGGCCTGGCTGTTGCGCGCCCAGGTATAGCCGGCGCCGACCTCGCTCACCAGGCAGCCGGCCCGTTCGTTGGCGATGACGTTGATCCAGGGCAGCGGCGGGCGGGGCAGGGCGCCCCCGTCAGTGCCCGAGCGGCGCAAGGGCAGGACATAGTCGCGCCCGTCCGCGGAGAAGCCGCCGAACCCGTTGAACAGCCGCAGCGGTTCGCCCGCGAGGTCCAGGGCGGCGGCCGGCGCACCGGGGGCGCCGACCGCATGTCCGGTCGGTCCCGCGCCGACCGCCGGACCGGTCGCGGGGGCCGCTTCCGGGCGCTGGTAACCGTCCAGCAGCGCCAGCGCGCCCGCCCGGTCCGGGGCCACGCCGGTCAGGAACAGCACCTCGACCACGGCGTCAGCCGCCAAGGCGACTGTCGCGCGCAGGCTCAGACAGGGGTCGAGCACCTTGCCGACCGTGCCGGAGAGCGGCCCCGGCGCGATCAGGGCCGCGGGTGCGGCCGGGGTGCATCCGCGCCCGAGGAAGCGCATCCGGTCGGTCTCCCACTCGGCCGCCGCGGCACCGGTGACCGCGTGCACCAGCCAGGGCCAATGCTCGTCCTGCGCTCGCGGGCGGCGGCGCGCCAGCAGGGCGCCGGCCGCCGCGTCACGTTCGGTCTGCACGAACAGCTTGGCAAAGGCCGGGTGGGCGGTGTCCGCATCCACGTAGAAGAGCACGACCTCGAGATAACTGGTGATCTCGATCCGGCGCGGCCGTCCGGAGCGGTTGCTCAGGGTCACCCGTCGCAACTCCAGGTTGGCATCGACGGCCACGCTGACCTCCAGCCGCGATGCGATGCCGAAATCCTCATGCTCCAGGACGAAACGCCCGTCCGCGTACTCGGTCCGGTAGATCGGCGTCGGCGTGCGGGTCGGCTGGTACCCCAGGGACCAGAAGCGGCCGTTGTCCAGATCGCGTAGATACAGCAGGCTGCCCAGGTCATCCTGGAGCGGATCGGCGCGCCACCGGTTCAGGGCCAGACCGTCGCAGGACGACTGCCCGGCCCCGGTGGCCGAGATGCGCACCTCATAGCGGCCGTTGGACAGGGTGTACAAGGGAGCCGCGGGGGCCTGGGGGTCGGTGAAGGAATCGGTGATCATCCGGTGTGGTGCTCGTCAGATGGACTGCTGGGTGCCCGGGTCGCCGGTCGGGCAGGTGTCGGGAGCGAGTTTAGGTGATTTCCGGCGCTAACCGAATCTGCTTGCTTGATGTCAGCTTCAGCCGGCGGCATGTCGACCGCGACGGGGTGGCCCCGGCGAACCGCATCCGGCTGAAGAAGCACGCCCCCCAACCGGAGGCCGAGGCTTTAGCCGGTGGCCCCCACTCAAGGCAAGACACCCCGCGCAACGCGGCCTCCCAGGTTGCCTCTTTGGCGCGGATCTCCGGAACTGCGCCCCTTGTCGCATCGACGACGCCTGCCTACACTGCCGCCATGCGCCATCCCATCGATCCCAAGGTTGACTGCGTCTTCAAGGCCCTGCTGGGGGCAGAGTCCAATCGTGACCTGCTGCTCCATTTTCTCAACGCCATCCTCGGCGCGGAGCTGCCCCGGCCCATCACCGCGGTGGAGATACAGAATCCCTATAACGAAAAGGAATTCCTCGACGACAAGCTCACCGTGGTCGATGTCAAGGCCCGCGACGCCACTGGGCAGATGTATCAGGTCGAGGTCCAACTTCTCAATCACCGCGACCTGCCGGCGCGCATCCTCTACGGTTGGGCTGATCTCTACAGCGCGCAGATCAAGGCGGGCGAGAGCTACCGCAAGCTGCGCCCCACCTATGCGATCTGGCTGTTGGGTCAGACGCTGTTGCCGGATGCTCCGGAGTATGCTCATGAGTTCCGGTTGCGCGACCCGCACGGTCGCGTCTTTCTGGACCACGGCGGTATCTGGCTGCTGGAGCTCAGCAAATTCGCTGCCGACGCGGTCGAAACCGAGCAGCAGCGGTGGCTGAAGTTCTTCACCGAGGCGGAGCGTCTGGACGCGGACGCCCTGCCGGCCTGGATGCAGACCCAAGAGATGAGGCGAGCCATGAACACCCTGAAGGCCTTCTCTGAGAAAGAACACGCCTACCATGCCTACCAGGCGCGGCAGGACTTTCTGCGCGAACAGCAAAGTATCCAACTCGAATTCGACGATTTGCGCGCGGAGGTCGAGCAGGCGCGGGCGGACGTGGAGCAGGAGCGGGCGGCGAAGGAGCAGGAGCGAGCGGCGAAGGAACAGGAGCGTGCGGCTAAGGAGCAAGCGCAGGCGGATGCGGAGCAGGAGCGGGCGGCCAAGGAGCAGGAGCGAGCGGCGAAGGAGCAGGAGCGGGCCGCCAAGGACGAAGCCTTGGCCGAGAACGCGCGGCTGAAGCGCTTGCTCGCTGACAAGTCGGGACCGTCTGACCGCGGGACGGGGCAGTGATTTCGGCCTATCGTCACGTCCCGCTTCCGCAGCAAACCCGGTCGAGTGCGTGACGCGGAACGCGCGTCGGTTGGTTCCGCGCGGGAGGCGGTCCGCGCTAGCTCGGGCGACCGCCGCGCACCTCACACCTCTTGTGGCACCATTTGCAGACGAGGGATTTCCGAGTTCCGGGGACAGGACACTTAATTCAGCCCGCGATTGAGTAAACTGTCCCCGGAATCCCCGCGGTCTTCGTCTATCCTTTTGGAAATAGAGCCGACGATGAGATCGTCGTTGCTTACCTGGACCTAACTTGAGTGGGAGAAGGTTCCGATGCCCACCGCCGTCGCCATCCCGATCGAACTGCCGGCTGTTCCGGTCCCCCGGCGCCACCCCATCACCGTGACCGAGTATTTCCGCATGGGCGAGACCGGCGTCTTGGACCCGCAGGCGCGGGTCGAACTTATCGAGGGGGAGATCATCGATATGCCGCCGATCGGAGCACCCCACGCGAGCAAGACCAATCGACTGTTCGATCTGCTGACCGCTGCGGTCCGCGGTCAGGCCATCGTCTCCGTCCGGAACCCGGTCATCCTGGGCGATCTGTCCGCCCCGGAGCCCGACCTTGCCTTGTTGCGTTACCGGGATGACTACTACGTGCAGGCGCACCCCCGCCCCGATGACATCCTGCTCCTGATCGAGGTGGCGGACACAAGCCTTGTCCATGACCGTAACACCAAGCTGCC